>NZ_JBICLB010000003.1:0-65471 GCF_043104845.1 Delftia sp. WSY_7 | reverse complement strand
GCCGCATGGATGTCGTTGAACATGTCGGCCATGGCGGGATTGCCGCGCGAGCGCAGGCTGCCCAGCTCGGCAAAGCCCATGATGGACTGCAGCGGGGTGCGCAGCTCATGGCTCATGTTGGCGACGAATTCCGACTTCACGCGGAAGGCCTCCTCGGCCGCGTCGCGGGCCTCGCGCGTGGCATGCTCGGCCGCGCGGAATTCGCTCACATCCACAAAGATGCTGAGCACGCCGGTGGTCTGCCCCTGGGCATCCTTGACCGCCGCCTTGGAGATCTGCACGTCGCGGTAGCTGCCGTCCATGTGGGGCAGCCGGGCCTCCAGCACCATGCGCTGGCCCGAGCGCATCACGACCTGGTTGCTGCGTATCTGCAGCAGGGCATCGTCGCGCGAGTGCAGGCCCTTGATCTCGTGGCCGAGCACGGCATAGCGGCCGCGGCCGAAGAAGTCCTCCCAGGCCTTGTTGACCAGTACCACGCGGTGGTCCGCGTCGGTGACCAGCATGGGCAGGGGCGTGGTCTCGAACAGCAGGTGCTGGAAGGCCAGCTGGGTCTGCAGCTCCTGCTGCGCCTTCCAGCGGGCCGTCACGTCCACGGCGCTGCCCGCGAAGCCCACGAGCCGGCCGTCGCGCAGCAGGGGGACGACGGCGATGTCGCAGAGTATTTCCCGGCGGCCCGGCAGCTGGAACATGGCCTGGCAGTTGCGCGGCGCCAGCCGGGCCAGGGGATCGAGCAGGGCCTGGATCTGCGCGCGGTACGGGCCGTCCACGATGTTCTCCAGCGGCTGCCCTACGGCCTCGGAGCTGGGCTGGCCGGTCAGCTGTTCCCAGCGTGCGTTCACGAAGGTCAGCAGACCCTCGCTGTCGGTGCGAAAGATCAGCTCCTGCACGCTGCGCATGAGCACGGCCATCTCGTGCTCGCTGCGCGCCAGGCGTGCCTGGGCCTGCTCCATGGCCTGCTGTGCCGTCTTCTGCTCCCTGCGCGTCTTGAGCACCGACCAGCTCAGGCCCAGCACCAGGGCCAGCAGGGCCACGCCGGCCACGAAGAAGGCGAAGGCGTCATCCCTCCAGCGCGCCACCAGGGCTGCGTAGGGCTCCTCCACCACCAGCAGCAGGGGCCAGTTGCGCACGGTGCGAAACGACACGATCTCATGGGAGCCGAGCATGCCCGCGCCGATGTAGGAGCCGAATTCGCTGTGCGGCAGCCACTGCCGGAACAGCGGTGTCTGCAGCACGGCGGTCGCCTGCACGCCCGTGCCCGCATTGGTGCTGGCCAGCGGCCGGCCGTCGTAGGTCAGCAGCACGGCCTCGTAGCTGAGGATCTCCAGCGTGGCCTGGTAGAAGTTGGCCACGGCGTCGGGGTTGATCAGGGCCACCAGCACGGCGGGCATGCCGTTGTCCTGGTGAAAGCCCAGCAGCTGCGGCAGAAACGATACGCCGCGCGGCGACGGGTGCGCGCGGGGCGCCAGGGCCGACAGGCCACGGCCGGGCACCAGCCGGCCCAGCAGGGGCTTGCCGGGCACGACGACGGCGCTCTTGTCGTGCAGCAGCTCCTGCATGTCGATCTGCTGGCCGGCCTCGCCCGCCTGGGTGCTGGCCAGGATCAGTCCCTTGTCGTCGAGCAGGGCCATGCTGCGCAGGTAGGGCAGCTGGGCGATCAGCTGGGCCATGGCGGCCTCGCGCGTGCTGCGCGTGCTGCCGGCGGCCAGGATGGCGGGGTGGTGCGCCAGGCTGGACAGGGCCATTTCGGTGTTCTCGAAGGTCTTGGCCGTCTGGTCCTCCAGCACGCGCGCCAGCAATGCGGCCTGGGACTTGCTCTGGTCGGCCTCGGCGTGCAGCTGGCTCCAGACGAAGAGCACCAGCCCGGCAAGCACGCACAGGGCAAAGGTCAGCACCAGTGCCTTGATGTGGGCGCTGCGTCCGGCACCCAGGAAATGATGCGCGGTAGCTCGATCAGACATGATGAAGATGCTCCATCAGAAATTCCGGGGCGCGACGATGGCGGTCAACCCGTCGTGCGGCACAGGAACGGGCCGGGCCGGCGCGAACGCCTGCATCCAGTGCCAGCCGTCCGCCATGGACAGGTCCACGCGGCCGGTCTCTCGTGCGCGCATCATCATCAGTCGCTCCTTTCAAGGCTGGCCAGGATCTGCAGCAGCCGGGTCGGGCTGAAGGGCTTGACCAGGTATTCGTCGGCGCCCGCATTGAAGCCCGCCTCGCGGTCCTCTGCGCTGTCCCGGGCGGTGAGCAGTACCACCAGGGTATGCCGCAGATCGTAGGAGGTCTTGATGCGACAGCACACCTCCAGGCCGTCCAGCGTGCCGGGCATCATCATGTCCAGCAGCACGATATCGGGCTTGTTGCGCTGGGCCACGGCCCAGGCTTCGTCGGCGGTGGGCACCTCCATGACCTCGTAGGCGCCGGACTCCAGCGTCATGCGCAGCAGTTTGCGGATGTCGGCCTGGTCTTCGACGATCAGTATCTTCTTCATGGCGGACCTTTCACAACGCAGTTGAAGGGGGCTGCGTGAGGTTAAATCATAAATATCAAATTCATCAAATTTATATTGAATTTTTCAATCGTATTTGATGCAAAATTGCTGCCATGTCCGAGAACAGCACCCCATCAGGCCAAATTCCGCACTACACGACTGCCGAGGTGGCAAAGCTGCTGGGCATGGCCGTGCGATCGGTCCAGCTCATGGTCGATCGCGGCGAGCTGGAGGCCTGGAAGACGCCCGGAGGCCATCGCCGCATTACGCGCGCTTCCGTGGAGCGCTGGCGCAGCAGGCAGGGCGAGCGCGCAGCGCCCGGGGTGCCCGGCGCACCAGCGGTGGCACAGGCGCCGGCCCCTGCCCAGGCGGGTTCGGGCACCGGGCAGCGCGTGCTGCTGATCGAGGACTCCGTGCACTTCCAGAATCTGGTGCGCATGCTGGTGCAGCGTCACTTTCCCGACGTCCAGCTGCATGTGGCGAACGACGGGATCACGGGCATGGCGCTGTACGGCCAGATCCAGCCCGATGTGCTGCTGGTGGACATCCTGCTGCCCGACATCGACGGCGCCGCACTGATCACCACCTTGCGCACCCATGAGCAGTTCGCGCGCTGCAAGCTGCTGGTGGTCACCTCGCTGGAGGCGTCAGAGCGCGAGGCCTATGCCTTCGCATTGGGCGGCGTGCGCGTGATCCACAAGCCCCAGCTGGTGCAGGAACTGCCCGAAGCGCTGGGCGGGCTGCTGGGCGGGCCGGCGGCGTGAACGCGCCCCTTCCTGCGGTCCTGCTGGTCGAGGACGATGCCTCGATTGCGCGGTTCGTTGCGCTGGCGGTGGAGGGCCTGCCCCTCACGCTGGTGTCCTGCACGAGTGCGGAGCAGGCCCAGCAACTGCTGCAAACCCAGTCCTTTGCCCTGCTGATCACCGATCTGATGCTGCCCGGCGCCTCCGGCGTGGAGCTGATCGAGTGGCTGCGCCGCTCGCCGCAGGCGGGCTGCTGCGCCGTGGTCTTCAGTGCGGGCGTGCGGGCCGATGTTGCGCTGCAGCTGGAGCAGTTGAAGGTGTGGCGCGTGCTGCTCAAGCCGGTGTCGGTGGCGCAACTGGTGGACTGCGTGGAGTCGGTGCTCCAGCAGCATGCGCCGCCTCCCCCTCCCAGGCAGGAGGCCGGGACGGGCGAGGGCGCCGATGCGCAGCCGGATGTGCGACCGGATGTGCAACCGGATGCGCCGTCGGACGCGCTCGCCATCGCCAATTTCTTTGGTGGCGACGCAGGCCTGTTCCACAGCTACCGTGACATCTGCCTTGCACACTTGCCCGACGATATCGCCCGGATTGAGGTCCTTATCGCGGAGCAGAACGCCATGGCCCTGCGCAGGCAGGCGCACAGCCTGCAGAGCGTGTTGCGCCTGCTGGGACAGGAGCGGGCCAGCGGACTGACCAGGAGCCTGGAGCAGGCCTGCCTGGCCGGCGACTGGGCCGGTGTCACCGATGTCTGGCGGCCACTGGGCGCAGCCTTGCAGCAGCTGCTGGAAAGCGCAGGCCAGCGCGACCGGCGCGACTGAGCGCCGTGCCGGCCTGCCCCGGCTTCAGCCCGGCGGCCTGCGCCGCAGCCATCCATGCCAGATCCCTGCCGCCGTGGGAACGGCCAGGCAGACGCCGGCCAGCATGTCGCCAAGGCCGCCGTCGCTGAACAGGGCCGAGACCAGGCCGATGGCCGTCAGCACGCCCAGCGCGATGGGCCAGCCCCAGAGGGCGAGAAAGCCCCGGTGTCGCGCGCCGCTCATGCCGAGACCTCCTTGCCGCGCGGCGCGGGCTGCGGGGCCGGCAGGCTCTTGCCCTTGTTGACCCACAGGTACAGGCCCGTGCCCAGCACGATGATGCTGGCGATGTCCAGCAGCGCCCAGAGGATCTGCATGGCCCGCCCGCCGTAGTCGCCGAAGTGCAGCGGCTGGGACACCAGCAGCGCCGTCAGATACCAGGGCAGGGCGGGCGCGGCCGTGACCTGGGCGGTCCTGGCGTCCACCAGCACGGGCAGGAACAGGCGCGAGGTCAGGGGCTCGTTGCCGCGCAGGAAGAAGGTGTGGTGGTGCGGGCTGGAGAGCGTGGTGCCGGGGAAGGCGATGAAGTACAGCCTGGTGCCCGGCACCTGCTGCTGGGCGGCCTGCAGCGATTGCTGCAGCGAGGCGCGCTCCGCCACCGGCACCGTGTCCTGGCCCTGGTAGGGCGCCAGCACGCTGCTGAGCTGGTCATGCTGCCAGTACTTGATCAGCAGGTCGGCCCAGGTATTGATCATGCCGGTGGCGCCCACCACGAACAGCCACACCAGGGTGACGATGCCCAGCAGGTTGTGCAGGTCCAGCCACTTCAGGCGCGGCTGGCGCGTGCGGCGCACGGTGCCGAAATCGAGCTTGCGCATGAAGGGCGCGTACAGCACCACGCCGCTGACGATGGCGATCAGCAGCAGCAGCCCCATGAAGCCCAGGAACAGCTTGCCCGGCAGCCCCGCGAACAGGTCCACGTGCAGCTTGAACATGACCCACATGAAGCCCTGGTCGAAGCGCGGCTGGGCCAGCAGTTCGGCCGTGCGCGCATCGATGACCACGGAGCGGAAATCGTCCGTGGGCGCCGGCGTGGGCGTCATGGTGACGAACCAGAGGTCGTCGGTGTCGTCGGACTTGGAGACGAACTGCACCACGCGGTCCGGGTGCTGGGTACGGGCCACCTCCAGCACCTTGTCCAGGCTGGCATGGGGCGTGCCCTGGGGCATGGGCGGGGCCTCCACCTCGGTGCCCAGCAGGTGGCCGATTTCGTGGTGGAAGATCAGCGGAAGGCCGGTCAGGCACAGCAGCAGCATGAAGACGGTGCAGACCAGGCTGCTCCATTTGTGCAACCAGGCCCAGGTCTTGATCGTGTGGCTTTGCATGGGGTGTTTTTTTCTCTGACAGAAGGGGGCCTGGGGGCCCCGCCATCACCGCGCCCCCGGCGCCATGCCGGGGGCGGGGCGGTTGCCGGTTGCCGGTGGCCGGAAGCTTAGAAGTCCACTTGTGCCGACAGCATCAGCGTGCGCGGCGCGCCCGTGGTGGTGTAGCCGGCGGCAGTCACCCAGTAGCTCTTGTTGCTGACGTTCTCCAGGCTGGCGCGCAGCACCACGGGCTTGCCGGCCACATGGGTGCGCAGGCGTGCGCCCAGGTCCAGGCGTGTCCAGCCGGGCATGCGCAGGATGTTGGCCGCGTCGTAGTACATGGACGAGGTGTGGATCACGCGGCCGTTCAGGCTCAGGCCCTCCACCCAGGGCGTATCCCAGTCCAGGCCCAGGTTGAAGGTGCGATCGGGCACGCCGTTGGCATCGTTGCCCTGGTTCACGCCGCCTGCCGTGCGCGAGAGCCTGGCGTTGTTGAAGGCCGCGCTGGCCAGCAGGCGCAGGCCCTTGTGGATCTCGCCGTAGGCGGTCAGCTCCAGGCCGCGGTTGCGCGTCTCGCCGCCGAAGCTGTAGACATTGGTCACCGGGTCCGTCATGGAGCCCGGGCGCTGGATCTGGTAGAGCGCGGCCTGCGTGGTCATGCGGCCCCAGTCCACCTTCACGCCGACCTCGTACTGCTTGGACTTCTGCGGCGCGAACACCTGGCCGGCATTGGCCGTGTTGGGCCCGGCCGTGCCGCCTGCCGACAGGCCTGCCGTGTAGTTGGCGTAGACCGCGACATGGTTCTGCGGCTTGAACACCACGCCGGCCAGCGGCGTCACGGCGCTGGCCTTGTACAGCGTGGTGCCGCTGGCGTTCTTCTGGTCGATGGTCTGGTCGCGCAGGCCCACGGTCACCAGCAGGCGGTCGCTGAACAGCGCCATGGTGTCGGCCAGCGCCAGGCTGTGCTGCGTCAGCTCGGCGTTCTTGGTGGGCGCGCCGCGCACGAAGTCGATGGCAGGCAGGGGCGACGGGTTGTAGATGTTGGAGGGGACGGCTTTGGTGGTCAGCTGGTAGAAGTAGCCGCTCTCGCGGTCCATGTAGTTGGCCGCTGCCACCACGGTGTGGCCGATGGCGCCGGTCTTGAAGCGTGTGCGCAGGCCCACGTCGGCCGAGGTGGTCTTGTTGAACTCGTCGTAGAAGCCGTTGCGCACCGTGAAGTTGCCCAGCGAGTCGATGCGCTGCACGGCCGTGGGGAAGCTCTGGTCGCTGGACACATCGCTGTAGCCCACGCCGCCGTAGACGGAGGTGTTGGCATTGATGTCGTATTCCACGCGCGAGATCACGGTCTTGGCCTTGTCCAGCAGCTCCGTGCCCGGGTTGAAGTTGGTGCGGCTGTCGGGCACGGCGGGCACCTGGGTGATGCCGGCCAGGAAGGCGCTTTGCGGGCGGAACTCCGTGGTCTTGCCGCTGGTGGTCAGCGCGTCCAGCGACCAGCGCAGGCCCTGGCCTTCGTAGTCCAGCCCCACCGAGGCCAGGCCCAGGCGCTGGCGGCCGCCGTCGATGTTGCCTTCGCCGTTGCGCCACACGCCGTTCACCCGCACGCCCCACTGGTTGTCTTCGCCAAAGCGGCGGCCCACGTCCAGGTGGGTGCCGAACTGGGCCTTGCCCATGTAGGTGGCGGTCAGGCGGTTCAGCGGCACGTCGCCCGCGCGCTTGGTCACCACGTTGATGCTGCCGCCGATGCTGCCGCTGGGACCCACGCCATTGGTCAGCGAGCCGGGGCCCTTGAGCACTTCCACGCGCTCGATCACCTCCAGCGGCAGTCGCGTGGAGGGCGACAGGCCGTACAGGCCGTTCACCGACACATCGCGCATGGACAGGGAAAAGCCCCGCACCTGGAAGTCATCGCCATAGCCGCCGCGCGC
Source organism: Delftia sp. WSY_7 (assembly GCF_043104845.1). Lineage (NCBI taxonomy): Bacteria > Pseudomonadati > Pseudomonadota > Betaproteobacteria > Burkholderiales > Comamonadaceae > Delftia > Delftia sp. WSY_7. Next base: position 58,157 of record NZ_JBICLB010000003.1, on the reverse strand, counting down.
CTGCAGCGTGCGCACCGAGGCGTCGTTCATCACCACGTCGGCGATGGTCAGCGCCTGCTGGTTCTCGATCAGCTCCGAGGTGTAGTTGGTCGTGCTGAAGGGCACGTTCATCTGGTCGGTCTTGCCCAGGATGCCCAGGTCGCCGCCGCGCGCGATCTGGCCGCCGGCATAGGTCTTTTGCAGTCCGCCGATGGCCTCGGCCTGGTCGCTCACCGTCACCTCCTTGAGGGCCGGGCCCTCGGCCGTCTGGGCCGCCACGCCCACGGCGGCCAGGGCCAGGCCGGCGCCCAGGCATTGGCGGATCAGGCGCGTGAGGGGGTGGGGAGCGAAGCGGAAGTCCGCAGGATTGCTGGGGTGCGTCATGGCAGTCATGTGCAAAGGTTGGAAAAAGCGGGAGGAAAAACCGTGAAGAAAAACCGGGGAAAAACCGGGAAACGAGGGCAGGCCGGCCGTGGCCCTAGAAGCGCGCGCGCAGCGACACCGTGACGTTGCGCGGATCGCCGTAGTAGTTGTTGAAGTAGGTGCTGTTGGGCGAGAACTTGGCGTAGTAGCGCTTGTCCAGCAGGTTGCTCACGTTCAGCTGCAGCGAGTAGGTGTCGTCCAGGCGGTAGGCCAGCAGCGCGTCAAAAAGCGCATAACCACCCTGGCGGGTGGTGACATCGCCCACGCTGGCGTAGGCATCGCTTTGCAGCCGCACGCCGGCGCCTGCGGTCCATCCCTGCAAGGGCCCCTTGAAGCGGTGGCTGGCAAACAGGCGCAGCGCATGGCGCGGGTCCACGGGCCGCAGCGGCTGGCCCACGTTGGCCTCGGAGGCGTCGCGCAGGTACCTGGCCTGGGTGTAGGTGTAGCCGGCCAGCACCTGCCAGCCTGGTGCGGGCTCGCCGGACAGCTCCAGCTCCCAGCCCTGGCTGCGGCTCTTGCCGCCGGCCATGAAGCAGTGGCTGGTCGGGTAGTACGGCAGGCAGGGCATGGCCGATGCCGTGTCCTGCATGGCGCTGCCCACGCGCTGGATGCGGAACACCGACACGCTGGCCTGCAGCCGGCCGTCCATGAAACTGCCCTTGAGCCCGGCCTCCAGGTCCTCGCCCCGGGCGGGCGCCAGGATGCTGCCGTCGGCGGCCTTCTTGTCCTGGGGGCTGAAGATCTCGCTGTAGCTGGCATAGGCGTCGAGCGTGTCCGACAGCGCATGCACCAGGCCCGCATAGGGCGTCAGCTCGCGGCGCACGCTGTAGCCGCTTTGGGCATTGCCGGGTTCGAGATAGCTCCACCAGCTCAGGCGCGCGCCGGCAATGGCGGTGAGCGAGTCGGTCAGCGACAGCCGGGCCCGCGCGAATCCGCCGTACTGGTGGATGTGGGACACGGGCGATGAATAGGCGTTGCCGTTGCCCTCGCTGTAGAAGGGCTCGGGGTAGCTGGTGTACGGATTCCAGCCGCGGATGTCCACATTGCGCAGCGGGCTCACGCCCCAGTAGCCCGTGGCCCCCGTGCTGCGGATGCGCTGCAGGTCGGCGCCCAGCGACAGCTCGTGCCTGCGGCCCAGGGCCTCGAAGGGGCCGCTGGCCAGCAGGCTCAGCGCGTTCTGCGTGCTGCCGTCGCCGCCATAGATGGAGGTGCTGACATCGAACAGATAGGGATTGCTGTCGCTGGCCCTGGAAAACGAGGTCTGCTTGAACCCGTCCGACCGAAAGCGCGTGTGCGCGGCCTGGGCCTTCAGTTGCCAGCCGCTGTCCAGCCGGTGCTCCAGCTCGGCAAAGGCCTGCTGGTTGTGGCGGTCCCAGGTATTCCAGGGCGTGCCCAGGTAGGTGCTGCGCGGCAGGCCGAGCTGGCTGCCGTCGGCGGCGGCAGGCAGGCCGCCCCAGGAGCCCGTGGCCTGCAGGTCCGTGTGCTGCAGGCCGGCCGTGAGCGTGGTGCGCGGCCCCAGGTCCGCCTCCAGCACGCCGTACAGGCCCAGGCGCTTTTCCTTGCGCGCGGTCTGGAACGATGCCTTGTCGTCCGCCAGCGCCACCAGCCGGCCGCGCAGCGTGCCGGCTGCGTTCAGAGGGCCGGACAGGTCGGCCTCCATGCGCTGGCGGTCCCAGGAGCCCAGCGTCAGCGCGGCCGAGCCCTGCCATTGCGCCGTGGGCCGCTTGCGCACCATGTTCACCATGGCCGAGGGCGAGCCCGCGCCACGCAGCAGGCCCGTGGCGCCGCGCAGCACCTCCACGCGGTCCAGCATGGCCATATCGGGCTGGATGAAGGTGGAGGCCGAGGCCACCTGGTTCACATTGAGCCCGTCCACCTGCAGCGAATCGATCTGGTAGCCGCGCGAGTAATAGGCGATGCGCTCGCTGTCGATGTACTCCACCGTCACGCCCGGCGTGTGCTGCAGCACGGTATGCAGGTCGGGCAGGGCCTGCTCGTCCAGCCACTGGCGCGTGAGCACGGTCACGGGCTGCGGGATGTCGCGCACCGACTGAAGCCCCTTGTAGCCCGTGACCAGGCTGGCCGCGTAGCTGTCCGATGCCTCGGTCGTGGCACTGGCCGGCGCCGTGGCCCGGACCGTGACCGTGCCCAGCGTCTGCCCGCCGATGCCCGAGGCCGCCGCTGGCAGCGGCCGCAGCGTATAGACGCCGCTGGACTCGCGCACGGCCTGCAGCGCCGTGCCCTGCAGCAGCCTGGCAAAACCGTCTTCCACGCCATAGCTGCCCTGCAGCCCCGGGGACTGCAGCCGGCCCAGCTGCGCGGCATCAAACGACAGCGCAACGCCCGCCTGGTTGGCGTACTGCGCGATCACATGCGTGAGCGGGCCGGCCGCAATCGAAAAGCTGCGCTGGCCGGCTTGGGCGGCCTGGGCGGACGGCGCCGCATGGACGCAGTCCGCTGCCGTGGCAACCAGCATCGCCACCCCCAGCGCCGCTGCCACCCCAGCCATCCCCATGGACGCAGGCCAGCCCCGTTCGGCTGCAAGGCCGTCCTGGGGCTGGTGGGGGAGGGTGCGGGGCATGGGGCTGGGAAAAGTGGTGTGACTCCCCGTATGCCGAACAAGCCTTGCCGATCCTGCAAGTTCGGCTGGACTTTTTTTGCGCTGCCGCTGAGATTTTCTCCCTTACTTCCCGTTGATCACCAGGTGGAGTAAGGCTGGATTGCTATGGTTTTATTTTTCAACCAATGCCTCAGGACACCACCACCGGCCTGGGCTGGCGCGTCCCCGCCAGCGCCAGGCCCGCGAACAGCATCAGCATCAGGCCGTAGGCATAGGTGACCGGCAACAGGCCGAAGCGCGCGGCGGCCATGCCCGCTGCGATGGCCGGCACGCTGAACGCCAGGTAGCTGGCGATGTAGATGGCCGAGATCAGGGCGCCGCGCTCGTGCGGCTCGGCCAGCGGGATCACGCTGCGCAGCGCGCCCTGGAAGCCCACGCCGAAGCCCGCGCCCGCCACCACTGATGCCCCCAGCACCAGGGGCAGGCTTTGCAGATGGGCGCCGACCAGCAGCAGGGCCACCCCGGCCAGCAGGCCGCTGCCGCCGAACTGCAGCATGGCGCGCGGCGCGCGGCTGCGCAGCGTCCAGATGGCGGCGGCGGCGCTCAGCGTGTTGATGCACACGGCAAAGCTGGCGGCGATCTCCGAGCCCGTGACCGAGCGGATCATCGACGGGCCCAGCGACAGGTAAAAGCCCCCCAGCGCCCACACCGTGATGCTCATGGGCAGCACGCGCATGAAGTCGGCCCGGGCCTGGCCCGGAATCCGCACGCGCGGGCGCATGGCGGCCAGTGCGCCGGGGCGGCGCGCGCCCGTCTCGGGCAGCACGGCCATGGCGGCGGCCACGGCCACGAAGATCAGCGCCATGAGCCAGAACACCAGGCCCAGCTGCTGGCGCCACAGCTGCGCGAACTCGCCCGCCACGACAATGCCCGCCGCCATGCCGCCCATGGGCGCCATGGTGCTCACCAGCGTGCCGCGCTCGCGGTGCAGGTCCAGCAGCGCCGCGCCCATGGCCGCACTGGCCATGCCGGTGGCAAAGCCCTGCAGCACGCGCGCCAGCACCAGGGCCTGCACGTCGCCCGCGCGGGCGAACACCGCCAGCGAGACGATCTCCAGCACCAGCGCCGTCAGGATCACGGGCTTGCGGCCCAGGTGGTCCGACAGCGCGCCCGTGGTGAGCAGGGCCAGCAGCAGGCTCAGCGCATAGACCGCGAAGACCAGGGTCAGCATGCCGGAGGAAAAGCCCCAGTCATGCTGGTAGAGGCGGTACAGCGGCGTGGGCGCGCTGGAGGCCGCGAAGAAGCTGCCCAGGCCGAAGGCCAGGACGGCCAGGCTGCGGCCGGGCCGGGCAGCGGGAGTGGAGTTGGATGGTTGCAGTACCGACATGGTTAAGAGCCCTGCTGCACAATTAATGCAAAGTTTTTGCGTTAGCGAATTCTGCGCTTGTGCGCTGTTAACGCAAATTTTTAGCTTTAATAACCATGAGCACGCAAGTCCCATCCCTTTCCAAAACAGGCGGTCCCGCCCGTCCCGGCGGACGCAGCGCGCGCATCCAGGCCACGGTCTACCAGACCGTCAAGGGCCTGCTGGAAACCATGCCGCGCGAGGAACTGAGCTTTCCGCTCATCGCCGCCCAGGCGGGCGTGACGCCGTCCACCCTCTACCGGCGCTGGGGCGACATACAGCAGCTGCTGGCCGATGTGGCCGTGGAAATCATCCGGCCCACGGCGCCGCCGCTGGACACGGGCACGCTGGAGGGCGACCTGCTGGCCTGGGCCGAGCAGTTCCTGGAGGAATCGGCCTCGCCGCTGGGCCGCACCATGCTGCGCGACATGGCCGCCGCAGCGGGCAACGAGCACACGCCCTGCGCCTGCGTGGAAATCCTGCGCGGGCAACTGGCGCAGATCGGCGAGCGCGCAGCGCGGCGTGGCGAGGCGATGCCCGCTGCGGACACCCTGATCGACGCGCTGGCCGCGCCCATCGTCTACCGCGTGCTGTTCGACCTGCCGCCGTCCCTGGAACACGTGCAGGCACGGGTGCGCGGCCTGCTGCAGGCTGAAACGGGCTAGCCCTTCAGCGCCCGCGCCAGCACCTCGAAGATCCGCGCATCCGAGCACTGCGCCACATTGAAGCGCAGGAAATCGCCTGCGCTCTGCGACTGGCTGAAGGCATTGCCGGGCGCCAGCACCACGCCATCTTCCAGGCAGGTGCGCGCAAGCGCCGTGGCATCCATGCCCCCGGGCAACTGGCACCACAGGAACATGCCGGCCTGCGGCACCAGCCAGGGCTTCATGCCCAGGGCCTGCAGCCGCGCGGCCGTGCGTTCCATCTCCTGCGCCAGCCGCAGCCGCACGGACTCCATGTGCCTGCGGTAGCCGCTGTCGGTCAGCGTGCGCAGCACGATGTCGGCGGCCATGCGCCCGCCGCCGAAGTTGGTGGCGATCTTCAGGTCCGCCAGGTCCTGCGTCCAGTCGGGCCGCGCCGCGATGAAGCCGCAGCGCAGCGAGGCCGACACCGTCTTGGAGAAGCTGCCGATCTGGATCACGCGCGACAGGCCGTCGAAGGCCGCCAGCCGGGGCGCCGCATGGGTCTCCAGGTCGCAGAAGATGTCGTCCTCCACGATCACCAGGTCCGAGCTGTCGGCCAGCTTCAGGATGCGGTGCGCCACCAGTGGCGACAGCGTGGCGCCCGTCGGGTTGTGGATGGCCGAATTGGTGATGTACAGGCGTGGCGAATGTGCCTGCAGCGCGTCGGCGAACCGGGCCACGTCGGGCCCCTGCGGCGTGTAGGGCACGCTCACGGCCTGCACGCGGTGCGCCTTGAGCAGCGCATGGAAATTGAAATAGCAGGGGTCGTCGATCAGCACCGTATCGCCGGGCTCCAGCAGGAAACGGCAGACCAGGTCGATGGAGTGCGTGCCCGACTCCGTCAGCAGGATCTGCTCGGGCGAGGTCTCCAGCCCCATGGCGGCCATGCGCCGCGCCAGCAGGCGGCGCAGTGCCGGGTGGCCCAGCGGCGTTGCGTACTCCGTCAGCTCCAGCGTGCCCGAGCGCGCCAGGGAGCGCAGCGCGCGGCGCACGCCTTCCTCGTACAGCCATGAAGGAGGCAGCCAGCCGCAGCCCGGCTTGAGCGCGTGGGCATCTGCCTGCAGCGACTGGCGGGCCAGCCACAGGGGGTCGACCTGCCTGTCCACGCGCGGCCCGATACCGCCCAGCGCCAGCGGCGCCACCGGCCCCGCCACATAAAAGCCCGAGCCCGGGCGCGAGGCGATCACCCCCTCGGCCGCCAGCCGCTCATAGGCCTCCACCACCGTGGACACCGACACCTGCATGGCCTGCGCCTGCGCGCGCACCGAGGGCAGGCGCGTGCCGGGCAGGTAGGTGCGCGCGGCGATGCGCGACTGGATCTCTTCCATCACCGCCTGGATGCGTGTGCCGCTGCGCATGGCTGCTCTCTCTTCTGTAGTGGATTTGTGTGCATAACAGTTCTTTTGAATTGTATTGGACTGTCTATGGAAGATCCGGCCGTGCAATGGCCCACTGCCTGCTGCAAACCAAGGAGCTTTTTGATGGACAAGACAAGCAGCGGGTGGATCAACGGATTCATCGGCGTGGCGATCTTTGCGGGATCGCTGCCGGCCACCCGCGTGGCGGTCGCCGACCTGGACCCCACCTTCCTGACCTGTGCGCGCGCCAGCATCGCGGCATTGCTGGCCCTGGCCATGCTGCTGGCGCTGCGCCAGCCCCGGCCCGCGCGTGCCGACATGCCTTCGCTGGCGCTGAGTGCGCTGGGCGGTGTGGTGGGTTTTCCGCTGCTGACCGCGCTGGCGCTGCAGTACGTCACCTCGGCGCATTCCATTGTCTTCGTGGGCCTGCTGCCCCTGTCCACGGCCGTGTTCGCCGTGCTGCGCGGCGGCGAGCGCCCGCGCCCGGCGTTCTGGCTGTTCTCGCTGGCGGGCGCGGCCTTCGTGGCCGGCTATGCGGCCGTGGGCGGGGCCGGGGGCTCGCTGCGCGGCGATCTGCTGATGCTGGCCGCCATCATCGTCTGCGGCCTGGGCTATGCCGAGGGCGCGCGCCTGTCGCGCACGCTGGGCGGCTGGCAGGTCATCAGCTGGTCGCTGGTGCTGGCCCTGCCCGTCATGCTGCCGGCCGCCCTGCTCAGCATGCCGGCATCGCTGGCCGATGTGGGCCGGCCCGCATGGTTGGGCCTGGCCTATGTCTCGCTGTTCAGCATGCTCATCGGCTTTGTGTTCTGGTACCGGGGCCTGGCCCAGGGCGGCATTGCGGCCGTGGGCCAGATCCAGCTGCTGCAGCCCTTCATGGGCCTGGGCCTGGCGGCCCTGCTGCTGCACGAGCAGGTGAGCTGGGGCATGGTGCTGGTCACCATGGCCGCCGTGGTCTGCGTGGCCGGGGCCAAGAAGTACGCGCGCTGAGCCAGTCCGGTGCGGGGCGTGGTGCGGGGGAGCGGGGCGGGGCGGTCAGCGCCCGGCCTCGCGCATCACCTGCTGCGCGAACTCTGCGGCCGAACCCTCGAACGGCTGGTTGCTGGCCGCCTCCAGCCGGCTGCGGATGGCCGGCGCGCGCAGCGCCTGGGCCACCGCGGCATTGATGCGCTGGGCCAGCGCTGGTGCCATCTGCGGCGGCGCGAACAGGCCGAACAGCGAATCCAGGTTGGCCTGCGCATGGCCCAGCTGCGCCAGCGTGGGCACATCGGGCAGGGCTGCCAGCCGCTGCGGCGCGCCCACGGCCAGGGCCTTGAGGCGGCCCGCGCGCAGCGCCTGCAGCTGCAGCGGCGCCACATTGGTGGACAGCAGCTCGAAATGCCCGGCCAGCGCATCGTTGAGCTGCTGGCCCCCGCCCTTGTAGGGCACATGCACGATGGGAATGCGCGTGGCCTGCTCTATGCGCTGCAGCACGGCGTGGCCCGTCGTGCCCTCGCCCGTGGTGGCCCAGCGTATGCCGCCGGGCATGCCGCGTGCCTCGGCCAGCATGCCTTCGAAATCTGCAGCCTTCAGCGCCGATGTTCCCACCAGCAGCATGGGCGTGCGCATCACGCCGGCCACGGGCGTCACGGAGGCTGCGGCCAGGCCCACGGCGGTGGCGGCGGCAAAGACCAGGGTGCGGCCGTCGGGCGCGCTGCGCGCCAGCAGCTCCAGCGCCACGGTGCCGCTGGCGCCGGGGCGGTTGTCCACGATCACGGGCGTGCCCCATTGCTGCGCCAGTTGCTCGGCCAGGGCGCGGGCCACCATGTCGCTGACACCGCCTGCGGGGTAGGCCACCACGATCCGCACGCTGGCGCCCGGCCAGGCGGGCCGGGCCGGCAATGCCTGGGCGGGCCAGGCCAGCGCGCAGGCAGCGGCCGCCAGCAGGGCGCGCCGGCCGGTATCGGTGCCTTGCGGTGCCCGCATGCCTCAGCCGCCCGGCGCCTGGTGGCGCTGCGCCAGCTCGCGCGCCAGGGCGATGAAGGTGGCCGCGGGTCCTGCGCCACCGGTTTCCGTGCCGGCCTCGCGGTGCACCAGGGTGAGCGGGGCGCTCAGCCGCACGGCGGGCTCGAAGGCGCGGTAGACCACGGCCTCGGGATGGGCGCCGCGCACCGAGGCCGGCACGATGGACAGGCCCACGCCCGCCGCCACCAGGTTCACATTGGTCATCATGCGTTCCACCTCGGCGGCCACCTCCACCTGTACCTTGTGCCGGGCGCACAGCGCCAGCAGGTTCGCATACAGCCCTGGCGCGCCCGTGCGCCGCACAAGGATCAGGCGCTCGCCATCGAGCTGCCTGAGCGCCACGGGCCGCGATGCATCGCGCGCCAGCCGGTGGTCCACGGGAATGGCCAGCAGCGCGGGCTCCTGCAGCAGCGTCTCGAACACCAGGCCTTCGGGCCGGGCCACCGGCACGCGCAGAAAGCCGCAGTGCATGCGCCCGGCCTGCACGGCCTCGGTGATCTCGGCGGCATTGTTCTCGCTCACATCCAGCGCAATGTCGGGATGGCGGCCACGGCACAGGCGCAGCACCTCGGGCGTGAAGGCATGGGCCGCCGCCGAGCTGGTGAAGCCCACATGGATGCGCCCGCGCTCGCCGCGCGCAAAGGCCTGCATGCGGTCGCGCATGGCGGTGAAGTCGGCCAGCAGCCGCGTGGCCTCGCCCTGCAGCTCCAGGCCCGCGTCGGTCAGGTCCACGCCCTTGGGGTGGCGCCGGAACAGGGCAATGCCCAGCTCCTCCTCCAGCGCGCGGATCTGCTGCGACAGCGGCGGCTGCTGCATGCCCAGCAGCTCGGCCGCGCGCGTGATGTGGCCGGTATCGGCCACGGCCAGGAAGTAACGGAGATGGCGCAGTTCCATATATGTGAAAAGTATCCAGCCGATATCCTAAAAATCTTTGAAATATTGGACAAGCCTCTACAGAATCCGATCCAGTCACCGATGCGACCGCTTGACGCGGCGCGGCAGGTGACTTCCAACAAGAAGCCAAGACAGGAGACAAGACATGCAAGCATCCGCGTATTTCCCCCTGCGTCCCGCCAGCGCCTCGCTGCTGGCCGCGCTCGCCCTGGCCGGCTGCGGCGGCGGCTCGGCCGTGCTGCACGGGCCGGTCACCTCCATCGAGACCGCGCCCAAGAGCACGGCCTGCCCCGCCGAGATTCCTGCGGGCATCAGCTGCTGGGCCGGGCAGGACTCCAAGGGCGCCTACTACCTGATCGCCAAGCCCGCGCAGTGGAACGGCACCCTGGTGCTGCACGCCCACGGCGGCCCGGACCTGGCCGCGCCCACCGCCGACCGTGCGGCCGAAGACCTGGTGCGCTGGTCCATCATGGTGCGCGCAGGCTACGCCTGGGCTGGCTCCACCTACCGCCAGGGCGGCGTGGAAGTGCGCGCCGCCGCCGAGGACACCGAGCGCCTGCGCGGCATCTTCCGCCAGCATGTGGCCAAGCCGCAGCGCACCATCCTGCACGGCCAGTCCTGGGGTGCGGGCGTGGCGGCCAAGGGCGCGGAAATGTTCAACGAGCAGACCGTGGGCGAGCGCCCCTACGACGGCGTGCTGCTCACCAGCGGCGTGCTGGGCGGCGGCACCCATGCCTATGACTTCCGCACCGACCTGCGCGTGGTCTACCAGTACCTGTGCGGCAACCACCCGCGCCCCAATGAGCCGCAGTACGCGCTCAACCTGGGCCTGCCCGCTGACGCCAAGATGCGCCAGGCCGACGTGGCCCTGCGCGTGAACGAATGCCTGGCGCTGGACAAGCCCGCCGCCCAGCGCACGGCCGCGCAGCAGGCGAAGATCGACACCATCACCAAGGTCATCAAGATCCCCGAAAGCGCCATCCAGTCGCACATGAACTGGGGAACCATGCACTTCCAGGACATCTCGGCCAAACGCACGGGCGGCGCCAGCCCCTTCGGCAACGAGGGTGCGGTCTATGCCGGCTCGGCCGACGATGCCGCGCTCAATGCCGGCGTGCTGCGCTACCGCGCCGACCCTGCGGCCTACCGCAAGTTCGCCGATGACACCGACCCCGTGGGCAAGATTGGCGTGCCGGTCCTCTCGGCCAAGTGGATCAGCGACCCCACGGCCTTCGTGGAGCTGGATGCGCGGTTTCGTGCGGTGATGCAGCAAGGCGGCAGTGGGGACCGGCTGGTGCAGACCTTCACGCGGCAGGGGACGCACAGCTATATCAGCGATGCAACCTATCCCACCTTGATGACTGCGTTGATGCAGTGGGTGGAGGCGGGGGTGAAGCCGACTGCTGCCGGGATTGCTGCTGCTTGTTCTGCTAATGAGGCCAAGTTTGGGGTGGGGTGTAGTTTTGATGCGGCTTATGTGCCGGCTGCGTTGGGGGCTCGGGTGCCTGAGAGGGCGCGGCCTTCTTTGCAGTGAGCTGGGTTTTTCCCTGCAACGGGTTAGTTTTTGACCCTGCCGGGTGGTGGTTTTTCGAGGCCGGGTCTCGGCCCGGCAGCCGACCTACCTTTCTTTGATTCGTCACCGGTACGCCGGCCGAAGAAAGGTAGGCCAAAGAAAGACGACCCGGATGTCCGCGACCCCTTCGCTTCGCTGCGGGGCAACCTGCGTCGGGCCACCTGCGGGGTTCGCTGCGGAACTCGCTGCGTTCACTGCGTGAACTCCGCTCAGACAACCGCAGCGAGTCAGATCACGAAGCAGTCCTGTCCTTCGGCAGGACTGCAACCCCGCAGGCGGCCCGACGCAGGCGCTGACATACGGGGAGTTTGCTCGGGCCTTCGCTGCGCTCGGCCAGGTTTTTTGATACGCAGCCGTTAAACTTGCGGCAGGCCGAAAGGCTTGGTGTGTCGTAACACCAATACAGAGGTGCGGCCCCCACCTTGAAGGGGGCTTTGTCATGTCCAGATTCATGGGGCAGATGCGTCATCGCGCGTCCGTCTCCAACGGTTTTGGACGGGATGGGCTTACCCGCAAGGATGGCCGCACGTCTGTATACGTGTTACGAACATCCCGTCCACCCGTTGCCCGTCGTACGGTGGCGTGTGGTTCTCTTGATTCATACAGGAACCAAGACATGCACCCTCTCACCGCCGCACAGGCGTCTTCTCCCCAACCACCTTTTCTTCCCACTTGGCGGCAGGCAATGCACGCCTCGCTGGGCCTGGTGCAGAGCACGCTGCAGCAGTTGATTGAACTGATGGTCGACGATCCCGACAGGGACGACAGCGAAGTCGATGTGGACTGCGCCGTGGAGCTGGCGCTGGAGCACATCAAGCGCATGAGTGCCCAGCAGCATGCGGACCGCTATGCCTTCGAGGTGGAGTGGATCAAGGCAACGGCGGCGCTGCGGCTGGCGCAGGGCGCTTTCGGGCGGCCGGAATCACGCTTTGGCCTGCGGCTCAAGGACGCCATCCAGCAGCTGGAGATGCTGCCGGAGCTGGTGGAGTTCGTGGACCAGGACGACGGCGAGTGAACTGTGCGGCGCGCCCGTATCTCTGTGAGAAACTGGCCCGCCGAACACCCCCTTGCCTTCACCCATGGAACTGCGCCAGCTGCGCTACTTTGTCGATATCGCCAAGACCGAGCACCTGACGACATCGGCCAGGAACCTCTATGTCACGCAGTCCACGCTCTCGCATGGGCTGCGCCAGCTGGAAGAGGAGCTGGGCATGGCGCTGTTCGAACGCATTGGCCGGGGGCTGAAGCTGTCGCAGGCCGGCGTGGTGTTCCGCAACTATGCGGAGCGTGCGCTGCATGAGGTGGAGGCCGGGCGCATGGCCCTGGCCGACCTCAGCGAGCTGCAGACCGGCACGCTGACCATCGGCGTGATTCCCACCTTCCTCAACACCCTGGTGGCCCCGGCCGTGGCGGCTTTCATGCGCGCCTATCCCAAGGTCAACGTGGTGGTGATCGAGTTGCTGGCCCCGCCCGTGGAGCAGGGATTGCTGGACGGCAGCCTGGACCTGGGCGTGAGCTTTCACCCGCCCCAGCGCGCCGAGCTGGACGCGCTGCCGCTGTTCGACGAACGCATGATGCTGCTGGTCAACCCATCGCATCCGCTGGCCGGGCGCCGCACGCTGTCCGTCAAGTCGCTGGCCGGCGTGCCCTTGGCCCTGCTGCCGCGCACGTTCTACACGCGCAGCCTGATCGAGGACGGGCTGCGCACCGCAGGCGTCACGCCCTTGCTGCGCGCGGAAATGGGCTCGGTGGAATCGCTGATCGCGCTGTGCCGCTGGGGCGACATGGCCACCATCGTCCCCGAGCGCGCTGCCCAGCAGGCCACGGACATGGTGGCCATCCACTTGGTCGCCCCCCAGCTCATCCGCACGGCAGGCCTGCTGTGGCGTCGCGGTGCGAGCTACAGCGCAGCGGCACGCGAGTTCGCGGCGCAGCTGGCACCCGCCACGCGAACCAGCCTGGGCCGCTGAAACAAGAACTCAGAGGGTCGAGCGCGGCACCGGCTCTTTGGACCGGAGTGAACGCCCGGCAACAGAGCCGTAACACCGTCGCTCAGTGTGTGGGCCGACTGTCATTTGGGCGGTTTGAACCGGTGGTTTCTGTGTGATTGCCATGCACTTCCAGCATCGATTTCGGAAGTCGCCCGTTTCCTGAAGAATGGAAATTGTCCATTGCGCAGTGGCCTCCCTCAACCCTCCGATTTCAAGGAAGTCCATGCCTGCAACCACTCAAGAAAAGCAAGACTATGTCAATGTCATCAACGCCATCTGGGGCGTTGGCGTCATCCCACAGAACACCATCGACAACATCAATGACGATGTGATCGAAAAAGTCGATGTGGCGCTTACATCGATCCGTGAATGCTCCAAGGCGATGATTGGCATCGATGCGGTGTTCTCGATCTTCTACGGCACGACGTACAGTTCGTGGAAGGCCCTGCTGGCCGCCGCCCGCGAGGAAGTGTCCAAGACGGGGGCCGACTGGATTGACGTCCTGCTCGGCTCTTCGCGCTACAAGATCTGCGTCAATACGGCCAAGGCCGCCAATCGCACGCATGTCCAGAACGCGCTGATCGAAGCATCGATGATGTAAAGGCTTGGCGGTAGATCGCCGTGCTGGATCGAGCGGGCTCCATCGTGGGGCCCGCTTTTTTTACATGGGCCCCTTCAAAAAGCCCTTGTCCTTCATCTCCCGGATTTCCTGGTCCATCCCTCGGCTATCCCGATCCAGAATTTGCTGAACCCTTTCGGCCCCTCTGCCATAGAAGCGGCAAAAGCCCGGCCGCTGTGTGGCATCCACCTTGGGCGCGTTGGCCTTGAGCGTGGCGTAGTCCTTTTCCTGGGCCTTGATGTAGTCGTCCGGTATGGAGCCGTTGGCTTTGAGAGTGCCGCCCAGCTTTTCCATCTTCTGCATGGCATCCACGCATTCAGGGGGCAGCTGCTCGGCACGGGGCGCACAGGCCTGCATGGTGGTTGCGATCAGAGCGAGGGCAAAGAGATGGACACGCATGGGAGAAATGTAGCAGCCCTGTCCGTGCAGGCATCACCGCCGAACACCGGCCTTGGCAGGAAGTTCGTCGCAAGCGTTGCGGGTCGCATGGCTTCGTCTGGCTTCCTGGGGCCTGCACCCTGGCATGGCAAGGGAAGGCCGGGTCGCCACCTGTCACACCCCTGTAAACCCCCACCAACAAACTCCCCCCCTTCACCACCCCCACAAAAACCACATGCCGCTGAGCAAACTCCCCACATTGCAATCCCTGCTCCTGTCCCGCCGCCTGGCGCTGAGCGTCCTGGCCAGCGCCGCGCTGGTGGCCGCCTGCGGTGGCAGCGACAGCAACGACAGCACGACGCCCCCGGTGGCCAGCCAGCCCGCGACGGCCACGCTGGCCGTGCTGGAGACCACGGATCTGCACTTCAATGTGCGCAGCTATGACTATTTCAAGCTGGCCGAGGATGCCTCCTACGGCTTCGAGCGCACGGCCACGCTGGTGCGCGCGGCGCGCAAGGAGTTTGCCAATACGCTGCTGGTGGACAACGGCGACACCATCCAGGGCACGGCCCTGGCCGATTACGAGGCCGAGGTGGCCAAGATCCCCTGCACGCAGCAGCTGTCCATGTACAAGGCCATGGGCGCGCTGGGCTTCGATGCGGGCACGCTGGGCAACCATGAGTTCAACTACGGCCTGCCCTTCCTGAACCAGGTGCTGGGCGGCGGCCTGGACGTGGACGGCGTGGACAAGTCGGTCAAGTGCGCGGGCAATGGCTTTCCCATGGCGCTGTCGAATGTCTACAGCAGCAAGACCAAGCAGCCGCTGGTGCAGCCCTACGTGATTCTGGAGCGCAAGATCGCGGCCAAGGACAAGGATGGCAAGGCGGTGGAGCTGCCCATCAAGATCGGCGTGATCGGCTTCACCACGCCGGGCATCATGAACTGGGACAAGCGCTATCTGGAGGGCAAGCTCTACACGGAAGGCGCCGTGGAGTCCGCCCAGAAGTACCTGCCCGAGATGCGCGCCAAGGGCGCCGACGTGGTGGTGGCCATGCTGCACGGCGGCCTGGATGGCGCGGCCTACTCGCCGACGATGGAGAACCCCGGCCTGCACCTGAGCAAGGTCCCCGGCATCGACGCCATGGTCATGGGCCACCAGCACAGCGTGTTCCCCGATACGGCGGCCACGCCGGCGTTCACGCAGGCGGGCGTGGACAACAAGGCGGGCACCATCAACGGCGTGCAGTCGGTGATGGCCAGTTCCTGGGGCAAGGCGCTGGGCGTGATCCAGCTGGCGCTGAAGTGGGACGGCAAGCAGTGGAGCGTGGACAAGAGCGCGGGCAAGAGCGAGCTGCGCAATATCCAGACCGGCAAGGACGCCGCAGGCAAGGCCACCTACGTGGCCGTGGACCCGACGGTGGCGCCGCTGATCGAGAGCCAGCACCAGGCCGCCATCCAGTACGTGAAGACGCCCATCGGCAGCACGGACTTCCGCATGAGCACGCTGTTCGCCGATGTGGGCGACCCGGGCGCCATCCAGATCGTCAACCAGGCGCAGCGCGACTATGTGGCCGACTATGTGAAGGCCAGCCTGCCGCAGTACGCGCAGCTGCCCGTGCTGTCGGTGAGCGCGCCGTTCAAGTCGGGCTTCCAGGGCGGCGCCGACTACACCGACGTGGCCGTGGGCCCGCTGGCCATCTACAACGCGGCCGACCTGTACCTGTACCCCAACACCGTGTATGCGGTGAAGGTGAATGGCGCCGACATCAAGGACTGGCTGGAGGCCGCTGCCAAGCGCTTCAACCAGATCGATCCGGCCAAGACGGGTGAGCAGCAGCTGATCAGCACCTTCCCGGGCTACAACTTCGACATGTTCACCACGGCCGATGTGCAGTACGAGATCGACGTGACCCAGCCCGTGGGCAGCCGCATCAGGAACCTGCAGTACCTGGGCAAGGCCATCGACCCGGCGCAGGAGTTCGTGATCGCCACGAACAACTACCGCGCCACCAGCGGCAAGAGCTTCATCGCCAAGCTCGACGGCTCCAGCGCCATCTGGGCCTCGCCGGACGCCAACCGCGACGTGGTGATCGGCTACGTGCGCAAGAACGGCAGCATCACGCGCGCCGCCAATGGCGCGGCCAAGAGCTGGCGCTTCACCAAGGTGGCCACCTCGGCCAACGTGGTGTTCAGCTCCGGCGCCAACGCGCTGCCGGTGGCGCAGGCGGCGGGCCTGGCCAACATCTCGCTGGTGGCGGCCGATGACGGCTCGGGCAAGGGCACGTCCAAGTACCGCCTGGATCTGTCGAAGTAAGTTCCGGCAGGCAAGCAACAAAAAAGCCCCGTGCATCCGGCACGGGGCTTTTTTGCTTGTGCCGAACGGGCTTCAGCGCGCAGGCGGCAGCTCGAACACCAGGCAGGTGGTGGTGGCGTGGGCGTAGAGCGTGCCGTCGGGGCCGACCAGGCGCGCCTCGGCCGTGGCCAGCTGGCGGCCGCAGTGCAGCACGCGGCCTTCGGCGCGCACGCGCGGCACGCGCGGGGTCAGTGCCTTGACCAGGTTCACCCCCAGCTCGGCCGTGGTGTAGCCCCGGCCCGGCGGCATGCAGGTGTGGACGGCGCAGCCCAGCGCCGAGTCCAGCAGGGTGGCGAACCAGCCGCCGTGCACCGTGCCCATGGGGTTGAGATGGTTGGCGCCGGGGCGGCCCTGGAAGACGGCGCTGCCTTCGCCCACGGAAATCAGCATGAAGTCCAGCGTGCGTGCAATGGGCGGGTAGGGCAGTTCGCCGCGCAGCATGGCCTGCATCAGCTCCAGCCCGCTGCGGCCTGCGACCTGGTCGGGGCGCGACACGCCTGCGCCGGGGCCGGCGTCCAGCCGGAGGGTGACCGCCTGTTCCTCGTCCAGCCAGGCTTGCAGGGCAGGGGAGATGGCACCGGTGGTGGCGCTGGAGGTGAGGCTGTGGGCGGCCTGCTCCGGGGAGTGGGTGCGGGTGTCCATGGAATGTCTCTCTTTCATTGGGAAAAGTGCGGGCGCCAGGCTGTCTGGGATGGCGGCGTGGATATTATTGTATATACAACAGTTGTATATGCAATAATATGCGCCATGCCAGTGAATCCAGACATCCTCGCCGTGCCCCAGGGCTGCACCAACCACCGCGTGCGCCAGCTCATGCGCAGCGTGGGCCAGGTGTACGACGCCCATCTGAACGAGACGGGGCTGCGCATCACGCAGTACTCGCTGCTCAGCCACGTGCTGGCCGCCAGTCCGGTGCGGCCCTCGGACCTGGCGCGGCGCATGCGCATGGACGCCTCGACGCTGACGCGCAACCTCAAGCCGCTGATCGACGCCGGCTGGGTGTCCATGGGCCAGGGCGAGGACCAGCGCAGCCGCCTGGTGCACATCACCGACGCGGGCCAGGCCAAGCGCGAAGAGGCCAAGCAAAGCTGGAAGACCGCACAGAACGAACTCAACGCCCGCGTGGGCCTGGAGCGCGTGGCGGCCCTGCATGCGCTGATCGACGAATGCCTGGTGCTGCTCGATGGCGATGGCCACGCTGCAGACGGCCCGCAGGCGTAGGCCCTACCGAATTCCCAACCCCCCGAAGAGACTCCCATGCTCTCCAACTCCACGGCGCGCTGGCTGCAGCGGCGCGGCATCCACTACGGCTGGCTGGTCGCGGCCATCACTTTCCTCACCATGCTGACCATGTCGGCGGCGCTGGGCCTGCCGGGCGCCATGCTGCAGCCGCTGTCGCGCGAGTTCGGCTGGAGTACGGAGCAGATTTCGAGCAGCCTGGCGCTGCGCTTTGCGCTGTTCGGCCTGCTGGGGCCGTTTGCGGCCGTGATGATGGAGCGCTTCGGCCTGCGTGCCGTGATGTGCATGGGCCTGGCCCTGGTGGGCGGCGCCATGGCGATGGTGACGCAGGCCACGCAGCTGTGGCATCTGTTTTTGCTGTGGAGCCTGCTGCTGGGCATGGGCACGGGCCTGACGGCGCTGGTGCTGGGCGCCGTGGTGGCCAACCGCTGGTTTGCGGCGCGGCGCGGCCTGGTCATCGGCGTGCTCACGGCCAGTGCGGCGACGGGGCAGCTGGCCTTCCTGCCGCTGGCCGCCTGGATGATCGAGCACTGGGGCTGGCGCTCGGCCACGGTGCCGGTGTTCGTGGCCAGCGCCTTGATTGCCGTGCTGGCCCTGCTGTTCGTGCGGGACCGGCCTTCGGACCTGGGCCTGGTGCCCTTTGGCGGCGATGCCTCGGCCCCGCCGCCACCGGCCATGGCCATGAACTTCGGCACGCCCTTCAAGGTGCTGGCCGAGGCCGCGCGCAACCGCACCTTCTGGCTGCTGGCGGGCACCTTCTTCATCTGCGGCCTGTCCACCAACGGCCTGGTGCAGACGCACTTCATCTCGCTGTGCGGCGACAACGGCATGGGCGCGGTGCCCGCCGCGTCGGTGCTGGCCATGATGGGGGCCTTCGACTTCGTGGGCACCGTGCTGTCGGGCTGGCTGTCGGACCGCTACGACAACCGCAAGCTGCTGTTCTGGTACTACGGGCTGCGCGGCCTGTCGCTGTTCTGGCTGCCGCATTCGGAGTTCACCTTCTACGGCCTGGGCCTGTTCGCCATGTTCTACGGGCTGGACTGGATCGCCACGGTGCCGCCCACGGTCAAGCTCACGGCCCAGCATTTCGGGCCGCAGAAGGTGGGGCTGGTGTTCGGCTGGATCTTCGCGGCCCACCAGCTGGGCGCGGCCACCGCTGCCTGGGGCGCGGGCCTGACGCGCACGTTGCTGCTGACCTATACGCCCGCGCTGTATGCGGCCGGCCTGGCCTGCCTGGTGGCGGCGGTGATGGCGCTGGTGATAGGGCGGGCGCGCAAGGCGGCGGCGGTGGCCGCGGCCTGAGCCCCATCACCGTTCACGCCATCCACGCCTTCAGTACAGCTGGCGCTTGCCTGGCTGCAGCAGGACGACGAGGGCGCCTGCGCCACCTTCGGCCGGGCGGGCCTGCACAAAGGCCAGCACTTCCTTTTTCTGCACCAGCCAGCGCAGCACGCGGCCCTTGAGCACGGGGGTCTTGCCCGGCGAGCCCAGGCCCTTGCCGTGCACCACGCGCACGCAGCGTATGCCGGTGCGGTGGGACAGGCGGATGAACTGGCCCAGCGCCTCGCGCGCCTCGTCCACGCGCAGGCCGTGCAGGTCCAGCTGGCGCTGGATGCTCCACTGCCCGGCGCGCAGCTTGTGGGTCACGTCCAGGCCGATGCCGGGGCGCCGGAAGCTGAGCTGGTCGTCGGTGTCCAGCAGGGTGCTGACGTCGAACTCGTCGCTCATGGCCTCCTGCAGCACGCGCTGCTCGTCCAGCTCCAGCTGCAGGGGCAGCGGCTCGGGGGGCTCGGGGGCGTGGAGGTGGCGGGCGTGCGCGGACTTGAGCGCATGCACCGGGCCCACGGTGTTTTCGAACAGCTTTTGCTCGGCCAGGAGGCGGCGCGCCGCCTCGGCGCGCTGCTGCTGGAGCAGGGCCTCTTGGGCGGCGGCTTCGGCCAGTGCGCGGCGCACTGGCGCGAGGTCCTGCAGGCTGGTGGCTTTCAAAGTCATGGTGACGCCGGTTGTACCGCAATTTCGGCACCCCGGCGGCCATGGCGGGCCCAGCCGGGGTCCTACAGCATCCCCTGGCCCGCCATGGACAGCGCGGCGCCCGGCGCGACGATCACATGGTCCAGCACCTGGATGTCCATCAGGCCCAGGGCAGCCTGCAGGCTCTGCGTGACGGCCCTGTCCGCAGCGCTGGCCTGGACATGGCCGCTGGGGTGGTTGTGGGCCAGGATGACGGCACCCGCGTGGTGGTGCAGGGCGCGCAGCACCACTTCCCGGGGGTAGACGCTGGTGCGCGTGAGCGTGCCGCGGAACATCTCCTCCAGCGCGATCAGCCGGTGCTGGCTGTCCAGGAACAGCACGGCGAACACCTCGTGCTGGCGTGCTGCCAGGTGCAGCTGCAGGTAGCGCGCCACGGCCTCGGGCGAGGCCAGGGCAGGGCGCTCGCGCAGTTGCTCGGCCGTGGCGCGGCGCGCCAGTTCGAGCACGGCCAGGAGTTGTGCGCACTTGGAAGGCCCCAGCCCCTTGATGGCCTTCAGGTCGGCGTGCCCGGCCTGCAGCAGCCCGGACAGGCCGGGCCGGCCGGGCAGCTGCAGCAGTTCCTGGGCCAGCTGCAGCACGCCCTTGCCGGCCATGCCGGTGCGCAGCACGATGGCCAGCAGTTCGATGTCGGAAAGCGCCGAGGGGCCGTGTGCCGCGAGCCTTTCGCGCGGCTGGGCCTGGGCGGGCAGGTCTTTGAGAGCCATGGTTCAGCCAGGTGAGGGGCGCCGCAGGGGCACCGTTGCACGGAGCGTGGGGACATGGATGTTTTTCTACAATACGGGCCAGTTTATCGGGACTTCCATGACCTCTAGCGCTTCTTCCCCGGCCCACCCCACGGTCCAGGCCGGCTCGTTCCTCACGCTGCACTACCGCCTGTCCGGGCCTGCAGGCGATGTGATCAACACCTTCAACGACAAGCCCGCCACGCTGTCCCTGGGCGCGGGCGAGCTGTCGCCCGCCGTCGAGCAGCGCCTGCTGGGCCTGGCCGAAGGCACGCGCACCACGTTCGAGATGCCGGCCGGCGAAGCCTTCGGCGAGCGCAACGGCGACATGATGCAGTGGGTGGCGCGCAAGCTGATGAACGAGCTGGGCGACCCGCACGAGCAGTACGCGCCCGGCGACGTGGTGCAGTTTCCCACGCCCGACGGCCTGGGCAGCTACGCGGGCGCCGTGGTGCAGGTGCGCGAGGACGGCGCCGTGCTGTTCGACTTCAACCACCCGCTGGCCGGCCAGCCGGTGACCTTCGAAGTGCAGATCATCGGGGTGCTCTGAGGTGCCGGATACGACCTCGCCCCAGGAAATCCTGCTGGCCGAGCCCCGGGGCTTCTGTGCCGGCGTGGACCGCGCCATCGAGATCGTGGAGCGTGCGCTGGCCAAGTTCGGCGCGCCCATCTACGTGCGCCACGAGATCGTGCACAACACCTTCGTGGTCAACGATCTCAAGGCCAAGGGAGCGATCTTCATCGAGGAGCTGGACGACGTGCCGCCCGGCGCCACCCTGGTGTTCAGCGCCCACGGCGTGAGCCGGGCGGTGCAGGAAGAGGCGCGGCGGCGCGGTTTCTCCATCTTCGACGCCACCTGCCCGCTGGTGACCAAGGTGCATGTGGAAGTGGCCAAGCTGGCCAAGGAAGGCTACGAGTTCCTGATGATCGGCCACAAGGGGCATCCCGAGGTCGAGGGCACCATGGGCCAGCTGTCCGAGGGCATCCACCTGGTCGAGGACGAGGCCGATGTGGCACGTGTCACTCCCCGCCAGACCGAGAAGCTGGCCGTGGTCACGCAGACCACGCTGTCGGTGGACGATGCCGCCGGCATCACGGCGGCCATCCGCGCGCGCTTTCCGCAGGTGCGCGAGCCCAAGCAGCAGGACATCTGCTATGCCACGCAAAACCGCCAGGACGCCGTCAAGGTGCTGGCGCCGCAGGTGGATGTGCTCATCGTCGTGGGCAGCCCCACCAGTTCCAACAGCAACCGCCTGCGCGAGCTGGCCGCGCGCCTGGGAACGCCCGCCTACATGGTGGACAACGCGGGCGAGCTGTGCGAGGAATGGTTTGCCAATGCCGGGCGCGTGGGCCTGACGGCCGGCGCCTCCGCCCCCGAGGTGCTGGTGGACGAGGTCATCCAGCGCCTGCGCCAGCTGGGCGCGCTGTCGGTGCGCAAGATGGATGGCATCGAGGAGACCGTGAAGTTCCCGCTGCCCAAGGGTCTGAAGATCGACGCGGCCACGGGGCTGGAGATCTCCGTGGGCAAGCAGCCCGAGACGGGCGGCTGAACCGCAGGCGCAGCGGACATTGGCCAAAAAGCAAACGGGCGCCTGGCGCCCGTTTTGCATGGTGGGGCCGAAAGCCTCAGCTCCACAGATCCAGCGGCGGATCGGAGGCCACGGCGCGCAGGATGTCGGTGCGGCTGATGAAGCCGGCCAGCAGGCCCTGCTCATCGGTCACGGGCAGGCCCGGCAGGCCGGTCTCCAGCAGCACGCCGGCCACGCGGCGCAGGTCGGTGGTGGTGGCCACCGTGGGTATGGGGGAGATCATGACCTCGTTCACGGGCCGGCGCGCCAGGGCAATGGCGTCCTTGATCGCACCGGGCTCGGGCAGCAGGTCCAGCGGCGCCATGTCGGCACGCAGCAGCAGCCCGACCACGCGGCCACCGGCATCCAGCACGGGGGCCTGGGCCACGCCGTGCTCGGCCAGCACGCGCCAGGCGTCGTTGACACCGGCCTCGGGCGACACCGTCACGGCCTCGTGGCTCATCACGTCGGCCACGGTCTGCAGGGGCTGGCGTGGCTGGCTGGGGCCTTTTTCCGTGGAAAGGTAGGCATCGACCGCGCCACGGCTGCGCGGAGCGGGCTCCGGCGCGCCGGCAGGCTGGCCCGCGAGGTCGGCCAGGATTGCGGGGAACGAGGCGGCTGCATCGCCCGCCATCACATCGGCCGAGCGCGTGCGCAGGGCCTGCGGGCGTTGTACGCGGCGCACGGGCGCCACCTGGCCCAGCCGCTCGGCGGGACCGCGAAACATCTGTCCGTTGGGACCGAAGACAAAAAACATGGGTGCTCCCGGGTGCGCAAACCGCTGTGGGCGGCATATTGGAAGTATCGGCGCCGGCTCGGGATTTCTGTAGCGGCAAGACCCCCAACGCCCAGGGGCGGGCGCTGCCATGGCGATACCGCCTAAAATTGCCGGCTATGCTCGATATCCTTCTTCTTCGCAAAGACCTTGACTCGGCCGTCGCACGGCTGGAGACCCGCAAAAAGCCCCAGGCCTTCCTGAACGTGGAGGCCTTCCAGTCCCTGGAAGCAGAGCGCAAGTCCCTGCAGACACGGACCGAGGAGCTGCAGTCCAAGCGCAACCAGCTGTCCAAGCAGATCGGCATGCTGATGGGCAAGGGCGAGAAGGACGCTGCCGAGGCCGCCAAGGCCGAAGTCGGCAGCCTCAAGACCGAGCTGGACCAGTCGGCCACGCGCCTGGAGCAGATCCAGGGCGAGCTGCACGCCATGCTGCTGGCCGTGCCCAACCTTCCGCACGAAAGCGTGCCCGTCGGTGCGGACGAAAGCGGCAATGTGGAGGCGCGCCGCTGGGGCACGCCCAAGACCTTTGATTTCGAGGTCAAGGACCATGTGGACGTGGGCCAGCCGCTGGGCCTGGATTTCGACATGGGCGTCAAGCTGTCGGGCTCGCGCTTCACCGTGATGAAGGGCCCCATCGCCCGCCTGCACCGCGCCCTGGCGCAGTTCATGATCGACCTGCAGACCGACTCGCATGGCTACACCGAGTGCTATGTGCCCTACGCCGTCAATGCCGACTCGCTCAAGGGCACGGGCCAGTTGCCCAAGTTCGAGGGCGACCTGTTCGCCGCCAAGAAGGGCGGCCAGGATGGCGAGCCCGTGCCCGACAACGCGGCGCTCTACCTGATTCCCACGGCCGAGGTGCCGCTGACCAACTTCGTGCGCGACGTGGTCGTGGCCGAGGACCAGCTGCCCATCAAGCTCACGGCCCACAGCCCCTGCTTCCGTTCCGAGGCCGGCAGCTACGGCCGCGACACGCGCGGCATGATCCGCCAGCACCAGTTCGACAAGGTCGAGATGGTGCAGATCGTGCATCCGGAAAAGAGCTACGAGGCGCTGGAAGAAATGACCGGCCACGCCGAGGCCGTGCTGCAGAAGCTGGGCCTGCCCTACCGCGTGATGAGCCTGTGCACGGGCGACATGGGCTTTGGCTCGGCCAAGACCTATGACCTGGAAGTCTGGCTGCCTGCGCAGAACACTTACCGCGAGATCAGCTCGGTCTCCAACTGCGAGGCCTTCCAGGCGCGCCGCCTGCAGGCGCGCTTCAAGAATGCCCAGGGCAAGAACGAGCTGGTGCACACGCTCAACGGTTCCGGCTTGGCCGTGGGCCGCACGCTGGTGGCGGTGCTGGAGAACTACCAGAACGCCGACGGTTCCGTGACCATTCCCGAAGCGCTGCGCCCTTACATGGGCGGACAGACTTTGCTGAAGGCCTGAATTTTTAGGCTATAATTTCAGCTTCGACGCTGCGGAGAGGTGGCAGAGTGGTCGATTGTACCTGACTCGAAATCAGGCGTACGTGCGAACGTACCGAGGGTTCGAATCCCTCCCTCTCCGCCAGAAACATGAAACCCAGTGCTATGTGAATAGCACTGGGTTTTTCTGTTTCTGGCATTGCCTGGCGAGAGTCCGGGCGATTGGGGCCGCCATAAAAAATGCCCGCGTTGGCGGGCCATGCTCAGATCTCGAGGGCCTTGCGGTCCTTGCCTTCGATCCAGCGCGGCGGCTTGCCCCGTCCCGTCCAGGTGGCTCCGGTGGCGGGGTCCCGGTATTTCGGCACGCCAATGTTGGCGGACTTGGTTTTGCGGGCGCTGAAGATGTCGTCGTGGGTCAATCCGAACTCATGGACGAGTTCTCGGACCTTGGCGATGACTCCGCCTTTCTCCGCCTTCAGCGTTTCGGCAATCCGTGCCTCAAGCTCGCTCTTTTGCTTGAGCAGGGTTTTGTAATCTGCTGTCATATGTTCCTCATGGATAGTGTGCTACACAATGACGCATTTTATGGAGACAGGGTCGATGTCGCATGTGGGACATCGTCGGTGTTTGCACCTAGGTTTTTCAATATTCCGCCATTGTTCGGGATTGAGCGCGAGGCCTTTGTCTACGCCTCGACAAACTCCCGGTGGCTGCTGAAGTGCAGGATTTCGGAATCCTGCGCTCCGCCCTGTCTTTGAATGACGATGGTGCCATTGGCATGCAGATAGATTCGGATGCCCGGCGTGGTCTCCGAATCCCAGTAGCAGGGGCTTTTGTCGAGGTTTTTCCAGCCGTGCTCTGCGCACAGCGTGCGCTGGCGCATGCTGTTGAGCAATTGCCTGCGCGCGCCTGCGCCTTCGCAGATGCGCATCCACAGCAGCAGGAGCATGTCGTGCGCTTCCTGGCGGGATGAGCAGGGAGGCATGTGCTTCAACTGGCCCAGGAGGGTAAGGAACCGCTGTTCTATGCTGATGTTCAGTGCCATGCCCATCTCCTTTGTGCGTGGATATGCATCAAAGTGTAGGCAGCGCCGAAGGCTGCCGATATAGGGCGGATGACGACAGCGCCGGTGGCTTTTTTTCCTGCCGGTTTGCAGGATGGGTGCCTGGCCGGCTGTCGTGACAAAGGCCAGCGGCGTCAGTGCGACTGCATGCCCATGAGATTGCACGACATGGCGCATTGCTGGCAGGCTGCCGCGCAGGTCTGGCAATGGTCGTGGGAATGCTTGCTGCATTCGTCGGCGCAGGCCTGGCAGATCCGGGCGCACAGGCGGCAGATGTCTGAGACATGCGGACTTTGGCGCGCCATTGAGGCCACGGCCAGTTCGCAGACCTGCGCGCATTCAAGATCCTGGGCAATGCAGGCGGCCATCATCTGGACGTCTGTTTCCTTCAGGCAGGCGGCGGCACAGGTATTGCAGGCAATGATGCAGGCCTGGCAGGCATCCATGCAGGCCTTGTAGTCGATGGCCGGTGGGGTGGTATTCATGGGAGTTCTCCTGGAATGAGGGAGTGAAGTCGCGCAGGGCGTTCTTCCTTGGCCAGCTATCCGCACCAAAGAAAACGCCCCGCGAACGGGGCTGTGTCAAAGACCGCAAGGGTCGGGATTTACAGGTAGGGCACGCCGTAGTAATCGTTCACGCGGCGTCCATATTCATCGGTGTAGGCCGGTGCCGTGTCGCGCTCATAGCGGGGCGCGTTGTCCAGCTGCTCGCGCGTGAGCGACACCACGTAGCCGTTCATGTCGGGCTCGTACTTGAGGGATTCCCAGGGCAGCGGATAGCGGTCCGTGCCGATGCCCAGGAAGCCGCCGAATTCCATCACGGCGTAGCGCACCTTGCCGGACAGCTTGTCGATCATCAGCGTGTCTATGCTGCCCAGCTTGTCGCCTGCGGGGTTGTAGACATTGGTGCCGCTGACGGTTTCGGAAGAAATGACGCTCGATACGGTGTTGGGTGTGACCATGAGGCTCTCCATTGAGTGGGTTGGTGCTGGCACGCCGACGCTGTGCATCTGGCGGCTGGGCGATGCGGCATGGGAAAAGGCGCGGGAGGCGGCCCCTTCAAAGCCCGTGCATCGCCTGGCGAAGTCGAAGCCTGTGTGCTTCTGGGTTCCAGCTTAGGACCGCAATGAAGTGCTCCGGGTAGTCGGTGCGCCGCGACCGGCGTAGGAGGGTCCTTGGGTGCCGGAGGCCAGGTCCTACGAGCCCTTGTAGTCAAGGTCTGCGCAGCTGCGGCCCTTTGCTGACGCGGCAGCGCAGCCTGGGCCGGCGTCGGCCTGGCGGGCACAGGCGTACAACGAAAACTGCAAGAGGGATGCAGCGGATGCAGTCCCGCGTCCACGGTCCATCCCCGAAGGAGATTCCCATGAATGCAAGCAACAAGCCATCCATCCCGCCGGTGTCTGCAGATGCGGTGGAGGACGAAGACCTGGCCGAACAGGCACGACCGGGCCACGGCGTACCTTCCCAGGACCCCGAGGCAGCTGCCCAGTACCAGCTGTCGCCGCAGGATGCGCAGCGCGAGTCACGCTCGGTGTTCATCGGCGGCGGCGTACTGGCCGGAGCCGCTGCCGGCGCTGCCGCCGGTGCGGTCATTGCAGGCCCGGTGGGTGTGGTGGTGGGCGGCACGGTAGGCAGCGTGGCCGGTGCGCTGGGCGGTGCGGCCGCAGGTGCCGTGGCGCCGGCAGAGAGTGCGCAAAAGCCAGTGGAAAAGCCCGTGCCACCCGGCAGCAAGTCTTCCGGGTGACACGGGCAGGCCGTTGCAGGCCATGTGTGGCGCGGCGGGCATGGACGGCGGCGGATGCATCCCGTATACAGGGGCCTGTCCACTTTCCTATCCACCCAGATGGCCAACGTTCTCATAGGCATCGTCGCCGCAATCCATGTCTACATCCTCGTGCTGGAGATGTTTCTCTGGGACCGGCCGGCTGGCAGGAAGGCCTTTGGGCTGACGCCGGAATTTGCGCAGCAGACCAGGACGCTGGCCGCCAACCAGGGGCTTTACAACGGCTTTCTCGCCGCAGGGCTGATCTGGGGGCTGGCGCAGGGCGCCGACGGCCTGGCGTTCAAGTACTTTTTTCTCCTGTGCGTGCTGGTGGCAGGCCTGTATGGCGCCGCCACCGCCAGCCGCAAGATCCTCTGGGTGCAGGCCGTGCCGGCCGCCGTTTCGCTGCTGGCCCTGTACCTGGGGCTGTGAGAACGCCCGGGCACCGGTGGGCGAAACCGCTGCAGCTGCTGCTGGACCGTGACCCCGGCGTGCGAGGCGCGGGCCGGCATAGCCGGCATGGCCGGCGTCAGTCCACCAGCGCCTGTATGGCCTGCAATTGCGCCGCCAGCCCAGGCCGCGCGGCCGGAAAAGTCTCCTCGAAGGCGGCAGTGCCTATCGTGAAGCCCGCTGCGCCGCCGGCCAGCACGGCCGCGATGCGTTCACTGCGATCAATGGAGCCGGCCACGACCACGGGTTTGTCCACCGCATCGCAGACGGCCTTGATCAGGGCCGGCACATCGCCGTGGAAGCGGTAGGCCAGCAGGTCCAGGCCATGCACGCCGTCCAGCCCCGCCATGCGGCGGGCGCTGGCCACGATGTCCTGTACCGGGCCTGAAAGCACGCTCGGATGCCCGCTCACCTTGCCGGGAAACGGGTAGTACGCAATGCCGCTGCCGCGCAGCACGGGCAGCACCGCCTCGGGCCGTGTGCCACCCATGAGCACGTCCACCCCGATGTCGACCGCCGCGCGGGCGGAGGCCACTTCGCTGGCCTCGTCGAGGCTGACAACCTCCAGATAGACCCTGGCGCCGCCCGCACGGATGTCCCGGGCCAGGGCATGCAGCTCGGGCAGGGGCAGGCCGATGTCCTTGAAGCCCACATGGCGAACGCCCTGGGCCAGCACCTCGCGCAGCCGCTCGCGCGCATCGGCAATGGTCCTGTCCTGCTGCGTGAGCATGAAGATGAAGTCCGGGCGTTGCGTTCGTGCACTGGTACCGGTACGGGTGGCCTGCACCATGGCTGCCGCCTGGCGCAGCGCGCAGGCCAGGCTGGCGTGGTCGGCGCGGCCCGTGCCCGCGATGTCGAAGGCCGTGCCATGGTCCACCGAGGTGCGCACAAAGGGCAGGCCCACGGTGATGTTCACGCCTTGCTCCACACCCAGGTATTTCACGGGAATCAGCCCCTGGTCATGGAACTGGGCGACCACCACGTCGAACTCGCCCCGGCGCGCCCGCATGAAGACCGTGTCGCCGGGCCAGGGGCCGCTGGCGTCGATGCCTTCGGCGCGCGCGGCGGCAATGGCGGGGATGATCACCGAGCGGTCCTCGTCCCCGAACAGACCGTTTTCACCGGCATGCGGATTGAGCCCTGCCACGGCCACCCGGGGCCGGGGGATGCCGAACGCGCGGCAGGCCTGGTGCGCGAGGCGAATGGCGCGCAGCTCGTTGTCCATGGTCACGGAGGCGATGGCCTGCTGCAGCGGCACATGGATGGAGACCAGCAGCACCCGCAGCTCATCATTGGCGAGCATCATGGCGAAGTCGCGTGTGCCGGAACGCTCGGCCAGCATCTCGGTATGGCCCGGATGCAGGCAGCCTGCCGCGCGCAGCGCTTCCTTGTGGATGGGGGCGGTCACCAGGCCCGAGACGTCGCCAGCCAGGGCCAGGTCGATGCCGCGCTGGATATAGGCATGACAGGCCGCGCCGGCGCGTGCATCGACGCAGCCCCAGGGCAGGTCCGGCGGCAGGTCCTCGCCGGTCTGCAGCACGAAGAGCGTGGCGGGCGGCACCAGGGCAGGGACCTGGGCCGGTGTCTCGATGGCCCGGATCTGCGGATGGACGCCCAGCCCATCGGCCGCCCGCTGCAGCCGGGCGATGTCGCCGATGACGAGAAACGGCGTGCAGGGCCGCGCAGGGTCCATTGCCAGCTTGACGATGATCTCGGGCCCGATGCCCAATGGATCGCCCATGGTGATGGCCAGGGGCGCGCTGGCCGGGGTGCTGGCCGAGGGGTTGGCGGAGTTGGGGCTGGAGTGCTTCATGGTTCTTGCTGAAACCTCAATCGATGGGCTTACTTTGCATGAAGATGCTCCAGTAATAAATCGATATAGACTCATCATTCAATTGAGCAATGTTCAACTGAAAGTCCGCTGTTCCACCTGTCTAGAGCCGCCATTGCCATGCCCGCACCCGTCCACATGCCGCCGCTGTCTGCCCTGCGCGCCTTCGAGGCCACGGTGCGCCATGGCAGTGTCTCCAAGGCCGCGCGCGAGCTGCACCTGACCGATGGCGCCGTGAGCCGTGCCGTGCGCGACATGGAGGAGGCGCTGGGCTTTGCGCTGTTCCAGCGCAGCAACCGCAGCATCATTGCCACGCCCACGGCCCGCGTGCTGGCCGAGGAGGTGGCCCTGGCGCTGGAGCGCCTGCGCGGCGCGCTGGGCCGCGCGCGGCAGGCGGCAGGGCCGGACCGGCCGCTGGTGCTGTCGTGCGAGCCCACGTTTTTGATGCGCTGGCTGATTCCGCGTCTGGGCGGTTTGCAGGAAGCGATCGGCACGCAGCGCGAGCTGCGCCTGGTATCGGCCGGCGGCTCCGTGCCCTTTGCGCGCGAGGGCATTGATCTGGCCATACGCCGCGCGGATTTCGACATGGGCGCCGATGTGGTGGCCGAGCCCTTTCTGCAAGAGCGCGTGGGGCCCGTCTGCAAGCCCGCGCTTGCCAAGGCGCTGGCACGCTCAGGGCCGCTGGGCGGGGTGCTGCTGCATACGCAGTCGCGGCCGGACGCATGGCGGCATTGGAGCGAACTGACCGGCGTGCCGCTGCGGGCCGGTCGCGAGGTGCGCTTCGAGCATTTCTACCTGAGCCTGCAGGCCGCCGTGGCCGGGGCCGGCGTCGCCATCGGCCCGCTGGCACTGGTGGCCGATGACCTGGCCAGCGGCACGCTGTGCGCGCCGCGCGGCTTCGTGGCCGATGGCTCGCACTACGTGCTTATGTCGCCCCGGCCGGTGCAGGACGAGGCCAGCTTCGCCCTGGTGCTGGACTGGCTGCGCGCGCAGACCTTGCCGCTGGGCCTGGCGCATGCACAGGCACATGCACAGGCCCCGGCGGCCGGCTGAGCGTCGATCAACCGGGCTCCTGATCGTGCTCCGACAGCTCGCGCCAGTGCGTGCGTGTGAAGGCGTAGGCCGTGTCCAGCGCCGGTGACAGGGTGCGCGCGGCCATGCGCGCCATGCCGTAGCGGCCGCATCGGCGGGGATCGGCGGGCAGGGGCACTTCGGCCATGGCGCCGCTGGCGCGCTCCTTGCGGGTGATGGACAGCACGCCGAACAGCAAGGTGTCCGTGGCCAGGGTCACGCCGCGCAGCAGGTCCAGGTCGTTGCAGTGCAGGGTGAACAGCTTGTCGGGCTCGGCGCCTTCGCCCCACAGCTCGGCCAGCTGCCGCGCCATGGCCGTGCTCAACGTGGTGGTGGCCAGCGGGTAGCGGCGGATCTCGTCCATGCCGGGGTTTTGCAGCACGGGGTGGCCCGCGCGGCAGACCAGGCCGGCCGGCAGCTCGCCCAGCAGTTCCATCTCCACGTCATCGGCGGCGCGCAGCACGTAGGCGTCGCCGACGATGGCATCGATGGATTCGTTGCGCAGCAGCTGCAGCAATGCGCTGGTGGCACCCATTTCGGCGCGCACCTTCACGCGCGGATGCGCCTGCGCCATGTGGATCAGAAAGGGCTTGAGCAGCAGCGCCGCGGGCGCGGGCGCCACGCCAATGGCGAGCGCGCCTTCCTGGCCGCCGCGCAGCAGCTCCAGGTCACGCCGCAACTGGGTTTCCTCCAGCCGCATGCGGCGTGCACGCTCGGCCACGAGCTCGCCAAACACTGTCAGCCGGGCGCGCCGCGCGCCCCGGTCGAACAGCTGCGCCCTGAGTTCATCTTCCAGCGCGCGGATGCTGCGGCTGAGCGCCGGCTGGGTGAGGTGTACGGCGCGCGCTGCGTCGGAAAAGGTGCCGTGCTCGACGATGGCCAGCAGGTGCCGCAGCTTCTGTGTATCCATGCGGAGTCCTCATGGTTTGTTGGCAAATTTTTCATTTGAATTATAGGTAGGCGCTTCCTAAGATCGCATCCAGGGACATTGAAATGTTCTATAGAGCGGCCACAACCGCCAACTCTTTCATCGGAGCAAAAGGAGACAAACCATGCTCAAGCTGTTCATCGGCATAGGCATCCCGTACATCGCGGTGATCGGCCTGCTTCCCTGGGTCGCGTCCGTCAATCGCTTCGTGTTCGGCGTGCCCTTCATCTACCTGTGGATCTTCATGTGGTTCGTGCTGACGTCGCTGTGCATGCTCGTGTGCTGGCTGATGTTCGACCGCCACGAAGCCGACGACGCGCAGTCCGCCTGAAGGGAGCACCGCCATGACCACCGCAGTCTTTCTGGGCTTCATCGCGCTGTCCCTGTACCTGGCCATCCGCTCGCGCACGGGCAAGGGTGCGCAAAGCGTGCATGACTTCTTCGTCGCCTCCCGCCAGTTCGGCGCCTACCTGGTGTTCTTCCTGGCCGCTGGCGAGATCTACAGCATCGGCACCATGGTCGGCTTTCCGGGCGGCATCTACGCCAAGGGGCCGACATATGGCGTCTGGTTCCTGGGCTACATCCTGCTGGCCTATCCGCTGGGCTACTTCCTCGGCCCCATGATCTGGAAGGCGGGGCTGCGGCACAACGCCATCACGCTGCCGGACCTGTTCAAGGGCCACTTCGGCAGCCGTGCGCTGGAGCTGATCGTGGCCGGCTCGGCCATCCTGTTCCTGCTGCCCTGGGGCCAGCTGCAGTTCACGGGGCTGGTGGCCGCGCTCAAGGGCCTGGGATGGAATTTCCAGCCGCTGCACCTGCTGCTGATCTCTGCGGGCCTGGCCTTCACCTACATCGCCATCTCGGGGGTGCGCGCCTCGGCCTATATCGCCATCCTCAAGGACATCCTCATGGTGGTGGCCATCATCGCCACGGGCGTGGCCGTGGGCTGGCATGCGGGCGTGGGCGATGTGTTCACCGCCGCCAGCGCCAAGGTCAGCAACCACATGACCGATACGCAGCTGCGCTTTTCCATGAGCACCATGCTGTTCCAGGCGCTGGGCTTCTACATGATGCCGTTCGCGGTTCAGAACTTCTTCACGGCCAAGAGTTCGCACACCATCCGCCGCACGCAGATCGCCATGCCGCTGTACATGCTGATGTACCCCTTCCTGGTGCTGGCCTCGTACTACGCCATCAGCCAGAACCTGCAGCTGGCATCGCCCAACGAGGCCTTCTTCGCGGCTGCCGTGCGACTGCTGCCCGACTGGCTGCTGGGCCTGGTGGCCGCAGGCGCCGCGCTGTCGGGCTTGCTGGTGCTGGCGGGCATCTGCCTGGCCATCGGCCCCATCGTGGCCCGCAACCTGCTGCCCGGCCTACCCGAGGCCAAGCAAAAGCAGGGCGCCAAGGTGGTGATCGTCATTTACCTGGTGCTGTCCATCGTGATGACGCTGCTCACGCCCAATCTGATGCTGACGCTGATCAACACCACCTACTACGGCGTGACGCAGTTCTTCCCGGGAATGATGGCCATCCTGTTTGGCTGGCGCATCCGGCCCATGGCCGTTGCCCTGGGCATTGCCTGCGGCCAGGCGCTGGCCATTGCGCTGTACATCCAGCAGCCGGATTTCGGTGGCATCAACCTGGGCTTCATCAGCCTGGCGCTGAACCTGCTGGTCACGGCCATCGTCCACTATCTGCCCGGTGCCGCGCGCGTCAAGGCCGCCTGAAAAAGACCACCACCATGAACCACGACGAGAACGCGCGCACGCAGGTCTTTGTGGCGCGCACCATCCTCACCATGAACCCGGCCCAGCCGCAGGCCACCCATGTGGCCGTGCAGGGCGGCCGCATCTTGGCCGTTGGCCAGGAGGCCGACATGGCTGCCTGGCCCGAGGCCGAGCGCATCGACCGCCTGTGCGACAAGGTCCTCATGCCCGGCCTGATCGAGGCGCACAGCCACCTGATGGAAGGCGCCATGTGGGAGGCCGTGTACCTGGGCTACTTCGATCGGCGCGATCCCGAGGGCCGCCTGTGGCCCGGCCTGCGCACGCTGGACGCCGTGCTGGCGCGCCTGGCCGAGGCCGAGCGTGCTCTGCCCGATGCGCAGGCCACGCTGCTGGCCTGGGGCTTCGATCCCATCCTCTTCGGCAGCAGCCGGCTGTCGGTGCGCGAGCTGGACCGTGTCTCCGCCACGCGGCCCATCGTCATCCTGCACGCCAGCGTGCACCTGATGAATGTGAACTCGGCCATGCTGGCGCTGGCCGGCATCGACGAGGACACCGACATCGACGGCATCCACAAGGATGCCGAGGGCCAGCCCACGGGCGAGCTGCAGGAATTCGCCGCCATGTATCCGGTGCAGAAGGTGATCGGCAGCGCGCTGTCGCTGGCCGCCGCCGAGCAGCGCGAGGCGATCTGGAAGTTCGGCCGCGTGGCCCAGCTCGCGGGCGTGACCACGGCCACCGACCTGGTCAGCGATCTCTCGCCCCATGGCCTGGCCGCGCTGCGCGAGGTAACGGGCGACGCGGCCTATCCGCTGCGCATCGTCCCGGCCTTCGCGCCGCAGCGCAACCCGGAAGGCGGTGCCGCGCGCGTGCATGCTGCAGCGGCGTCCTCGGCCAGCGACAAGCTGCAGTTCGGCCCCGTCAAGTTCATCGTGGACGGCTCCATCCAGGGCTTCACCGCGCGCCTGCGCGCTCCCGGCTACGCGGGCGGGCAGCCCAACGGCCTGTGGCTGATTCCCCCGTCGCAGCTGCCCGCGCTGTTCGAGCCCTTCCACCTGGCCGGTCTGCAACTGCACATCCACACCAACGGAGACGAGGCCACCGAGGTGGTGCTGGATGTGATCGAGGACCTGCTGGCCAGGCACCCGCGCGCCGACCATCGCCACACCCTGCAGCACTGCCAGCTGGCCAGCAGCGCCCAGCTGCAGCGCGCCGCGCGCCTGGGAATGTGTGTCAACTTCTTCTCCAACCATCTCTACTACTGGGGCGATGCCCACGCCGAGCAGACCGTGGGCATGCAGTGGGCCTCGCGCATGAATGCAGCGGGCACGGCGCGGCGCCTGGGCATGGATTTCGCCATGCATTCCGATGCGCCCATCACCCCTATCCACCCCCTGTTCACCGCCTGGTGCGCGGTGCAGCGCGAAACCGCTTCAGGCCGCGTGCTGGGCGAGGCCGAGCGCCTGTCGGTGGACGATGCCCTGCATGCCATCACCATGGGCGCGGCCCGCACCCTGAAGCTGGAGCAGCGCGTGGGCAGCATCGAGCCCGGCAAGCTGGCGGACTTCGCCGTGCTGGAGGACGATCCCCGCGCGGTGGCGCCAGCGGCCCTCAAGGACGTGAAGGTCTGGGGCACCGTGCTGGGCGGCCGCATCTTCCCCGCGCCCGGGTCAGCGCCATGAGCACGCCGGCCGCCGCGGCGCAGCGGGCGCCCGTTCCCATGGTCGTCGTGGGCGGCTATCTGGGCGCGGGCAAGACCACCTTGCTCAACCGGCTGCTGGAGCGTGCCGATGGCCTGCGCGTGGCCGTGCTGGTCAACGACTTCGGCGAGATCAACATCGACGCCGCCCTGATCCGCACACGCAGCAGCGACGTGCTGCAGCTGGAAAACGGCTGCATCTGCTGCTCCATCGGCGGCCGGCTGGCCGAGGCCCTGGCCGCCGTGGGCGCGCGGCCTGACCGACCGGACCTGCTGGTCATCGAGGCCAGCGGCGTCTCCGACCCCGTGCGCATCGCCCAGGTCGGCATGCTCGACCCCGCTCTGCAGCTCAACGCCATCCTGGTGGTGGTGGATGTCCAGGACGTCGATGAGCAACTGCGCGACCCGCTGGTCGGCGACATGGTCCGCCGCCAGATCTCGGGCGCGACGGCGCTGGTGCTGACCAAGGCCGATCTGGCCGGCGCATGTGCCACCGAAAAGGTGGCCGCGCGCGTGGCCGGCATGGCGCCCGGTGCCGTGGTGCTGGCTGCCCGACATGGCGAGATACCGCTGGCCGTGTTCATTGATGCGGCTGCCTCGCCACGCCGCCCGCAAGGCCTGCTGCAAGCGGGCGGCTCCTGGAAAAGCCAGGCCGGGAACATGGCCGGCATGGCCGAAGTGGGCAGCTTTTCCTACGCAACGCGCCGCTGCTTTGACCGGCAGCGGTTGCGGCAGGCGCTGCGTACGCTGCCTGTCCCCCTGTTGCGGGCCAAGGGCATCGTGCGGCTGGGCGGGCAGGACAGCGTCCAGGAAGTCCACGTGGTGGGTGGGCGCTTGCGCATTGCCAGCCTGCATGGGGCCAGGGTCTCGGAGTCCGTGTTTGTCTTCATTGGCTGTTTCACGGCGATGGGGCGGGAGGCGATACTCCGCTGTCTTGAGGGAGCCCTGGCCGCGCCATGAAGACAACTTTGGCGGTGTCGAAATTTTTGGAATTTTGGATTTCGGGCCAAAAAAACGTATTAGAATTTAAGTCTTCTAGGGGAGTCGCCAAGTTGGTAAAGGCACCGGATTTTGATTCCGGCATGCGAGGGTTCGAGTCCTTCCTCCCCTGCCAGGTAGACAAAGGCCCTGACAGTTTTGCTGTCAGGGCTTTTTTTTTCGGGCTGCAGGCCAGGCTCAGGCCGCGGCCAAGTGTGAGTCGGCACTTGCCATGGCGGCGTTGAGCGTTGCGCATATGCCCTGCGCATAGGGCGTCTTGGCGATGGGGCCCAGCAGGGCGTGCAGGGCGGAGTCCTCCATGATCAGCGGATCGGTCAGCAGGTAGTGCATCTCGGCCAGCTCGCGCATGAAGGGGTTGAACAGGCCGGCCAGGCGCAGCGCGGTCTTTCCTGCAACGCGCAGCTTCAACGGCCTGCCGGTCAGGCGTTCGATCTCCGAGACGACGTCGCGCTGCGTGATCGCCCCCGCGCCGGCGAGGTGCCAGACCTTGCCGAAAGCCTGCGGCGTGCCGATCAGGCGCGCCACGACGGGGCCCACATCGGGCACATAGACAAACTCATGCGGCCGGTCCAGCGGGCCGACCATGTCGGCCCGGCCGCCACGGGCCGCCGCCTCGAAGGCTCCGTGCAGCAGGCTGTTGTGCACGCCCGGGCCGTAGAAGTCGGGCAGGCGCAGTACGGCGGCCTCGATGCGGCCCTGTGCGTGGGCCTGCAGCAGCAGGTCTTCCTGCGCCTTGCGCATGCGGCCCTTGAAGGTATGCGGGTTGCGTGGATGGTCTTCCTTCACGGCATGGGCCTGCGCCTTTCCATAGGGATAGACGGTGCCGATCAGTACGATGCGGCGCACGCCGGCGGCAATGGCGCCGTCCAGCGTCCTGCGCATGAGCTCGGGATGCAATGCGAACTGCCAGTAGTTCACGCCCACCAGGTAGACCAGCGTGTCCACGCCGTGGGCGGCAGCCTCGACGGAGCCGGTGCTGTCCGGGTTCCAGGGGACGATCTCGGCCAGCGGGTCGGCGCCGAAGGTCTGGCGCAGGCTGGCTTCGCTGCGGCCGACCACGCGGTAGGCGCGGCCCTGTTGTCTGAGCGCGGTGGCCAGGCTCTGGCCGATGGCGCCTGCGGCGCCGAAGAGTGCAATGGATGGCATGGGCTGGGTCCTGTGGTGACAGCCTCAGTGTCAGCAACCCGCTGCAAAAAGAAAATTGCCTAGAATTCTCTGGTGTCCATGCATAAATGAATGGATGAGTGATGTCGGAACCCCACTGGGAGTGGTATCGCAGTTTTTTGCAGGTGCTGGAGTCCGGGTCGCTGTCAGCGGCGGGCCGGGCCATGGGTGTGGCGCAGCCGACCGTGGGCCGCCACATCGACGGGCTGGAGTCGGCGCTGGGCCTGCAACTGTTCACCCGCTCATCCGATGGCTTCGCGCCCACGGAGGCGGCCTACGAGCTTCAGCCCTATGCAGCCAGCATGGCCGCGACGGCGGCCGCGCTGCGCCGCGTGGCGGCCAGCCATGGCTCGGGCGTGCGCGGCACGGTACGGCTGACGGCCAGCGAGGTGGTGGGCGTGGAGGTGCTGCCGCCTGTGCTTGCGCAATTGCGCGCGGCACACCCTGAACTGGGCATCGAGCTGGTGCTGTCCAACGCGGTGGATGACCTGTTGCGCCGCGAGGCCGACGTGGCCGTGCGCATGTTCCGGCCGCAGCAGGAGGCGCTGGTGGCACGCCATATCGGCGCCATCGAGCTGGGGTTGCATGCCCATGAAAGCTATCTGTCCGCACGCGGCGTGCCGGAATCGCTGGAGGACCTGGCCGGGCATTCGCTCATCGGCTTCGACCATGAAAGCGCCCTGATCCGAAAGATGCAGCAGCAGTTTCCCATGCTCACGCGCGAAGGCATGGCGCTGCGCTCTGACAGCGACCTGGCCCAGCTGGGCGCCATCCGCGCGGGCTTTGGCATTGGCGTGTGCCAGTCGGCATTGGCGGCCCGGGAGCCGGACCTGGTGCGGGTGCTGCCCCAGGCGTTTTCATGGAAGCTCGATACCTGGGTGGCCATGCACGAGGACCTGCGCAAGAGCGAGCGCTGCGCCGTGGTCTTCAAGGCCGTGGCCCAGGCGCTGACGGCCTATGCCAGAGGCGGTGCCTGACGCCCGGCACCCAGGGGCACTTGTGCTTCAGCCGGCGTGCAGCAGGCAGGAGCGCGCGAGATGGCGCAGCGTGGACTTTCTGCGCTGGGTGGCGACAAAGGACTGGCAGTTGTGGGCGATGTAGGCGGCCATGACCACGGTCAGGCTGGCGATGGCCCACAGCGGAATGGGCAGCAGGGAATCGAGCAGCACCGCGCACACGGCCAGCATCGACAGGCAGGGCAGCAGCCGCAGCAGGGCGGCTTGCCGGGGTTGCTGATTGCGCAGCAGGGTGAGGACTTGGGTGGCGGTCAGCCTGCGGAATCTGCCGGCTTGCTTGCGAAAAACGTTCACGGCGCGGTAGGGCGTTGATGTGGATCAAAAATTTGTGTGCAAATGTATCATCTTGGTGCATGCCCATCAAGCGATGTGTGGCGCCATGACAAAGGCCCGCGCAGGGCGGGCCTCTTGCGGCAATGCCTGTGCAGGCGTCAGCGCATCTCGATCTCGATGGCGATCAGCACGAAGGCCGCCATCCACAGCGTCTCCACCACCAGCAGCGCAAAGGGTCGCCAGCCTGCCTGGGCCAGTTGCTGGAACGAGGTCTTCAGGCCCAGTGCCGCAATGGCCAGCACCAGACAGTTGCGCGACAGGTCGCTCAACTGGTGCTGCAGGCCCGGCGGTACCCAGCCCAGCGAGTTGATGGCCACCAGCGCGACGAACACCCACAGGAACCAGGGCACCAGGCCCGGCTTCTTGCCGTGGTGCTGCTCGGCCGCCGCCTCGCGCTGGCGCTTGAACAGGGCCGAGACCATGACCACCACCACGGCCAGCATGGACACGCGGAACAGCTTGACGATGGTGGCGTAGTCGCCCGTGGCCTGGTCGATGGTGTAGCCCGCGCCCACCACCTGGGCCACGTCGTGGATGGTGCCGCCGATGAACAGGCCCGCCAGCTCGGGCGGCAGATGCAAGGCGCGCGCCACCAGCGGGTACAGCACCATGGCGGCCGTGGACAGCACGGTGACCGTGACCACCACGGTCAGCGTGAAGCGGTCGCTGTCCTTGTCGCGCGGCAGCACCGACGAGATGGCCAGCGCCGCCGAGGCGCCGCAGATGGCCACCGCGCCGCCCGACAGCACGCCCTGCGGGCGCGTCAGGCCCAGGCGCCGGCCCAGCAGCGTGCCGCACAGCAGCGTGGTGACCACGGCGGCGATAACGATCAGCGCCGTGGTCCAGCCCAGGCCCGCGATCTGCGTGGCCGTGATGCGCGCACCCAGCAGGCCCACGCCCAGGCGCAGCACGCCGCGCGCGCAGAACTCGATGCCGGGCTTGGCGCGCGCGTCCTGGCTCAGGAAGTGGAAGGCCACGCCGAAGAACAGCGCGAACAGCAGCTGCGGCCCGCCATGCAGCGTGGAGACGAAGGTCGCCGCCAGCGCGATCACGCCCGACAGGCCCGTGCCGGGCAGGAGCCTGAGCCACTGCAGCATGCGCGGCACGGGCGCCTGCGCAGCCACCTGTGCTTGGACCTGGCTCATGACTGCTCCTTGCCGCCCGCCGCGCTGGCCAGCACGGCCAGCGCGCAGGACGCAATGCGGCTGGCCACCGAGTCCGAACGGCTGGTCAGCACGATGGGCACGCGCATGCCCAGCACCAGGCCCGCGCATTCGGCGTCGGCCATGTAGACCAGCTGCTTGTAGATCATGTTGCCGGCCTCCAGGCTGGGCACCAGCAGCACGTCGGGCTGGCCGGCCACATCGGAGACGATGCCCTTGTGATGCGCCGAGCGCAGCGAGATGGCGTTGTCATAGGCCAGCGGCCCGTCGAGGATGGCGCCGCTGATCTGCCCCCGGTCGGCCATCTTGCACAGCGCGGCCGCGTCGATGGTGCCGGGAATGGCGGGGTTGACCGTCTCCACCGCCGAGAGCACGGCCACGCGCGGCCGGGCAATGCCGATGGCACGGGCCAGGTCGATGGCGTTCTGCGCAATGTCGCGCTTGTCCATCAGCGTGGGGAAGATGTTGACCACGCAATCGGTCATCAGCAGCGGGCGCTCGAAGCCCGGCAGGTCCATCACGAACACATGGCTGGCGCGGCGGCTGCCGCGCAGGCCGGCCTCGCGCGCCACGGCGGCGCCCAGCAACTCGTCGCTGTGCAGGCTGCCCTTCATCAGCGCGCGCGCCTGGCCGCTGCCGCACAGCGCCGCCGCCTGGGCAGCCGCCGCGCGTGGATCGTCGGCTGTGGAGTGGATGGATGCGCCCGCCAGGTCCAGCCCGGCCGCCTGGGCCGCCGCCCGGATGCGTGCCTCGGGGCCGACCAGCAGCGGCGTGATCAGGCCCGCCTGCGTGGCCTGCATGGCGGCCTGCAGCGAGCCCGCATCACAGGGATAGGCCACGGCCACGGGAATGGGGCCTTGCGCCTTGGCCTGGTCGAGCAAGTGCTGGAGATGGGGACGGGGCGTGGCGGGCGCATCATCGGCGGCCACGGCAAGTGAAAGTGGGGGGACCATGAAAGCTCCTGCGGGAAAGTACAGGGCCCGGCGCGAGCAACGCAGGGAATCTGGGAATCGGCTTTCGAGGGCCTTGCGCTTCACCCAGGCGCATGAAACCGGCGCGGCCCATCCCAGGGACACCGAGGAAGGGCCGCCCCGCACCGAGGGTGTCGTCCCCCTCCCCCGCGCAGCGGGTAGAGAGGGGGAAGGCGCGTCAGCGCCTCAGGGGGTTAGACAAAGTCCTTGTACTTTTCGAGGAAGCGCACGGGCTTGGAGAGCGCATCGCGGCGGAACGGGTCACCCAGTTCGCGCGTGCACATCACCTCGATCACGCAGGTCTTGCCGTGGTTCATCTGCAGGTCGATGGCCTTCTTCAGCGCCGGGCCCACGTCCTCGATCTGGTCGACCACGATGCTCTCGGCGCCCATGGCGCTGGCAATGGCTGCGAAGCTCTCGCTTTCCAGCTCGCCGGCCACGAAGCGGCGGTTGTAGAAGTCCACCTGGTTCTTCTTCTCGGCGCCCCACTGGCGGTTGTGGAAGACCACGGCCGTGACGGGAATGTCATGGCGCACGGCGGTCATGATCTCCACCATGCTCATGCCCCAGGCGCCGTCGCCGGCGTAGGCGATGGCCGGGCGGTCGGGCGCCGCGCACTTGGCACCGATGATGGTGGGCAGGGCATAGCCGCAGTTGCCGAAGCTCATGGGCGCGAAGAAGCTGCGCGGCTCGTCGAAGCGCAGGTAGCTGTTGGCCACGGAGTTGATGTTGCCGATGTCGGTGGAGACCATCACGCGCGGCGGCATGGCCTTTTCCAGCTCGCGCAGCACCTGGCGCGGATGCAAGTACTGGCCGCCCGTGGGCGTGCGCTCGCCCTTGGCCTCTTCGATCATGTCCAGGCTGTAGGGGTCGCGCTCATGCGTCCACTCGTCCAGCTCCTTCTCCCAGGCCGCCTTCTCGGTGGCGATGGTGTCGGCGCGCGCGGCCTTGGTGGCGTCGCAGGCCAGGGTCTGGCCCTGCAGGCGGCGGCCCAGCTCGCGTGCCACGGCCTTGGCGTCGCCGTGGATGCCCACCGAAATCTTCTTGACCAGGCCCAGGTTGGTGTGGTCGGCCTCGACCTGGATGATCTTGGCGTTCTTGGGCCAGTAGTCCATGCCGTGCTGGGGCAGGGTGCCGAAGGGGCCCATGCGCGAGCCCAGCGCGATCACCACGTCGGCCTGGGCGATGAGCTTCATCGCGGCCTTTGAGCCCTGGTAGCCCAGCGGGCCGGCCCACAGCGGGTGCTTGGCGGGGAAGGCGTCATTGCGCAGATAGCCCGTGACCACGGGTGCGCCCAGGCGCTCGGCCAGCTGCCTGCACTCCTCGACCGCATCGCCCATGACCACGCCGCCGCCGGCCAGGATCACGGGGAACTTGGCCGTGGCCAGCAGTTCCGTGGCGGCCTGCAGGCTGTTTTCGCCGCCCGAGCCGCGTTCCACGCGCATGGGCTTGGGGATTTCGCACTGCACTTCGCCATAGAAGTAGTCGCGCGGAATGTTCAGCTGGGTGGGGCCCATCTCGGAGATGGCGCGGTCAAAGCAGCGGGCCGTGAACTCGGCCATGCGCTTGGGGTTGCAGACATGGCCCTGGTACTTGGTGAACTCCTGGAACATGGGCAGCTGGTTGGCTTCCTGGAAGCCCCCCAGGCCCATGCCCATGGTGCCGGTCTCGGGCGTGATCATGACCACGGGGCTGTGGGCCCAGTAGGCGGCGGCGATGGCGGTCACGCAGTTGCTGATGCCGGGGCCGTTCTGGCCGATCACCACGCCGTGGCGGCCCGAGACGCGCGCATAGCCGTCGGCCATGTGGGCCGCGCCCTGCTCGTGCACCACGGGGATCAGGCGGATGCCGGCGGGCGCGAAGATGTCCATGGCATCCATGAAAGCCGAGCCCATGATGCCGAACATCTCCGTGACGCCGTTGGCCACGCAGGTCTCCACAAAGGCTTCGGAAGGGGTCATCTTCTGGACGCCTTCGACCACCGTACGATTGTTGGCTGCAGTCATGTTGTCTCCTTGAAAATGGAACTTAATGTTCCGAAAAAAGAAATTACGGCGCAAGTCTAGGACTGACTTCGCCTGGATGTCAAACAAATTTCT
The DNA here is from genome assembly GCF_043104845.1 of Delftia sp. WSY_7. NCBI lineage: Bacteria > Pseudomonadati > Pseudomonadota > Betaproteobacteria > Burkholderiales > Comamonadaceae > Delftia > Delftia sp. WSY_7. The sequence continues at coordinate 15,919 of NZ_JBICLB010000003.1, read as the reverse complement.
TTTTTCGGAACAAATTGACTCGAAAAATTGAAAAACATATGATGACCAACACCATGAACACCCGTGACCCCATCCCTGCCCGTATCGATGGCGACACGCCCAACCTGCGGCTGTTCGCCCTGCTGGAGGCCATTGCCCAGAAGAACGAGCCCTTCACGCTGCAGACCATGGTCGAGGAGACAGGCCTGCCCAAGCCCACCATGCACCGCATGCTCCAGCAGCTCGAGGGCGCGGGCATCCTGCAGCGCGAGGGCAATGGCCGGCACTACGGCACGGGCCGGCGCCTGATGCGGCTGGCCGAAAGCGTGCTGCTCAACAACACCACGCATGGCGCGCGCCACGCGGTGCTGGCGCAACTGGTGCGCGACATCGGCGAGAGCTGCAACATCACCGCCTTCTCGGGCAGCGAGGTGCTCTACCTGGACCGCGTGGAGACGCCCGCGCCGCTGCGCTTTTATCTGCACCCGGGCTCGCGCGTGCCGGCCCATTGCTCGGCCACGGGCAAGCTGTTCCTGAGCCAGATGGCGCCCGCGCAGCGCAGGCGGCTGCTGTCGGCCGTGCCGCTGGAAGGCTTCACGGCCAATACGTTGACGGCCTTCGACGCGCTGGACGCCGAACTGGACCAGGTGCGCGCCCAGGGCCATGCCTTCGACAACGAGGAATTCCTGCCCGGCCTGCTGTGCCTGGGCGTGCTCGTGCCCTCCATCCAGGGCGGCCCCTCGAACATGGGGCTGGCCGTGCAGGCGCCCATCATGCGTTTCACGCGCGAGCGGGCGCTGTCCTTTCTTCCCCAACTGCGCGCGGCGGCCGAGGCGATTGCGCGCATCAACGACGAAGTCCCCCCGGGAGCCCCTGACGATGACTGAGCTGACCCTGATGCATCCCACGCGCACGCTTGGCGTGCGCGAGACCTTCGGCCTGGACACCGACATGCAGGTGCCGGCCTTTGCCGAACGCAGCGAGCATGTGCCGGCCGTGGACCCGGCCTACCGCTTCAACCCGCAGGCCACGCTGGCCATCCTGGCGGGCTTTGCGCACAACCGGCGCGTGGTCATCCAGGGGCTGCACGGCACGGGCAAGTCCACCCATATCGAGCAGGTGGCGGCGCGGCTGAACTGGCCCTGCGTGCGCGTCAACCTCGACGGGCACATCAGCCGGCTGGACCTGGTGGGCAAGGACGCCATCGTGCTGCAGGAGGGCCGCCAGGTCACGCAGTTCCAGGAAGGCATCCTGCCCTGGGCGCTGCAGCGGCCCGTGGCCCTGGTCTTCGATGAATACGACGCGGGCCGGCCCGACGTGATGTTCGTCATCCAGCGCGTGCTCGAACGCGAGGGCAGCTTCACCCTGCTGGACCAAAAGCGCGTGCTCCAGCCGCATGCGCAGTTCCGCCTCTTCGCCACCATGAACACCCTCGGCCAGGGCAACCTCATCGGCCTGTACCACGGCACGCAGATGCTCAACCACGCCCAGCTGGACCGCTGGAACCTGGTCACCAGCCTGGACTACCTGGCGCCGGCCGAGGAAGCCGCCATCGTGCTGGCACGCGTGCCGCAGTTGGCCACGCCGCAGGGGCGCGAACAGGTGGCCGCCATGGTGGCGCTGGCCGCGCTCACGCGCAAGGGCTTTGCGGTGGGCGACCTGTCGCTGCTGATGTCGCCGCGCACCGTCATCACCTGGGCCGAGAACGCGCAGATCTTCCATGACCTGCGGCTGGCCTTCGAGCTGTCCTTCCTCAACAAGTGCGAGCCGGCCGAGCGGGCCATCGTGGCCGAGTACTTCCAGCGCTGCTTCGGCCAGGAACTGGCGCTGCGCGACGAGCCCGTCCATGCCTGCTGAGGCATCCCCCTCGCTGGCCCGCATGGAGGCCTGGGGCGGGGCGCTGCTGCGCGCCATGGCGGGCGATGCCTCGCTGCAATGGAGCGGGCAGACGCTGTACCGGGGCACGGCGCCCGTGGTGCTGGCTGCCGCCCACCAATCCGATGTGCCGGCCCGATTGGCCGACCAGCGCGGCCTGCTCGACGGTGCCAGCCTGCGCCTGCGCCTGAGCGATGCCGCGCTGCACGCGCGCCACCTGCCCGGCGACCCGGTCGAGCGGCTGGTGTTCGAACTGCTGGAGCAGTTGCGCGTGGAAAGCCTGGCGCCCGAGGAATGGCCCGGTGCACGCGCCAACCTGCATGCGCGCTTTGTGCACTGGAGCCAGGCCTTTGCCGATTCGGGCCTGACCGAAAGCAGCCTGGGCATCCTGCTGTTCACCGTGGCGCTGACCGCCTGGAGCCGCCTGAGCGGCCATGAGCCGCCCGATGCCCTGGCCGACCTGGCCGAGGCCACGCGCGCCGGCCTGTCGGGCCAACTGGGCGCGCAGTGGGCCCTGCTGCGCCGCCACCGGCAGGACCAGCAGGCCTTCATTGCGCCGGCCCTGGCCATCAGCCGCTGGGTGGGCCAGGCCGTGCGGTCAGCCCAGGAGGAGGCGCCGCGCGGCGCTGGCGGGCCGCGCCGGCGGGGCAGCTTCGCGCTGCCGCTGCACTTTGAATCGCAAAGCCTGGATGCGCCGCCCGTGGCGCTCAGCGGCGACAGCCGCGCCTGGGCCGGCTCGGCCCACAGCTACCGCGTGTTCACGCGCGCCTATGACCGCGAGGCGCAGGCCACCGAGCTGATCCGCGCAGCGCAACTGGCCGAGTTCCGCGAGCAGATGGATGAGGAACTGGCGCGCAGCGGCTTGCACGCGGGCCGGCTGGCCCGCCACCTGCAGCAGCGCCTGGCCGTGCCGCGCCACGACGGCTGGCAGTTCGGCCTGGAGGATGGACACCTGGATGCAAGCCGGCTGGCGCAACTGGTCAGTGATCCGCAGCAGCGCGCCATCTTCAGGAACGAGCTGCCGCACCCCGTCAGCGATGCGGCCGTGGCCATCTTGCTGGACTGCTCGGGCTCGATGAAGGCGCATGCGCGCCCGCTGTCCCTGCTGGTGGACCTGCTGGGCCGCGCGCTGTCCATGGCCGGCGTGCCGGTGGACGTGCTGGGCTTTTCCACCCAGGCCTGGAACGGCGGCCGCGCCCGCCGCGACTGGCAGCGCGCGGGCCAGCCCCACATCCCGGGCCGGCTCAACGAGCGGCTGCACATCGTCTTCAAGGATGCCGCCAGACCCTGGCGCCACGCCCGCCACGGCGTTGCCGCGCTGCGCAGGCCCGACCTCTTTCGCGAGGGCGTGGACGGCGAGGCCGTGGAATGGGCCTGCGAGCGGCTGCTGGCGCGGCCCGCGCAGCGCCGCATCCTGCTCGTCATCTCGGACGGCTGCCCCATGGACACGGCCACGCACCAGGCCAACGACGAGCACTACCTGGACCAGCACCTGCGCCAGGTCATCGCCCGGCACGAGCGCGCGGGCGATGTTCAGATCCGCGCGCTGGGCGTGGGCCTGGACCTGGGCGTGTTCTACCGGCGCAGGCTGGCCGTGGACCTGCGCGAGCAGATCGATGAGGCCTTGCTGATGGACGTGGCGGAGTTGATCTGCCGGCCGTGATGCCGGCCTGCTAGCGGCGTCGCTCAGCGACCATTCCGTCCGGGCAGGGCGGCAGATCTAGCGGATCTGCGCGACAAAGTCGCTCACCAACTGCGCAAATTCCACCGGCATTTCCACGGCACTCAAATGCGCGGCGGGCAGCGACACCAGCTGCGCGCCCGGAATCTGCGCCTGCATGTCTTCGGACAGGGAAGGGGGCGTGGCCTCGTCGCGGCTGCCTGCAATGACCAGCGCGGGGCAGGCGATGCGCCGGTTGCTCTCGCGCAGATCGATGCCGCCCACGGCCGCACAGGCCGCCGCATAGGGCGCGGCCGCCGTGGCCTCCAGCCCGGCGCGCAAGGCTGCCACTCGGGCGGCCTGCCCGGCGCGGAATTCGGGCGTGAACCAGCGCTGCATGGCGCCATCGGCAATCGCGGCCACGCCCTGGGCGCGCACCGTGGCAATGCGCGCCTGCCAGCCTGCGCGCGCGGCCTCGTCGTAGTAGCTGGCCGAATTGGCGATGGTGATGCTGCGCACCAGTGCCGGATGGCGCGCGGCCAGGGCCTGGGCCGTCATGCCGCCCATGGACAGGCCCACGAAGTGCACCGGCCCCTGGCCCAGCGCCTCGATCACGCCGGCTGCGTCGTCGGCCAGGTCGTTCATGTCGAAGGCCTCGCCGATGGCGGGCGAGCGGCCATGGCCCCGGTGGTCGTAGCGCACCACGGTGAAGCGGTCTTGCAGGGCCTGGGCCACGCCGTCCCACATCTGGAGGTCACAACCGAGCGCGTGGCTCAGAACGAGGGCCGGGCCTTGGCCCTGCTGCACAACATGGAGTTTCGACATGGCGGTCACTGCTTGGGGAAAAGGCGATTATGGGATGGCCGGTGCAGGCTGGCGGATACGGATACCACGCATATCCGGCATCCGGCCAAGGCGCGGCGATGGCAGCGCTCAGGCCACCCTGTCCCAGAACTGCAGCTGTGCCGACCCCGGCGCGATCAGTTCCAGATAGTCCTGGCAGGCCGGATCGAACGGTCCCTGGCCCCACTTGCTGCACAGCTGGTGGGCGCGGCCGGCGCTGTCGGCCAGCACCACGTCGGCATACAGGCCGGGGTCGTGGGCGCTGCGCATCACGCCATGGGCCGTGAAGCCGGGCTCATTCCGGTACAGGCCATCGGCCATGCGGTGCGCGGCGGCGGCCAAGGCATGGGAATCGGCGCCGGGGCGCAGCCGGAACAACGAGAACTCCATGCCTTGCGGCAGCCCATGTTCCCCGCCGTGGCTGAACACGCTGGCGCCCAGCAAGGGAGGATGCTCCACGCGCATCAGCCCGAAGTAGGCCGCGCAGGCAGCCGACCGGCCGGCCTGCGCCAGGGCGGCACGGGCCGCCTCCTGTGATTGCCAGGTGACGACATCCGCATAGCGCCCCTGGCCCAGCTGGACCAGATGGCGTGACAGGCATCCGCCCTGCACATCCAGGAACTGGTGCTGCATGGCGCTGGCGGCTTGCAGCAGGGTGTTTTCCGTCACACCGGGCAGCAGGCTGAACGCTGCCCATTCGATGACTTGCATGGCATTTCTCCGTGGATTGAACATGCCGCCCATGGTCCCTGCATCGCTGCCATTCAATGGCGGTCAATTGCGCCATGATGCCGGCCATGAAACCGCGCACGCTGCCCGCCCGTCTGTCCCGGCTTGACGCCCTTTCCCAGCGCCTGTCCGATGGCGCCGTGCACGGCGTGGCGGCGCTGTCCGAGGAACTGGGCGTCAGCCAGCGCACGCTGGCGCGCGACTTGTCGTTGCTCAGGCAGCAGGGCTGGGAGCTGGACAGCTCCTCGGGCAGGGGCGGCGGTGTCCGCGTGGTCCATCGCTGGCCCTCCGGCCGCGTGACGCTACGGGGTGACGACGCACTGGAGCTGCTGATGTCCCTGGCGCTGTCGGAAGCCCTGGGCCTGTCGCTGGCGGGGCGTCATGGCGAACTGCGCCGCCAGTTCGCGCGCTGCTTTGCGCCGGCCGATCGCGCAGATATCGCGCAACTGCGCCAGCGCATCCGCGTGGCCTCGCCGGTGTCCGTCGAAGTCCAGGCTTCGCTGCGCGAGCGTGCGCAGGGCGTGGAGGCGCGCGCCAGCGTCTACCAGGCATTTGCACAGCAATGGATGCTGGCCTTGACCTACCTGGACGGACGCCAGCGCCGCAGCGAGCGCGTGGTGGAGCCGCAATGTCTGCTGCTGGCCTGGCCGTTCTGGTACCTGCTGGCCTGGGACTGCGAGCGCGAGGGCGTGCGCACCTTCCGGCTGGACCGCATCGTGCAGGCGCGTCGCGGCGGACAGCGCTTTCAGGTGCGCGACCCGGCCCGGTTTTGGGCCGCCTGCGACGAGGTCGGCGTGGCCCTGTGACGGCCTGCCCCCATAATCCCCAGCCATGCAAGCCCTGCGCAACTCCGTCCCACTGGCCCGCCTGGTCATGGCGTGGTTCGCGCTGACGCTGGGCCTGGCCATTGCATCGCCCCTGGTGCACCCCCAGGCCATGGAGCTGGTCTGCACGGCTGGCGGCAGCGTCAGGCTGGTCGTGGTCAACGGTGAAGAAGGACAGGCGGTGTCTGCCCAGCATTCGCTGGACTGCCCTCTGTGCCTGGCGGTGACGCCGCCGCCGGCGCATGTCCCTCCCTCCTGGGCGCAACTGCAGCCGATGGGCCGCGCGCTGCAGCCCATCGTCTCTGCCCGCATTGCCTCCCTGGTCGGCGCGCCGCTGCCGCCGCGCGGGCCTCCCTTGTTGCTGTTGATCGCCTGAGCCCTTGGCTGCTTGCAGCGCTGTCCCGCGCTGTCTGGCCGCTGGCCTGTCTCAGAACATTGCCGCACCGGCCGGGCGCAGCCTTGGCGGCGCGGCTTCGCCAAGATTCCACGCAGGGATGCCATGTTCCGTTTCGATTGCCATGCGGCGCCGCAGCGCGCCGCCGATTTTTCTTCGACCCTCCCATCCGTTGCTTCCGTCGCCCTGTCTCGCCGTGCCTGCCTTGGCGGCGGCCTGGCCGCACTGGCGCTGCTGGCCGGCTGCAAGCCCGCCGCCGTACCGTTCAAGGGCATAGACCTGACCGGCGCCCAGTACGGCCGGGACTTCCGCCTGCGCGATGCCGATGGCCGCGAGCGCACGCTGGCCGACTTCAAAGGCCAGGCCCTGATGGTCTTTTTCGGCTTCACCCAATGCCCCGATGTCTGCCCCACGGCGCTGACGCGCGCCCTGGAAATACGCCAGCTGCTGGGGCCCGATGGCCAGCGCCTGGCCGTGGCCTTCATCACTATCGACCCCGAGCGCGATACGCCCGAGGTGCTCAAGGCCTATGTGGGCGCCTTCGATCCCGGCTTTGTCGCGCTGCGCGGTGACGAGGCGCAGACGGCCGAGGTCGCCAGGGAATTCAAGGTCTTCTACAAGAAGGTGCCCACGGGTGCGTCCTACACCATGGACCACTCGGCCATCACCTATGTCTTCGATCCCGAGGGCCGGCTGCGCGTGGCGTTCCGCCATGAGCAGGACGCACAGGACTGCGCAGCCGACCTGCGGCAGATCCTGCAGGCTGCATGACGGCTCTGCACTTTCTCAGGAGGCCGGCGCAACAGGCCTTTGCGCAGCGGCCCTCGCCCTGGCCCAGGCAGCGACCATTCTTGCGGGGGTGAAGGTACGCCAGCGGCGCGAGCGCCGTTGCCATCGGTCAAAACCTTGTCTGGATCGTCCCGTCCTTGTGCTAAAAATGTGCGGCTCCATCCACCCGGACGCTCATCCAGCCAGACGGAAAGGGACACCCGGCGCCATGAAGACGCTTCTTTCTGACAAGGTGCTGCGGCGCCTGGTGCTTGGCAACCTGCTGGTCGCCGGCCTGCTGGGCCTGGCCACCTGGCTGAGCCTGCGCGCCAACCACCAGGCCGACTTGGACCTGGGCGTGGCTGTCACCCAGAACCAGGCCCGCAGCCTGAGCCTGGAGCTGACGGCCGAGATGCGGCTGGTGGACAACGCACTGGCCACCGTGGCAGGCCGCTACCGCAGCCGGGGCCTGGACGGCGACGATGTGGCGGCCCTCGCCCTCTATGAAATCCTGCAGGAGCAGCGTGCCCTGCTGCCCTTCGTCACCGCGCTGCGCGTTACCGACGCCAAGGGCCAGGTGCTGCTGACGGCCAACGAGGAAGAGCCCCCGTTTTCCGTGGCCGACCGCAGCTACTTCGAGCGCGCGCGCCACTCCGACCGCATGGTGATCTCCGATCCGCTGGTCAGCCATTCCTTCAACAAATGGGCCATCGTGATGGCACGCCGGCTGCAGTCCGGGGACGGGGATTTCAAGGGCATCGTCTATGCCGTGGTCTCGGCCACGCATTTCCAGTCGCTGTTTCGTCGCCAGGCCTTCGGGCCCGACAGCGCCATTGCGCTGCGCTCGGACAAGGACCTGCTGGTGGCCCGCTACTCGGCGGCCGATCCGTGGTCGGTGGCCGGCATTGGCGGCTCTGCGGTCTCCAGCGAGTACCACCATGCCCTGGCCGGCAACCGGGACAGCGGCTGGTACATCACGCCCACGGTGATGGACGACGTGGAGCGCATCACGGCCTACCAGCGGCTGGCCGGCTATCCCCTGACCGTCTTCACGGGCCTGGGCACACAAAGCTACCTGGCCGCATGGCGTGCATCGGCCTGGCGCGCCTGGGCACTCACGGGTCTCAGCATGGCACTGATCGCGCTGGGCTCGGTCAGCCTCTACCTGCTGCAGCAGCGCGAGCGCGTGGCGCGCATCCGGCTTGCCGAGCTGCTGCGCCAGCAGGAACTGTTCATGGACAACGACCTCATCGGCATCGCCCGCCTGCGCGAGCGCCGGCTGCTGTGGACCAACCAGGCCCTGCAGCGCATGCTCAAGCGCCCGGCCGGCGAGCTGCAGGGCACCTCGGCGCGCATCCTCTACCCGGATGAGGAAACCTATGAACGCTCCGGCGAGCTGGCCTATGGCGCACTGCGCTCCAGCGGCAAATGCCATGCCCAGATGCAGCTGAAGACCAGCGATGGCAGCCTGCTCTGGGTCGATGTCAGCGGCGCAGGCCTGGCCGATGGCGAATCGATCTGGGTCTTCGTGGACATAGACGCGCTCAAGCGTGACGAGCAAGCCGCGCAGCACCAGGCGCTGCACGACGTGCTGACCGGACTGGCCAACCGCCGCGCACTGCAGGCCCGGCTGCAGCGCCAACTGGCCCAGGCCTGCGGACCGGGGCAACTGGCCGTCTGCTTCATGGACCTGGACGGCTTCAAGCAGATCAACGATACCGAAGGCCACGATGCCGGCGACGAAGTGCTGCGCATCGTCGCCCGCCGCCTCACTACCCAGGCCCGCGAAACCGACTGCGTGGCCCGCATGGGTGGAGACGAATTCGTGCTGCTGCTGGGCGAACTGGCCTCGGCCAACGACGCCCTTCAGGCCATGCAGCGCTGCCTGGCCTCCATCTGCCAGCCCATCCGCCTGGAAAACGGTGCCACCGTCCAGGTCGGCGCCAGCATCGGCATCGCCCTCAATGCCGCCCGGGAAAACACCACCCAGCTGCTGCAGCGCGCCGACGAGGCCATGTATGCGGCCAAGCGCGCGGGCAAGGGGAGGGTGGTGGTGGCGGGCGGGTAGGGACTTGGGGGCTATGCCGCCGTTGTGATTGCGGCAGTTGTCTGGGCGGGGGAGGCCGTGGGCTCAACAAGGCAAGGCCTTGAATGCCGAACCAAAAGTCACCGCCGGGGCGGTCACCAAAGGCCGGGCGGCAGACCCGGCCTTTTCTTTTCTTGCTTTCGTTTTTCAGCGCTCGGCCTCTTCAATCCATATCCGGATCCTCGTCGCAGCCCGAGCCATTGACGGAGCACATGGAACCTATCTTGATTTTCCGCATGGGCTGCTTGGCCAGCCTTTCACAGCGCGACATTTGCTCGGCATACATATCGTCCATGTGCGTGCCGTCAATCATGATCACCCCATTGCGAATGATGGGCTTTGCCTGACCATCGGCAAGGGCGAAGGCCATTTTCCTGAGAAGAAAACCGGCATGGTGGCAAGGGCCGAGGGCCATGGCAATCCTGGTCATTTCAGGATCAGGAACGCGATTTTTGGCCTGCGTCAGGCTGTCCATCTTTTCCATGAAAGCCCCATCGTTCTGCGCGATCTGCCCCACCAGCTTGGTCATGCCCGCCTGATTGCGCTTTTTCACAAGATCCGCGATCTGGTCCTCCAGGCGTCTTGCCGCAGCGGCATCACCGAATGCAGCCAGAGAGGCAGATAGTGCATCGTTCTCGGCCGCCGATGCTCCGTTCGGCACACACAGTACAGCGCTCGCAGCCAGCAAGGCGGCCATGATCCGGCGAGTCCGGATTGGGCCTTGCGGTCGCAGGCGTCCTCCCAATGCAATGGTGTTCATGTTCTTTGAAGATGGATTGAAATGAAAAATCTCCATTGCACAGGTGCAGTGGAGAAGAATGGCTTGGGCGGGAATGGCCAAGCCGCCGAACTCTATCTCAATATGCGAATGGATAGCCAGGCATCAGCCAGTCAATTGCTTTGTCGCACCACCAGCTCATGACCCAGATCCAGGCTTGGCGATTCCCCGGCCTCTGCGCGCATCCATTGCAGCAGCATGCGCGCACCTTCGGTGCCCACGCGGCCAAGCGTGCGGGCAAGGGGCGGATTGTGGTGGCGGGTGGGGAGGGCTATGGAGGCCGTGGTGCCGGGGCAAGTGGGGCCGTGGGCTCAACAAGGCAAGACCTCGAATGCCGAGCCAAAAGACGACGCAAGGCCGTTGATGGCCCGTGTGCACACGCGTGCCCGGTTGAATGCGATGTCGCACAGCAGCGCGATGGCAAAGGCCAGATAGGCCATGTAGGCCAGGCCGATGTAGCTGCCAAACACAATGGTGTGCAGCCAGTCCTGTGCGAACAGATACAGCATGGCAGTCACCGCTGAGGCGGTCACCAGCACGATGGCGGGCAGGGCCAGCTGCAGCCCCGCCCGCCTGCGTCGCGCCGTCACGCCGGTCAGGGCCAGAAACACCAGCGCATTGGACGCAGTGAAGATCCTGAACTCCCGCAGCAGGCTGGCCGTGGTCTGGTGGTAGGCCGACTCGATGAATTCCACCAGCCGGGCGCGCATCTGGATCAGCGATGCCAGCTGGGTGGCTTGGCGCTGCTGCATGTAGACGGCATTGCGCTTGCGGCATTCGCAGTCGGCGCGGCGCATGTCGGTCATGACCGAAGCCAGCTTGTCGGGGATGCCTGCCTCGATCTCGCGCCGCACTGCGGCGATCTCGCTATCTGTCCTGCCAAGCGCTTTCTGGGCCAGGTCCGCCATGCGCGAGCCTGTCAGCGTGTCCAGCTGGGTGCCCAGCCTGTGCTCGATCTCGATGCGGATGATCTCCTTGCCCAGGTTCTCGACCAGCAATGGCGAGGAAAACGAGAGCACGAAGGCCGATCCGAACAGAACCGTGCCCACGATGCCGAAAACCAGGATGAGAGCCCGCATATCGTCGCAGTGCAGTGGCTTGTCAGCGCTTTTGCGGCGCCATGCCCAGCGTGGCCAGCAGCCCCCTGCAGCCGTCCTCCACCAGGTCCAGCACGTCCTCGAAACCCCGGTCGCCGCCGTAATAGGGGTCGGGCACTTCGCGTGCGGAGTGCTCGGTGCAGAAGTCCGTCAGCCGCTGTACGCGGTGCCATTCGGACTCGGGGCAGATCCTGCGCGCGGCAGATTCGTTGGCGCCATCCATCACCAGCACCTGGTCGAATGCCATGAAGTCCTCGGCCCGCAGCTGCCGCGCGCGCTGCTGCGAAAGGTCATAGCCGCGCCGCGCGGCATGGGCCTGGGAGCGGCGGTCGGGTGCCTCGCCCACGTGGTAGCCGTGCGTGCCTGCGGAGTCCACTTCGATGCGGCCCGCCAGGCCCGCGTCGGCCACCATTTTCTCGAGCACGCCGTGGGCCGTGGGGCTGCGGCAGATGTTCCCTGTGCAGACCATGAGGATTCTTTTCCTCTTGGTGGCTGGCCTGCTGCCAGCTGACTGTTCCCGAATCTGTTCCATAAATCTCCCTGTGGGTAACGGGCTTCACGACATCTGGATGGCCTGCGATGCCCAGGTGCTCGCCGGCATTTTCCACGCCCCGCACCTGATCTGCCGGGCCGCTTATGCTGCGCCCATGGTGGAACTGCTTTGTTTCTGGATGGCCCGGGTGGGTGCGGCCCTGCTGGAGTTGCGGTTGCTGCGCAGCAGCGACGGCGGCTTCAGGGTGATGGTCATCACGGCGGCCATCGTGGTCATCGTGTGCCTGGCGTTGCTGTCCTTTCACGCCTGAGCCCGCAGTCCCGGGTACCGTCGTGCCGGTTGTCAGGGGTCCGCGCCATGGGCAGCTGACGAACCCAATGCAGCGCCATCTCGCATTCCAGTGCGGATGCTTCGATCACGGCGCAGGCGAGGCATCAAACATGGGCGGCCGCTTTCCCGGCTCGGCACGCCCGAACGTCTCGGGCACGCAAAAGTGGACGACACGCTCCAGACATAAACGCTCGCCAGTCATTAATTGGCTGTGAATTTCTATTGATTAAATCAATTGAGATCCCTGAAATTTCCACGATATATTTTTGACGTTTCTTCCCGAGACAATGGATTGGAATAGTTGCTTCATTGATTCTGTTTTTATCTTCATTCAGCCACTGAAGGAAAGATTGATGAGAATAAGACCTTTAGTTGCCAGCGTATGCCTTTCCTTCTCAGGCCTTGGATCTGCATGGGCAGATACCCAGTACACCTATGCCGGCGTCAACTACAACGATGCCCATGCCCCTTACACCACAGCCATGAGCCTCAGCGGCTCGATGGTCCTGCCTGCGACCCTGCCGGCCAGCCAGACGGACATCGTCATCGGCCCGGGAACGTCCTACCCGATCAGCAGTTGGTCGTTCAGCGACGGCGTGAATACCTATACGCAGGCCAATGCGCAGATCATGGCTGGTATTTCGATCGGTGATCCGCCACGCTTCAAGGTTTCTACCGATGGCAGCGGCAATATCACTGCCTGGAACCTGGCGATGGTTTCACCTGCTGCGCCCCATGTCCCAGGCCAGCCGGTGGACGTTTTCAATATCGCCTCAGGCTCGGGGGACATCGCTGGTGACCATTCGGACACCACATGCGTCTTGTTGAATGGCAATGTGTGCAGCCAGGTGCTTGATGGTGGTACAGGATTCACTTTTTCGCCTGCCCAAGGCAGCTGGAGCATGCAACCCTACATTCCCCCGCAGCCCGGCCCGGTGGCGGTGCCGCTGCTGGGGTGGCCTGCGCTGCTGGCGCTGATGGGCGGCGTGGCCGGTCTTGCAGCGTGGCAACGGCGCAGGGATGGTGTGGGAAGGTAGGCACGCAGGACCTTCCTGCGCGGCTGTGCTCCGCACGAATCTCAATGCAGCGCCACCATCAACTGCCCGTTCTCATTGCGCACCGCATGCGCGCGCACGGAGTGCTCGGGCGCTTCCAGGCATTCGCCGGTGGACAGGTCGAAGTGGTGCTTGTAGATGGGCGAGGCGACGACGACGCGCTCGCCCAGGCTGCCGACCAGGCCGCGCGCGAGCACGCTGGCGCCGCAGCGCGGGTCCACGTTGTCTATGGCGTAGAAGCGGTCGTCGCCGATGCGAAAGACCGCCACATGGCGGCCCTGGACGAGGGCGCAGACGCCCGTGTCGGGGACGATGTCCTGGGTGGCGCAAACGGGCAGCCAGTGTTCTTGGGAGGCATGTGCCATGGCGGGTCCTTGTCGCGGGTCTCTAGGGGGTGTCAGGCCGTGGCCTCGCTGCGCTCCTCGGCGCGCGCCGGGCGGATCTGGCCGCGCTCCTGCACGAAGACGATGTGCTCGTCGGGCTGGTCGCTGTTGATGAAGCTGCGAAAGCGCTGGCGCACTTCGGGCGTGGTGACGGCGGTCTTCCACTCGCACTGGTAGGTGTCCACCACATGCTGCATCTGGGCCTCGAGTTCTGCGCCCAGGCCCAGGCTGTCGTTGACCACCACGTCCTTGAGGTAGTCCAGGCCGCCTTCCAGGTTTTCGCGCCAGGTGCTGGTGCGCTGCAGGCGGTCGGCCGTGCGCACGTAGAACATCAGGAAGCGGTCGATGAGCTGCAGCAGCCTGTCCTTGGACAGGTCGGAGGCGATCAGCTCGGCATGGCGCGGCTTCATGCCGCCGTTGCCGCAGACGTAGAGGTTCCAGCCCTTGTCGGTGGCGATCACGCCCACGTCCTTGCCCTGGGCCTCGGCACATTCGCGCGTGCAGCCCGAGACGCCGAACTTGATCTTGTGCGGCGCGCGCAGGCCCTTGTAGCGGTTTTCCAGCTGCACGGCCAGGCCCACGCTGTCGTCCACGCCGTAGCGGCACCAGGTGGAGCCCACGCAGCTTTTGACGGTGCGCAGCGACTTGCCGTAGGCATGGCCGGACTCGAAGCCGGCCGCGATCAGCTCCTCCCAGATCAGCGGCAGCTGCTCCACGCGCGCGCCGAACAGGTCCACGCGGGCGCCGCCCGTGAGCTTGGTGTACAGGCCGTATTTCTTGGCCACCTGGCCGACGGCGATCAGGCCGTCCGGCGTGACTTCGCCGCCGGGCATGCGCGGCACCACGGAGTAGCTGCCGTCCTTCTGGATGTTGCCCAGGTAGTAGTCGTTGCTGTCCTGCAGGCTGGCGAGCTGCGGCTGCAGCACGAACTCGTTCCAGCACGAGGCCAGGATGCTGGCCGCCAGCGGCTTGCAGACATCGCAGCCCAGGCCCTTGCCGTGTCGGTGCAGCAGCTCGTCGAAGGTCTTGATGTCGCCCACGCGCACCAGGTGGTACAGCTCCTGGCGAGAGTGCGGGAAATGCTCGCAGACATGGTTGTTGACGGCCATGCCGCGCCGGGCCATCTCGGCCTTCATGACCTGGGTGGCCAGGGGCACGCAGCCGCCGCAGGTGGCGCCGGCCTGGGTGCAGGACTTGAGCTCGGCCATGGTGCAGGCGCCTTCGCCCACGGCCGCGCAGATCTGCGCCTTGGTGACGTTGTTGCACGAGCAGATCTGCGCCGTGTCGGGCAGGGCGTCCACGCCCAGGCCGGGCCTGGCCTTGCCGTCGCTGGAGGGCAGGATGAGGAACTCGGGCTCCTCGGGCAGGGCGATGCTGTTGAGCGTCATCTGCAGCAGCGTGCCGTACTCATCGGCATTGCCCACCAGCACGGCGCCCAGCAGCTGGCGGCCGTCCTCGCTGACCACGATCTTCTTGTAGACCTGCTTGCGCTCGTCGATGAACTGGTAGTTGCGGCTGCGCGGCGTCTTGCCCTGGGCGTCGCCGATGCTGGCCACATCCACGCCCATGAGCTTGAGCTTGGTGCTGAGATCGGCCCCGCCGAAGGCGGCCTCGGCCTCGCCCGCAATGTGGCGTGCCGCCACGCGCGCCATGTCGTAGCCGGGTGCCACCAGGCCGAAGGTCTGCTCGCGCCAGGAGGCGCATTCGCCAATGGCGTAGACGCTGCGGTCGCTGGTGCGGCAATGGTCGTCCACGGCCACGCCGCCGCGCGGGCCTATGGCCAGGGCGCACTGGCGCGCGATCTCGTCGCGCGGGCGGATGCCGGCGGAGAAGACGATCATGTCCGTCTCCAGGTGCGTGCCGTCGGCAAACACCATGCGGTGGCGTGCCGTGGCGCCGTCGGTGATCTCCAGCGTATTGCGGCCCGTGTGCACCTGCACGCCCAGGTCCTCGATCTTGCTGCGCAGCACGCGGCCGCCGCCGTCGTCCACCTGCACGGCCATCAGGCGCGGGGCGAACTCGACCACATGGGTCTCCAGGCCCAGGTCGCGCAGGGCCTTGGCGCATTCCAGGCCCAGCAGGCCGCCGCCCACCACCACGCCGACGCGTGATTTCGCGGCCGAGGCCTGCATGGCCTCCAGGTCCTCGATGGTGCGGTAGACAAAGCAGTGCGGCCGGTCGCGCCCCGGCACGGGCGGCACAAAGGGCGCCGAGCCCGTGGCCAGCACCAGCCGGTCGTAGGGGATGACTTCGCCATCGGCCGTGGTCACGGTGCGCTCGCGCCGCTCCACGGCTGCCGCCCTGGCCGCCAGGCGCAGCGTGAAGCCGCTGGCCTCGAAGAAGCCGGGCGCCACCAGGCTCAGGTCCTCGGCGCTCTTGCCGGAGAAGAATTCCGACAGGTGAACACGGTCGTAGGCGGCGCGCGGCTCCTCGCACAGCACGGTGACGTTCGCATCTGCCACCCCCAGGGCATGCAGCTGCTCGAGAAATTTGTGGCCCACCATGCCGTGGCCGATCACAACGATGTTCATCTGGCGTCCTGCGTTGCGCATCCAGTGTTTTGCGGGCCGCAGGCCAGGGCCGGCGGGTCAGGGCTGCCAATGCAAGTGCCGTGCCAGCACCGCT
>NZ_JBICLB010000039.1:0-13434 GCF_043104845.1 Delftia sp. WSY_7 | reverse complement strand
CCGCGCAGGGGCGGGGTGCGCCGTGGTGGTGCGTCAAGTGCGATCAAGTGCGCCAGGTCCGCCAGGTGCGCCAGGAACGCTGGGTACGTCAGGCGCGAGGCAGTCCCTGCGCGCGGCTGCGCCAGGCCTCGGGCGCGCAACCGAATTGCGCAGCGAACCAGCGCGTGAAGGCGCTGTGGCTGGCATAGCCGAGCATGGCGGCGACCTGGCCCACGCTGTAGTGGGGGTGGTCCAGGTAGCGCAGGGCCAGTTCGTGGCGCACTTCGGTCAGCAGCTCGCTGAAGCTCAGGCCCTCTCGGTCCAGTTCGCGCTGCAGCGTGCGCAGGCTGCGCCCCATGCCCTGCGCCACGCCCGCGCAGGTGGCGTTGCCCGAGGGCAGCAGCAGGTAGATGACCCGGCGCGCCTGATGGCCCACGGAGGCGGCACGGTGGGCCGGCATGGCCTCCACCAGCCGCAGCGCATAGCGCGCCAGCGCGGGGTCGGCCAGCGGGTTGGGCTCGTCCAGGTCGGCGGCGCGGCAGGCGATGCCGTTGAACTCGGCGCCGAACGTGATGCGGCAGCGGAACATGCGGCGGTGCTCGGACAGGTCGGCCGGTGGCGCGTGGCTGAAGCTGACGCCCTGCGGCCGCCAGCGCTCGCGCAGCAATGCCTCGCACATGCGCCACAGCACGCCCATGGCCAGTTCCACGGACTGGCGCATGGCGCCGTGCAGGACGAAGTCCTCGCGCAGGATGACGATGCCCCCTGCATCCTCCAGGTGGATCAGCAGCGATTCGTTGACCAGGTGCATGTGCGCGACCAGCGTGTCCAGCGCATGGCGCAGCGTGGGCTGGTGCTGCAGCAGCAGGCTCACGGCGCCGAAGCTCGACAGCTGGCGGTGCCGGGCCATGCGCAGGCCCAGGGACTCGCAGCCCGTGGACTGGGCCGCGTCTTCCAGCAGGCGCGCGACGATGGCCACGTCGATCAGCTGGTCCTGCTCGCGCAGCAGCGCGGGCCGCAGGCCGGCCTGGCGCAGTGCCTTGTCGGGGTCGCCGCCCAGTTCGCGCATGACGTCCGAAAAATGGGTCAAGGCCGCCGCGCGCACCATGGTGACCATGCTTGCCCTCCTGTCAGTCCGTGGCCTGGTGGCACGAAATGCAAAGAGGATGGCATGGCTTGCAAAGTCCGCGGAACCGGGTTTTCCTACATTGCAGAGACCGGCCCCACGCCGGGCGGACCGTGCCGCCACGGGCCTTCACAACAATGACAGGAGACAGGCATGCGCATAGAGCCCATGACATGCGCCATCGGCGCCGAATTGCTCGGCGTGCGGCTGGCCGACGCGGTGCGCGACGACGCGCTTTTCTCGGAGATCCGGGCGGCGCTGCTGCGCCACAAGGTGCTGTTCCTGCGCGACCAGGGCCTGGCGCGCGCCGAGCATGTGGCCTTTGCGCGGCGCTTCGGCGAGCTGGAGGACCATCCGGTGGCCGGCAGCGATCCCGAGCATCCGGGCCTGGTGCGCATCTACAGGACGCCCGAGCAGCCCAACGACCGCTACGAGAATTCCTGGCACTGCGACGCCACCTGGCGCGAGGCGCCGCCCATGGGCTGCGTGCTGCACTGCGTGGAATGCCCGCCCGTGGGCGGCGACACCCTGTGGGCCAACATGGCGCTGGCCTACGAACGCCTGCCGGACGCCGTCAAGGCGCTGATCGCGCCGCTGCGCGCGCGCCACAGCATCGAATGCACGTTCGGCGCGGCCATGCCCATCGAAAGGCGGCTGGCGCTCAAGGCCCAGTACCCCGATGCCGAGCATCCCGTGGTGCGCACCCATCCCGAGACCGGCGAGAAGGTGCTGTTCGTGAACGGCTTCACCACGCATTTCACCAATTTCCATACGCCCGCCAATGTGCGCGTGGGCCAGGACTTCACGCAGGGCGCCTCCGGCCTGCTGCAGTACCTGATCGGCCAGGCTGCCATTCCCGAGTACCAGGTGCGCTGGCGCTGGCGGGCGGGCAGCGTGGCGATCTGGGACAACCGCGCCACCCAGCACTACGCGGCCATGGACTACCCGCCCAGCCACCGGAAGATGGAGCGCGCGGGCATCGTCGGCACGCCGACCTTCTGAACCACGATCACGACACAAGGAGACATGCCATGAACTTTCTCGACGGCCACCTGTTCCCCGAAAACCAGCAGCCCCTGATCATCACGGCCGCGCCCTATGCGCCCTCGTGGCTGCCCTCGGACTTTCCCGGCGAGATCGCCGTGACCATGGACGAGCAGATCCAGAAGGCCGTGGACTGCTACAACGCCGGCGCCACCGTGCTGCACCTGCATGTGCGCGAGCTGGACGGCAAAGGCAGCAAGCGTTTGTCGAAGTTCAACGAGCTGATCGCCGGCGTGCGTGCGCGCGTGCCCGAGATGATCATCCAGGTGGGCGGATCGATCAGCTTTGCTCCCGAGACGGACGGCGCGGCCGCCAAGTGGCTGTCCGACGACACGCGCCACATGCTGGCCGAGCTGGAGCCCGTGCCCGACCAGGTCACGGTGACCATCAATACCTCGCAGATGAATTTCCTGGAGCAGTTCGATGCGCGCGACATACGCGGCACCTCCATGGAGGACCCGGCCGTCTTCAATGCCTACAGGGAGATGACCGTGCCCGCCCAGCCCGGCTGGGCCGAGGAGCACATCCGGCGCCTGTCCGCCGCCGGCATCCAGAGCGCCTTCCAGTGCTACAACATCAACAGCTTCGAGTCCGTGGAGCGGCTCATGCGCCGCGGCATCTACAAGGGCCCGCTGGTGATGAACTGGGTGGCGATTGGCGGCGGCATGGACGCGCCCAGCATCTACAGCCTGGCCAACTTCGTGCGTGCCGTGCCCGACGGCGCCGTGCTCACGGTGGAAAGCTCGGTGCTCAACGTGCTGCCCGTGAACATGATGGGCATTGCCATGGGCCTGCACGTGCGCTGCGGTACCGAGGACAACCTCTGGAACCAGCGCCGCACGGCCAAGATGGGCACGGTGGCGCAGATCGAGCAGCTGGTGCGCATCGCAGGCGAGTTCGGCCGCCCCATCGCCACGGCGCAGCAGGCGCGGGAGATCTGCCGGATCGGCCAGTTCTACGGCACCGTGGACGAGACGCTGGCGGCCAACGGCTTCGCGCCCAACCGCAACGGCGCCCAGCAGGGGTTTCTGCGCAAGGCCGCCTGAACCGGGAGCCCATGATGCAACGCATGCCCCCCTGGACTGCCATCGCCCTGGCCGCCTCGCTGCTGGCCGGTGGCGCCCACGCCTTCGGCGACAAGCCGGTCCGGCTCATCGTGCCGGCGCCGCCCGGCGGCACCATCGATGTGTTCGCGCGCATCATCAGCGACCAGCTGGCGCAGGAGATACGCCAGCCCGTCATCGTCGAGAACCGGCCCGGCGCCGGTGGCGCCATCGCCGTCAAGCACATGCTGTCCCAGCCGGCCGACGGCAGCACGCTGCTGGTGACGGTGACCAACATCCTCACCGAGGTGCCCCATGTGCTCAAGGTCGGCTTCGACCCCATGAAGGACGTGCGGCCCGTGGCGCAGATGGCGCGCTCGGTGATGCTGTTCATCGCCTCGCCGCAGTTTCCCGCGCGCGACGGGGCCGAGGCCATCGCCTACGTGAAGGCCCACCCGGGCACGCTGTCGTTCGCCTCGTACAGCCAGGGCACGGCCTCGCAGTACGCGGGCGCCATCCTCAACAGAAGGGCCCACCTGGACATGGAGCATGTGGCCTTCCCGGGCTCGGCGCCCGCGCTGGCCCAGGTCATGGGCAACCAGATCCCGCTGATGTTCGACGGATCGGTCACCTCCAAGCCGCTGATCGCGGGCGGCAAGGTCAGGCTGCTGGCCGTGGCCTACAAGAGCCGGCTGCCCGACTACCCGCAGGTGCCCACGCTGGCCGAGCTGGGCTATCCCGAGGTGGATTTCAGCAACTGGAGCGGCGTGTTCGCCTCGGCGCAGACGCCGCGCCCGCTGCTGGAGAAGATCCACGGCGCGCTGGCCCGGGTCAACGCCCGCAAGGCCGTGCGCGAACGCTATGCGGGCACGGGCTTCGAGCCCGTCGAAGGCGATCGCTCGCTGGAGCAGATGTCCACCGACCTGCGCGCCGAGTTCGAGCGCAATGCCGAGATCGTCCGGAACTTCGACATCCGGCTCAACTGATGCAGGGCGCCCCACCCAGGCGCTACACAAGGAGACTCCATGGCAAAGGCCATACGCTTTCATACCACCGGCGGCCCCGAGGTGCTCAGGCTGGAGCATGCCGAGGCCGGCGCGCCGGGACCCGGCCAGGCGCGCGTGCGCCACAGCTTCATCGCCGTCAACTTCATCGACATCTATTTCCGCACGGGCCGCTATCCGCTGGCCCTGCCTAACGGCCTGGGCTCGGACGCCGTGGGCGTGGTCGAGGCCGTGGGGGAGGGCGTGACCGAAGTGCGGCCCGGCGACCGCGTGGGCTACCTCATGGGCCCGCAGGGCGCCTACAGCGATGTGCGCGTGATGCCGGCCGAGGTGCTGATCCCGCTGCCCGACGGCATCAGCGACCGCACGGCGGCCACGCTGATGATGAAGGGCATGACGGCGCAGTACCTGTTCCGCCAGGTCCATCCGCTGCAGGGGGGCGAAACCATCCTCTACCACGCGGCGGCCGGCGGCGTGGGGCTGATCGCCTGCCAGTGGGCGCGTGCCCTGGGCGTGACCATGATCGGCACGGTGAGCACCGACGAGAAGGCCGCCGCCGCGCGCGCCAACGGCTGCGCCCACGTCATCGTGACCTCGCGCGAGAACACCGTCGCTCGCGTGATGGAGATCACGGGCGGCAAGGGCGTGCCCGTGGTCTATGACTCGGTGGGCAAGGACACGCTCATGGATTCGCTGGACTGCCTGCAGCCGCGCGGCCGGCTGGTCAGCAACGGCACCTCGTCGGGCTCGGTCGTGGTGGACTCCCAGCTGCTGGCCTCCAAGGGATCGATCTGGATGACGCGGCCCGCGATGGTGCACTACATCCAGCCGCGCGCCCACATGCTGGAGATGGCGCGCGAGCTGTTCGACCATGTGCTGGCCGGGCGCATCGCCAGCGAGCCCCAGCAAAGCTTTGCGCTGGCCGATGCGGCCCAGGCGCACCGGGCGCTGGAGTCGCGCCGCACCACGGGCGCGACGGTGCTGATTCCCTGAAATGGACCTGCCATGCAGACCCCTGCGCTCCATGCCATCGGCACCGCGGCCGCAGGCCGCAGGCCCGTCACATGCGGTCTGATCCGCAGTGCCAGCCTGCATGGCTATGCCGACCTGGTGAAAAGCCTGGGCCATGATCCCGCCGTCCTTGTGCGCGCGGCGGGACTGTCGGCGCGCCTGCTCGACGACCCGGAGACGCTGATTCCCATCCATGCCGTGCGCGAGCTGCTGGAGGTGGCCGCGCGCACCACGGGAACGCAGGATTTCGCGCTGCGCCTGGCGGCGCGGCGCAGCCTGTCCCACCTGGGCCCCATCAGCCTTGTGCTGCAGCAAGAGCCCACGCCGCGCCAGGCGCTGGACACGCTGTGCCGCTACCTCAAACTGCTGAGTGCAGGCATGTTCGTACGCATCGAGGACGCGGGCTCCGGGGTGCTGGTGCGCCAGGACCTGGTGCCCATCGCGGGCATGGCCATGCGCCAGTCCATGGAGCTGGCGGTGGGCGTGATGTTTCGCGTGCTGCGCGAGCTGATCGGCGCCCAGTGGCGCCCGCAGCAGGTCAGCTTCGTACACCGTGCACCGGCCGATGCGTCGGCCCACCGTGCCTTCTTCGGCGTGACCCCTTTGTTTGACCAGCCTTTCAACGGCATGGTCTGCCGCCTGGCGGATCTGCAACTGCTGCGCGAATGCGGCCAGGCGCAGGGCTCGGGCGTTGCGCGCTTTGCGCGAAGCCATCTGGAGCAGGCGCTGCGCAGCCGGGGCGAAGGCATGCAGGCGGCCTGCAGGGAGCTGATCATTGCATTGCTGCCGGGCGGCCGCTGCACGGCCCAGCAGGTGGCGCGCCACCTGGGAATGGACCGCCGCACGTTGCACCGCCGCCTGCTTGCGGAGGGGCAGACTTTCTCGTCGCTGCTCGACACCCTCCGCAGGGAACTGGTGCTGCGCCATCTGCAAGACGGTGGCCAGCCCCTGGGCGAGGTGGCGGGCCTGCTGGGGTTTGCCGCGCCCAGCGGCTTTTGCCACTGGTTCCGGGCCGCTTTCGGCGCCAGCGTCTCGGACTGGCGCAGGCGGGGGCAGGGACGGGTTGGCGAGGCCTAGTGCGTCAGGCGGTCTTGCGCAGAAATCCCTGGTTGCCGCCGTTGCGGTTGGGCGCGAAGCCGTTGGCCGCCAATGTCTCTTCGGCGGTGTCGTAGAACACGCCAATCTTGCTGATGGCGCGCGCCTGTTGCGCCGTGGCGATGGGGCGGCCGAACTCGCGCGCGATGCGCACCAGCTGTTCGATCTGGGAGACCGTGCTGGCCTTGGCGCTGCGCGACTGGTTCCACAGGCAGTCCTCGGTGCCGCAGCGCACGTGCAGGCCCATGGCGATGCCCATCATGTTCACGGGCAGCACGTTGCGCACATTGCTTTCCACGGTGAGCACGGCGCCGTCGGGCACGGCGCGCACGAAGTGGGCCAGGCTGTAGATGCTGGGCGCGTCCATGCCGCCGCCGATCGCCACCCAGTTCATCACCAGCGGGCCCTTGTAGATGCCCCGGCGCATGAGCCGCTCCACCGACTCGAAGCTGTTGATGTTGTAGCACTGGAAGGCGCTCTGGATGCCGGCGGCGGACAGGCGCCGGATGTGCTCCTCGGCCCAGCCGGGCTGGGCGGGCACGGTCATCTCCTTGTAGGCGTCGAAGATGGCGGGATTCTCGCGCGAGGTGCCCCTGAAGTCCGCGTCCTCGGCCTGCTCCGTCACGTTCATCTGCGAGGTATTGACGGTCACCGTGACCTGGTCGGGCACGGGCTGCAGCTCGGCCAGCATGTGGCGCGTGTCATCGGACAGCCACTTGGCGGCCGCGCCGTCCGTCTCGGGAGCAAAGCTGATCGATCCGCCCACCTGGATGATCATCTCGGGCACGCGCGCACGCACGCCGGCGATCAGCTCGTTGAACTTGGACAAACGCTTGCTGCCTTTGCCATCGAGCTCGCGCACATGCAGGTGCAGCACGGTGGCGCCGGCGTTGTAGCAGTCCACGGCCTTCTGGATCTGCTCGTCCATGGTCACGGGAATGTCTTCGGGGAAATCGCCGGGCAGCCAGCCCGGCGCATAGGGGGCCGCCGTGATGATCAGGGGCTGCTGGTTTTCGGGGAACAGGTGGCCATCGAGAAAATTCATGGGACGCTCCGGTGGGTGGGGGTGAGGGGTGGGTGTGTAAAGAGTCGGTGCAGGGGCTCAGCGCGGGATGTCGCCGACGATGCCCGCGCGCTCCATGCGGCGGGGCGCCGGGTAGTAGTCGTTGAGCGCGTAGTGCTGGGTGCTGCGGTTGTCCCAGACGGCCACGTCGCCGGGCTTCCAGGACCAGCGCACCTGGTATTCGGGAATCGTGGCGCGGCTGATCAGGTAGTTCATCAGCAGCGCGGCGCCGGGCGCCTTGTCTATGCCGTGGCGCACGTTCTCGGGCGTGCTGTAGTTGACGAAGTGGGTGCTGAAGCCCGCGCCCACGAACAGCAGCTTCTCGCCGGTCTCGGGGTGGGTGCGCACCACGGGATGCTCCACGGGCGGGTGCTCGCTGGCCAGCCGCGCGCGCGCCTCGGGCGCCATCACGGCACCGAAGGTGTGCTCTATGCCGGCCTTGGCGCGCAGGCCGTCGATGCTGCGCTTGATGCTCTCGGGCAGCTCCTCGTAGGCCTTGACCATGTTGACCCAGATGGTGTCGCCGCCGATCGGCGGGCACTCTATGCAGCGCAGCACCGCGCCCATGGCCGGGTTGGGGCGCCACAGGCCATCGCAGTGCCAGGTGTTTTCGTAGCTGTGCGGATCGTCGCTGCGGTAGATGCGCACCAGGCCAGGGTGCTCGGGATCGCTGCCTGCCACGGGATGGTCCTCCAGTGGGCCGAAGCGGCTGGCAAAGGCCACATGTTCGGCGCGCGTGATGTCCTGGTCCCGGAAGAACAGCACGCGATGGGTCAGCAGCGCGGCGCGGATGTCCGCGAACAGTGCGGCGTCGCGTGCGGCATCGCCGAGATGGATGCCGGAGATTTCGGCGCCGATGGCGGGGGTGATCTGTCGGATCTGCATGGTCGGTGTTTCCCTGGAAGTCAGTTCGCGGTGATCTGGTATTTCTTCACGATGCCGGCGTTGCGCTCGGACATCTGGCGTGTCTCGCGCTGCAGCGCGGCGGTGTCGGTGAGCACCTCGGGCTCCAGCCCCACGTCGGAGAGCTTTTGCTGCACGGCCGGCGCGCTGGCCGCTTTCCCGATGGCGGCGCGCAGCCGTTCCATGGTTTCGGGCGGCAGGCGGGCCGGCGCGATCAGGCCCACCCAGCCGCGAAACTGCAGCTCGGGGTAGCCGAGTTCGGCGGTGGTCGGCACCTGGGGCAGGTGGCGCGAACGCCGGGGGCCGGAAAACGCGTAGGCACGCAGCTTGCCGGCCCTGATCAGGGGCACCGAGGTCAGCATGCCGTCGAACATGACGTCCACCTGGCCGCCCAGCAGGGCCTGCACGGCCGGCGGCGAGCCCGCGTAGCCCACGTGCTGCAGGTCCAGGCCCGCCTTGTCGCTGAGGATCAGGCCGGCGTAGTGCGACACGGTGCCGGGGCTGTAGCTGGCAAAGCTGGTCTGGCCTTTGCGTGCCTTGAGCTGCGCGAGCAGCTCCTGCATGTCCTGGGCGGGCTGGCTGGCCCCGGCCACCAGCACCACGCCCGAGCGGGCCAGCGAGGCCAGGGGCACCAGGTCCTTGAGCGGATCGAACGGCATCTTGATCACATGGGGGATCTCGGCCAGCAGATTGCTTGCGCCCACCAGCAGCGTCTGCCCATCGGAGGGCGCCTGCAGCAGGGTCTGCATGCCCAGCAGGCCGCCCGCGCCCGGGCGGTTGTCTATCACCACGGCCTGGCCTGTTTCAGACGCGAGCTGCTGGCCCACGACGCGCGCCACGATGTCCATGGTGCCGCCCGGCGGTGCGGGCACGATGAGCCTGAGCGGCTGGCGGCTCCAGGCCGTGCCGGCGATGGCGATGGTGATGGCGCAGCCCGCGAGCAGCGTGGCGATGGCGTGGGGCAGTCTCATATCCGTGTCTCCTTGTTCCGTGTTCTGGCATCCAGTATCGAAAGCCCGCTTTCCCGGGACTTGCCATTGGGGGACAGGCATTTGCCTTGTTGGGACAAATCCATGGCAACCCTGACCAGGGCAACCCGCGCATGTCGTGAATTGCAAAGCCGTTGGCATGAACTGCCAAGAAGCGGCGCGATGGCGTTCCTAGAGTCGATTCGTGGCGCAGGACCGCGCCAGCCCCCACGATGAACAGGAGACCCCCATGCCCCGACTTCACCCCCATCCCTGCGGCCTGCACGCGCTGGGCCTGCTGTGTCTGACAGGCGCGGCCGCCGCCCAGGCGCCCACCTCGGTCACGCTGTTCGGCGTGATGGACGCCGGCATCAGCCGCTACAGCGTGCGCAGCGAATCCTGGGACGCGGGCCCCGCGCGCTCGGCGCGGCAAAGCACCTGGGCGCTGTCGCCTTCGGGCAACCTGGCCAGCCGCATCGGCATACGCGCCAGCGAGGACCTGGGCGGCGGCCTCATGGCCGGCCTGTGGCTGGAGGCGCCGGTGGCCAATGACACGGGCGGCGGCGCGCTCAACTTCGGGCGGCGCGCCACCATCAGCCTGTCCGGGCGCCTGGGCGAGCTGCGCATGGGGCGCGACCACACGCCTTCGTTTCTGAACGACTGGGCCTTCGACCCCTTCACCGTCAACGGCGTGGGCACCAACCTGATCGCCGTGGTCAACAGCAACCTGGCCATCGCCCGCGCGCTGGCCACGGGCGGCCTGCTGGGCGGCGGGCTGTCGGCGGGCACGGACACCTATCTGCGCGCAGGCAATTCCATCGGCTATTTCCTGCCGCCGGGCCTGGGCGGCGTCTACGGGCAGGCCATGTACGCCTTCCCCGAGAACAGCTCGAAGCGGGGGCGCTACGCGGGTGCCCGCATCGGCTGGGCCATGGGGGCGGCCGATGTGGCGCTGGGCTATGGCGAGAACACCCTGGGCACCTCGGGCGCCGGTGCGGAAAAGATCCGCTCGCTGAACCTGGGCGGCTCCTATGACTTCGGCCCGGTCAAGCTGTTTGGAGAGTGGTCCGGCGTGCGCAACGAGCGGCGCGACGCCGGCACGCTGGCCGCGATCAACGACCGCTACCTGGGCGTGCTGGCCGGCGTGAACATCCCCGTGGGCCAGGGGGCGCTGCGCGCCTCCTATGCACGTGTGCAGTTCAGGAATGGCCAGGGCCTGGCCGACGGCGATTCCTCGGTGAACAAGCTCGCCCTGGGCTATGTGCACCCGCTGTCCAAACGCACGGCGCTGTACGCCACGGTGTCACGCATCAGCGTGGGCAACGGGCGCAACAACCCGGGCGTGATGGGCGTGACGCCGCTGGTGGTCAGCAACCCGGCCATCCTGCCCCAGCCCGGCTACCTGACCACGGGCGGCATGCAGCCGGCCGGCGCGCTCGGGCTGGACCTGGGCCTGCGGCTGATGTTCTGAACGGCCGCGCCAATAGTCCTGAACGGCCGTGCCAATAGCCGTGGCGCCCGGGTGCCCATCTTCGCCTGCGCTAATCTGCGCGGCATGAATGGATCTTCTGCATGGACCTTGGGTTGGCGCACCCTGTGGCGCGACCTGCGCGCGGGCGAGTTGCGCCTGTTGATCGTCGCCGTGATGCTGGCCGTGGCCGCGCTCAGTTCGGTGGGCTTTTTTGCCGACCGGCTGCAGGCGGGGCTGCAGCGCGATGCGCGCCAGCTGCTGGGCGGCGACGTGGTCGTGGTCGGCGACAACCCCACGGCGCCGGCCTTTGCCGAGCGCGCACGCGCCGAAGGGCTGCAGGCCCTGGAGACATCCAGCTTCCCGACCATGGCGCGCGCCAGCGACGCGCAAGGCGGCATGAGCCGCCTGGTGGCGCTCAAGAGCGTGCCCGAAGGTTATCCGCTGCGCGGCAGCCTGCGCGTGGCCGATGCCCCCGGCGCGGCCGACCGGGCCACGCGCGAGATACCGGCGCGGGGCGAGGCCTGGGTCGATGCGCCGCTGCTGGAGTCGCTGGGCATAGGCGTGGGGGACATGCTGCTGCTGGGAGACGCCCAACTGCGCGTGGCGCGCATCATCTCCATCGAGCCCGACCGGGGCGCGGGCTTCATGAACTTTGCGCCGCGCGTGATGATCACCTCCGCCGACTTGGCCGCCACAGGCCTGGTGCAGCCGGCCAGCCGCATCACCTACCGCCTGGCCGTGGCCGGCGCGGGTGATGGCTCCGAGGCGGCCGTGCAGCGCTACCGCGTCTGGGCCGAGCAGCAGGCCAAGGCGCCCGGCGTGCATGGCGTGCGCGTGGAGTCGCTGGACAGCGGCCGCCCCGAGATGCGCCAGACGCTGGACCGCGCCGAGAAATTCCTGAGCCTGGTCGCCCTGCTGGCGGCGCTGCTGTCGGCCGTGGCCGTGGCCCTGGCTGCGCGCGGCTTTGCCAACAGCCACCTCGACGCCTCGGCCATGCTGCGCGTGCTCGGCCAGAGCCAGCGGCGCATCGCGGGCGCCTACACCGTGGAGTTCGTGCTGGTCGGCCTGGCCTCCAGCGCCGCTGGCGTGCTGCTGGGCTGGGCCATCCACCATGTCTTCGTGCTGCTGCTGGCCGGGCTGGTGGAAACCGCCTTGCCCGCACCGGGCCTGTGGCCTGCGGCCTTCGGCGTGGGCATGGGGCTGACCCTGCTGCTGGCCTTTGGCCTGCCGCCCGTGCTGCAGCTGGCGCGCGTGCCGCCGCTGCGCGTCATGCGCCGCGACCTGGGCGCGCTCAAGCCTGCCTCGGTGGTGGTGCTGGCCGTGGGCGTGGCAGGCTTTGCGGCCTTGCTGCTGGCGGCCAGCCGCGACATCAAGCTGGGCCTGATCGCCGTGGGTGGCTTTGCCGTGGCCGTGCTGCTGTTCGCGGCACTGGGCTGGCTGGCCGTGCAGGTGCTGCGCCGCCTGGTGCACGAGAGCACGGCGCCGCGCTGGCTGGTGCTGGCCACGCGCCAGATCGCCGCGCGCCCCGCCTATGCCGTGGTGCAGATCAGCAGCCTGGCCGTGGGGCTGCTGGCGCTCATGCTGCTGGTGCTGCTGCGCACCGACCTCATCGGCAGCTGGCGCCAGGCCACGCCGGCCAATGCGCCCAACCGCTTCGTCATCAACGTGCAGCCCGAGCAGGCCGACGGTTTCCGCGCGGCGCTGGACAAGGCTGGCGTCACCTCCTATGACTGGTTCCCCATGATCCGGGGGCGTCTGGTCACCGTCAACGGCAAGCCGGTCAGCCCCGACGACTTCAGCGAAGACCGTGCCAAGCGCCTGGTGGACCGGGAGTTCAACCTCTCCACCACGGCGCAGGCGCCCGCACACAACCTGATCACGGCGGGCACCTGGACGCCTGGCGCCAAGGGTGAGATCAGCGTGGAGGACGGCATTGCCGAGACCCTGGGCCTCAAGCTCGGCGACACGCTGGGCTTCGACGTGGGCGGCGTGCCCAGCGAGGCGCGCATCACCAGCCTGCGCAAGGTGGACTGGGGATCGATGCGGGCCAACTTCTTCGTCATCTATCCCGTGGACCACCTGGACGACGTGGCCGTCAGCTACCTGGCCGCCTACCGCGCGCCGGACGTGGCGGGCTTCGACAACGCCCTGGTGCGCGAGTTTCCCAACATCACCAACGTGGACCTGAGCACCACGCTGGCCCAGGTGCAGCGCGTGCTGGACCAGGTGATACGCGCGGTGGAATTCCTCTTCGGCTTCACCCTGGCCGCCGGCCTGGTCGTGCTCTTCGCTGCCGTCACCGCCACGCGCGAGGAGCGCGCCCGCGAGTACGCCATCATGCGCGCCGTCGGTGCCCAGGCCCGGCTGCTGGCGCAGGTGCAGCGCGCCGAGCTGGCCGGCGTGGGCCTGCTGGCGGGTTTCCTGGCCAGCTGCGCGGCCGGTGCCGTGGGCTGGGCCCTGGCGCGCTGGGTGTTCGAGTTCAACTGGACCGTGCCTTGGTGGGCTCCGCTGGCGGGGGCTGTTGCCGGGGCGTTGCTGGCCTGGATGGCGGGGTGGTGGGCGTTGCGGGAGGTGTTGAGGAGGCCTGTGATGGATACGTTGAGGCAGGTGGCTGAGTAGGTCTTTGGTTTCCGTTGTTTGCCTGGGTCACCATTTTTTGACCCTGCCGGGCGGTTTCTTTTCGAGGCCGGGTCTCGGCCCGGCGGCCGACCTACTTTCTTATCGCGC
>NZ_JBICLB010000038.1:0-1873 GCF_043104845.1 Delftia sp. WSY_7 | reverse complement strand
CGGCTGTGGTGGCGCAACTGCTCGGCGTTGCCCTGGATCTGGCTGCTGCGCACGGCGATGAGCTGGTGGGCTCCGTCGTAGTGCAGTTGCTGCTGGCTGTGGTCTGCCTGCATTTGCGCGATGCGGTTGCCGCAGGGGTCGTAGCGCCAGACGCGGTCTTCGCTGAAGCCGATGCGGTTGTCTTCCCAGCGCTGCACGGGGCCTTGCCGCTGGCCTGCAAGGTGGCCCAGGCCCATGAGGTTGAAGTCGGTGTGCCGCCAGTGGGCGTGGACCTGGGCGGCCCAGCTGTCCTGGGTGTTCGTCTGGCCCGGTGCACCGGGTGCACCGAGTGCTGGCAGGCGGTTGCCGGCAGGGTCGATCTGCCAGCGGGCGGTGGTCTGGGGGTCCTGGCTGTCGGTGGCCGCTCTGAGGCGCCCGGCGCTGTCGTAGCCGTAGCGCAGCAGTTGTGCGGCCTGGCCCGGGGCGCCGGCCTGTTCGATGGCAACGAGCTGGCCCAGGCTGTCGTAGTGGTAGCGGCGGCCGAGGATCTGGCCGATGAGGGGCTGGACGAGGTGTTCCCTGCCTTCCATGCTTTGCAGGCCTGTGGTGCCCAGGGCCGTGAGGCGGCCCATGCTGTCCCATTGGCGTTGCACCTGCAGGGGGTGGTGTGCGTCTGCGTCTGCATCTGCTTCTGCTGCGGGGGTGGGTGGGTGCAGGCTGCGGCGGACTTCGCGGTGCAGGGCGTCGCGTTCGAAGTCGATGAGGCCGGCGCCGTTGAGCTGCAGTCCGTGCACATGGCCTGAGCCGTAGGTGAGCCAGGCGATCTTTCCCAGGCCTTGCAGCTGGCTGTGCTGGCGTGCGCCCAACGCGTCCAGGGTGTGGGCGATGCGGTGTTCGTATTCGATCTGGTCTGCGCCGCCGTCCTTGCCTGGGCGGTAAAGCTGCTGCTCTTCTGCCGTGATGCGGCCCAGGGCATCGCGTTCCAGTGCTATGCGGCTTTGCAGTTGGATGGTGTTCTCGACGGTGTGCTGCCAGACGCTGGCGGCCATGAGGCGTCCGGCCGCATCCCATTCGTAGCGGTGGGTCTGGGCCGGCGCATGGGCCGTGGCGGGCAGCTGGCGTTCGACCAATCTGCCGCCTTCGTCCCAGCGGTAGTGGCTGCTGCTTTGCCGTGCAGCGTTGCCGTCCGTGGCTTCCATGAGCTGGCCTGCCGCATCCCAGCGGTAGCGCTGCAGCCGCTGGTCAAACCCTTCTTCCTGCACGAGCCTGTCCAGCGCGTCCCAGGCAAAGCGGCTTTGGGCTCCGTTTTCGTTGACGAGACGCGTGAGGCGGCCGGCGCTGTCGTATTCGAAGGCCAGGGTGAGGCCGCCATGTGTTCGCTGGACCAGCCTGCCCCAGAGGTCGTAGCGCAGGTGGATGCTGGGGTCGGCGGCCGGTGCAGCAGGGCTTTGCCCCCCCATGAGAGGGGTGAGCGGGGGCTGGGCCGGTTCGATGCGCGTGAGGTGGCCTGCGCTGTCGTAGTGGTAGCGCTCGATCTGGCCGTTGGGCAGTTCGCTGGCCACGATGCGGCCCTGGCCGTCGCGCTGGTGGCGTTGGCGCTGGCCCAGGGCGTTGCCCACTTCGATGAGCGCGCCCCAGCGGTCGTAGTGGTAGTACGTGCTGTGGCCCGAGCAGTCGGTGTAGCTGAGCAGTTGGCCCGCGTCGCTCCAGGCCAGCTGTTTGCTGCCGCCCTGGGCGTCTTCGATGCGCCGGGGGCTGTCGCAGGTGAGCGGCGCTTCCTGGGGGGCGGGGTAGTGGTAGCGCTCGGTGCTGCCGTCGGCCTGGGTGATCTGGGTGAGACGGCCCCAGGCGTCGTATTGGTAGCCGGTGGTGGCCCCTGCGGTGTCGGTGGCGC
>NZ_JBICLB010000037.1:0-11303 GCF_043104845.1 Delftia sp. WSY_7 | reverse complement strand
AAGAAACCCCGTAGCCCAAAGCTACGGGGTTTTTTGCTTGTTTGCGCAGAAGTACTTGTATCGTCGCCTGCGCGATATGCGTGCGCCATGGTGGGCGCAGACGGCTTGAAAGATGAACATGCAACTGCAAGACATTCTGTATTCCCAAGGCTTCGGTATCCGCCGCGTGTGCTCGGGCCTGGTCCAGCAGGGCTGGGTGGAACTGTGGGACACCGAGGCCAACGACTGGGTGCGTTGCCTTGACTCCACGCAGGACATCGATCCTGAAGGCCTGCGCTATCGCGTACAGGGCGTGGAGTGGGCCTATCACGCGCTGGGCTATGTGCTGCTGCACAAGCCGGCGGGCACGGAGTGCTCGCAAAAGCCTTCAACCTATCCGAGCATTTACTCGCTTTTGCCCATGCCGCTGCGCCAGCGCCCGAACAAGGGTGCCGTGCAGGGCGTGCAGGCCGTGGGCCGGCTGGACCAGGACACGACGGGCCTGCTGCTGCTCAGCGATGATGGCCAGTTCATCCACCGCATGAGTTCGCCCAAGAAGCACGTGCCCAAGGTCTACCGTGTGACCACCAAGCATCCGGTCGATGCCAGCCAGGTGCAGCGCCTGCTCGACGGCGTGGTGCTCGACGATGACCCCAAGCCCGTCAAGGCCGCTGCCTGCGAGCAGGTGAGCGAGCATGTGCTGGACCTCACGCTGACCGAAGGCAAGTACCACCAGGTCAAGCGCATGATCGCCGCCGTTGGCAACCGCGTTGAAGGCCTGCACCGCTGGAAGATTGGCGAGCTGGAGCTCACCGAGGACCTGCAGCCGGGCCAGTGGCGCTGGCTGTCGGTCGAGGACCTGGCCAAGCTCAAGGCCAAGTGAAGCTCTCTTGTCGTTTCCCATGATGAATTCCTCTGAGCCGCGCCCAGGCTGGGCCCTGCTGTGCACGGCCTTCGATGCCCCCACGCCGCACGCGCTGCGCATCCGGCAGGACGTGCTGATCGTCGTGGATGGCCGCGGCATGGTCGATGCCGTGCTGGAGCGCGGTGATCCCCGCCGCGCCGCTCTGGAGGCCGCGCATGCGGGCGCAGGCACGCTGCAGCGCCTGCCCGAGGGCCAGTACCTTTTGCCCGGCATGGTGGACCTGCATGTGCATGCCCCGCAATGGCCGCAAAGCGGCAAGGCCCTGGATGTGCCGCTGGAAACCTGGCTGCAGGAGTACACCTTTCCCCTGGAAGCGCGCTACGGCGATGCCGGCTTTGCCACTTCGGTGTACGACAGCGTGGTGCGTACGCTGCTGGCCAATGGCACGACGACGGCCATGTACTTCGGCACCATCCACGCCGTGGGCAACCAAGTGCTGGCCGAACGCTGCCTGGCCCTGGGCCAGCGCGCCCTGGTCGGCAAGGTGGCCATGGACGAGCCGTCGCAATGCCCTTCGTTCTACAAGGACGCCAGTGCCGCCGAAGGCATTGCCGAGACAGCGCGCTTCATCGACTGGCTGCGCCAGCATCCGGACAACGCGCAGCAGCGCGTGCTGCCGGCGATCACGCCGCGTTTCATTCCTTCGTGCACCGACGAGCTGCTGCGCGGCCTGGGTGACCTGGCTCGGCGCACCGGCGCCCATGTGCAGACGCATTGCTCCGAAAGCGACTGGGCCCACGCCCATGTGCTGGAACGCCAGGGCCGCACCGATGCGCATGCGCTGCATGATTTCGGCCTGCTCACGCGCCGCACGGTGGTGGCCCATGCCAACTTCCTCACGGCCGATGACGTGGCGCTGATGGCGCGCACGGGCGCCTCGGTCGCGCACTGCCCTCTGTCCAACTTCTATTTCGCCAACAGCGTGTTCCCGGCCCGCAGCGGCCGTGAGCAGGGCCTGGGCATGGGGTTGGCCACGGACATCTCGGGCGGCTACAGCCCCAGCATGTTCGATGCCTGCCGCCACGCCATGACGGCCTCGCTGGCCTTGCATGAGGGGGTGGACCCGGCCCTGGGCGCTTCGCAGCGCGGCAGGGCGGGGCAGGGCGTGCAGGCCCGCATCGACCACGTCTTTGCCCTTTGGCTGGCCACGGCGGCGGGGGGCGATGCGCTGGACCTGCCGATTGGCCGCATCGAACCCGGCCACGCCATGGACGCCCTGGCCATCGACTGCCAGGGGCCTGACTCCAATGTCCAGATCTGGCCCGGCGCGGATGGCCCGGCCGACATTCTGCAAAAGATCATCCACCACGCCACGCGCGCCAATGTGGCCAGCACCTGGGTGCAGGGCGAGTGCGTGCACCGGCGCCAGGCCGCCGGCGCTATCACTGCTGTTTGAGCGCCGCAGTCTTTGCGCTGCGGCCGTTTTCCGCATTTTTCCGTCCCATGACCGAACCGACCTCCTCCTACGAAGGGCGCCTGATCGCCCGCCCCGACGACCGCGTCTCGCTGTCACAGGCCCTGTTGCTGGGCCTGCAGCATGTGATGGCCATGGACGTGTATGTCGTGCCCTTCATCATTGCCTCGGCCCTGGCGCTGTCGCAAGCCGATGCGGCGTCCATGATCCAGTCCACCTTTCTTGCCGCAGGCGTGGGCACGCTGATCCAGACCGCCTGGTGCATGCGCATGCCTGTTGCGCAAGGGCCTTCCTACATTCCGCTGGGTGCCATCCTGGCCGTGGCCTTTGGCGCGGGCGGTGGCTTTGGCGGCATGGGAGCCGTCTATGGCGCGCTGATTCCGGGAGCGCTGATCGTCATTGCGCTGGGGGCGCTGGGCTGGTTCCACCGCGTGATCCGCTGGCTGGTGCCTCCCATCGTCGGCGGCACCATCATCCTCGTGGTGGGGCTGTCGCTGCTGCCGATTGCGCTCAGCGCCAACGTGTTCTCTGTCCACGGCGGCATGACGGTCAACCAGTCGATTGCGCTGGCTTCGGTGTCGGCGGCGCTGCTGATCGCGGCCATGATGCTGGGCCTGCGCTTTGACAACCGGCTGGGCCGCTGGATGCGCCTGTCGTCGGTGATCATTGCGCTGGCCGGCGGCACGGCCGTGGCCTGGGCCATGGGCCTGTTCGCCTGGCAGCCGGTTGCGGATGCGCCCTGGCTGACGCTGCCCAAGCTGGCCGGCATCGACTACCCGCTGCAGTTCAGCTTGCCTGCCGTGCTGACCTTTGTCGTGATCTATCTGGTGGTCATGGCGGAAACCACGGGCACCTGGTTCGCGGTCTCGGCCGTGATCAACCAGCCCATCACCAGCCGCCAGCTCGACCGTGGCGCCGTGGGCGAGGGCCTGAGCTGCAGCGTGGCCGCACTGATAGGCGCCACGCCGGTCACCGGCTACTCCACCAATGCGGGCGTGATCTCGATCACCGGCGTGGCCAGTCGCATGGTTTTCATTGCAGCCGGCCTGGTGCTGGCCTGCCTGGGCTTCCTGGGCAAGTTCTCCGCACTGATCGCGGCCATTCCCTCGCCCGTGATCGGCGGCATGTTCGCCGTGGTCTGCGTGACCATTGCCATGGCGGGCATCCGCATCCTGCGCCATGTGCGCCTGGACGAGCGTGCCATGCTGGTGGTGGGCGTGCCCATCATCTGCTCCTTCTTTGCCACCCTGGCCCCCAAGGACTGGGTGCAGAGCCTGCCGGACATGCTGCAGTACCTGCTGGGCTCGGCCGTGACCGTGGGCGCCATGGCCGCCATGGTGATGAACCTCATCCTGCCGCGCGCGCAGGATGACGACGCCCCGGCCAGGGACCAGGTGGTCTGAACGCCGCAGGGCCTGCTTCCCGCAAATCCATGCAAAAAGGCCATGCGCAGTTGTTGCACATGGCCTTTTTTGCTGGAAGAGGCGGGCAGGGCCGTGCGATTCAGCGCCGGTCCAGATCGTCGATGGAGGCGCTCCAGCGGCTGTCCCAGCTGCCGCGCTCGCGCACCTGGTCGATCTGGCGGCGGTCGCGCTTGGTGGGGCGGCCTTCGTGCTGGCTGGCGATGCTGCTGGCGGGCTCCGGAGCCAGCCGGCGCTGCTCTGCCAGCCGTTCGCGCTCGGCCAGGCTTTCGGCGGTTTCCTCGTACAGGGCCTGGGCCACGGGGGCGGGGCCCCGCATGCCTGAGAGGCCGCGGATGACCACAGTGCGCGGGACCTGGCCCTGGCGCAGGGCCACGGTGTCGCCGCAGCGCACCTCGCGCGCGGGCTTGACCAGGGCTCCGTTGACGGTGACGCGGCCCTTGCCGATTTCCTCCGTCGCCAGGCTGCGCGTCTTGTAGAAGCGCGCGCACCACAGCCATTTGTCCAGACGCATGGATTCGATATCGGTCATGGCGTTATTGTGCGCGCGGCGCGGGGTGCTTGCCAGTGGCCGGCTGCAGCGGAATCGCCACGTGCGCATGCAATCCGCAGACCAGGCCTTGCCGGTAGATGTTGCGCAGCTCGATGGCGCCGCCCAGCGTCTGCACGATCTCGTGGCAGATGGCCAGCCCCAGGCCCGAGCCGCTGCGCGCATTGCCGGCCGAAAATGGCTGGAACAGCCTCTGCGCCAGCTCGCTGTCTATGCCCGGCCCGCTGTCGCGCAGGCTGAGCACGGCCTGGCTGCCTGCCTGGTGCACGCTGATGTGCAGGCTGCCGGCCGCAGGCATGTGGCGTATGGCGTTGTGCAGCAGGTTGCGCGTGAGCTCGCGCAGCATCCATTCGTGGGCAGGAACGGGGCAGGGCTCCGTGTCTATGGAAAAGTCGATGTCCTGCTCCGCAATCAGCGGCGACAGTTCGATGGCCACGTCGCGCACCACTTCGTCCAGCAGGCTGGGCGCGGGCGATGCGGGCTCGGCGCTGTCTTCCTGGCGCAGCTGCTCGACCTTGGCCAGCGCCAGCATCTGGTTGGCCAGGCGCGTGGCGCGGTCCACGGTGGCGCCGATTTCCTCAAAGGCCTGCTCGGCCGGCACATCGCCGCGCTGGGCCGACTGCAGCTGTGCCTTGAGCACGGCCAGCGGCGTGCGCAGCTGGTGCGACGCGTCGCGCACAAAGCGCTTCTGGTCCGACAGCAGCTGGCGCAGCCGCAGCATGAGCTGGTTGATGGCCTCCAGCAGCGGCTGCAACTCGCGCGGTGCTGAGGGTGCCGACAGCGGGCTCAGGTCGCCGCGCGGGCGCGATCGCAGGTCGCTGCTGAGCCGGCGCACGGGCTGTGTGGCGCGCTGGACGACGAAGATCACGATCAGCGCCACGGCGCCCACCAGCAGGGCCTGCCGCGCCAGCGTGGTGCGCAGGATCTGCAGGGCCAGCGCTTCACGCAGCTCCAGCGTCTCGGCCACCTGGATCACGGCCATGCCGCGCCCCTTGGCGCTGGCCACGGGCTGCAGCAGCACGGCCATGCGCACGGGCCGGCCCCGGAACTGCGCGTCGTAGAAGTCGACCAGGGCCGCGTAGGGCGGGCGCTGGGGAATGACGCCGTGCCACATGGGCAGCTCGCCAAAGCCCGACACCATTTCCCCCTCCAGCGTGGAGACGCGGTAGAACATGCGGCTCTGGTTGTCGGCCTCGAAGATCTCCAGCGCCGAGTAGGGAACGATGGCATGCAGCTGGGCGGACTCGTCATAGCCCGTCACATCCAGCTGCTCGCTGATGCTCTTGGCCGAGGCCAGCAGCGTGCGGTCATAGGCGGTGTTCAGCGCAGCCAGCGTCTGGTGGTACAGGCTCCAGGTATTGAAGCCAATGAACAGAATGACGGGCACGAGAATGCCCGTCAGCAGCTGGCGGCGCAGCGACCAGGGCTGGCGCGTGCGCGCGGGGGCGGGAAGGGGAAGACCGGGGTCGCGCATGGGCTGCGGTGAGTGGTGGAGTGCCTCAGGCCGACTCGGCCTTGAGCAGATAGCCCAGGCCGCGCAGCGTGACCAGCTGCACGCCCGTGCCCGACAGCTTCTTGCGCAACCGGTAGGCGACGACTTCCACGGCTTCGTACTGCACGTCCGACTCGCCGGGAAACACCAGCGCGAACAGGCGCTCCTTGGCCACGGCATGGCCGGGGCGTGCCAGCAGGGCGTGCATCAGGGCCAGCTCGCGCGGCGTCAGCTCCATGATCTCGCCATCGCGGTGGATGGCGCCGCTGGCCTTGTCGTAGCGCAGCGCACCCATGGCGATGGTCTCGGGCGGCGGCTTGGGCGTGAAGCTGTCGCTGCTGCGGCGCAGCAGGGCGCGCAGCCGGGCCTCCAGCTCGTCGAGGTCGAAGGGCTTGGCCAGGTAGTCGTCGGCACCGGCGTTCAGGCCCAGCACGCGGTCGCCCACGGTGCCGCGCGCGGTCAGGATGAGCACGGGCGTGCGCAGGCCCTGGCCGCGCGCACGCTCCAGCACCTGCAGGCCGTCCAGGCCGGGCAGGCTCAAATCCAGCACCACGGCGTCGGGCTCGCGCACCAGCCACTGCGCCAGGGCCGAGGGGCCGTCGGCCGCCGTCTCCACCTGGATGCCGCGCCGGATCAGCGTGCGCTGCAGCGTGGTGCGCATGGCGTTGTCATCTTCTACGAGCAGCAATTGCATGGGCCGGACGTTAGCACCGGGCGCGATGCAGGCCATCGTGGCGAGAGCGATCTAGGGATTCCCCTAGGGGTTTGGACAGCCATTTGACAGGTAGCGAACCGATCATCGACAGCCTTACAACACAAGGAGTCAAACCATGCGTCGTGATACTTTTCTGAAGTCGCTGGCCGCACTGGCCGCCGCAGGCAGCCTGCCGCTGTCTGCGCAGGCTGCGGCAGCCGTCAAGATGATGCTGCCGGCCAACCCCGGCGGCGGCTGGGACACCACGGGCCGTGCCCTGGGCAAGGCTTTGCAGGACGCTGGTCAGGCTGCTTCCGTCACCTATGACAACAAGGGCGGCGCCGCCGGCGCCATCGGCCTTGCGCAGTTCGTCAACGGCAGCAAGGGCGATCCCAACGCCATGATGGTCATGGGCGCCGTCATGCTGGGCGGCATCATCACGGGCAAGCCGCCCGTGAACCTCACGCAGGCCACGCCGCTGGCCCGCCTGACCAGCGAGTACAACGTCTTCGTGCTGCCCGCCAACTCGCCCTTCAAGAACATGGCCGAGGTGATCGCCCAGCTCAAGAAGGACCCGGGCTCCGTCAAGTGGGGCGGCGGCTCGCGCGGCTCCACCGAGCACATTGCGGCGGCCATGATTGCGCGTGAAGTCGGCGTCGATCCCTCCAAGATCAACTACGTGGCATTCCGTGGAGGCGGCGAGGCCATCTCCGCCATCCTGGGCGGCAACGTCACCGTGGGCGGCAGCGGCTACAGCGAGTTCGCCGAGTACATCGGCACCGGCAAGATGAAGCCCATCGGCGTGACCTCGGGCCAGCGCCTGAAGGGCGTGGACGTGCCCACGCTCAAGGAGCAGGGCATCAACGTGGAGATCGGCAACTGGCGCGGCGTGTACGGCGCGCCCGGCATCACCAAGGCACAGCGCGATGCGCTGGTCGCCATGATCGAGAAGGCCACCAAGAGCAAGGCCTGGGCCGAGGCGCTGCAGAAGAACGGCTGGACGCCTGCATGGCTGGCCGGCGATGCCTTTGGCGAGTTCGTGGACCAGGAGTTCGCGAGCCTGCGCGCCACCATGGTCAAGTCCGGCATGGTGTGATCGAGCTGCTGCACCGGCCTCTTGCGGGGTCGGTGCAGCAACAGGCCCGCACTCCTGCGGGCCACGGCAGGCGCCAGTCGCAGCGCCTGCTTCAAGAAGCGGAAGATGCCCGCGCGCCGCGCCAGCGGCTCGTAGGCCCCGGCGGCTTAATTTTTTCCCCACGTCTGCAGCGGTGGCCGGCCCGGTCGCCGGTCCCGCTGCGGCCAGGAACTGACCATGTCCGAGTCCTCACAACCCAATCCACTTGCCACGGATGCCGCCCAGGCCGATGAGCCCAGCGGCTTTCCCTCGGTACGCGCGCAGACCATCGTCGGCTCCGGCGTGCTGCTTGTCGCCGCAGGCCTGGCCTTCGGCGCGCTGCAAATCCCTGGCGATGCCGGCTACGGCGGCGTCGGCCCCAATTTCCTGCCCTGGCTGTGTGCCTTGGTGCTCGCAGTCTGCGGCGCCTGGCTGGTCTGGGAGGCACGCACGGGCGGCTTTCGCGAAGCCTCTTGCGGGGGCGGCCACCCACGAGCCGACATCGGCGCCTTCGTCTGGGTGTCGACGGGCCTGCTGGTCAATGCCGTGCTGATCGGCACGGTAGGCTTCATCGTCAGCTGCACCGTCTGCTACGTGCTGGCCGTGCAGGGCCTGCGCCGTGCCGGCGGCCAGGCCCAGGCGGGCAAGCCCATCACCTGGGCCAAGGACGTGGTCACCGGGCTGCTGATCTCGGCGCCCGTGTTCTGGGCCTTCACGCAATTTCTGGCGATCAACCTGCCGGGCCTGACTGAGACGGGGTGGCTGTAATGGAAATCTTTGACGCACTGCTGGCGGGCTTTGCCACCGCCATCACACCGGCCAACCTGCTGTGGGCCCTGGTCGGCTGCGCCCTGGGCACGGCCGTGGGCGTGCTGCCCGGCATCGGACCGGCCGTGGCCGTGGCCATGCTGCTGCCCATCACCGCCAAGGTCGATGTCACCGCCTCGATGATCTTCTTCGCGGGCATCTACTACGGCGCCATGTACGGCGGCTCCACCACCTCCATCCTGCTGAACACGCCCGGGGAGACCGCGAGCATGGTCACGGCCATGGAGGGCAACAAGATGGCCAAGAGCGGCCGCGCGGGCGCCGCGCTGGCCACCTCCGCCATCGGCTCCTTCGTGGCCGGCACCGTGGCCACCGTGGTCGTCACGCTGTTCGCGCCTTCGGTGGCCGACTTCGCCGTCAAGCTGGGCCCGCCCGAGTACTTCATGCTGATGGTGCTGGCCTTCACCACCGTGAGCGCCGTGCTGGGCCAGAGCGCATTGCGCGGCATGACGGCCCTGTTCCTGGGGCTGGCGCTGGGCTGCATCGGCATGGACCAGATCTCGGGCGCTGCGCGCTACACCATGGG
The DNA here is from genome assembly GCF_043104845.1 of Delftia sp. WSY_7. Taxonomy (NCBI): domain Bacteria; kingdom Pseudomonadati; phylum Pseudomonadota; class Betaproteobacteria; order Burkholderiales; family Comamonadaceae; genus Delftia; species Delftia sp. WSY_7. The sequence goes on along the minus strand of NZ_JBICLB010000037.1, from coordinate 2,360 downwards.
CAAGATGGAACTGCTGGACGGCGTGGACATCGTGCTCGTGGCCGTGGGCCTGTTCGCCGTGGCCGAAGTGCTGTACGCCGCCATGTACGAAGGCAAGGTCGTCGATACGCAAAACAAGATGGGCCGCGTGCACATGACCGGCCGTGACTGGAAGCGTTCGTGGCCCGCGTGGCTGCGCGGCACCGTCATCGGCACGCCCTTCGGCTGCATTCCCGCCGGCGGCACCGAGATTCCGACCTTCCTGAGCTATGCCACCGAGAAGAAGCTGGCCAAGGGCGAGGACCGTGCGGAGTTCGGCACCAAGGGCGCCATCGAAGGCGTGGCCGGCCCAGAGGCCGCCAACAACGCCACCGTGACCGCCGCGCTGATCCCGCTGCTGACCCTGGGCATTCCCACCAGCAACACCACGGCCGTGCTGCTGGGCGCCTTCCAGAACTACGGCATCAACCCCGGCCCGCAGCTGTTCAGCTCGTCCGCGGCCCTGGTCTGGGCGCTGATCGCCTCGCTGTACATCGGCAACCTGATGCTGCTGGTGCTCAACCTGCCCATGGTGGGCCTGTGGGTCAAGCTGCTCAAGATCCCGCGTCCTCAGCTGTACGCCGGCATCCTGATCTTCGCCACCGTGGGTGCCTACGGCATGCGCCAGAGCGCGTTCGACCTGTTCCTGCTGTACGGCATCGGCGTACTGGGCGTGATCATGCGCCGCTTCGACTTCCCCACTGCGCCCGTCGTGGTCGGCATGATCCTGGGCCCCTTGGCCGAGGCACAGATGCGCAATGCCGTGTCCATCGGCGAAGGCAGCTGGTGGATCTTCCTGCAGCGCCCCATGTCGCTGACGCTGATCATCATCGTGGCCTGCGTGCTCATCGTGCCGCGCGTGCTCAAGCGCCTGCAGCCCAAGCCCTCGCCGCAGGCCACTGCCGGCTGACGCCAACCCGTTGCTAGCCGGCCCGTCGATGCTACGCATGGCGTCCACGGGCCCCTGACAGCCCCTGCCTTTCGAGGCAGGGGCTTTTTTATTGACGCGCCTTGATGCGGATCAGCAGGCGCCTCATGCCCATTGCACCAATGGCATGTGGGAATTATCGATATGGCCGTCCATGGGTGAAGCTTCATTCAATTGCTGATGTATCCAAGATAATTAATCTGCTTACATTTATAGGAAAAGTCTGACGCATAAATCAATTGCGCCATTGCCATTGGCCTGTCTATGATTCGCGCTCATCGAGAGAGGGGAGCCGTCCGCAGGGCGGTTGACACAATGACACGACCATTTGACATCCGCACGCCATGGGGCGAGCCACTGCATTCTCATGAAATGCCTGGCCATCAGGGAATCCGCCACTGTCTCCATCTGCCTGGGATGAGGCAATGTGAAGCAATTGCCGCTCTGGATACAGCGATACGAAGCGACTGCGCCATCAAGTCCACTCAGGAGAAGTCCGCATGAGTGGCCAACCCGCAGCCCGCATCACCGACAGCGTCGTCAAGGGCAAGATCGTCACCGGCTCGCGCACCGTGCTCATCGGCAGCCAGGGCGGCCTGGCCTGCTCCGTCTGCCCAGGTGGCATCACCGTCAGCTCCCCCGTCAACCCCCAGCTGGGCGCCAAGGTCCTGCTGGACTCAGAAGACCTGGACTTTGCCCTGCCCTCGGCCGCGCTGCCCGTGGCCTGGCAGCGCCAGTACAGCAGCTACGTCAACCCCGAGCACGGCGCGGCCTGCGGCCTGCTGGGCCATGGCTGGCACCTGCTGCAGGAGCTCAGCATCCGCCTGCAGGACGAGGCCACCTTGCTGCTGGACGCCAGCGGCCGCGTCATCACCTTCGACCAGCCCCTGGTGCCGGGCGGCCAGCTGCACAGTGCCAGCGAAGACATCTGGCTGCTGCGCGGCGGCAGCACGGAGCCGGACGGCGGCACAGCGCCCTGGGCCGCCAATCCTCGGTGGTCGCATGTGGAACAGGCACTGGTGCGCAACCCGCAAGCCATCCTTGCGGTCAGCGGCGATGGCGACACGCTCTGGGGCTTTGGTCCTGCGCCCGGTGAACCTGTCCGGGATTGTGCACAGAGTCCCTGGCGCCTCATGGCCCAGATCGACCGCTTCGGGCGCCGCCAGCTCTACCACTACAGCGACGGCACCACGCCCGAGGCCGGCCACAGTGCGAGCAAGGACCCCATCCCCGCAGGCCGCCTGGTCTCGCTGAGCGACGGCACAGGCCGGCGCTACCGGCTGCTGCACCAGCGCATCCATGGCGGCAAGGACGCGCAGGGCCTGAACGGACTGTGGGGCGCCGACGACGGCTGGCGAGTCACAGGCGTGGATCTCACACAGGACCCGTTGAACCCCCTGTCCGCGCCCATCGC
>NZ_JBICLB010000036.1:0-72307 GCF_043104845.1 Delftia sp. WSY_7 | reverse complement strand
TCTCAACACCAGCGATCTGCATCGCTCTCTTCAGCAGAGCCTTGCATTATAGCACGTTTTTTCAACAAGCCAACAAGAAGAACTTCGCCACCGCAACCAGAGCATCAACCCCAGCCGCTTGATCAGCGCCGCCGAAGCAACCCTCTCATAAAAAAAGCCACCCTTGCGGGTGGCTTTTTGATTCTGGCGGAAACGGAGGGATTCGAACCCTCGATGAGGCTCTACACCCCATACTCCCTTAGCAGGGGAGCACCTTCGGCCACTCGGTCACGTTTCCGGAATGACGTTATTGTAACGTGCTTTTTTGCCGGTTTCGGCAAAACATCGATTTTATTCCGTCTTGTCGAGGCCGAAGGCGGTGTGCAGCGCGCGCACGGCCAGCTCCAGGTACTTCTCGTCGATGACGACGGAGGTCTTGATCTCGGAGGTGGAGATCATCTGGATGTTCACACCTTCCTGGCTCAGCGCACGGAACATGGTGGAGGCCACGCCCACATGGCTGCGCATGCCGATGCCGACGATGCTGACCTTGGCGATGTTGGGATTGCCGACGACTTCGGAGGCACCCAGGGCAGGCACGACCTTGTCACGCAGCAGTTCCATGGCGCGCTGGTAGTCGCCCTGGCTGACGGTGAAGCTGAAGTCGGTTTTGCCTTCCTTGCTGATGTTCTGGATGATCACATCGACTTCGATGTTGGCGTCGGCCACCGGGCCCAGGATGCCGTAGGCGATGCCGGGGGTGTCGGGCACGCCGAGAACGGAGATCTTGGCTTCGCCGCGGTTGAATGCGATGCCGGATACGACGGCCTTTTCCATTTTTTCGTCTTCCTCAAAAGTAATCAGCGTGCCGGAGGTGGACTCTTCCTCCAGGTCGATGTCCCAGGGCGTGAAGCTGGAGAGCACACGCATGGGCACCTTGTACTTGCCGGCAAATTCCACGGAGCGGATTTGCAGCACCTTGGAGCCGAGGCTGGCCATCTCCAGCATTTCCTCGAAGCTCACGGTGTTCAGGCGCTTGGCGGCCTGCACCACGCGCGGGTCGGTGGTGTAGACGCCGTCCACGTCGGTGTAGATCAGGCATTCGGCCGCCTTCAGCGCCGCAGCCACGGCCACAGCCGAGGTGTCGGAGCCGCCACGGCCGAGCGTGGTGACGTGACCGTTGGGATCAATACCCTGGAAGCCGGTGATGATGACCACGCGGCCAGCGTCGAGTTCGGCGCGAACGCGCTTGTCATCGATGGACTCGATGCGCGCCTTGGTGAAGCTGCTGTCCGTGCGCACGGGAACCTGCCAGCCCGAGAAGCTGATGGCTTCCAGGCCTTCGGCCTGCAGCGCAATGGCCAGCAGTGCCGACGACGCCTGCTCGCCCGTGGAGGCGAGCATGTCGAGTTCACGGTAGTACGCCGTTTTGGCCGAGCTGGGAGCCAGCTCGCTGGCCAGGCCCAGCAGACGGTTGGTTTCGCCACTCATGGCGCTGGGGACGACCACCATCTGGTGACCGGCCCTAGCCCACTTGGCCACGCGCTTGGCAACGTTGCGGATGCGCTCTGTCGAGCCCATCGAGGTGCCGCCGTATTTATGAACGATCAGTGCCATTGGATATCAGGGTGACGAAACTGCTAGGCACGGCGCTGTACGACAGGGGGTGCTTGTGCAAGCCAGGTGCTCAAGAGGACTGCGCATGTAGCGAAATGTCCGTCCAGACCCGTCTTGCGCAAGCCATTTGGTTTTGGCGCGCCGCCGGTTTTCGTGCAAAGTTGGACCAAAACCTGTCAATTGTACCAATCGAGCACTGACCCCAGGCGCCGCACAAAACCCCTGCCCATCTTGAGATGGATGCGGTGGCCTCGCGTACGGCAAACGCCGACCTGCGCGAGCAGTTGATCGAGCTGCGCGGCGCTCGGGGTGGTGGCATGCACGCTGCGCAGCCAGTGGCGCAGCACATTGGCCTGGCGCGCTGGGCTCAGCGCCTGCAATGCGGCGATGCGGGGCGGGTTGCCCACCGCACCCAGGTCGGCCTGGGCCATCTCCTGCAGGAGCTCGGCCGCTTCGGCGCAATGCCGGCTGCTGCGCGCAAAGGTGGCGCGAAACTGGGGGAAGGCCTGGTGCAACGCCGGCAGCAACTGGGCGCGGATGCGATTGCGGGTGTAGCGGGCATCGGCATTGGAAGGGTCTTCCACCCACTCCTGGCCGCGCGCAGCAAGCCAGTCCCGCAATACCTGGCCAGGCAGATCAAGCAGCGGTCGATACCACGCAAGTCCCGCCCTGCTCCACTGCGCCGGCATGGCGGCCAGCCCCGCAACGCCGGCGCCGCGCGACAGCGCCAGCAGCAGCGTCTCGACCTGGTCGTCGGCATGCTGCGCCAGAGCCAGGCTGCGAACGGCAGGCATGGGCACACCGCCCTGCGCAGGCCAGGGCTCGTTGGCCGCCTTGATCAACGTGGCGTAGCGCAACTGACGCGCCGCATCCTCAGGGCTTTGGCCCGGCGCGTGGCGCGCATCCACGCGGCAGATCTTCAAGGGGACGGCATGCTGCGCACAGGTTTTTTCACACTGGAGCACAAAGGCATCGGCGGCCGACTGCAAACCGTGGTGCACATGGATGGCGACGACCTGGCCCGGCCAGCGCTCGGCGCAGGCCAGCAGCAACGCAGTGGAGTCCGCTCCGCCGCTGAAGGCAACGGCCAGCGGCAGCGGTGGCGCAAAGCGCTGGATGGCAGCACCCAAGGCGGCGCCTGACGCGACGTCTGACGCGGCGTCTGACGCGGCGTCTGGCGAGGTGTCCGGCAGGTTCTGCGGCAGGTCGGTGATCGGCATTTCCACAGGCTTGGATCATGTATGTCAGGACTCAGGCCGAGTCCCGGCACAAAAAGAAAACGGCTCCCACAGGGGAGCCGTTCAGTGTGCCAGAGCGTGGCGCCGTCCTTCAGCGATTGTCTGCCTTGGTGTCGGCGAAACGGCCGTAGCTTTGCAGGCGCTCGTAGCGGCGGTCCTGCAGTTCCTTGGGCTTGAGGTCGGCCAGCTGGCGGTAGGCATCGCCCAGCGCACGCTTGAGGAAGGCGGCCATTTGCTTGGGGTCGCGGTGGGCGCCGCCCACGGGCTCGTTGACGATCTTGTCCACCAGGCCCAGGGCCTTGAGGCGGTGGGCCGTGATGCCCATGGCATCGGCCGCGTCCTGGGCCTTCTCGCCGGTCTTCCAGAGGATGGAGGCGCAGCCTTCCGGGCTGATCACGGAGTAGACGGCGTATTGCAGCATCAGCACCTGGTCGGCAACGGCAATGGCCAGTGCGCCGCCCGAGCCGCCTTCACCGATGACGGTGGTGATGATGGGGGTCTGCAGCTGTGCCATTTCGTAGATGTTGCGGCCGATGGCTTCGGACTGGCCGCGCTCCTCGGCCTCGATGCCGGGGAAAGCGCCGGGCGTGTCCACGAAGGTGAAGACCGGCAGGCCGAACTTCTCGGCCGTCTTCATGAGACGCAGGGCCTTGCGGTAGCCCTCGGGGCGCGTCATGCCGAAGTTGCGCAGCGTGCGCTCCTTGGTGTCGCGGCCCTTCTGGTGGCCGATGACCATGCAGGACATGCCATTGAAGCGCGCCAGCCCGCCCACGATGGACTGGTCGTCGGCAAAGTGCCGGTCCCCGTGCATCTCGATGAAGTCGGTGAAGCAGTCGCGCACATAGTCCAGCGTGTAGGGGCGCTCGGTATGGCGCGCGATCTTGGTGATCTGCCAGGGCGAGAGGTCGCTGTAGATGTCCTTGGTCAGCTGCAGGCTCTTTTTGCTGAGCTGCTCGATCTCTTCCGAGATGTCGACTGCGCTTTCGGTCTGCACGTAGCGCAGTTCCTCGATTTTGGATTCGAGCTCGGCAATGGGCTGCTCAAAATCCAGAAAGTTCTTTTTCGCCAACTTGTTTCTCCTTGTCCCAGCCAGGCACGGTGCATGCGTTCCGGCCGGAAAACGGGGGTTGATCGGGTGTGATCGGTTTGTCTTCAGGCGGCAGGCTGCGTCTCGAGCGAGCGCCAAATATACCAAGTCGCCACGGTGCACCACGGCTTCCAGGCCTCGGCAACCTCGCGCGCCTCGCTGCGGCTGACGGGGTCGCCTGAAAAATAGTTCTGGCTGATGCCCGAGATCAGGCCTGCATCGTCCAGCGGCAGCACATTGGGCCGCTGCAGGTAGAAGATGAGGAACATCTCGGCCGTCCACCGGCCCACGCCGCGGATGGACATGAGCTCGGCCACGATGGCTTCGTCGCTCATGCCCTGCCAGTCGTCCTGGTGCAGGCGGTGCTCGGTGAAATGCATGGCCAGATCCACCAGGTAGTCCACCTTGCGGGCGGACAGGCCCACGGCGCGCATGTCGTCCACCTTGAGCTTGAGCACCAGGTCAGGCGCCATCCGCGCAGGCAGGCGCGCGAACTTGTTCCACAGCGTCTGCGCGGCCTTCATCGAGATCTGCTGGCCCACGATGGAGCGCGCCAGCGTGGCGAAGGCATCGCCGCCGGGCTGCAGGGCCAGGTGGGCAAAGCGCGGGATCAGGCGCTTCATCACGCGGTCCCGGCGCACGAGCTGGCGGCAGGCCTCGGCCCAGTAGGCAGGCGCGCCTTCGGGCGGCGCGGGCAGCGATATCTTGGCCTTGGGCGTGGCGGCAGCGGCCGCTGCGGCGGCAGGCGGCGAGCCTGCGCGCGCGCCCAGCGTCACCACCGGCAGCGGGGCCGGTTGCTGTTCGGGCACGGGCAGATCGGCCACCAGCGGCAACTGCTCGAAATCCATGGTGTCCAGGGGTTTGGCGGAGGCCATCAAAGCACCTCCCCGCACCTGGCGCGGCACGTCTGGCAAGGCATACGGATCAGCCCTTGGCGGCTGCCTCCCAGGTCGTGCCTGCAGGGGAGTCCTTGAGCACGATGCCCTGTTCCAGCAGCGCCTTGCGGATACGGTCGGCCTCGGCCCAGTCCTTGGCCGCCTTGGAGGCTGCGCGTGCGGCAATCTGCGCCTCGATGGCGGCGGCATCCACATCTGCCGCTCCTGCCTGCAGGAAGGCCTGGGGGTCGCCCTGCAGCAAGCCCAGGCATCCGGCCAGGGCCTTGAGCAGGCCCGCCGTCTCGGCGCTCTTGCTGCGATTGACTTCTGCAGCCAGCTCGAACAGCACGGCCACGGCCTCGGGCGTGCCGAAGTCCTCGTCCATGGCAGCCTTGAAGCGCGCGGCAGCGGGATGGCTCCATTCGATGGCGACCTCGGCAGGGGCCACCAGGCTCAGCGCCGTGTACAGGCGCTTGAGCGCGCCGCGCGCATCGTTCAGATGCACGTCGCTGTAGTTCAGCGGGCTGCGGTAGTGGCTGCGCACGACGAAGAAGCGAACGGTCTCTGCGTCGTACTCCTTGAGCACGTCGCGGATGGTGAAGAAGTTGCCCAGCGACTTGGACATCTTCTCGTTGTCCACGTTGATGAAGCCGTTGTGCATCCAGACCTGCGAGAAAGGCTTGCCGGTCGCGCCTTCGCTCTGGGCAATCTCGTTTTCGTGGTGCGGGAACTGCAGATCGGCACCGCCACCGTGGATGTCGAAGCTCTCGCCCAGCATCTCGCAGCCCATGGCCGAGCACTCGATGTGCCAGCCCGGCCGGCCCGCGCCCCAGGGGCTGGCCCACTTGACCTCATCGGGCTCGCTGGGCTTGGCGCTTTTCCACAGCACGAAGTCCAGCGGGTCCTGCTTGCCGTCCTGCACGGCCACGCGTTCGCCGGCCTGCAATTCGTCCAGCGACTTGCCCGACAGCTTGCCGTAGCCGGGGAACTTGCGCACGGCAAAGTTCACGTCGCCATCGCTGCCCTGGTAGGCCAGGCCCTTGTCCTGCAGGCGGCCGATCATGGACAGCATCTGCGGCACGTATTCGGTGGCGCGCGGCTCATGCGTGGGGCGTTCGATGCCCAGGGCGTCGGCGTCCTGGTGCAGCGCGTCGATCATGCGGTCGGTCAGCGAACGAATGGTCTCGCCGTTCTCCACGGCACGACGGATGATCTTGTCGTCGATGTCGGTGATGTTGCGCACATAGGTCACGCGATTTCCGCTGGCCCGAAGCCAGCGCTGCACCACGTCGAAAGCGACCATGGAGCGCGCGTGTCCCAGGTGGCACAGGTCGTACACGGTCATGCCGCACACATACATGCGCACATGGCCCGGTTCGATTGGCGAAAACGCTTCCAATGCACGCGACAGCGTGTTGTAGATACGCAAACTCATGGATGTTCATCAGGGGAGAAAGGGCCGCTGCAGGGGGCGCGTCCCACGCGCCGCCGGACCCTTGGCGCCGATGCAGGCATGCTCAGCAGGGAGCAGGAGCGGCAGGCGCAGAGCCCGTGTGACCCAGCACACCCCTCAGCTACAATTCACAGCAGTATAAGCCCGCGCCGCGGGGCGTTTCCCCGAGGCCCCGAAAGCACCTACATGCCTCTACGCAACTCGTTTCGCTCCGCCCTGCGCCTCGCGGCACTGGCGGCCCTGCTCGCAACAGGCCACGCCCACGCCGACGACTATACGGAAGTGAACCAGTTGCTGCGCAACGGCAAAAGCACCCAGGCCCTGGCACGCGCCGAAGCCTACCTTGCCAAGAACGCACGCGACCCCCAGATGCGCTTTCTCAAGGCCGTGGCCCTGACCGACAGTGGCAAGACCGACGAGGCCATCGCCGCGCTGAACCAGCTCATCGAGGACTACCCCGAGCTGCCCGAGCCCTACAACAACCTGGCCGTCATCTACGCAGGCCAGAACCAGCTCGACAAGGCCCGCTCTGCCCTGGAGTCGGCCGTGCGCAACAACCCCAACTACGGCGTTGCCTACGAGAATCTGGGCGACATCCATGCCCGCCTGGCCTACGAGGCCTACGGCAAGGCACAAGGCCTGGACGGCCGTGCTGCCAGCGTGCGGCCCAAGCTCAAGCTGCTGCGCGAATTGCTGGCTCCAGTCACCGGCACCAAATAGAAGACACGGCCCACACGCGCACCCCGGCGCCCAGGCACGGCGGTCTGCACGCCATTTGGGTCTTGCCACGCCTGCGCGCACGCGCAGGAACCTGCCCGGGTTTTCCCACTCCATCCCCAGCCCTTTGGCTTTCTCAGGAGATTTGCATGACCACACGCCGCATTGCGTCGCTTTCCCTGGCCGGCATGGCCCTGGCCGCTTCCCTTTGCACCACCCTGCCCGCCATGGCGCAGAACGCTACACCCAAGGTGCAGCTCAAGACCAGCATGGGCGACATCGTGCTGGAGCTGAACGAGGCCAAGGCCCCCAAGACCGTGGCCAACTTCATGCAGTACGTGCGCGACAAGCACTATGACGGCACGGTGTTCCACCGCGTGATGGACGGCTTCATGATCCAGGGCGGCGGCATGGACGCCAGCCTCAAGGAAAAGCCCACGCGCGCGCCGATTCCGCTGGAAGCGGACAACGGTCTCAAGAATGACCGGGGCACCATCGCCATGGCGCGCACTGGCAATCCCAACTCGGCCACCTCGCAGTTCTTCATCAACGTGGTGAACAACGACATGCTCAACGCACCCAAGCCTGACGGACACGGCTACGCCGTCTTCGGCCGCGTGGTCCAGGGCATGGATGTGGTGGACAAAATCCGCACGGTGGCCACGGGCAACCAGGGCATGCACCAGAATGTACCCACCAAGCCGGTGACCATCCTCTCGGCCACCGAAGTCAAGTAAACCGCGCGCCGCGCCCAGCGTGGCACGCCCCTGCCCTCCACCCAACAAGGAATCGCCATGAGCAATCCCCAAGTCGAACTCCACATCGCCGACCACGGCGTCATCACCCTCGAACTCGACGCCGCCAAGGCCCCCAAGAGCACCGAGAACTTCCTGGCCTATGTGAACAAGGGCCACTACGACAACACCATCTTCCATCGCATCATCGATGGCTTCATGATCCAGGGCGGCGGCTTCGAGCCCGGCATGAAGCAAAAGGGCACCGATGCGCCCATCGAGAACGAGGCCAAGAACGGCCTGAAGAACGACAAGTACACCATCGCCATGGCCCGTACCGGCGACCCGCACTCGGCCACCGCCCAGTTCTTCATCAACGTGGCCGACAACGGCTTCCTGAACCACACCTCGCCCAGCGCCCAGGGCTGGGGCTATGCCGTGTTCGGCAAGGTGGTCAAGGGCACCGAGATCGTGGACAAGCTGCGCGGCGTGAAGACCGGCCGCAACGGCGGCCACCAGGACGTGCCCAAGGATGACGTGATCATCGAAAAGGCCGTGGCCCTGTAATCAGGCGCCCTCCCGACAAGGCGGCTGCCCCCTTGGCGTGCAGCCGCCCTGTTGTCCATGCACATGGCCCGCCCCTGGCCGTGCCCATGGACAACAGCCCTGCTCCAGAGCCTTCCCCAGCCTTCATGCAGCGCCCTTGCCGGGCGCGCACCCGCCCATGGCCCAGACTGCCGCACCTCGCCCTCCCTGCGTGCCGCCCATTGCGGCCGAATGGACACTGCCCGCGGCCTGGCGCACGCTGGACTTCATCTCCGACCTGCACCTGCAGGCCTGCGAGCCCGCCACCGTGCAGGCCTTTCGCCGCTACCTGCACGCCACGCAGGCCGATGCCGTCTTTCTGCTCGGTGACCTGTTCGAAGTCTGGGTGGGCGACGACGCCTTGCTGGATCCCGGCAGTTTCGAGGCCGATTGCGCCGCCACCCTGCGCGAGGCCGCCGCCCGCAGGCCGCTGTTCTTCATGCAGGGCAACCGCGACTTCCTGACCGGAGCGCAGTTCGATGCGCTGTGCGGCACGACCACGCTGGCCGACCCCACCGTGCTCGACTGCGGCGACCAGCGCATCCTGCTCAGCCATGGCGATGCCTTGTGCCTGGACGATACGGACTACCAGCGCTTTCGCGCCATGGCGCGCTCCGCCGCGTGGCAGGCGGCCTTCCTGGCGCAGCCGCTGCCGCTGCGCCGCGAGCAGGCACGCGGCATCCGGCAGGAGAGCGAATCGCGCAAACGTGAATCGGCCGGAGCGGACGCAGCCGCCCCCTCCGCCAGCCACACCGCCGCCATGCCCACCTATGCCGACCTGGATGCCGAGGCCACGCGCAGCTGGCTGCGCGCCGCACGCGCCACCACCCTGGTCCACGGACACACGCACCGCCCGGCCGACCATGAACTGGGCGATGGCCTGCGGCGTGTGGTGCTCAGCGACTGGGATTTGGCAGCCGCCGTGCCGCGCGCCGAAGTGCTGCGCTGGGAGCAGGGCCAGGGCCTGCGGCGCCTGCCGCTGTCCGAAGTACTTGAACAGGCGCCCCAACGATGAGCCTCTGGCGACAACTGGGCCACTGGGTCCGGCGGCTGGGCCGCCGCGCACGCTCCGCCGTCTCGCCGGTGCCTGAGATTCCAGCGCCGCTGTGGCTGTCCACGCTGGCCGCCTACCCCTTTCTTTCCTCGCTGACGCTGGAGGAGCAATCGAAGCTGCGCGCACTGGCCGCCGTCTTCCTGCAGCGCAAGCGCTTCCACGGCGCGCACGGCCTGCAAGTGAGCGACGCCATGGCGCTGGAGATTGCCGCCCAGGCCTGCCTGCCACTGCTGCACTGGGGCGAGCCGCAGGGCGCGCTGTCCTGGTATGACGACTTTGTCGGCATCGTGGTGCACCCGGGCGATGCCGTGGCGCGGCGCCAGAGCATGGACGAGGCCGGCGTCATCCACGACTACGACGAAGTGATCATGGGCGAGGCCATGCATGGCGGCCCCGTCATGCTGAGCTGGCAGGCCATCGGCGCAGGCCGCGGGCCGCATGCCAGCCACCACGGTCACGGCGGCCAGGCCGCCAACGTGGTGATCCACGAATTCGCCCACAAGATCGACATGCGCAACGGCGGCGCCGATGGCTGCCCGCCCCTGCCGCCCGGTTTCATGGGCAGCGGCTCCGCGCGCCAGGCCCGCGAGATATGGCAGGCCGCCTGGGCGCCGGCCTACGACGCCTTCCGTGAGCAGATCACCATCGCCGAACGCTTTGGCGGCGAATGGCCTTGGCTGGACGGCTATGGCGCCACGGCGCCCGCCGAATTCTTCGCCGTGGCCTGCGAAGCCTTCTTCGTGGACCGCGCCCGCTTTGCCCTGGAATTCCCCACGCTGGAGCCGCTGCTGGCTGCGCTCTTCAAGCCGGCCACCCGTCACCCCTGATCGGAGCAAACCTCCTTCAGCGCCTGGGCGAACAGGCGCTGCTCCTCGTACTGCCCGCCCGCCTTGCGCTCGAACAGGGTGATGGGTGGCAGGGTCCAGCCAAAACGGTGGCGCACGATGCCCACGCCCGCGATGCGCACCAGTTCCTCGGCAATGTCGGCCGGCACGATGGACACGGCCCGCTCATTGGCCGCCACCAGCTCGCCGATCACCTTGGCCGAGAGCGTTTCCACAAACGGCGGCGGCTCCACGCCCGCGCGCAGAAAAAAGTCGGTGATCTGCTCGCGCATGGGCGTGCGGCGCTGGCCCAGCACCCAGTCAAGCCCCGTGAGTTCGGCCCACTGCAGAGGCCGGCGCCCCAGCCGCGTGGCCAGGCTGCGGTGGGCGATCAGGCGAGGCTCCTGCTCATAAAGCACGCTGTGCCGTATGCCGCTCATGTCCAGCACGGCCGAGGCGCGGCCAATCACGCAGTCCAGCTCATGTGCGCGCAACTTTTGCAGCAGGTGGTCGCTGGTGTCCTCATGCAGCGTGACCGTGATGCGCCGGCCTTGCGGCCGCGTCCTGCCGATGGCATCGGCCAGCATGCGCGCAGGCAGGAAGGGGATGACACCCACCTGCAGGTGCGCCGCACGCTGCTGCCCCACGGCCTCGATGTCGTGGGCCCAATGGTCCAGGTCGGCCAGCATGCCCCGGGCGCGCGCCAGCACCAGCGCGCCCAGCTCCGTAGGCTCCATGCCGCGCGCAGAACGCAGGAACAGCGGCGCGCCGAACAACGACTCCAGCTCGGCCAGGGCCTGGGTTACGGCGGGCTGGCTGGTGGCCATGCGCTCGGCCACGCGGGTCAGCGTGCCCAGCTCGCTGATGGAGCGCAGCAGCAGCAAATGCTTCATCTTCAGGCGCGTGGCCATGCGGTGGGCCAGTTGGGCAGCGGTCGATGCAGTGGGGTGTTGCGGCATGGCTTCAGGCGTGGCACGTCATAAGCAAAACCATATTGAACAATAAAAACAAACGAATTTCTGCTTATGCATGCGTTCCAGAATTCCGGCGTCTTGCACACCCAGAACGAAAGGACCAGGCAGACCATGGATGGCATGTTTTTCATCATCGCGCTGGGCGCGGCGGCGGCCGGATTCGTGCAGGGCCTGTCGGGCTTTGCCTTCGGCATGGTGGCCATGTCGTTCTGGGCCTGGGTGCTGGAGCCGCGCGATGCGGCCGTGCTCACCGTCTTCGGCTCGCTGCTGGGCCAGGTGCTGTCGGCCATCACCGTGCGGCGCGGGTTTGCGCTGGCAAAGCTGCTTCCCTTCATCCTGGGCGGTCTTGCCGGCATTCCGCTGGGTGTCTTGCTGCTGCCGCACCTGGACATGGCCTGGTTCAAGGCCCTGCTGGGCGGCATGCTGGTGCTGTGGTGCCCGGTGATGCTGCTGTCGGCCCGCCTGCCCAGGCTGGCGCGCGGCGGCAGTGTGGCAGACGGCGCCGTGGGCCTGGCGGGCGGCGTGATGGGCGGACTGGGCGGCTTCACGGGCACGCTGCCCACGCTGTGGTGCACGCTGCGCGGCTACCCCAAGGATGAGCAGCGCTCGGTCATCCAGAACTTCAACCTGTCCATGCTGGCCGTGACCATGGCCACCTACCTGGGCACCGGCATGGTCGCGCGCAGCATGCTGCCGCTGTTCGCCATCGTGGCGCCGGCCATGCTCATTCCATCGCTGCTGGGCTCCAGGCTGTATATCGGCATCAGCGAGATGCGTTTCCGGCAGATCGTGCTGGGCCTGCTGTGCCTGTCCGGCGTGGCGCTGCTGGCCTCCTCGGTGCCGGTGCTGCTGCAGCGCGCGGGCTGAGCGCGCCGAACGCGCTGCCGGGAAGCCCTGGAACCAAGCCTGCCGGCTGCAGCAGATGACCAGGCAACGGCAGCAACACGTGCAGGGGCTGGGCAATGAACTGGCCGCCGCCAAGAAGGATCTGCAGCGCGCGCAAGACTGGGCACTGCCCTCGAAAAAAGGCGGGGCAGGAATCGCTCCCTGCCCCGCCTTCAGGCGCCCGCCGCGTGGCGGGAACGCCTTCTTCTCCCTCGATGGCGCATCAGTACCGCGCGTCGGCCGGCTTCTTGTCCTTGGGCCAGTCCTTGTGCTTGTTGGCAAAGTCCGGGCGCGGCTGGTGGCTGAAGTACTCGGCCACGTCCACGGCCTCCTGGTCGCTGAGGCCGCCCTGGCCCAGCGGGAAATTGCCATGGAAGGCGATGGGCATATTGCGCTTGACGAAGGCCGCTGCCGTATAGGTGCGCGCCATGCCCGCACCGATGTTGAAGGACTGGTCACCCCACAGCGGCGGATAGACCCACTGGCCCTTGGCGTTCTTCACGCCTTCGCCCTCGCCGCCATGGCAGACCGCGCACTGGGCCGCATAGATCTTCTTGCCGTTGTCCACGTTGGGCACGATGGACTGGCTGATCTTGCCCACGCCCCGGCCTTCGACCTTGTCCTCGGGCTTGGTTTCGCGGCGCATCCAGTCGAAGTAGGCGACCATGGCCTTGATCTCGTCGGACTCCAGCGGTAGCGGCTTGCCGTTCATGGAGCGCAGGAAGCAGCCATTGATGCGGTCCTCCAGCGTGATGACGCGGCCCGCGCGCGGCGCATAGCCGGGGAAGAAGGCCGAGACACCGATGTAGGGCGAACCATCGGCCACCGTGCCCGCGTTCAGGTGGCAGCTGGCGCAGTTCAGCGCGTTGCCCACATTCCTGGGCAGCAGGTCGCGCGTCTCAATGTTCAGGCGGGCGCCGTAGACCAGTTGCTTCGCGTTGGATTCGTCCAGCATGGCGGCCAGGCGCGGCGTCTCGAAGGGGCGTGCGCTTTCGCCCTTGGCATCGAGCTGCTTGCGCATGGATTGCACCTCCTTGGCATGGATCTCGCGCGCATCGGCACGGCCCCAGCTCCTGCGGGCGAAGTTGAGGATGTCGGCGATCTCCGCATCCTTGAGCTGTGCGAAGGCCGGCATGGTCAGCGGCCGTGCATGGCTTTGCGTGACCGGCGCCTTCCAGCCCGCCAGCATCAGATGGATCAGCGTGGACGGGTCCTGCGACTGCAGCGAAAAATTGCCGGCCAGTGGCGGGAACACGTCCTTCACGCCGCCGCCATCGGCACGGTGGCAGTCGGCGCAGAACTGCAGATAGCCCAGGCCGCCGCGGCTGGCGTAGAGATCGGCAGGTACGTCGGAAGACACCGCCAAGGCGGCGGACGGTGCATGCACGGATGCCTGCGACGCCGGATGCGGGGCGATGACCGGCCCCGGCCCTTGGGCCACCTGCATGGGCAGGTCGTTCTTGCCTGCGGGCAGCGACTTCAGATAGATGCCGATGGCCAGCAAGTCCTCGTCACTCATGTACTGGGTGCTGTGCTGGACCACATCGACCATGTTGCCGGAGACCGTGCCGTGGCTGTTGCGCCCGGTCTTGAGCAGTTGGGCGGTCTCCTCGGGCGTCCACAGGTCGCGCAGGCTCAGTGCGCGCCAGTTCTCCACGGTCTCGCCGGCCAGGAAGTACTCGCCCTTGCGGCCCTCGCCGGTCATGGTCTTTTCCTGGAAGCCCACGCCGCGCGGCGTATGGCAGGCGCCGCAGTGGCCCAGGCCCTGCACCAGGTAGGCGCCCCGGTTCCACTGGGCAGTTTGCTGCGGTTGGGGCTGGAAGGGCGCGTCATCCAGAAACACCCAGTTCCACAGCGCCAGGCCCCAGCGCTGGTTGAAGGGAAAGCCCAGGTCGGACTCCTTGTTGGCCGCCTTCACGGGCGCCACGCCCTGCATCAGGTAGGCATACAGGGCCTGCATGTCCTCGGCCGTCATCTTGGCGTAGGAGGGATAGGGCATGGCCGGGTACATGTTGCGGCCATCGGCCGCCACGCCCTTGCGCATGGCGCGGTCGAACTGATCGAAGCTGTATTTGCCCATGCCCGTATCGGCGTCAGGCGAGATATTGGTGGAATAGATCTTGCCGAATGGCGTCTCCAGCGCCAGGCCACCGCCCATGGGCTGTGTTTTATTTCCGGTATGGCAGGCCACGCAATCACCGAGTCGCGCGATATAACGGCCACGGTCTACCAGGGTTCTTTGCTCGGTGGTCAGGTCCGCCGCATAGTCGGCGGGCAGGTCATCGATGATCTGCGGCATTTGCGCATGATCCACCTCGGGCGCCGGCGCCGAGATGGCGAGCTGCCATGCGGCAGCCGACAGCACGGCCACGCACAGCAGGCCTTGCTTGAGCGAGAGTTTCATCGTCTTCTATCCCGTGAAATAAATTATTATTGAAAGAGAAAATCGGATATTGACGAGATATTCCACCCAACGCATGCAACCATTGCAGCAAATATCAATCTCTTTGCGCAATATCTTCTTATATATACAAATTCTAGTGGAATCACCCTATTTTTTGATGCAAGCCGACGAAAAAGATAAGCCACTTGCGCATTTAACGAGGGCTTAATCCATCCACAGGAAAAGTGGCGGCGCAAATGGGGGCGCAGCAATGCAAAGCGGCCCCGCGAAGGGGCCGCCATGTGTACATCCCGGGGATGCCGGGTGCGTGGACAGGCTCGGCTCAACCCGCGTGGATCATCCGGCGCGCGGCCTGCGCCACGCTGTGTGCATCCACCCCAAAGTAGCCGCGCAGCGCCGCACGCGTGTCGCTGCGGCCGAAGCCGTCCGTGCCCAGCGTGAGGAAACGGCGGCCTGCGGGCAGGAAGGCGCGCACGGTCTCGGGCACCGCGCGCACATAGTCGGTGGCGGCAATCACCGGGCCCTGCGTACCGTGCAGCAGCTGCGCGATCCAGGGCTGGCCAGGTGCCTCGCCCGCCAGCATGCGCTGCTCGCAGGCCACGCCATCGCGCGCCAGCTCGCTCCAGCTGGTCACGCTGACCACGGTGGCGGCCATGCCCTCGCTGGCCAATTGCTCGGCGGCCTTGAGCACTTCGGTGAGGATGGCGCCCGATCCCAGCAAGGTGACATGCTGCGTGGCACGGTCCGCATCGCCAAAGCGGCTGAACACATAGGCGCCGCGCAGCACGCCTTCGGCAGCGCCTGCGGGCAGGTCTGGCTGGGCATAGTTCTCGTTCATCAGCGTGACGTAGTAGAAGACATCGCGCTGCTCGACCAGCATCTCGCGCATGCCGGCGTCCAGTATCACGGCGAGTTCGCCGGCATGCGCAGGGTCCCAGGCCTTGCAGTTGGGAATGGTGGCCGCCACCAGATGGCTGGAGCCGTCCTGGTGCTGCAGGCCTTCTCCGCCCAGCGTGGTGCGGCCCGAGGTGGCGCCCAGCAAAAAGCCGCGCGCCCGCTGGTCGGCCGCCGCCCAGATGGCGTCGCCCACGCGCTGGAAGCCGAACATGGAGTAGTAGATGTAGAACGGCAGCATGGCCAGGCCGTGCACGCTGTAGCTGGTGGCTGCCGCCGTCCAGCTGGCGATGGCGCCGGCCTCGCTGATGCCCTCCTCCAGGATCTGGCCGTCCAGCGCCTCGCGGTAGGACAGCACCGAGCCGATGTCCTCGGGCGCATAGCGCTGCCCCAGGCTGCTGTAGATGCCCACCTGCTTGAACAGGTTGGCCATGCCGAAGGTGCGCGCCTCGTCCGCCACGATGGGCACGATGCGCGGACCCAGCTGCGCGTCCTTGAGCAGGCCGCCCAGCATGCGCACGAAGGCCATGGTGGTGCTCATCTCCTTGCCGGCAGGCGCCAGCGCGAACTGCGCGTACTGGTCCAGGGCGGGCACGGGCACGCGGTCGCACACGGTTTCACGGCGCGGCAGTGCGCCGCCCAGGGCCGTGCGGCGATCGCGCAGGTACTGCATCTCGGCGCTGTCATCGGCAGGTTTATGGAAGGCCAGGCCCTTGGCCTGCTCGTCACTGAGTGGCAGGTTGAAGCGGTTGCGGAACTCGATCAGGTCGGTCTCGTCCAGCTTTTTCTGGCTGTGCGTGGTCATCTTGCCCTGCCCGGCCGATCCCATGCCGTAGCCCTTCTTGGTATGGGCAAGGATCACCGTGGGCTGGCCGCGATGGGCGGCAGCCGCTGCATAGGCCGCATGGATCTTCACCAGGTCATGGCCGCCGCGCTTCAAGCGGTCGATCTGCTCGTCCGTCAGGCCCTGGGCCAGGGCGGCGAGCTCGGGGTTCTGTCCGAAGAAATGCTCGCGGTTGTAGCGGCCGTCCTTGGCGGCGAAGGTCTGCATCTGCCCGTCCACCGTGCCGCCCAGCGTGCGTGCCAGGGTGCCGGTGAGGTCGCGCGCAAACAGCCCGTCCCAGTCGCTGCCCCACAGCAGCTTGACCACGTTCCAGCCCGCGCCGGCAAACAGCCGCTCCAGCTCATCGACGATGCGGCCGTTGCCGCGCACCGGGCCGTCCAGACGCTGCAGATTGCAGTTGACCACCCAGACCAGGTTGTCCAGCCCTTCGCGCGCGGCCAGCGTGAGGGCGCTCATGCTTTCGGGCTCGTCCATCTCGCCGTCGCCAAACACGCCCCAGACCTTGCGCTCCTGGCAGTCCAGCAGGCGGCGGTGCGTGAGATAGCGCATGAAGCGCGCGTGGTAGATGCTGCTGATGGGGCCAATGCCCATGGAGCCCGTCGGGAACTGCCAGAAATCGGGCATCAGCCAGGGATGGGGATAGCTGGACAGGCCCTGCGCGCCTGCAGCCGGCGCGCTGATCTCCTGGCGGTAGTGCTGCAGGTCCTGCTCGGTCAGCCGCCCTTCCAGGAAGGCCCGCGCATACACGCCGGGCGCGCTGTGCGGCTGGAAGAACACCAGGTCGCCCCGGTGCTGGCCCGGCTCAAGTCCCTCCCGGGCATGGAAGAAATGATTGAACCCGGTCTCGAACAGGTCGGCCGCGCTGGCGTAGCTGGCGATGTGCCCGCCCAGCTCGCCATAGGCCTGGTTGGCGCGCACCACCATGGCCAGCGCATTCCAGCGCATGATGGACGCCAGCCGCTCCTCCATGGCCAGGTCGCCCGGAAACACCGGCTGCTGCTGCGCGGCCACGGTGTTCACATAGGGCGTATTCAGGTCGGGCTGCCAGCCCAGGCGCTGCTCGCGCGCCATGCGCGCCAGCTCTTCGAGCACGAAGCGCGCGCGCTGCGGCCCCTCGGTGGCGACCAGGGCCGCGAAGGCCTCCCGCCATTCGGTGGTTTCCTGGGGATCGGTATCGATATCGGCCAGCGTGGCCAGCGGCGTGGGTGCGTTCATGCCCGCCACTTTAGGACTGGCGGACCGGCATGAGCAGCCGTTCATGGATAAGGGAAACGCCATATTCCAGCATTTCATGCCGGCATCTACATAAAATCCGGCACATGAAACTGGACACCATCGACTTGCGCATTCTGGCCGAGCTGCAAACGGACGGCTCGCTGTCCAACGTGGAGCTGGCGCGGCGTGTGCACCTGTCGCCCTCGCCCTGCCTGGCGCGCGTCAAGGCGCTGGAGAAGGCCGGCGTGATCGCGCGCTATGTGGCGCTGGCCAATGCGTCGGCCCTGGGGCTGGGGCTGAATGTGTTCATCAACATCAGCCTCAAGTCGCAGGCCAAGGAATCGCTGGCCGACTTCGAGCGCCGCATTGCCGAGCACGACGAAGTCATGGAGTGCTACCTGATGAGCGGCGACGCCGACTACCTGATCCGCGTGGCCCTGGCCGACATCGGTGCGCTGGAGCGCTTCATCGTGGAGCAGCTCACGCCCATTCCGGGCATAGAGAAGATCCGCTCCAGCTTCACCCTCAAGCAGGTGCGGTACAAGACCGCCCTGCCCCTGCCGGCCGCAGGCTGAGGCGGATGGAGACTGGCCTCAGCCCGCAGGCTTGGCCATCTCGCCGGTGGCGATGCGGCGGCGCAGCTCGCCCAGCACGGCCTTGAGGCGGCGCTCGTTGTCCAGCCCCACGCGCACCAGCATCTTCTGGCCGCTGGACAGGGCCTGCAGCTCCGGGTCGGCGTATTCGTAGCGCACCCAGGGCTGGACGGAAGGCACCTCGCCCTCCACCTTGGTCAGCCTGACCTGCACCGGACCCGCGGGCTCGGGCGCGGCGCGCAGATGGTCTATGACGGCAATGAGATGATCGTTGAAATAGCGGCTGGGATAGCCCAGGTCTTCATAGGCGGTCTGGAACAGGGGATACAGCCGGGCATAGAGCTTGACGGCCCCGTCCATGGGAATGGACTCGGCGAAGGCCACGAAGGCCTTGTAGCGTGCGGCGTTGGCGGGGGAGATGGCCTGTGCCTCCCCGGCCTCCGCCGCGCCCTCCACCGTGAAACGCTGCGGCGCGGGGTGCACGGGCCAAAGCCGTGCAGGGGCCTGGGAGCGGGTCAGGTTGTCCACGGTGGCCACGGCGCGGCGCACAAAACCGTCCATCTGCAGAAAGCTGCCTGCCTTGTCACGGCCCAGCAGGCCGTTGAGGGCCTGGGCGACATGGGCGTCGGAGTCCTGCAGCGCGGGCAGGCCGGGCGCGGGTGGCTCCAGCGCATCGACAGGGTTCTGGGGCTCGGTCAGCTCGGGCGCGGGGACGGGTTCAGGCTCGGCAGGCTGGGCGGGCGCCTCTGCCACTTCGGGCGGCGCCTCGGACACGTCGGCGGGACGCCACCAGTACCACCAGGCTGCGCCCCCCACGGCGGCAGCCGCCAGTACCGCTGCGGCGATGCCGAAAGCCGATGGGCCGGAGGATCTGGCGCGGGGGCGGAAGTCTTGGGGGTCGCGTTCTGGCATGGATGGGTCCTTTGGCTTGGGCAGGGGCTGGCAGCACAGTTGCCGCAGGACGTGCGACAGCAAAGCACAACCGGGGTTCCCGGGCTTTCCTGACACCAGCCCCTGACTGGTGTTTATAAGCCGCCCCGCTGCCCGCGCAGGCCCTTGTGCGCGCCAGGCAACAAGGCGTTACCCGGCTTACGCGGCCAGCCTGCGCACAAGAAGGGGGCGGTGCAGCAGGCTCAGCCCTGCGTGCCCAGATCCTGGAGCCAGGCCATGGCGGCCTGCAGCTCGTCGGGGCGGATCTCATGCATGCTCGGGTATTCGTGGTAGCTCAGTTGCAGCGGCAGGCGCTGCACGTGGCTGCGAATGGCGTGGGCGCTGGTCAGCGGGATGACGTTGTCGTAGGTGCCGTGGCTGACCCAGAGCGACTTGCCGTCGAAGGCCGCGTCAGGGGCCTGGTGCGGCAAGGCCTCGGGCAGCAGGCGGCTGTGCCAGCACATGGCGGCGCGCAGCAGCGCGGGCTGGGTCAGCAGCAGGCTGAGCGCCATGATGCCGCCCTGGCTGAAGCCGCCCGCCACGGTACGCTGGGCAGGAATGCCCAGCCGCGCGCCGGCCTGCTGCACGGTCTGGGCCACCAGGGCGCGGCTGTGCTCTTCCTGCGATGCGTGGATGTGGCGCGTGCCGTTGGCATCCACCGTGAACTGGAACCAGGCATGGGCACTGGGCCCCATGGAAAACGGGGCACGCAGGCTGAGCACGTGGAACTGCGGCGGCACGAACGATGCGAGGCCGAACAGGTCCTGTTCATTGCTGCCAACGCCATGCATGAGCACCAGCAGCCAGGGCTGCTGCCCCGGTGCGGGTTGTGCGGGGCGCTCCAGCGCCAGCAGGGGCAGGTCGATCATCACGGACTCCTTGGTTTTTAAGCGATTTCCGGGACCGGGGTGGTCCCGGGCAACGCGCCATTGTGGCGCCTCGCCAAGTCCGCGGGGGCAGGAGGTTATGCCGCCTGCGCGTCCTCGAAGGCCATCGCATCCATGGCCAGGAAGGAGTACATGACTTCGCGGCTCAGATACCGAGGCCGCGCCGTGGCGCCGGCCGCGCCCAGGGCGAAGTACAGCGGCATGAAGTGCTCTTCGCTGGGATGGGCGCGCCGGGCCGAGGGAGCGCGTGCGCGGTAGTCCAGCAGCGCGGGCAGGTCCTGCGCCTGCAGGCGCGACTCGATCCAGCGGCTGAAATCCTGCACGTAGGGCGAGGAGGCGCTGGAGCCGCCGACGGCATGGTCGTCCTGCAGGCCATCCTGGCTGCGCAGGGCCTGCACGGCGTCGTCCACCCGTACCGTGGCCTCGCCCGTGCCGCCCCGGAATTCGGCCAGGTTGTGCGTCATGCTGCCGGAGCCGACGATGAGCACCCCTTCATCGCGCAGCGCCGCCAGGGCCGCGCCCAGCGCATGGGTTTCGGCCGGCCCGGCCGAGGCGGGAAGGGACAGCTGCACCACGGGCAGGTCGGCATCCGGCAGCAAATGCATCAGCGGCACCCAGGCGCCGTGGTCGAAGGGCCGCTGCGCGTTGGCGGTGGAGGCAATGCCTGCGGCCTGCAGGCGGTCCATGACTTCCTGCGCCAGCTGGGGCGCGCCGGGGGCCGGGTACTGCAGTTCGTAGAGCGCGGGCGGGAAGCCGCCGAAGTCGTGCCAGGTGGAGGGCGTGGCTCCGGTCATGACTTCCACGCCATGCGACATCCAGTGCGGCGACATGACGACCACGCCGCGCAGCGGGCCGTGGGCCTGGCGCAGCGCCCTGCCCCATTGCGCGAGCACGGGGCCTGTTTCACCCGGCTCCAGCGCGAACATGGGCGAGCCATGGGAGACGTAGAGCACGGGCAGCCGAATGCCGGCCGAAGCGGCTATGGAGGATGCGCCGGAATCGAGGGAAGCGTGAAAATCTTGCATTCCCCTAATGTAGGGACGCAAGCGGGCCGCGCCAAGCCGCCAAAGGCGGCACACATTGTTGCGCTGGCCGGCTCAATCGTCGCGCGGGCGGCCCCGCAGGGCCTTGGTGGCGCTGTGCCGGCTCTTGCTGTCCAGGCGCCGCCGCTGCGATCCCAGCGTGGGCCGGGTGGCGCGGCGAAGAATGGGTTCGGGATAGGCGGCGGCCACCAGCGCGTTGAGCCGCTGCAGCGCGGCGCGCAGGTTCTGCTCCTGCGTGCGGTATTGCTGGGCCTTGATGACGACCACGCCCTCGTTGGTGATGCGGCCGTCGCGCAGGGCCAGCAGGCGCTGCTGCACGGCCTCGGGCAGGCGCGAGGCGCGCACGTCGAAGCGCAGGTGCACGGCGCTGGAGACCTTGTTCACGTTCTGGCCGCCCGCGCCCTGGGCGCGCATGGCGGTCCACTGCACCTCGTGCAGCTCGATGGGGCGCATGCGCTCAGGCATCCAGCGCAGCGGCCAATGCCGCCACAAAGGCATCGGGACGCTCATGCATGACCCAGTGGCCTGCGCCGGGCACCAGGGCCAGCCCCCGGAAGTCGCGCGCATGGCGTGCAAAGGCCTGGGCCAGCTCCTGCATCATCGGTCCCGGGTAGAGCGCGTCGTGCTCGCCATAGATGGCCCATACGGGGCCGTCCACGGCCTGCAGGGCGCGGGCCAGCACATCGGTGTGCGAGAGGCGGCGGCGTGGAAGGCGGTCGCGCTCCACATTGAGCACATGCAGGGCCAGCGTGTCCTCGTCGATGAGGCTGGCGTCATGCAGCATCAGCGCCTGCAGGTTGTAGCGGTGGGCCACGGCCTGCGCCTCGGGCGTGGCCAGGTGGCGCCAGCCCTTGAGCCGCACGGCCAGGCCCTTGCCCACGCCCATGCCGGGCGCCCCGGCCAGCACCAGGCGCCGGGCCAGCGTGCCGTCGGCAGCCGCCAGCATGCCGGCCGTCATGCCGCCAAAAGAGAAGCCGACCAGATCGCACAGCGGGGCGGCGGGCGCTCCGCCATCGGCCAGCAGTTGCCGCAGGCCCTGGCGCAGCGGCTCGACCAGGGTGTCGGCATCCTGGCCGCCTGGCACCCCATCGGAATCGCCAAAGCCCGGCAGGTCCGGTATCCACAGCTGGCGGCCCTGGGCCAGCAGAGCGTCCATGCAGCGCAGCCAGTGCGTCCAGCTGCCGCTGCCGCCGTGCAGCATGACCACCGGCAGCACGCCCGCGCGCGCCTCGCCCCAGACATGCCAGACCATGTGGCCGTCTTCGGGCCGCGCGGCAGACAGCGGCGTGGTCAGGCGCCGCGCACGGGCGCGCAGGCGCTCTATGGCGACAGGCGTGTTCACCACTGGGCCACGGCGTCGATGGCCAGGCCGTAGCCGGCCACGCCAAAGCCGCACATCACGGCGCGCGCCGCAGCCGACAGGTAGGAGTGGTGGCGGAAGCTCTCGCGCGCATGCACGTTGCTGATGTGCAGCTCCACCAGCGGCACGCCCGTGCCCTTGACGGCATCCAGCAGGGCCACGCTGGTGTGGGTGTAGGCGGCGGCGTTGAAGATCAGGCCGGCCAGGCGGCCTTCGGCGTGCACGCGGCCGGCCTCGTGGATCCAGTCCACCAGCTCGCCTTCATGGTTGCTCTGGCGGAACTCCAGGGCCAGACCGTAGCGCGCACAGGCGGCTTCGCACAGCGCACGCACATCGGCCAGGGTCTGGGAGCCATAGATGGCGGGTTCACGCAGGCCCAGCAGGTTCAGGTTCGGGCCATTGAGGACATAGACGGTTTTCACGGCGGGGACACTCCAGGTTTCCAACGGGCTGGATTATGCGGGCCATCCCGGGCCCGGCCGCAACGCTGGCACCACGGAAAAAGCCGCCCCGGAGGGCGGCACAAGTCAATCCAGCCCGGTCCGGCTCAACGGCGCCAGTGACCGTGACCATGGCCATGACCATGACCATGACCATGGCGGTATCCGCCACGGTAGCCGCCGCGATAGCCGTATCCATAGCCGGGAACGACCACGACGGGCGGCGCACGGTAGACAGCGCGCGGCGCGTAGTAGACCGGAGGCGGGGGAGCGTAGTAGATGGGCTGGGGCGGCGCCACATAGACGGGGGCCGGCGCCACATAGACGGGCGGGCCATACATGCCCGGCGAATTCAGGCTGATGGACCAGTGCACATCGCCCCGGGCCTGGGCGGCGCCCGAAGCCACCAGGGCGGCCAATGCGAGGCCGGCTGCTGCTGCTCTTGCAACCCACGGGGAAGCTGTCGTTGTCATGGTGTCTCTCCTCGAAGTTGGACAGGCGTGGCAGGCATTGCCGCTGGCGCCGCCTCCCCGCACTTTGGCACAGGGGACGGCACACGCCCTGCATTCTCAACGCGCGACAGGGGTCAACGGATGGCAGGCTTTTATACAAGTTTGTTTCCAAATGCCTCAACCCTTGCCCGGCGCAGCTGTCCCAAAGCCGTCCGGAGCGGGTCGGCAGGCGCGCGCCTACAATGCTGCGATGAGCTCTGCTGACGCCTCCCCCATCTCCAAAGATCCGGTCAAACCGAGTAACTTTCTGCGCCAAATCATCGAGGCCGACCTGGCCAACGGTACCTACGCCCAGCGCCGCTGGGGTGGAAGCCCCGGTGATGGCGACCACCACAACCAGGGCCAGGTGGACGTGGCGAAGATCCGCACACGCTTCCCGCCCGAGCCCAACGGCTACCTGCACGTGGGCCACGCCAAGGCCATCTGCCTGAACTTCGGCCTGGCGCGCGACTACCAAGGCGCCTGCCACCTGCGTTTCGACGACACCAATCCCGAGAAGGAAGACCAGGAGTACGTGGACAGCATCATCGATGCCGTCCATTGGCTGGGCTTCGGCTGGAAGGAAGCCGACGGTCACGAGAACCTGTACTTCGCCAGCAACTACTTCGACTTCATGTACCGCGCCGCCGAGTACCTGATCGAGCAGGGCCTGGCCTATGTGGACGAGCAAAGCGCCGACGACATGAAGGCCAACCGCGGCGATTTCTCGCGCCCCGGCGTGGACAGCCCGTTCCGCAGCCG
Organism: Delftia sp. WSY_7; assembly: GCF_043104845.1. NCBI lineage: Bacteria > Pseudomonadati > Pseudomonadota > Betaproteobacteria > Burkholderiales > Comamonadaceae > Delftia > Delftia sp. WSY_7. The sequence goes on along the minus strand of NZ_JBICLB010000036.1, from coordinate 48,422 downwards.
CACGGCGGCCGAGAACCTGGCGCGCTTTCGCGAAATGCGCGACGGCAAGCTGCCCGATGGCGCTGCCGTGCTGCGCGCAAAGATCGACATGGCATCGCCCAACATCAATCTGCGCGATCCCGCCATCTACCGCGTGCGCCATGCCGAGCACCACAACACCGGCAACCAGTGGTGCATCTACCCGATGTACACCTTCGCCCATCCCATCGAGGACGCGCTGGAGCACATCACCCACAGCATCTGCACGCTGGAGTTCGAGGACCAGCGCCCGTTCTACGACTGGCTGCTGGACCACCTGCGCGCAGGCGGCCTGATCGCCGCGCCGCAGCCGCGCCAGTACGAGTTCTCGCGCCTGCACCTGACCTATGTGATCACCAGCAAGCGCAAGCTCAAGCACCTGGTGGACAACGGCATCGTCAGCGGCTGGGATGATCCGCGCATGCCCACCATCGTCGGCCTGCGCCGCCGTGGCTACACGCCGCAGAGCATCCAGGCCTTCTGCGAGCGCATCGGCGTGACCAAGGACTACGCCTGGATCGACTACTCCACGCTGGAAGGCTGCCTGCGCGAAGACCTGGAGAACCAGGCCCATCGCGGCATGGTGGCGCTGGACCCGCTGAAGCTGGAGCTGACCAACTGGGCCGAGGTCTTCGGCAGCGCCGACCACCTGGAAGCCTGCGAGCTGCCCGCCCTGCCCCACGCCGCCGAAGGCCAGCAGGTGCCGGTGCGCCGCTTCACGCTGGGCCGCGAGGTGTGGATCGAGCGCGAGGACTTCGCCGAAGTGCCGCCCAAGGGCTACAAGCGCCTGTTCCCCGGCAACAAGGTGCGCCTGAAGGGCGGCTACGTGATCGAGTGCACGGGCTGCGAGAAGGATGCCGAGGGCAACGTCACCAAGGTGCTGGCCACCGTGGTGCCCGACACCAAGAGCGGCACGCCGGGCGCCGACAGCGTCAAGGTCAAGGCCGCCATCACCTGGGTGGGCGCGGCCGACGGCGTGCAGGCCGAAGTGCGCCTGTACGACCGCCTGTTCACCGACCCGCAGCCCGATGCGGGCGGCAAGGACTTCCTGGCCCTGCTCAACCCGGACAGCCTCAAGGTCGTGACGGCCTACGTGGAGCCGTCGCTGGCCCAGGCACAGCCTGACGACAAGTTCCAGTTCGAGCGCTTCGGCTACTTCGTGGCCGACCGCAAGGACCACGCACCGGGCAAGCCCGTGTTCAACCGCGCAACGGGTCTCAAGGACTCCTGGGGCAAGTAGGCGCACGGCCCGCTGGCGGGCACCTGCACCGCTCCCCCGAAGATGGCCCACCATCCTGCTTTGCAGGGGTGGGCCATCGCACATCGGCGCTTTTGCAGTGACCATGGCCTCAGCACAATTCCAGGCCATGAACCAAGCCTTGCCACAGGCGGCTTCCGCCGCCAAGTTCGACACCTCCCGCGCGGCCGAGTACGAGACGCAAAGCCGCATCGCCCTGGCCGGCTACGACGCCTGCCACGAGCTGGCCGCCTGCCTGCTGGCAGCCAGCCTGGATGCCGGGCCGAAGTCCGTGCTGATTGGCGGCGCCGGTGGCACGGGCCAGGAAATCCTGGCCACGGCGCGGCTCAGGCCACAGTGGACATTCACGGCCGCCGACCCTTCGCCCCCCATGCTGGACCAGACCATGGACCGCATCGCAGCCGCCGGCCTGTCGGCCCAGGTGCGTGCAGCACCCTGTGCGGTGGAGGACCTGCCCGCCGGCACGGTGTTCGACGCGGCCACGCTGATCGGCGTGCTGCACCACATTCCTGACGATGCGGACAAGCTCAGGCTGCTGCAGGCCCTGTCGGCCAGGCTGGCGCCGGGCGCGCCCTTCATCCTGGCCTGCAATCGCCATCGCTACGACAGCGAGCCGCTGTTCCTGGACGCCTGGGCCATGCGCTGGCGCATGGCAGGCGCGGACGAGGCCGCCGTCCATGCGAAACTCGGCAAGATCCGGCAGGGCGCGGTTCCACCCGCCTCGGAAGAGGCAGTGGAGCAGATGCTGGCCCAGGCCGGCTTCGTTCAGGCCAAGCGCTTTTTCTCCAGCCTGTTCTGGTGCGCGTGGATTGCCGCCAAGGCCTGATCGCCCCGAGCCGATCGTTCTTTCTCCGCCTTCCTTTCTTTGATTTGCCTTTCAGCATGAACTTCTCCGCACGCCTTCAGCAACTGCCCACCGTCACCCACCTCGCCGCGCTGCAGCTGGCCGATGCCCAGGGCCAGGTCGTGGCCACCATCGAGAACAAGCCCGGCCAGACCGGCTCGCTGGCCGTGTACCACGCGCTGGCCGCCCTCTACGGCGGCAGCATCACGCCCGCCGCCGCCGAACTGGGCCTGGAGTGGTATGCCGAGCACACGCAGGACGCCATCGCCTTCCCTGGCAAGCACCCCAACATCGACCGCCTGCTGGCATGGTCCAAGGGTGCCGAGAGCTACCAGGCCCGCCTGCTCGCGGCTTGATCGCGGCCTGATTCCGCCTGGGTAAACACCGCGTCACAGAAGTTGCGCGGACTGGGGGCATCGGCTGACACGCCGGTGTCAACGCAGCGTGCACTTTGGCGTTCAAATGACATGTGCCTTGCCGCTTCGGCGCGCAAGGCGTTCCTGCCCAGGAGAACGCAATGCTGCAATCCGCCGTGCCCAGAGCACGCACCATGGCCCCCTCAGCTTCCCACGCCGGCGCCCTGCGCCTGAGCGTGCTGGGCCTGGCCGCCGCCCTGGCGCTGAGCGCCTGCAACGAATCCCAGGACAAGCCCCCGCAGGCCGCTAGCGCGCCGCTGCCGCCTGCCACCGAAAGCGCCCAACCCGTCGCCACGCCCGTGGCCTATGTGCCGCCGTCGGCCGAGACGCTCTACCAGATGGTGGCGCCCATTGCGCTGTACCCCGACAAGCTCGTGGCCCAGGTGCTGGCCGCCTCCACCTATCCCGACCAGGTCGGCGCCGCCGAGGTCTGGCTGGGGCAGAACCCGGGCCTCAAGCCCCAGGAACTGCAGGACGCCGTCAACGGCCAGGACTGGGACCCGTCGGTCAAGTCCCTGGCCCAGTTTCCCAACGTGCTGGCGCAGCTGTCTTCCAACATTCCCTGGACCACGGCCCTGGGCAGGGCCTACTACAACGATCCGGCCGACGTGATGAACGCCATCCAGGTGATGCGCCAGCGCGCCTACAAGGCCGGTACGCTCAAGGACTCCAGCCGGCTCAAGGTGGCCGTGGCCGCGGCCGACGCCCCGCCGCGCGATCCCCAGCCAGCGCCCCAGGACATGGGCGAGCCCCTGTCGTCCATGCTGCCGGTGCCGGTGATCGATGCGCCCTCGCAGTTCATCGAGATCACTCCCGCCCAGCCCGACACCGTCTATGTGCCGCAGTACGACCCGGGTGTGGTGTATGGCGAGCCGCTGCCGGTGTATGGCGGCTACCGCCCCATCGTGGCGCCGCAGCCCGTCTACGTGGGCAGTTCGGCCGCGCCCGTGGTGGCGGGGCTGATCGGCTTTGGCGCAGGCGTGATCCTCGCCGAGTCCGTGGACCGTCGCCCCTGGGGCTGGAACTCCTGGGGCATGCGCTGGGGCGAGCCCGGCTACCGCTGGCACCGCAACGAGCCGCCGCCACCGCCCTCGCGCCGGCCAGCCGTGATCTACAACAACAACACCTATGTGACGCGCTCGACCACAGTGGTGCAGAACATCCGCAACACGCAGATCAACAACGGTGGCAACGTCACCCACATCGCGAACAACCCGCACGTCGAGCCCCGCCCTGCCGGCAACCCGCCCAACCCGCCACAGGGCGGCGATCCGCGCCCGGGCGGCATGGCCGCGGCGGCCCTGGCCGGCGCCGCCGGCATGGCAGGCGCGGCCGCCGCAGCGCATGGCGGCATGCCGCAGCGGCTGGGCCTGAGGCCACCGCAGGGCGGCCCGCCGGCGTCTTCCCAGGGCATGCTGCCGCCCGGCGCCACGCAAGGATCTGCCCGGCATGACGGCGCCGATCGCGGCCGCCCGGGCCTGCGGCCCGATGACCGGCCGCAGGCAGCGTTGCAGCCCAGGATGAACCCGGTGCCGGCCTCGCAGCCGGGCCAGTTCGGCAAGTGGCCGCAGGCTCCGCATTCGACCCAGGCTGCAGGGGTGCAGCGCCCGCCAGCCGCCCTGCCCGCTGCCGCCATGCCGGGCGAACGGGGCCGCGATTCCCGCGTGCCTTCGTGGTCGTCTGCCGCCGCGCAGCAGGGCATGCGGCAGCAGGACCGGCAGGACCGCGACCGTTCCATGGCCGATGCCGCGCGCATGCGCCAGCAGCAGCAACAGCAGATGGAGATGCAGACCGCCCGCCTGCGTGGCGAGGAGCAGTCGCGGCAGCAACAGCAACAACGGCAGCAACAACAGGCCCAGCGCCAGGCACAGATGCAGATGCAGGCCAGGGACCAGGCCCGCGAACAGGCGCAGATGCAGGCCCGCCAGCAGCAGTTGCAGCAACAACAGCAACAAGCCCGTGCGCAGGAACAGATGCAGGCCAGAATGCAGGCCCAGATGCAGGAGCGTCAGGCGCAGCAGCAACGCATGCAGCTCCAGCAGGCACAGCAGGCCCAGGCGCGCGCCCAGCAGCAGCAGGCCCGCGCGCAGCAGGAGCAGCGCCAACAGCAGCAGCGCATGGCCAACGCATCCCGCCCGCAGGAACGGCGCGGCGGACGTGACGAACGCCGGGACCGCTGAACGGCCCGGCAGAGGTTTGGCTTGGTGCACGCTTGGCGGACAATGGGGCGATCGATAACGGCCCCATGCCGGCGCCAAGCCCGCCGCTTCATCCATGCAGATACCGACGACGAATCCCCGCTCCCGCCGACTGTTCGTGCAATCCCTGTGCGCCTCGGGCGCGGGCCTGATCCTTCCCTCCTGGGCCGCCAAGGCCGCAGCGCCCTCCAGCGAATCCCCCTGGCCCCATGACAGCCGCGTGCCCGGCGGCGTGGCCCGCCTGTCGCTGGGGCCCGCATCCCAGCGGCCCCAGGTACTGGCCGGCGACGTGCCCGTGCTGGTGGTGGGCGACATGATCGAATGGACGGCCGTGGTCGGCATTGCGCTGTCGGCCGCACCTGGCACCCACAGCGTGACCGTGAAGGGCGAAGGCGCAGCGCGCTCCCTGGCCTACGAGGTGCGTGACAAGAAGTACACCGAGCAGCGCCTGAAGGTCTCGCCCAAGACCGTGGACCTGTCGCCCGAGGACGATGCGCGCTACCAGCGTGAGCGCGCCCACCAGCAGACCATCATGGCGCTGTTCACCGAGCCGCCCGCACGCCCCGGCGACCTGCGCATGCGCCAGCCCGTGCCGGGCCGGCGCAGCAGCAGCTTCGGCCTGCGCCGCGTGTTCAACGGCCAGCCGCGCAATCCGCACAGCGGCATGGACATCGCGGCAGCCACCGGCACCAACGTCGTCGCGCCGCTGCCGGGCAAGGTGGTGGACGTGGGCGACTATTTCTTCAACGGCGGCACCGTGTGGCTGGACCACGGCGGCGGCCTGCTGAGCATGTACTGCCACCTGAGCAGCGTGCAGTGCAAGCTGGGCGATCAGCTGGACACGGGAGAGGCCTTCTGCAAGGTCGGCGCCACGGGCCGCGTCACCGGCCCGCACCTGCACTGGGGCGTGATGCTCAACCGCAGCATGGTGGACCCGGCGCTGTTCCTGGCGGCGTGAACGGGGCTGTGGCGCCCGCCGGCGTCAGTGGTCGGCCGAGGGAATCGTGTTCTGCGGCGCCACCGGCGTGGGCACGGCGATGGAGTCGCGGTCCTGCGCCAGGTAGCGCGAGACCAGCTCGAAGAAGCTGTCGTAGAAGCCGCTCTTGGCAATCGTCTCGCTGCCCACCTTGACCATGGAGTCGCTGCCCGAGGAGAACGGCAGCGACACGGACCCCAGCGCACCCACGCCCAGGCTGGCCGAGTTGGCGCTCTTCTTCAGGGTATAGCGGTCCTGCAGCGCCGTGACAAAGCCGATGCTGACCTGGCCGTCGGCGGTCTCCGGCACGCAGACCACGCGGATGTTCATCTGCAGGTTCAGCTCCGGGTCGGGCTGGAAGCTCTTGCTGCCTTCTATGAGTTCGGCCGTGCGCGCCATGGCGATGTAGCCCTGGCTCAGCAGCGCGCGGCGCGCGGCCTCGCAGGTCTGGGCCGGCGAGGCATCGAACATGCGCGAGAAGGTCTCGGTGGAGCCGAAGCTCTCCTGCACCGGCACATGCTGGGGAATCGTCGAGCCGCAGCCCGCCAGCACCATGATGACGGCCAAAGCCCCTGCGCAGCGCATGCCACGCACCCTGTTTGCTGCACTCCAACGTCGATACACGAACCTGCTCCTTGCTCCGGTGCCGCTGCCTGCGGATGGCATGGCGGCTGGCCGCCTATTCTCACCCGAGCGCAATGCAATGGCCGGCAACTTTGCAGCAATCGGTTTTTCCGTCTGCATCAAATAGATGCAAACGAATGTGAATAGCGCCCCGTTCTGACAAGCGCCGCCGCGCATCTGCGTTATGGTGCCCCGGTTCGGCCAGGGCCGGTGCGGCTCATGCCGCACCCGGGCTGCCCAAGCCTGCCGCCGCTGCGCCTGTACCTGTACCCATCAACCAAGGAACTCAACATGAAGCCAAGCTGGACCTGGTGCCTGCCCGTGATCGTCACCATGGGGCTCGGCGCCTGCAGCCATATCGACAAGGGCGGCAACGCCGAAGACGGCGCCAAGCCCCAGGTGTCGGCTCCTGCCGGCCCGCCCGGTGACGCCCAATCGCTGACCGCCTACCACTGGAGTCTTCGCCAGGCCTTCACGCCCCAGGGCACCGAGGACCAGAGCTGGTTCCTGACGGCCGCCTCGCGCAAGCGGCCCCTGCAACTGGAGTTCGCCGACCAGCGCCTGGCCGTCAAGAACCTGTGCAACGTGGTGACCACGGGCTACCGCACCGAAGGCAACCGCATCGCCACCCAGCGCGCCGCCAGCACGCTGATGGCCTGCGATGACGACCAATTGATGGCGCTGGAGCAAAAGGTGGCCCGCATCCTGCCCACGGCCAAGCAATGGTCCGTGCAACTGGGCGAAGGCAAGCAGCCTGCGCGCCTGACGCTCACCTTCATCGACGGCACGCGCTGGCAGCTCGAAGGCTCGCCCACGGCCCAGACCCAGTACGGCAGCGCAGGCGAACGCATCTTCCTGGAAGTGGCGCCCCAGCGCACGGCCTGCAACCACCCGCTGATCAAGGACTTCCAGTGCCTGCGCGTGCGCGAGATCCGCTACGGCGACAACGGCGTGAAGACCTCCACCGGCGAGTGGGAGAACTTCTACAGCGAGATCGAGGGCTACAAGCACGAGCCCGGCATCCGCAACGTGCTGCGCATCCAGCGCTACAAGCGCCAGAACGTGCCGGCCGACGCATCGGCCTACGCCTATGTGCTGGACATGGTGGTCGAGAGCGAGCGCGTGGGCCGCTGAGCGCGCTGCAGCGTCTCGACAAGCCCCGATCAAGGCCTGCATTGCGCAGGCCTTTTTCTTTTTCGGAAGGAGACGGCCTGCGCCAGCCCATGTACGGGAATCTACTGGTTTGACACCCGTCAATCGGGACGACAACATGGTTGCCACGGTCGAGACCTCTCTCGCGCCCAACCTCAGCAATAACTGCTGACTCATATCGGCTATGAAAGCCCCTGACATGCGCCTACGGCGCCGTCGGGGGCTTTTTGCTTTTTGGAGCCTGCATGTCTTCTACGGAAAGTCTTCCTGACTCGCGCCCGCCGTCCACGGTATCCCCGGCATCCCCGAGGCCCCCGCTTGCGGTGGCCAGCATCCAGATGGAGCCTCGCGTGGGGCGCAAGGGCGAAAACCTTGCGCACTCGGTGGATCTGATCGAGCGCGCCGCCGCCCAGGGCGCCAACCTCGTGGTGCTGCCCGAGCTGGCCAACACCGGCTATGTCTTTGCCAGCCGCGCCGAGGCACTTGCGCTGGCGGAGTCCGTCCCGGACGGCTCCTGCACCCAGGTCTGGATGGATGTGGCGCGGCGCTGCAATGTGCACATCGTTGCCGGCATTGCCGAGCGCGCGGGCGACCGTCTCTACAACACCGCCGTGGTCCTGGGTCCCCAGGGATACCTGGGCACCTACCGCAAGCTGCACCTGTGGGGAGACGAGAACGTGTTCTTCGAGCCCGGGGACCGGGGCCTGCCCGTGTTCGACACCGAATGGGGGCGCCTGGGCGTGCTGATCTGCTATGACGGCTGGTTTCCCGAAACCTATCGCCTGCTGGCCATGCAGGACGTGGACATCGTGGCCATGCCGACCAACTGGGTCCCCATGGGAGGTCAGCCCGCAGACCGGCCGGCCATGGCCAATACGCTGGCCATGGCCAATGCACACAGCAACGCGTTGAGCATCGTCTGCGCCTGCCGCACCGGCACGGAGCGCGGCCAGCCCTTCATAGGCCAGAGCCTGATCGTGGGCGCTGAAGGCTGGCCGCTGGCCGGCCCCGCCTCGGTGCATGCCGAGGAGATCCTGCACGCATCGATCGAACTGGAGGACGCGCGCCGCAAGCGCCGGTTGAGCGCCTTCAACCATGTGCTGTGCGACCGCAGGACCGACATCTACGACGCCATGCTGGGCACGGGATGGCCGCGCCCACAGCCCTGAGCCCTTTCCATCCATCCCCCTCTTTTTTTGGAGCCATTTGCATGAAAACGCTCACATCCATTGCACGCCGCACTGCGGCCCTGGCTTTCGCGCCCTTGCTGGCATGGCAGGTACACGCCGCCGAGCCCCTGCGCATCGGCGTGGCGGTCGGACTTTCAGGCGCCAACAGCGTCGTGGCCCCGGCCGTGGTGCAGGCTTCGCAACTGGCGGTGGAGGAGATCAATGCGGCCGGCGGCATCCTGGGGCGCAAGGTCGAACTGGAGATTGCCGACGACGCCTCGGGCGCCGTGGGCGCGCAAAAGGCCTTCGACACCCTGGTGTTCCAGAAGAAGGTCAGCGTGGTGATCGCCATGGAAACCAGCGCCGCGCGCAACGCGGCGCTGCCCGTGATCAACCGGGGCAAGCTCCCCTATATCTACACGTCGTTCTACGAAGGCCGTTCGTGCAATCCCTGGATGTACGTCAACGGCTGGGTGCCCGAGCAACAGGTGGCGCCCATGGTGGATTTTCTCGCCAAGAACCGCAATGCCAAGAACTTCTTTCTGGTGGGCAATGACTATGCGTTCGGCCGCGGCATGCTGGCATTCACGCGCAAGTACATAGAGCAGCAGGGCGGTAAGGTGGTGGGCGAGGAATATCTGCCCATCGATGGCAGCGACTGGACTTCGGTGCTGTCCAAGCTCCGGTCGGCAAAGGCCGACGCCCTGATCAGCGCCACGGCGGGCGGCGCCCCCAATGTGTCCCTGGCCAAGCAACTCAAGGCTGCAGGCCTGTCGCTGGCCTACGGCAACCTGGCCGTCGACGAGGGAACGGCCAGGACCATGGGCACCGATGCGCAGGGGATGCTCCTGTCGGCCTCGTACCTGACCGGCATAGACACGCCGGAGAACAACCGTTTCATGCAGGCCATGCAAAAGAAGTTCGGAGCGGAAATGAAGACGCCGAACGAGCTGTCCGAACCGCAGTACGAAGCCTTCCATCTGTTCAAGGCAGCGGTGGAGAAGGCCGGCTCCACGGACGCGGCGCTGGTGATCAGGGCGCTGGCGGAGGTGTCCTTCAATGGCCCGCGCGGCGTCATCCAGATGAACCGCAGCCGGCACACGCCGCTGGCCATGCGCCTGGGCCAGGTCCAGGCCGACGGGACGGTCAAGGTGCTGGAGACTTTCGAGAAGGTGGACCCCGGCATGCAGTGCCCGAACCTCAAGTGACGGGCAGCCCCCTTCCACCGCAACCCTGCAAGGAGGCACCATGGTACTGCTACTGGATTTGCTGACCACGGCGAGCATGCTGTTCATCGTCACGGTCGGGCTGATGATGATTTTCGGGGTGATGAAAATCGTCAACTTCGCGCATGGCGCCCTGCTCACGCTGGGCGGCTATGCCAGCTACGTGGTGACCCGGCTGCAGATCGATCCCTGGCTGGGCTGGCCGCTGGCCTTCGTCACGGGCGTGGCGGCGGGCATGCTGGTGGAGCGGCTGATCGTCAGGCCGCTGTACCGGCGGCCGCTCGATGCCATTTTGGCCACCTGGGGCCTGGGCATCGTCATCGGCCAGCTGATCATGATGGCGTTCGGCCGCGAGGTGCAGTTCGTCAGCGCTCCGCTGTCCGGAACCTGGCAGTTCCTGGGGGTGGACTACTCGGCCTACCGGCTCCTGCTGGTGCCCGTCGCGCTGCTCATGTGCCTGCTGCTGGCGGGCCTGCTCAATGCCACGGACTTCGGTGTCAGGACGCGCGCCGTGATCATGAATGAGGACCTCGCCAGCAGCCTGGGCATCCATTCGGGACGAGTGCGCTTCATCACGTTCAGCCTCGGCGCCGGCCTGGGCACCCTGGCCGGCGCCATGATCACGCCGCTGTCCAGCGTGGACCCGAACATGGGCCTGTCCTGGCTGGTCAGCGCCTTCATGCTGGTCATGGTGTCCGGCCATTCCATGGGCGGCCTGCTGTTGACCTGTGCGGTGTTCGGTACGGCCCAGGTGCTGGTCAGCACCTATGCCAGCCCGGTCCTTGGCGGCCTGACCATCGCCGTTCTTGCCGCCGTCACGCTGCGCATCCGCCCACGGGGGTTCTCCCATGGCTGAAGCACACATACCTGGCAGCGCCGCGCTGCCCGCCCGGACCGCATCAGCGCCCTGGCTGCGCCCCACGGCAGTCCTGGCAACACTGGCCGTGCTGGCGTTCGCGGCAGGGCCCTGGATTTTCGACAGCTATCTGCAGAACATTCTCGTCAAGGCCTTTTTCTTCGCCATCGTGGCCGTGACCGTGGACATTCTCTGGGGCCATACGGGCTATCTGACCTTCGGGCAGTCAGCGTTCTTCGGCATGGGCGCCTATGCGGCCGGCCTGGTCTTCACATACATGGGGCCGGGTCCGGCCTCGGCCCTGCTGGCCATGGGGCTGGCGGTGGCTGCCTGCGCCGTCGTGGCGGCCCTGGTGGGCTGGCTGTCCTTTTACCGGGGAGCTTCCCCGTTCTTTGCCACGGTGATCTCGCTGGTGCTGCCCATCGTGCTGACGCAGTTGCTGCTGTCCGGCGGCGAGTGGACGGGGTCCAGTTCGGGCCTGACGGGCTACGAGAGTTTCGATCTGTCCATGCAGGCCTGGTACGGCATCGCAATGGGCGCGCTGGCAATGGCAGGCGGCCTGGGCTGGATGCTGGTGCGCAGCGACGCCGGCCGGGTGCTGTCGGCCATCCGCGACAACGAAGTGCGCTGCACCTACCTGGGCCTCGATACATCGATCGTCAAGATCCTCCTGCTGGTGGCCATGGCGGCCGTCGCGGGCCTGGCCGGATTCGGGTACGGCTCCTTCAGCGGCGTGGTGGCGCCCGAGCTGGCGGGCTTTGCGCTGGGTACCGAGTTCATCATCTGGGTGGCGCTGGGCGGCAGGGGCACGCTGTGGGGCCCTCTGGCCGGCGCGGTGCTGATCAATGTGGCCTCCGCCTATCTCGGCAGCAGCATGCCGTTTGCCTGGCAACTCATCCTGGGGGCGGCCTTCGTCGTCGTGATCGTGCTGCTTCCGCAAGGCCTGATGCCCCTGCTGCTCAAGCCCTTCAGGACCGGCCAGGACGCTGAGGACCCGCCTCTTTTGCAGGAGCGCGCCCCGCGGGAGATGGACGGCATGCCGGACGGGGAGGACAGGCTGCAGAAAGCGGCCATCCACATGCAGGGTGTGGCCAGGCACTACGGTGCACTGAAGGTGCTGCAGGGCATTGATCTGGAGGCCCATGCCGGGGAGCTGGTGGGGCTGATCGGGCCGAACGGCGCCGGCAAGACGACGCTGATGCGCTGCATGAGCGACGGCGCCGAGCGCAGCGCGGGGACGATACGGCTGTGCGGCCATGACATTGGGCGCCAGCCTCCCGAGGCCTGCGTGCGCTTCGGGCTGGGGCGCAAGTTCCAGAACGCCAATATCTTCGAATCGCTGACCGTGGCCGAGTGCCTGCGCATTGCAGGAACGCGGCTTGAGCGGCCTTCGCTGGTGCGTCGCGATGGCGCGCTGCGCCTGCCGCCCTATGCCCTGCATGTGGTGCGCATGACGGCGCTGGAGCACAAGCTCGGCCACGTGGCGCGCGACCTGTCCCACGGCGAGCAGCAGGCGCTTGAACTGGCCATGGTGCTGGCGCTGGAGCCGCGCGTGGTGCTGCTGGACGAGCCCACAGCCGGGCTGACCCAAACCGAGCGCACGCAGATCGGCGAAGTCCTGGCCTCGCTGGCCGGGCGCTACCGGCTGTGCTGCCTGCTGGTCGAGCATGACCTGGACTTCGTGGAGCAGATCGCCACGCGTGTCGTGGTGCTGCACCAGGGAAGCATCGCCATGCAGGGCAGTTTCCGCGAGGTGGTGGACTCGCCCCTGGTCAGGACGATTTATTCGGGCAGTGCCCACGGGCACAAGGAGGCGGCATGAATTCCACCGTGCTGGCACTGGACGGTGTCACCAGCGGCTACCGGGGCTCGGTCGTCCTGCGCAATCTGTCGTTGGCCATAGGCCAGGGCGAAGCCGTCGCACTGCTGGGCAAGAACGGCATGGGCAAGAGCACGCTGCTCAAGACCATCATGGGTTTTCTGCCCAAGAAGACGGGGGCCGTGCGCCTGCATGGCGAGGACATCACGCGCATGGCACCCCACCGCATCGCCCGGCGTGGCATGGCCTACGCGGCACAGGAGCATGCGCTGTTTGCCGACCTCAGCATCCGCGACAACCTGCGGCTGGGACTGGCGCAGCAGGCCTTGTTTCCGGAGCGCCTGGCCGCCGTGGAGCCCCTGTTTCCGCTGTTCGGCAGCCGGCTGCAGCAACCTGCGGGCACGCTGTCGGGCGGAGAGCAGAAGATGCTGCTGCTGGCCAGGGCGCTGATGATGCGCCCCTCGGTGATCGTGCTCGACGAAATCACGGAGGGACTGCAGCCCTCGGTGATCGAGCGGCTGGCCCAGGCCCTGGCCCAGGAGCGCCAGCGCCATGGCACGGCGATGCTGATCGTGGAGCAGAACGTGCCGTTTGCGCTGCAGGTGGCGGACCGGTACGCGATCCTCAAGCAAGGCGAGCTGATCGACGAGGGGCCGGCCCGTGCAGTTGGTGCGGTCGAGGCGGTGTTCGGGCATCTGCGGGTCTGACCCTTGCCAACACGGAGCAAGCACCATGCCTTATGCCCCCGCATTCTTACCCGCATCCGCCGAAGCTTCGTGTCTTGCTGCCCGTCCGGCAGGACCGCAGGCACTGGACGCGTATCCCGCGACCAGGAATCTCCAACCAGTGAAAGCCGCTCCATGACCCACGAAACACAGATGGACGATGGCTGGCGCATCGGCGTGCTGTTCTCGCGCTCCGGCCCCACGGGGGTGACGGAGTCCGAGCACTTCCTCGGCACTGCCCTGGCCATCGAGGAAATCAACCAGCTCGGCGGCGTTCTGGGCCGACCGCTGATCCCTGTGGCCTACGACCCCAGGGGCGATGCGACGGAGTACCGCAAGCTCGCCACGCGGCTGCTGCTGGAAGATGAGGTCAACGTGATCTTCGGCTGTTCGCGCTCTTCCAGCCGCAAGGCGGTGCTTCCGGTGATAGAGCGCAACAACGCACTGCTGTGGTATTGCTCGTTCTATGAGGGCTTCGAGTATTCGCCCAACGTGATCTACACGGGGGCCGTGCCCAACCAGAACAATGTGCCACTGGCCGCCTATCTGCTGCAGAACCGGGGCCGCAAGCTGTTTTTCGTGGGCGCCGACTACATCTACCCCCGCGAGTCCAACCGCATCATGCGCGACCTGGTGGAACAACACGGAGGCGAGGTGCTCGACGAGGTCTATCTGCCGCTGGAGGCCAGCCGCGCCGAAGTCGAGGAAGTCCTCGCCGATATCCGCACCGCGCAGCCCGATGCGGTGTTCTCCACCATGGTCGGCCAGTCTGCGCGGCAGTTCTACCAGCTGTACCGCGACTTCGGGCTGGACCCGCTGCGCATTCCCATTGCCAGCCTGTCCATGGTGGAGGAAGAGATACGCCAGATCGGCCCGCCGCTGTGCGAGGGACACATCACGGCTGCCACCTACTTCGGCTCGGTGGCCGGCGAGGGCAACCAGCGCTTCATCGCACTGTGGCGCTCGCGCTTTGGCGACCGACCCACCAGCATGTGGTCCGAGCTGGCCTATGCCCAGGTTCACCTGTTCGCCCAGGCGCTGCAGCGTTCGGGCAGCCTGGACAGGCGCAAACTGGTGGAGGCTGTGCATCAGGTGAAATTTGAAGCGCCCGAGGGGCTGATCACCGTGGACCCCGAGAACAACCATTGCAGCCTGACGCCGCGCATAGGCATCTGCCGCAGCGACGGGCAGTTCGACATCGTCTGGGAAGCCGGGGAGCCGATCCGGCCGGACCCTTATCTATCCACCTTCGGGTTTTCCGAGTTCTGGCTGAGGTGAGCCCATGAGTTCCAGCCTGCGACGCCTCTACGAAGACCTGCGCAGCATCTGCGTTGCCGTCGTCCACCCACCCGGGGAGGACCGCGACATCATCGTCGAGCAGCTGCAGCGCATCGGATGCCGGCTGCGGATCATCTGGCCGCTGCCTGGGGAGCCGCCCTCCGGCGCCGATGTGATCTTCTTCCAGGTCACCCAGGATCTGGAGGCCAACTCCGGCTGGAATGCCGGCACCGTAGACGCGGCGCTGGTCGCCCTGTCGGACTACGAAAGCCCCACCACCCTGAAGCTGCTGCTGGACACCCAGGCCCATGGCGTGATCACCAAGCCGTTCCGCTCCTCCGGCATTCTCAGCACGCTGGTGCTGGCCAGGTCGGCCCAGGGGTTCCAGCAGCGGCTGCAGGGCAAGATCGACAAGCTCGAATCCACCATCAAGTCGCGCCGCCAGATCGAGAAGGCCATCCGCGTGCTGGTGGACCACCAGCAGATGACGGAGGAGCAGGCCTATGTGCACATGCGCGAGCGCGCCACCGGCCTGCGGGTGACCGTGGCCGAGGTGTCGGCCCTGGTGCTGGAGACCCATGAGGCCATGGAGAAGCTGGGCTTCGCCAAGGCACCCGGGCCGGCGCGGCGGCGGTGATGCCTTCGGCTCACAGCACCGGGCTCAGCATCGCCAGCAGGTTGTTCCAGATGCGGCGGCCCCAGTGCCAGGCGTGGACCTGGGCGGCCGTGATGCGGTCGGACTGGCGGATGTATTCGCCCTGGCGCTGACGGATGGCGCGGGTCACGGCCTCGTCCTGCAGCAGCACATTGTTCTCGAAGTTCAGGTCGAAGCTGCGCAGGTCCAGGTTGGTGGAGCCCAGCAAAGCCACCTGCCCGTCCACGCACAGGGTCTTGGCATGCAGCAGGCCGGGGCGGAATTCATGGAGCATGACGCCGGCACGCAGCAGGTAGCGGTAGGTGCTGCGGCTGGCCGCGCCCACGATCCACGAATCGTTGCGCGCGGGCAGGATGAGACTGACCTGCACGCCGCGCCAGGCGGCGGCGCACAGGGCCTCGAGCACCGTGGCGTCGGGAATGAAGTAAGGGGTGGAGATCACGACCTCGCGCCGTGCGCTGGCCAGCAGCGTGGACACGAGCTGCGAGGTGGAGCGGGGCCGCTCGGCCGGGCCTTCGGCAATGACGACGGCGGCAAAGCCGCCTGCAGGCCGGTCGGGCAGACCGTTTGCGGACCGGACAGCCAACGGCATGGGAGGAACCTGGGCGACGCTGCGTGCCTGCGCCCAGTCGCTGGCGAACACCTGCTGCATCTGCGCCACCACCGGACCCTGCATGCGCAGCATGACATCGACCCAGGGCGCATAGCGGGCCTTGACGGCAAAGGCTTCATCCGCGCAGTTCTGGCTGCCGCAGTAGGTGATGCGCTGGTCGATCACGGTGATCTTGCGGTGGTTGCGCAGGTCCAGGCGGCTGGTGAACATCACGCGGATCGGATGGCTGGTGGGCAGGGCCACGGCCAGCTGCACGCCCGCCTGGGCCATCTGCTGCCAGAGGTCGGTGCGCAGCAGCGCGCGCGAGCCCAGGCCGTCCACCATGGCGCGGCAGACCACGCCACGCCGTGCCGCGCGCACCAGCGCCTGGGCCACGGCCGTGCCCGTGTGATCAGCCAGCCAGATGTAGTACAGCACGTTGATTTCATGCTGGGCGGCGTCCATGTCGGCCAGCATGCGGGCGCGGGCCTCGGCGCCATCGGCCATGAGCTGCGCGGTGTGGCCCGGCTGTGCGGCAAAGCGGTTGATGGAGGCCGCATAGCCGAAGGCAGCCTGCCACTGCGGGGCGATGCCCGCTATCGGCACGGCGGCGCCGTGATCCATGGCAGCGCCTGCCGCGAAGTCCTGCACCTTGCGGTACCGGGCCCGGCCGCGGCGGCGCAGCGTGACTTCGCCAAACAGGTAGTACAGCGCGCAACTGACGTAGGGCAGCAGCACGATGACGGTGAGCCAGCCCATGCGAACGTCGGGGCGCACATCGTCACGCAAAAGGATGCGCAGGCCGAAACCCGCGATGAGCAGCAGATGCAATGCGATAAGCAGCCAGGTCATGCGGCCAGCATAGCGGCGGCATTGCGGACCTGTTTCTCAGGCGCGCAATGTTTCACGGGGGCACGGGCCTTGATCTGCGGCGGGCGGCTGCACACCGGTGATGGATCCAGGAACAGAATTCCACGAAAAACCTGAATCATGACGAAAGTACACGCACACATCCCACGGAACTTTTCCGTTGGATGAAGAAAATGACGATGGCGTGACGGTTATGCCCAGCGACTGTGGGCCTGCCTGTGGACAAGCTTCGGGACAACCCGAGTTTGCGGCGCCAGCCTTGGCTTTGCCGGTGGCGCTCAAAAAACAGGCATGTTGCGCCGCCGCCGCAATGTTTCACGCAGCACCGGCAGGGTTCTCAGCGAAAGCGGAAACGGCCTTCGACGAACATGGAGGACCGGTGGCCTCCCTCGCTGGCCGGATCGGCAAAGGACCAGAAGGCCTGCACCGTTCCCTGCGCCGTGTCTATGACCTGGCTGACGGTGAAACCGGTTTTCTCGATCCAGTTGAGGAAGTGCAGGCTGTCGCTGACCTGCAGGTAGCTGAGCCGTTCGCAGCCGTCGGACACATGGCCCAGGGAATCGACCACATGCCAGACCATCTGGCCCTGAGGCGTGTACCGCACATCAGCCTTGCTATCGGGGAAATCGATGACCGCTTCGCGCCCGATCAAGGTGCCGGCGTATTGCATGGACAACATGGACATGGTGTGTTGCTCCTCTGATGCGGGGTTCTGGCCTGACCCGTGATGGCATGTTCACGCGCCGCGTCCCCGCTGTTTGTGGGAGCAGGCCGCATGCCTTCGTCGGCAGCATGGCGCAGGCGGTCCGGCCTGCAGGGCGGCGGCATTTCGCAGATACTGCGCGTGCTCTGCCACGGACTTCCGATCTTGCCCTCCTCCCCGCTTCCCCCCACTTCGGCCGACAGCCCCGCTGCCGGCCTGCGCAACAGCGCCTTCGTCCCTTTCGTCATGGCGCGCATGCTGTCCATGTTCGCCCAGCAGATGCAGGCCGTGGTCGTCGCCTGGCAGGTCTACGACCTGACGCGCGACCCCATGTCCCTGGCCTATGTGGGACTGGCCCAGTTCCTGCCCATGCTGGCGCTGCTGATTCCGGCAGGCGACCTCAGCGACCGCATGAGCCGCAAGCGCCTGCTGTCGGGCAGCTGGGCCGTGGCGGCGCTGTGCTCCCTGCTGCTGCTGTGGCTGTCCTGGCACGAGGGCGCTGCCGCGCACGATGTGCACTGGATCTACGCCGTGCTGGTGCTGTTCGGTTGCAGCCGCGCCTTCACGGGGCCGGCCCTGCAAAGCCTGCTGCCGCAGATCGTGCCGCGCGAGCAACTGGCCCAGGCGCTGGCCACCAACAGCATGCTGATGCGCACGGCCGCCATCGCGGCGCCCGTGCTGGGCGGCCTGCTCTACGCCTGGGGCGGCGCCGTGCTGACCTATGCGGTCTGCGGCGTGTCCCTGGTGCTGGCCGTGCTGCTGCTGGGCACGGTGCCCGTGCGCTATGCCGAAGCCATGGCGCCGGCCGGCGGCTCGCTGTGGCTGCGCTTTGGCGAAGGCATCCACTTCATCCGCACGCGCCCCATCATCCTGGGCACGATTTCGCTGGACCTGTTCGCCGTGCTGCTGGGCGGCGTGGTGGCCCTGCTGCCCGTGTACGCGCACGAGGTGCTCAAGGTTGGGCCCGAAGGCCTGGGCCTGCTGCGCTCGTCCATGACCGTGGGCGAGGTGGCCATGGGCCTGTGGCTGTCGGCCCGCCCCATACAGCGCCATGTGGGCCGCGTGATGTTCGCCGCCGTGGCCATCTTCGGCGTGGCCAATCTGGTGTTTGCGCTGTCGCACTGGTTCTGGCTGTCCATGGCGGCGCTGATGCTGGCGGGTGCGGCCGACATGGTGAGCGTGTACATCCGCTCGGCCCTGGTGCAGTTTTCCACGCCCGACTCCATGCGCGGGCGCGTGAACGCGGTGAACATGCTGTTCATCGGCTCGTCCAACGAACTGGGCGAGTTCCGTGCCGGCACCAGCGCCGCCTGGCTGGGCGCGGTGCCCGCCGCCGTGGTGGGCAGCCTGTGCACACTGGGCGTGGTCGGCAGCTGGATGACCCTGTTCAAGCCGCTGCGCGACGTGGACCGGCTGGAAGACGCGGCCCGCGTGGGCCAGGGCTAAAGCAGCTCGGCCCGCAGCTGCTGCGCAGTTTTGGGCGACAGCAGGCCGGGCGCCACGTCAAAGACGGTCCTGCAGCCCGTCTGCCCCGATTGCTGCAGCCGGTGCACGGCGCGCGCGTAGGCCACGAGCACGCTGGCCGTGAACTCCGGGTTGCTGTCCAGCTGCAGCCGGTATTCGATGGAATGGCGCAGCCCATCGGAGCTGCTGCCGCTGCGGATGACGAAGCCGCCATGCGGCATGGCCGCATGGTCACGGGCCAGCTCCTGCGCGCTGATGAAGTGCACCGTGGTGTCGTACTCGTCGAAGTAATGCGGCATGCCGGTGATGGCCTGGCGCACGCCGTCGGCATCGGCCCCATGCTCCAGCACCACAAAGCACTCGCGCCGGTGCCGCTCGCGCGCAGACAGTTCGGGCCGCACGCCGCTGCGCACGCGCTGCACGGCCTCGTCCACGGGAATGGTGTACTGCACGCCGCCGGCCACGCCGGGAATGCGGCGGATGGCGTCGGAGTGCCCCTGGCTCAGGCCCTTGCCCCAGAAGGTGTAGGAGGCGCCATCGGGCAGCAGGGCCTCGCCCATGAGGCGCTGCAGGGAGAACATGCCCGGGTCCCAGCCGGCCGAGATCAGCGCCGTGGTGCCCGCCGCGCGGGCCGCCGCGTCGACCAGTTCGAAATGCCCGGGAATGCGCGCATGCGTGTCAAAGCTGTCCACCAGGCTGAAATGCGCGGCCAGCGCGGGGGACTGCTGCGGCAGGTCGTCCTTGGAGCCGCCGCACAGCACCAGCACGTCGATGCCTGCGCGATGGGCCAGCAGGCTGTCCATGCCGTGCACGGGCGTGCCGGGCTGTAGCGGACGCAGTTGCGCCGGATCACGGCGGGAGTAGATGCCGGCCAGCACCATGTCGGGGTTGCGGGCAATGGCCGCCTCCACGCCACGGCCCAGGTTGCCGTGGCCGACGATGGCGATGCGGATGGGAGCGGTGCTGCGATGGTCCATGCGGTGCGGTGCCTTTGCGATGAGGTTCAAAAACTGCGGCTCGAAAATGAGGTCCATGCGCCAGCGCAGAACCAGGCGCGATCTTGCATCGCCAAGGAGCCGCCAGTCGTGCACTGCCGGGCAGCACTGCGTTGCCCTGCGCGGGGGTACTGAGCGGCGATGTTGGGCAGGGGTATTGGGAGAGGGTCGTGGGCCGTGGTGGACAGCAGCGCCTACACTCACGCCCTCATGTCCCAGCCCTCATCCCCCATCGCCCAGCCGCTGCCCTCCGAGTGCGGCGACGCACCGCTGCACATCCTCTGGCGCGACGAGCACCTGGTGGCGGTCTACAAGCCCGCAGGCTGGCTGGTGCACCGCACGGGACTGGACGCGCACGAGACGCGCTTCGTGCTGCAGACCCTGCGCGACCAGCTGGGCTGCCATGTGCACCCTGCGCACCGGCTGGACAAGGGCACCTGCGGCGTGCTGGTGATGGCCCTGCATGCCCAGGCCGCGCAGCGGCTGGGCCAGGCGTTTGCCGGGCAGCAAGTGCGCAAGCAATACCTGGCGCTGGTGCGCGGCTGGCTGCCCGATGCGGTGGAGGTGGACCATGCCCTCCGACCCGACGATGCGCCCGAGGACGCGCCAGCCCAGCCCGCACGGACTTCGCTGCGCTGCCTGGCGCGCCTGGAATGGCCCGAGGCCTTTGATCCGCGCCATGCGGCCACGCGGATTTCGCTGGTCCAGGCGCTGCCTGCCACGGGCCGGCGCCACCAGATACGCCGCCATCTCAAGCATGTGGCCCATCCCATCATTGGCGACGCCACGCACGGCAAGGGGCCGCTGAACCGCTGGTGGGCCGAGCGCCTGGGCCTGCAGCGGCTATGGCTGCATGCCCATGCGCTGGAGCTGGCGCACCCGATGACGGGCGAGCCGCTGCGCTTGGAGGCCGACTGGAGCCGGCTGGGCCATGTGCCCGATGTGCAGCAATGGCGCGCGCTGTGCGCCCTGCCCGGCTGGCAGGCCTGTGCGGGCCTGCCGGCGACGGCCGGGCTGGATCAGGCAGCTTTGGCAGGCGCGCCCGTTTCAGGCTGCTCCATCAGCGGCGCGGCCACGTAGGCGTAGTCGGCCGAGGCATCGGCCTTGAGCACGCCCGACAGCAGCTCCACCAGGCGCTCGTTGCCCATCTTGAAGCCGCAGGCCTGGGCATGGCCGCCGCCGCCGAAGCTTTCGGCCAGCGCAATGCAGTTGAACTCCGAGCGCGATCGCAGCCCGACCTTCACGCCCTTGGTGCTGGCATGCCACATCAGCGCGAAGCTGCCGCTCTGGCGCGCCAGCAGGTCGCCGACCTGGCTGTGGAACATGCCGGGGCAGTTGACCATCAGGCCCTGCATGCCGTTGAAGACCAGGGGCTGGGCGGACTCGGAAATGTCGGCGCACAGCTTCTGGAATTTCTCGTCCATGGCGCCGCCGCGTGCCATGAAGGCAGCTTCCTGCTCGGGCGTGAAGGCCGCGATCTCGGCCCAGCGCTCGAAGCTGCGCGGCTCCATGTCCAGCGCCGCGAGAAAGCCCGCGCTCTCGGCGAATTCCCACTTCCAGATGTCCCGGTCCTCGATGAATCGGATCAGGCCCGGCACGGGCTTGTCGGCCTGGAAGAACTCCCAGGCCAGGCGCGCGCCGGACTTGTTCATGTCGAAGTGCACGACGCCGCAGCGGCACTGGTAGCCGGTGAGCTTTTCGGCAGCGCTCTTGTGGTGGTCCAGCACCACGAGCTTGGACACGCGCGACTCGATCTCGGCCATCAGTTCGGGCTCGAAGGCGAAGTCCAGCACGTAGACCGCGCGGCCGGCCAGCTCGCCCAGGTCGTCGGCCTTCTGGATCTCGCCATGGTCCAGCCCGCGGAATTCGGCCTGCCCGCCGTAGAACAGCCAGGCCGCCAGCGCTGCGCCATAGCCGTCCGGGCAGCGGCGGCCGTGGTACAGGATCAGGGGCTGGGGATCGTCATGCTCGGGGCGCACGAACAATTGCAGGGGCAGGATGGTGTTTTTCATGATGGGGGCGATTGTCGGTCCTGGCGCCATTCCCCTGCATCTGCGCCAACTCCCGGGCCAGGGCATTGCGCGGGCAGCTATCAAAGAACGTAGCGCAAAGCCTCGGCAGCACAAGGCCTATCGGCGCGGCAGACGGCATAGGCAAACCCCAGGACCTATCATGTCCGCCTTGTCATTGAATTGCTGCGACCGCCTGCGGACCCGCTTGGCGTGCAGGCCGTCGCGGCCCCTGTATGCGATCCACACCCGACATCACCCCCCATCTCGGCTCCCTGCTGAAGTTCCGCCACGACCTGCATGCCCACCCCGAGCTGCGCTACGAGGAGCACCGCACCGGCGACAAGGTGGCGGCCTATCTCCAGGCGCTGGGGCTGCAGGTGCATCGCGGGCTGGGCCGGACTGGCGTGGTGGCAAGCATCCACGGCCGGGGGCGCAGCGCCGCCAACCCGGGCCGCGGCCTCGGCATCCGTGCCGACATGGATGCGCTGCCGGTGACGGAACTCAATGCCTTCGGCCACGCCAGCCGGAACCCGGGCTGCATGCATGCCTGCGGCCATGACGGCCATACCACCATGCTGCTGGGTGCGGCCACGCTGCTGGCGCAGCAGCCCGATTTCGATGGCACGGTGCACCTGATCTTCCAGCCCGCCGAGGAAGGCGGCGCAGGCGCCAAGGCCATGATGGACGATGGCCTGTTCGAGCGATTCCCCTGCGAGGCCGTGTTCGCGCTGCACAACTGGCCTGCCCTGCCTGCCGGCGAAATGGCGGTGCGCGTGGGGCCCATCATGGCGTCCACGCTGCGTTTCGAGATCCGCGTGCACGGCAAGGGCGGCCACGCTGCCATGCCCCACACCACGCTGGACCCGATTCCCGTGGCCTGCGCCATCGTCGGCCAGCTGCAGACCCTGGTGTCGCGCAGCACCGATCCGCTGGACAGCGCCGTGCTCACCGTGGGCAAGATCACCAGCGGCACGGTGGAAAACATCATTCCCGACGAGGCCAGCATCTTCGGCACGGTGCGCGCCCTCAGGACCGAGACGCAGCAGATGTTCATCGAAGGCATGCAGCGCATCAGCGAGCATGTGGCGGCGGCCCATCTGTGCCGCGCCGAGTTCATCCTCAAGCCCGGCTACCCCAACACCACCAACCACGCGCACGAAGCCCGCTTCATGGCCGATGTGATGCGCGAGGCGGTGGGCGAGGACCGCACCCACGCCGACATCCTGCCGGCCATGACGGCCGAGGACTTCGGCTTCATGCTCGAGGCCGTGCCCGGCGCCTATGGCTGGATAGGCAACGGTCCCGCCACGGGCCAGCCCGGCGTGGGCCTGCACAATCCCGGCTACGACTTCAACGACGACAACCTGGGACGTGGCGCACGCTTTTGGGACCTGCTGGCGCGCCGCTGGCTGGAGCAGCCCGCCAACCAGGCCAGGGACTGAGACAGGCCGCGCCAGGGCCGCGACCCTGGCGTGCCTACGGCCTCAGACGCCGGCCGCCCCCACTTGAAGATCCACCCACTCGGCGGCAGGCAGCGGCCGGCCGTAGTGGTAGCCCTGGAACAGCACATCCTGGTTCCAGGCGCGCAGGGTGCCGGCCTGCTCCTCGGTCTCCACGCCTTCGGCCACCACGCGCAGGTGCAGGCGACGGGCCATGAGCAAAATGGCCTCGACCATGGCGGCATTGCCGGGCGAGGCATGGCAGTCCTGCACAAAGGACTTGTCGATCTTGAGTTCACGGAACGGCAGCCGCTGCAGATAGGCCAGCGATGAATAGCCGGTGCCGAAGTCGTCCAGCCCCATCTCCACGCCCAGCAGCTGCAGCTCGGTCATGCGCTCGCGCGCCTCGTCCACGTCGCGCATGACCACGCTTTCCGTGACCTCCAGCGTCAGCCGGCGCGGGTCGGCGCCGGTGGTGGCCAGGATGCGCTTGAGCTTGTTCACCACATCGGGCTGGCGGAACTGCCGCCAGCTGACGTTGACCGACAGCCGCCAGCCGTGCTGCACGAATTCGGGCCGCACCAGCATGCGGCAGGCCTGCTCCAGCATCCAGTCTCCCAGCTGCACGATCAGGTCCGACTCCTCTGCCACGGCAATGAAGTCGCCGGGCTCGACCATGCCCAGGCGCGGATGGTTCCAGCGCACCAGCACCTCGGCGCCCACGCAGCGCCCCATGCGGTCCACCTGGGACTGCAGGTAGGGCTGCAGCTCGCCGGCAGGGATGGCGCGGCGCAGGTCCTTTTCGATGCGAAAGCGCTTGCCCACGGCCTCGGCCATGTCGGGCTGGAAGATGACGACCTGGCCCAGACCGGCCTGCTTGGCCTGGTGCAGGGCCACGCCGGCGCGGCGCAGCACGTCATGGCCGCCGCTGTCGGTGCGCGAGGCGGCAAAGCTGGCCGCGCCAATGCTGCAGCTGGCCTGCACTTCCTCGCCGGTTTCCTCCAGCCATAGCGGCCGCTCCAGCGCGTCCTGCAGCACCTGGGCCAGGGCGCGCATGTGCTGGTCGACCTCGGCGGCCTCGTGGCCTGCCTTCTCCAGCAGCACGGCGAATTCGTCGGCGCCCATGCGGGCCAGCAGCACGCCGTCGGGCAGGGCATCGGCCAGGCGCAGCGCCAGCGCGCCCAGCAGCGCGTCGCCGCGCACCGTGCCGCGCACGTCGTTGAAGGCCGTGAAGCGGTCCATGTCCAGCAGCAGCAGGCCGTGGCGCGGCTCGCCCCCCTTGCCGCCCTCGCGGAACTCGCGCGCCAGCGCGCGCAGCCGCTGGGTCAGCGACAGGCGGTTGGGCAGGCCGGTGAGCGCATCGAAATGCGCCAGCGCATGGATCTGGCGCTCCGCGCGCATGCGCTCGGACAGGTCCTGCTTGAGTTCCACGTAGTTGACGATGCTGCCGTCCGAGGCCCGTATCGGCGCCACGAGCACGGCCTCGGGCAGGTCCTCGCCCTGGCGCGTGCGGTTGGTCATCTGGCCACGCCACAGCGCGCCCCGGCCCAGCTGGTGCAGCGCCTCTTCCCAGGCCGGAGCATCCAGCCCCATGGTGGAGTAGCGGTGCGTGGGCTGGCCCAGGACTTCGTTGCGCGCAAAGCCCGTGCGCTGCAAAAAGGCCTCGTTCACATAGACGATGTTCTGGTGCACGTCGGTGATGACGATGCTCTCGGGGTTCTGCTCCACGGCGCGGTAGAACTTGCGGAGATCGTCCTGGTGCTGCTCCAGCGCGCCCAGTGTGTCCTGCAGCTCCTGGGCGCGGCGGATCAGGCTGCGCCGCGCCATCAGCGTGACCGTGCCCGTCAGCCCCAGCATGCCCACGAAGTAGAGCATGGAGAACACGGGCGAGGTCTCGCGCTGGCCGATCCAGTCAACGCCTTCCCGGCCCGCCACCCAGAAACCGGCCATGGTCAGCACGGACAGGACCAGCATGACCAGCGTGGTGCGCACGCCCAGCACCCAGGCGCACATGACCAGCAGGGCAGGAAAGGCCAGCACCGAACCGCTTTGCACGCCGCCCGTGGCGGCCACCACGGTCACGGCCGCCGTCCAGGTGCCCCAGACAAGCACATTGGAGGCCAGCCGCCAGTGCCGGCGCCAGCCCAGCAGCACGGCACCGAAGCTCACGCCTGCGGCAACCAGGTTCAGCCGCACGCTGAGCCATGGAACGGGGTCCTGCATCAGCAGCGCCATGGCCAGCATCACGGTGAGGCTGGTGATCCATATGCTGCCCACCAGGACCACCCTGCGCAGGGACAAATGGGTTTCCGCCTCGACTCGATGACGCCGCATGAAAAAGCCCCAACAGAGAAAGAACACTCAACATGCTAGCGGTCGGCGCCGCCTGCGGCTGTGGTGGTTGTGCCACCGCCCCGGTCGGACGCGCTCTTGCACCAAACAGGGTATGCGGGCGCCGGTTCAGGGCGCGCTTTTGCGCTCGCGCGGCGGCCGCTTGCGCGCCTTGACGGCATCCTTGCGCGCCTGGCGCTCGGCATCGCGCTGCTGGCCCACGGCCAGCCATTGCGCGTACTCCTCGGGAGTCTCCAGCGTGATGCGGCCCAGGACCGCTGCGCGGAAATCCGTGAGCACCAGCTCGGCCGCCTTTTGCACATTGACACGTCCGCCGCCCATCATGGCGCCGCGGCGCCGGCCGATGGCGTCCAGCAGCTCGTCGTCGTGCAGGGAGGCGATGCGTTCGTTGTCCAGGCCCAGCTTGTATCGCGCCTCCAGCATGTCCGCGTAGTTCTTCTGCAGATAGCCCAGCAGCTCCAGCGCCACCAGTTCCTCGTCATAGGCGTTGCGGCCGACGGCGCCGCTGGCGGCCAGGTTGTAGCCGCTTTGCTCGACGATGATGCGCGGCCACAGCATGCCGGGCGTGTCCCAGAGGTAGAAGTCGTCGGCCAGCACGATGCGCTGCTCCAGCTTGGTGATGCCGGCCTCGTCCCCCGTCTTGGCCTGCCGCTTGCCGCTCATGGAGTTGATCAGCGTGGACTTGCCCACGTTGGGGATGCCGCAGATCAGCACGCGCATGGGCTTGGCCATGCCGCCACGGTTCGGCGCCAGCAGCTTGCAGGCCTCGATCAGCCGGCGCGTGGGCGCGGGCTCGGAGGCGTCCAGCGCAATGGCGCGCGTGTCGCTCTGGGCGTTGTACCAGTCCAGCCACAGCGGCGTGCGCGCGGCATCGGCCAGGTCCTGCTTGTTGAGCACCTGCAGGCGCGGCTTGTGGCCCGTCAGCTCCTGCAGCAGCGGGTTGCTGCTCGACCCCGGCAGGCGCGCATCCAGCACTTCGATGACCACATCGATTTCCTTGACGCGCTCGGTGATCACCTTGCGCGTGAGATTCATGTGACCGGGGAACCACTGTATGGCCATGGGATTACTTTCTGGGAAACGGGGGGACTGGCAGGGGCGCAAGGATAATTCATGGCTTGCGCAGACAGGATGCAACAACGCGCGGCGCCCCGGCGCAACCCGCAGACTTCCATTTTTTCTTGCGCAAGCCGCAATTGTCCCCCGCTTTTACGCCCAGCCTCACTGCCCATGTCCTTGCCCGATACCCCCTCGTCCCGCTCCGCCTCGCGCAAGGCAGACATCGAACTGCTGATCAAGGGCGTGACCTGCGCCGTGATCGGGCTGGTGATTCTGCTGGCGCCACAGTTCATGGCGCCCGGGGGCATCGTGCAGATGATGGCCCAGTCGTACCTGGTCGGCTGGTTCGCCCTGCTGCTGGGCACGGCCTTCATCGTGCTGTTTGCGGTGCGCCGCAGCAAGGCGCGGCGCTGAGCATGGTGCAGGGGCCGCTGGAGCAGGCGCTGTCGCAGATCCAGCTGTGGCAGCAGCGCGCCCAGGCCGCAGGCATTGCACTGCGCCCTGCGCCGCCCCAGCCCACGAGCTGCTGCGGCCGCGGCTGCAACGGCTGCGTCTGGGAGGGCTTCTACGACGCCGTGCTGTTCTGGTGCGAGGACGCAGGCCAGGCGCTGGGCGCCGGGCGGGGTTGAAGCGCGCTCAGCGCAGGTTCTCCGGCGCCATGTAGCGCAGGCGCCATTCCTCGAACGACAGCGTGTCCGCGGCCTCGATGTCGCGCTGCTCCTGCACGGACTGCGCCGACCATTGCTCGAAGCGCTGCTGCTGCGCCTGGCTCCAGGGCAGGGCCAGCAGCGAGTCGCGGGCCTGCTCGGACCGGGCCAGCGTGAAGTTCGCAAAGCTGTTGCCGTATGCGCCCGTCAGCTCGCCCAGCACATGGGCCGACGGCGTGCGCTCGGGGTGCTCCAGGCGCTCCAGCGCCTGGGCCAGGGCGGCGCTGTAGTCCTGCGTGCCGTGGGTGCTGTCCAGCGCCTGGGCGTAGGGTCGGCACTGGTCCAGCACTTCATGGGCCCAGTCGCGCAGCGGCACTTCTCGGCCGGCGCGCACCAGCTGCAGGCCCGGCTCGCGGCCGCGCTCGGCCGTCAGGTGCTGGTTGTGCTTGAGTTCCGCGATCTCGTCCGGCGTATCCGGCGGGCTGTCGGCGTTCAGGCAGTGCAGCAGGAACACGTCCAGCATGCGCATGGTGGGCGCGGCAATGCCCACGTCCTCGAAGGGATCGAGGTCCATCAGGCGCACTTCCACATACTCCACGCCGCGCTCGCGCAGCGCGTGCAGCGGGCGCTCGCCGCGGCTGACGGTGCGCTTGGGGCGGATGGTGCCGTAGAACTCGTTTTCGATCTGCAGCAGGCCCGTGCCCAGCTGGTTGTAGTCGCCGCCCGGGTTGCGCACTCCCAGCATCTCGTAGGCGGGATAGGGCTGGGTCAGCGCGTCGTACAGCGAATTCGCATAGCCTTCCAGGCCGTTGTAGCTGACGTTGATGCTGGCCTGCGCATCGCTCTGGTAGCCCAGGCGTCCCATGCGCAGCGAGGTGGCGTGGGGCAGGTACAGCGCCTGGCCCGTATTGCCCAGCGGCTGCAGCCGGTGCTCGCGCCCCTCGACGAAACAGGGACACAGCGCGGGCGACGCGCCATACAGGTACAGCAGCACGAAGGCATGGCGCCGGAAATTGCGGATGAGCGAGAAATACTGGTCGCTGGTCACGCCGGGCAGCGACCAGTTGTAGTGGATGCCCGAAATCGTCTGCATGCGCCGGCCGTAGCGGTGGCCCAGCCCCATGCGGTACACGCTCTTGGAGCGGCCCGAGTGCGAGGAGCCGTAGCGCGCCAGCGGAATCGTCTCGTCCGTGGGCAGCTGGCAGGGCATGCTGGACGACCACAGCATCTCGCCACCCGCATCGCGCAGGCTGCGCAGCACGAACTGGTGGATCTGCACCAGCTCGTCCAGGCATTCCTGCACGCCCAGCCGCGCGCCGGTGATCAGCTCGATCTGCGATTCGCTGTAGTCGGTGGTGATGTGCGGATGCGTGAGCGCCGAGCCCAGCGCCAGGGGATGCGGCGTCAGTGCCAGGCTGCCGGAAGGCAGCACGCGCAGGCCCTCCTTTTCTATGCCACGGCGTATGCCCTTGAGCCGCTCAGGACCGGGAACCGCCATGGATGCCTGCGATGTTTTCATTCTTGTTTACCGATTCGTTGATGGGCATCGGCCCACACGGAAACCACCAGGATTCCCGGCGGACCCGACCCGGACGCCGAATGATAGAGAAACGGCAGGAAACGCGATGGCGCCTGTCCGCTTAACCACGCGTTTTGGCCTGTTGCCCCGCATGGGATCGCCGCGAGCGAAAGGAATATGTCAGAGTTTTGCCCTCCCGGCCGGCGCTGCCTTGATACCGGGCAAGGGACGGCCGGCCAGCGGCGAAACCTCTGGCCGGCCCCTGGTCATCGACGGGCTGCAGCCATGGCCTTGCCCACTTCCAGCGTGCCCTGGGCGGCGCCGCTGGCGGGCACCTGTTCGCCGCTGCGGTCCAGCACCTGGGCCAGCTGTGCGGCCAGCTGTTCCGGCACCTGCTCGCCCTGGCCCAGGTAAACGCCTTCGGTCAGCGTGATGAAGGCGGCCTCGAAGCCGCCCGCGCCTGCGCACAGCGTGGTGCGCGTGGGCGCACTTTCGTGGGCCAGCACCAGCATGGCGGGCACCACGGCCTCGGGCTTGAGGGCGGCCAGCACGGCCTCGGGCATCAGGCCTTCCGTCATGCGGGTGGCCGCCGTGGGTGCCAGCGCATTCACATGGATGCCGTGCTTGGCGCCTTCGATGGCCAGGGTCTGCATGAGGCCGACCTGGGCCAGCTTGGCCGCGCCGTAGTTGGCCTGGCCGAAGTTGCCGTACAGGCCCGTGGACGAGGTGGTCATCACGATGCGCCCGTAGTTCTGCGCCTGCATGTGCGGCCACACGGCCTTGCAGCAATGCGCGGCGCCCATCAGGTGCACTTCCACCACCAGGCGGAAGTCGTCCATGCCCATCTTGGCAAAGCTCTTGTCGCGCAGGATGCCGGCGTTGTTGACCAGAATGTCCACGCGGCCCCAGGCATCGACGGCCTGCTGCACCATGGCCTGCACGGCCTCGAAATCGGTGACCGATGCACCGTTGGCCAGCGCCTGGCCGCCCGCCGCGCGGATCTCGTCCACCACGGCCTGGGCCGCCGTGGCCGAACCGCCGCTGCCATCGACCGCACCGCCCAGATCATTGACCAGCACCTTGGCGCCGCGCGCCGCCAGCGCCAGCGCATGCAGGCGCCCCAGGCCGCCGCCGGCCCCCGTCACGATGGCCACGCGGCCTTCAAACTCAATCGCCATGGAGATGCTCCCTTTGTGTCGTTGGATGCCGGTTGCGCCCTCCGGATGGCAGGGCACCGGCCACCCAGCAATGTAGACGGACGCCGGCCGCATTCCGGTTGCCGAAGCGACTGCGGCAGGCCCGCCGGCCTTGTCCCCATCATTTCGTGACAAGCCTGTGGAAAACCATGTGCAGGCTCGGGACTGGCTGGTTAAGTAATTGTTTTTATTCGATTTTTTCGTTTTGCCTATTTTTTGATCAAATCCACAAGTCGTGTGCCCGACTTATCCCGCCTCACCCTGAACAATCTTGTGAACAACTTTCACAGCGGGCGGGATAAGACACGCAAGTCATTGATTCAAAAGAGAAACAGGAGGATCGCTTAAAAAATAGGCAGAAGACCCCGTATTTTCGGGCCACGTCCCGCTTATCCACCGCGCAACCTGCATGTACGCATTTACCCCCATTCGTACTGGACAAGCATGTGGACAAGCCGCCAAAAATGCCGAATTCGCAACATAAGTCATTGATTTGACAAACAAGCCAGCCAATTGCTCAAAAAACAGGCAAACCTGTGCGTCGCAGCCGGACGCGTTCAAACGCCTTGCGACCCGCTCCCCTCACAGGCCTCATCACGCGCATGCGCTGCAAGCGCCCCGCAGACGGCACCGGCAACCAGGGGAAAGACATAGACGCCGAGGGATTTGGGAAACGGCGTGCCGGAGGTCGCTGAAAAGCATGCAGCCAGCGCGGCGACACCGCTCACCGCACCCAGCACGGCGCCGAACTCCCTGGTGCTCAGTACCTGGAGCAGGCCCCTGAGAGGCCAGCCGACCACATAGATCACCCCCGCCAAAGCGGCAGGAACAGCACCTATGCCATAGCCGAACACGACGAGCAGCCAGTTCACCGGCAGGACCGGCGCACCGTCCGCGCCCACAAGCATCACGGTCAGCACGCCCACACCGGGACCGACCAGCAGGAAAACGAGCACAGGCAGGAGGTAGGGCTTGATATGCATGGAGCCAAGCCTAGCGCACCGCTGACCGCTGCCCGGGAGACCCACCTCAACCCGGCCCCTGGCGCCAGACATTGCCTGATATAGGCCCGATACAGAGCCCGATACAGGGTACAAACACCCTTCGCCCCACAGAATTGCAGCCCCCCTTGATAACCATGAGCCAGGATTCCCCCGCCTCCTCCCCTTTTGCCCCGCCCTTCTTCACCGCCCGCCTCACGCCCAGCGGCCTGCAGGTCGATGCCTGGGCCGACCAGCCGCTGTTGCACTCGCTGGAGCAGGGCGGCGTGGACTGGCCCAGTTCCTGCCGCAACGGCACCTGCCGCACCTGCATCGGGCAGCTGGTGTCGGGCAGCGTGCGCTACGAGATCGAATGGCCGGGCGTGACGCGCGAGGAGCGGGCCGAGGGCTGCGTGCTGCCCTGCATCGCCTATCCCGAAGGCGATGTGGTGCTGCAGGACCCCGGCCCCTGAATCCGGCCAAAGCCCGCGCCGCCTGCGGCCGATGGCCGCTGGAATAGAATGTGCGCTTTCGCAAGGTCATTCCGGGTCATGCCGATTGCCGACAGCGGCTGCGCCGCGCCACACGTTCTTTGGAAGCCCACTTCTGACGCCTGCCAGGCCGAGGAAGCCGGCGCGTGTGCCGCGCCCCGTCCGCACGACCCGGCTCCTCCAGAAGGCACTCCATGAACAACTCCACGTCCCCCGTGCCCATCTCGCCGGTGGAAGACATCATTGCCGACATGCGCGCGGGCCGCATGGTCATCCTCGTCGATGAGGAAGACCGCGAGAACGAAGGCGACCTGGTGCTGGCCGCCGACCATGTCACCCCCGAGGCGATCAACTTCATGGCGCGCTTCGGCCGCGGCCTGATCTGCCTGACGCTCACGCGCGAGCGCTGCGAATACCTGAAGCTGCCGCCCATGGCCGCGCGCAACGGTACCGTGTACAGCACGGCCTTCACCGTCTCCATCGAAGCGGCCGAGGGCGTGACCACCGGCATCTCCGCCGCCGACCGCGCCCGTACCGTGCAGGCCGCCGTGGCCAAGGACTCCAAGCCCACGGACCTGGTCCAGCCGGGCCACATCTTCCCGCTGCAGGCCGTCGACGGCGGCGTGCTCATGCGCGCCGGCCACACCGAGGCCGGCTGCGACTTCGCCGCCCTGGCCGGCTGCAGCCCCGCCGCCGTGATCTGCGAGATCATGAAGGACGACGGCACCATGGCCCGCCTGCCCGACCTGCAGCTGTTCGCGGCCGAGCACGGCCTGAAGATCGGCACCATTGCCGACCTGATCCAGTACCGCAGCCGCAACGAAACTCTGCTCAGCAAGGTCGGCGAGCGCCCGCTGCAGACGGCGCATGGCGAGTTCATCGCCCATGCCTTCCGCGATCTGCCCAGCCAGTCCGTGCACCTGGCCCTGGTCAAGGGCCAGTGGGATGCCGACACGCCCGTGCCCGTGCGCGTGCATGAGCCGCTGTCCGTGCTGGATGCGCTGGAGACCGGCCGCACCCTGCATTCCTGGAGCCTGGACACCAGCCTCGAATACATCGCCCGCCAGGGCCACGGCGTGGCCGTGCTGCTCAACTGCGGCGAAAGCGGCGACCAGCTGCTGGCCCAGTTCGACGGCAGCGCACGCGCCGCCCAGGCGCCCGAGCGCGGCCGCATGGACCTGCGCACCTATGGCGTGGGCGCGCAGATCCTGCGCGAGTGCGGCGTGCAGCGCATGCAGCTCATGGGCCAGCCGCGCCGCCTGCCCAGCATGGCCGGCTACGGCCTCGAAATCAGCGGCTACATCCCCAAGGAATAAGAAATGTTGAACGCAGAAAAGGGCCAGGCCCTGAATCTTGATGGTGCGCAACTGCGCATTGGCATCGTGCAGGCCCGCTTCAATGAAAGCATCACCAACAGCCTGACCCAGGCCTGCCGCGAAGAGCTGCTGGCCCTGGGCGTGCAGGCCGGAAACATCGACCACGTCACCGTGCCCGGCGCCCTCGAAGTGCCCGTGGCGCTGCAGGCGATGGCCGAGTCCGACCGCTACGACGCCCTGGTGGCGCTGGGCTGCATCATCCGTGGGGAGACATACCACTTCGAGCTGGTGGCCAACGAATCGGGCGCGGGTGTCACGCGCCTGGCCCTGGACTACCAGCTGCCGATCGCCAACGCGATCATCACCACCGAGAACACCGAGCAGGCCATTGCACGCCAGACCGAAAAGGGACGCGACGCGGCCCGGGTCGCCGTGGAAATGGCCAACCTGCTCCAAACCATTGACCGACCATGAGCGACGAACACTCCACACCGGCCTCTGCACGCCCTCCCCGCCAGAGCCGCACCGGCCTGACCAGCACCGGCGCGCGCAAGGCCGCCTCCAAGTCCAACCGCAGCCGCGCGCGTGAATTCGCGCTGCAGGCCCTGTACCAGCACCTGGTGGGCGGCAACGACGTGGAGGCCATCGACCGCTTCACGCGCGACCTGTCGGGCTTTCACAAGGCCGACTCGGTGCACTACGACGCGCTGCTGCGCGGCTGCATCAACTCCCAGGTGGACCTGGACGCACTGATCGCCCCCAAGCTGGACCGCACCATGGCCGAGATCTCGCCCATCGAGCACGCCAGCATGTGGATAGGCGTCTATGAATTCCAGCACTGCATGGACGTGCCCTGGCGCGTGGTGCTCAACGAGTGCATCGAGCTGGCCAAGGAATTCGGCGGCACCGACGGCCACAAGTACGTGAACGCCGTGCTCAACGGCCTGGCGCCCACGCTGCGCGCCGATGAGGTGGCACACGACCGCGCCGCAAAGAGCAGCGCAGCGCCTGCTGCACCGGCCGCGCCTGCGGCCGACGACGCGGCCGGCCAGGCCGGCTGAAGCGCGTCCTGCCACGCGCCTGCATCCACCGGGGCACAGGCCCCGCCGCATCCGGCCGTCCCTGGCCCGCCCGCGCCTGCCGGGCGCGGGCGCCTCTTTCAGGATTTCACCCGTCATGAAGTTTTCGACCCGCGCCGACCGCATTGAGCCCTTTTACGTGATGGAGATCGCCAAGGCGGCGCAGGAGATGGCGCGCGGCTGCGCGGACAGCGACACGCCGATGATCTTCCTGAACATCGGCGAGCCCGACTTCACCGCGCCCCCGCTGGTGCAGGAGGCTGCGGCCCGTGCCGTGCAGGACGGCGCCACGCAGTACACGCCGGCCCTGGGCCTGCCCCAGCTGCGCGAGCGCATCAGCCACTGGTATGCGCAGCGCTTCGGCGTGGATGTGCCGGCGCGGCGCATCGTGGTCACGGCCGGCGCCTCGGCCGCGCTGCAGCTGGCCTGCCTGGCGACCATCGACGCGGGCGACGAAATCCTCATGCCCGACCCCAGCTATCCCTGCAACCGCCACTTCGTGAGCGCAGCCGAAGGCCGGGCCGTGATGGTGCCGACCACGGCGGCCGAGCGCTACCAGCTGAGCGCCGACAAGGTCGAGGCCGCCTGGAACGCGCACACGCGCGGCGTGCTGCTGGCCTCACCCTCCAACCCCACCGGCACCTCGATTGCGCCGGCCGAGCTGCGCCGCATCCTCGACGTGGTGCGCGCCAGGGGCGGGCTGACCATCATCGACGAGATCTACCTGGGCCTTTCGTACGATGCGGCTTTCGGCCAGACCGCGCTGGCGCTGGGCGAGGACGTGATCAGCATCAACAGCTTCAGCAAGTACTTCAACATGACGGGCTGGCGCCTGGGCTGGATGGTGGTGCCCGAGGCCATGGTGCCCGTGGTCGAGCGCGTGGCGCAGAACCTCTTCATCTGCGCCAGCACCGTCTCGCAGCGCGCCGCCCTGGCCTGCTTCGAGCCCGAGTCCATTGCCGAGTACGAACGCCGCCGCGCCGAGTTCAAGGCCCGGCGCGACTTCTTCATCCCCGCGCTCGAGGCCCTGGGCCTGCCCGTGCCCGTGCAGCCCGACGGCGCCTTCTACGCCTGGGCCGACTGCCGTGCCGCTGCCGCCAGGCTCGGCGTCCAGGGCAGCTGGGACTTTGCCTACGCCGTCATGGAGCGCGCCCACCTGGCCATCACGCCGGGCCGCGACTTCGGCACGTTCGAGACCGCCGACTTCGTGCGCTTTTCGACGGCCAACTCCATGGAACAGCTGCAGGAGGCCGTGCGCCGCCTGCAGCGCCTGCTGGCCTGAGGCCCGCCGCACATGGCCTTCGAATTTCCCATCCGCGTCTACTGGGAGGACACCGATGCCGGCGGCATCGTGTTCTACGCCAACTATCTGAAGTTCTTCGAGCGTGCCCGCACCGAGTGGCTGCGCGCCCTGGGCATAGGCCAGCAGCAGTTGCGGGAACAAACGGGCGGCATGTTTGTCGTAACCCAGGCCCAGCTGCAATACCTGCGGGCGGCCCGGCTCGATGACCAACTCCTTGTTACCGCCGAGCTGCAAAGCAGCGGCCGCGCTTCGCTGACAATACGCCAGCAGGCGCTGCTGGCATCCGCCGGCGATGGCAATGCGCCGCCGCCCCTGTTGTGCGAAGGCACGATCCGCATTGGATGGGTGGATGGCTCGGCCATGCGCCCCGCAAGAATTCCGAACCGCATCCTGGAGCAACTCTCATGAACTCCCATGACATGTCCATACTCAGCCTCGTGCTGCAGGCCAGCTGGGTCGTGCAGCTGGTCATGCTGATCCTTGTGGGCGCCTCGGTGGCCAGCTGGGCCACCATCTTCCGCAAGTCGCAGACCTTGAAGCGCGTGCGCACGCTCAACGACGGCTTCGAGCAGGACTTCTGGTCGGGCACCAGCCTCAACGACCTCTATGCCTCGGCGGCCCACCACGCCAAGCAGGGCGGCCCCATGGAACGCATCTTCGCCAGCGGCATGCGCGAGTACCAGAAGCTGCGCGAGCGCCGCATCGCCGATGTGAACCAATTGATGGACGGCACCCGCCGCGCCATGCGCGCCAGCTTCCAGCGCGAGATGGACGAGGTCGAATCGGGCCTGTCCTTCCTGGGCACCGTGGGCTCGGTCTCTCCCTACGTGGGCCTGTTCGGCACCGTCTGGGGCGTGATGCACGCCTTCACCGGCTTTGCCAACATGGAGCAGATCACGCTGGCCACCGTGGCCCCCGGCATTGCCGAGGCGCTGGTGGCCACGGCCATGGGCCTGTTCGCCGCCATCCCGGCCGTCACGGCCTACAACCGCTATGCCCACCAGATCGACCGCGTGGCCAGCCAGCAGGAAACCTTCATCGAAGAGTTCTCCAACATCCTGCAGCGCAACGTGGGTGCGACCGGCTCCAGCACCCCGTCCGGCCATTGAAGTCGCGCACAGTTTGCAAGGAGTGAGCACATGCCCGCAGTAGCCTCGCGCGGCGGCCGCAGCCGCCGCACCGTCAACGAGATCAACATGGTGCCCTTCATCGACGTGATGCTGGTGCTGCTCATCATCTTCATGGTGACGGCGCCCATGCTCACGCCGGGCTCCATCAACGTGCCCAGTGCCGGCAAGGCCGCGCGCACGCCCCCGAAACGCGCCGACGTGATGATCGACAAGGACGGCGGCATCCGCATCAAGGCCGGCAGCACCGACAAGACCGTCACGCTCAAGGAGCTGGGCGCAGCCGCCAGGAGCTGGCAGGACCAGCAAAGCGACGACAGCGCCGTGCTGATCTCGGCCGACAAGAAGCTGCCCTTCGAGACCGTGATGGCCGCCATGTCCGAGCTTCAGGCGGCCGGCGTCAAGCGCGTGGCCTTCGGCGTCAAGTCCTCCCAGTAAGCAGCGCCGCCCGCCTTCGACTCCATGCCCAACCTGCAAGACCACGACCAGTTCGCACCGCCGCGCACGCGCGGCCGCACCCGTTCGTGGGCCATGGCCGTGGCCGCGCACGGGCTGCTCGTGGCCGCCATGCTGTGGACCGTGCGCCCCCCGAAGCAGGCCGACGAGCCCATGGTCGAGGCCGAGTTCTGGTCCACGGCCGCGCCGGCCCCTGCCCTGCCCGTGCCCGCGCCTCCCCCGCCACCTGCGCCCGAGCCCGTTCCCCAGCCGCCACCGCCGCCGCCCGCGCCCGTGATTGCACCGCCCCCACCTCCCAAGCCGCAGGCCGTGGACGACGACCGCGAGGCCGAGATCGCGCTGGAGAAGAAGCGCAAGATCGAGCAGCAAAAGAAGGAGCGCGCCGAACAGGCCGCCCGCGAGCAGCGCGAAAAGGAACGCCAGGAGCGCCTGGACAAGGAAAAGGCCGAGAAGGCGGCCAAGGACAAGGCCGAGCGCGAGAAGGCGGAAAAAGCCGAGAAGGACCGCCGCGACAAGCTCGAGCAGCAGAAAAAGGACAAGGCCGAGCAGGACCGCAAGGACCGCCTGGAGCAGCAAAAGAAGGACAAGGCCGAAAAGGAAAAGGCGGACAAGGAAAAAGCTGCCAAGGACAAGGCCGAGCGCGAGAAAGCCGAGAAGGCGGAGAAAGAAAAGGCCGAAAAGGCCGCCAAGGCAGAAGCCGAGAAGAAGGCCGCCGAGGACAAGCGCAAGAAGGAACAGGCCGCCAAGGAAGCGCGCGAGGCCAAGGAAGCCGAGGCACGCCGCCTGGAGAACATCCGCCGCATGCAGGGCCTGGCCGGCAGCGGCGGCTCGGCCGGCGAAGGCGCCGGTGGCAGCAAGAGCGGCGGCTCGGGCAGCTCCGCCGGAGGCCCCTCGGCCGGCTATGGCGCCAAGGTGGCCGCGCGCGTCAAGCCCAACATCGTCTACCCGGACGCCATCAGCGGCAACCCGCGGGCCGAGGTGCGCGTGCGCACCGCACCCGATGGCACCATCACCGGCGCCACCATCGCCAAGTCCAGCGGCAACAAGGCCTGGGACGACGCCGTCATCCGCGCGCTGCAAAAGACCGAGACGCTGCCGCGCGACATCGATGGCCGCGTGCCTTCGGACCTGGTCATCGGCTTCCGCCCGCAGGACTGAACGGACACGGGCCCTTCATCAAAAAGCCCCGCCGGTACCTGCCGGCGGGGCTTTTTCCATCTTGCGTTGTATGCAATCCGCCACGCGCCTGCGACTTCGCTTGCGGCACCGGCCGCTTGTCCCTAGCATCCCCGTCTTTGCCGCATTCGCGGCACCCGTCCACCATCGCAAAGGAGAGAACCCATGTCCCATTCGACACGTCCCTTTGCAGTCGTGCACGCTTGAAGCCCTAGCGCCTCCAGGCCACGCTGCAGACCTGATTCCCGGCCCCGCAAGAGGCCCGGCTTTCGGCTGCGCGTGCGCTTTTCCTGATGCCTGTCCATCGAGCTTGCGGCGACTGCCCATTGCGCATTCCGCATCTGCCGGAATGTGCCCCAAGCACTCGATCGAAAGCCATTCATGGGCAATTCCATAGTATTCCGTGGCGCAAACGCGGCACCCGCAATCACTCAAGCCAGAGACACCGAGGAAGGGCCGCCCCGCACCGAGGGTGTCGTCTCCCCCCGCGAAGCGAGAGGGGGGAAGGCGCGCAGCGACTCAGGGGGGCCGGACATCCATCTTCAGGTGTTCGCCAACCGCGGCGTCTGGATTGAAGACACCGCCATCCAACAACTTCAAACGACGGCCCGCAACCTGGCCGGCATGCGCGCAGCCGTGGGCCTGCCGGACCTGCACCCGGGCCGGGGCTACCCGGTAGGGGCAGCCTTCTTTTCCGTGGGCCGCTTCTACCCGGCCCTGGTCGGCGGCGACATCGGCTGCGGCATGTCGCTGTACAGCACGGAGCTGGCAGCGCACAAGACCTCGGCTCCCAAGCTGGAAAAGGCGGTGGGCAACATCGACGGCCCCCTGCCCCAGGAACTGCTGGACGCCGTGGACATGCAGCAGCTGGAGCACATCGCCCAGGCCAGCGGCGTGGCCGACCTGGCGTATCTGCAGGACAGCCTGGGCACCATTGGCGGCGGCAACCACTTTGCCGAACTGCAAGTGGTGGACACGCTGTACGAGGACGGCGCGCTCGACAGGAAGCGCGTGCACCTCATGGTGCACAGCGGCTCGCGCGGGCTGGGCGGCGCCATCCTGCGCGCCCATGTGGAGGCCTTCAGCCACGACGGCCTGGCCGCCAGCAGCGATGCCGCCACGCAGTACCTGCGCCAGCACGCGGCCGCCATCGCCTTCGCCCAACTGAACCGCGCCAGCATTGCGGCACGCCTGCTGCGCGCCCTGCGCACGCGCGGCCAGGCCCTGCTGGACATCACCCACAACCACGTGATCGCCCACCACTGGCGCGGCGAAGACGGCTTTTTGCACCGCAAGGGCGCCACGCCGGCCGACCAGGGTCTGGTGGTGATCCCGGGTTCGCGCGGCGACTACAGCTACCTTGTGCGGCCCGTGGCCGGGCGTGACGAGGCACTGCACTCGCTGGCGCACGGCGCGGGCCGCAAGTGGGCACGTACCGATTGCATGGGCCGCCTGCGCCCGCGCTTCACGCTGGACGAACTGCTGCGCACAAAATTCGGCAGCGCCGTGGTCTGCGCCGACCGCGAACTGGTCTACGAGGAGGCCCCCCAGGCCTACAAGGACGTGGACTCCGTCGTCGCCAGCCTGCAGGAAGCCGGCCTGGTGCAGTTGGTGGCGCGGCTGCGCCCCCTGCTGACCTACAAGAAGGGAGCCATGCAATGCTGCTGATCCAGCTGACCGCATCCCACGGCCCCGCTGAGTGCGAGCATGCCGTGCGCCTGACCCTGCGCGAGCTGCTGCGCGACTGCGCCGCCAGCGGCATCACCGTGGACGTGCTGGAAGAAACGCCCACGCCGGCCGGCTACAAGTCCGTGCTGCTGCGCTGCGAGGGCGACACCGGCCTGCTTCACGGCACGCTGGGCGCCTGGCTGGGCACCATCCAGTGGGTCTTCGACAGTCCCCTGCGCCCCCACCACCCGCGCAGGAACTGGTTCGTGGCCGTGCAACAGTGCGAGCCGCCCCGGCAATTGCCGGCAGACGGCGAAATCGTCTTCCAGGCCTGCAAGGCCTCGGGCAAGGGCGGCCAGCATGTCAACACCACGGACTCCGCCGTCCATGCCCTGCATGTGCCCAGCGGGATCTCGGTGAAGGTCATGAGCGAGCGCAGCCAGCACGCCAACAAGCGGCTGGCGCGCGAGCTGCTGGCCCTGAAGCTGGCGCGCCTCAACGCGCAGGGCGAGGGCCAGGCCCGGCGCACGCGCAGCCAGCAGCACTGGGAGGTGGAGCGCGGCAGCCCCGTGAAGGTGTTCCGCGCCTGAACGCCCGGGGCTAGCCCCGGGCGCACATGTAGATGCCCAGGGCCAGCAGGCCCAGCATCAGCACGCGCTTGAAGACCTGGGGCGACAGCGACTGGCGCAGCCGCTCGCCCCAGGCCATGCCGGCCAGGGCGGGCAGCAGCATCAGCGCGGAAACCAGGGCTGTGGCACCCCAGCCCGTCCAGGACGAAGCGGCATGGTCCGGCCCCTGCGCCAGCGCCATGCCCGCGCCCAGCGCCAGCGTGGACACCGTGAAGCACAGACCCATGGCCTGCATCAGCGCCTGCCGGCCCAGCGCCAGCGATTGCAAAAAGGCCACGGCCGGCACCACGAACACGCCGGTCAGCGCCGTGATCCCGCCCGTCAGCAGACCACACAACAGGCCCAGCCAGGCCTGATGCCTCTGCGGCAACTGCAGGCCCGGCCCCCACAGGCCCCACAGGGCATACACAACCAGGGCCACGCCCAGCGCCGTGCGCGCCACGGCGGCCTCGCCCACCGGGCCCCACCACAGCATGCCGCCCACCGTGCCCGCGACAATGCCCAGCTGCATCCAGCCCAGGCGCCGCAGCAGCGGCCGCAGCGATGGCAGGGGCCGCATCTGCACCACATTGGTCACCAGGGACGGCAGCAGCAGCCAGGCCGCTGCCTGCCCGGCCGGCATGAACAGCGCCAGCAGCGCCATGGACACCGTGGGCAGCCCCAGGCCCACCACCCCCTTGACGACACCGGCCAGCCCGAACACGGCCACCGCCGCCGCCAGCACCCACCACGCATCCCACATCACGGCCACCCTGCACTTTCCACCGACTTGGCTCAGGCCCTTCCTGAACCTCATGGCGCCATGCTCGTGCACCAACAAAGGGATCACAATCGGGAATCTTCAAACCAAGGCTCAGGCATGGCCTGATCCTTCAGCACCACAGGCCATGCGATTCGACCTCACCGACCTGCAGCTGTTCGTCCATATCCTCGACTGCGGCACGCTCACCGCGGCGGCCGGGCGCGCGCACATGACCCTGGCCTCGGCCAGCGAGCGCGTGCGCGGCATGGAGGCGCAACTGGGCTGCGCCCTGCTCGCGCGCCAGGCGCGCGGCGTACGGCCCACGGCGGCCGGCCACACGCTGGGCCAGCATGCGCGCAGCGTGCTGGCACAGATGCAGCGCCTGCGCGGCGACATGGCCGAGTACGGCGCGGGGCTGGCCGGCCATGTGCGCGTCTGCGGCAACACCTCGGCCGTGGGCGAGCACCTGCCGCTGGCCGTGGCGGGCTTTCTGCGCAGCCACCCGCGCGTGGCGCTGGAGCTGCAGGAATGCGGCAGCGCCGAAGTGCTGGACCGGCTGCGCCAGGGCCTGTGCGACATCGGCGTGGCCAGCGATGCGCAGGACACCACCGGCCTGCAGGCCACGCCCTGGCGCCCCGACCCGCTGGTGGCCGTGCTGCCGCGCGGCCACCGCCTGGCCCGGCGCACGCGCCTGGCCTTGCAGGAGCTGCTGGCCGAAGACTGGGTGGGCCTGCCGCACGATGCCGCCCTGCAGATGCTGGTGCGCCAGCAGGCCGCCTTGCTGGGGGGGCCGTCGGAAGGGCAGTTGCGCTGGCGCGCCCAGCTGCAGCACCTGGACAGCATCTGCCAGCTGGTGGGCCAGGGCGTGGGCGTGGCCGTCATGCCGGCGGCAGCCGCGCAGCGCCTGGCCCCGGCCAGCGGCGCCCGCGCCGTGCCCTTGAGCGATGCCTGGGCCCGGCGCCAGCTGCTGCTGTGCACGGCCCGGGAAGACCAGTTGCCCGCCCATGCAAGGCAGTTGCTGGTGCATCTGCAAGGGCTTGGCTCGCCTGAGCCTTAGCGAACCATGTTGGAAAGCGCTATGCAGGACAATACGGGGATCATGACCCTCAAAGCCCCCGAACTGCTGCTGCCGGCCGGCTCGCTCGACAAGATGCGCGCGGCCTACGACTTTGGCGCCGACGCCATCTACGCCGGGCAACCCCGCTACAGCCTGCGCGCACGCAACAACGAATTCCGCCTCGAACAGATCGCCCAGGGCATCTCCGAGGCGCACGCGCGGGGCAAGAAATTCTTCGTCACCAGCAACCTGATCGCCCACAACGACAAGGTGCGCACCTATATCCGCGACATCGAGCCCGTGATCGAGTGCAAGCCCGACGCGCTGATCATGGCCGACCCCGGCCTGATCATGATGGTCAAGGAAAAGTGGCCCGAGACCGAGGTCCATCTCTCGGTGCAGGCCAACACCACCAACTGGGCCACGGTGAAGTTCTGGCAGAAGGCCGGCGTCTCGCGCATCATCCTGTCGCGCGAGCTGTCGCTGGACGAGATCGAGAAGATCCGCCAGGAATGCCCGGACATGGAGATCGAGGTCTTCGTGCACGGCGCCCTGTGCATCGCCTACTCGGGCCGCTGCCTGCTGTCGGGCTACTTCAACCGGCGCGATCCCAACCAGGGCACCTGCACCAATGCCTGCCGCTGGGACTACAAGACGCATGACGCGGCCGTGGACCCCAATACCGGCGAGGCCCTGGCCCAGACCATGGAGCAGGACTTCAGCTTCGAGAAGGCCCGCGAGGAAGCCGACAGCCAGTTCACCAGCACCTGCGGCGACGGCGCACGCCACCCCAAGGCCGAGCAGGTCTACCTGCTGGAGGAAAAGGGCCGCCCCGGCGAGCTGATGCCCATCATGGAAGACGAGCACGGCACCTACATCATGAACTCCAAGGACCTGCGCGCCGTGGAGCATGTGGAGCGCCTGGTGAAGATCGGCGTGGACTCGCTCAAGATCGAGGGCCGCACCAAGAGCCTGTACTACGTGGCCCGCACGGCCCAGGTCTACCGCCGCGCCATCGACGATGCCGTGGCCGGCCGCCCCTTCAACCCGCACCTGATCACCGAGCTCGAAGGCCTGGCCAACCGTGGCTACACGGGCGGCCTGCTGGAGCGCCGTCCCTCGCAGGACTACCAGAACTACGAGACCGGCCACTCGGTGCTGCAGCGCAGCCACTTCGTGGGCGAAGTGCGCAGCTATGCCGACGGCATGGCCGAGGTGGAGACCAAGAACCGCTTCTCGGTGGGCGACACGCTGGAGATCATCCACCCCCAGGGCAACCGCCAGTTGCTACTGGAGAAGATGTTCAACCTCGACGGCGAGCCCGTGCAGGTGGCCCAGGGCAACCCGGTGCGCGTGCGCATCCCCCTGGAAGGCCCGGCTGAAGGCGCGCTGATCTCGCGCCTGCTCTGAGGGCGGGCTTCGCCCCTGCTTCCAGTTTTTCTTCTTGGCGGCCGTCCAGGTCCATTGCCGCAATGGCCTGGAGCGGTCGCCTTTTTCTTTCATTCCTCATTTCTGCACTGCCATGGACATCGTCGTCAACGAAGAACTCAAGGCCTACATCGACCCGCTGACCCCCGATGAACTCGACGCGCTGGAGCGCAGCATCCTGGCCGAGGGCTGCCGCGATGCGCTCGTGCTCTGGAACGACCTGCTCATCGACGGCCACAACCGCTACGCCATCTGCCAAAAGCACGGCCTGCCCTTCAACACCATCCAGGCCACGCAGTTCAAGAACATGGACGACGTGCACCTGTGGATGATCGACCAGCACCTGGGCCGCCGCAGCGTGTCCGACTTCCAGCGCGGCGTGCTGGCGCTGCGCAAGCGCGAGATCATTGCGGCCCGCCGCTCGGCCGCTGCCGCCGCCGTGATGGCGGCCAAGGCCGAGGCGCCGGCCCAGCCCGAAGGCGAAGCGCCCTGGGAAGGCGAGACCGACCCCGTGGTCGCCGCCGCCCTGGCCAGCGTGGCCAAGGTGCCCGATGAGGCCCTGGACACGCGCGAGGCCCTGGCCCGCGTGGCCCGCCTGTCCAGCAGCCAGGTCAAGCTGATCGAGACCATCCAGCAAAAGGCCGCGCCCGAAGTGGTGGCCGCCGTGCGCTCGGGCGACATCTCGCTGAGCACCGCCGCCGTGGTCGCCAGCCTGCCCGTGGATGAGCAGCAGGCCGTGGCCGCCGCCGGCGCCGACGAACTCAAGCAGGCCGCCAAGCGCGTGCGCGATGCCAAGAAAAAGCCCAAGGCCGCCAAGCCCGAAGCCGACGCTGCCGACGGCGAAGGTGCGGCCGTGACCGCCTCGCCCGAGGAACTGCAGCAGCGCGTGAACGAACTTGAAGCCGAGAACGAGCGCCTGCGCCAGCAGATCAAGGCCTTGCAGGAACTGCTGGCCGAACAGGGCTG
Source organism: Delftia sp. WSY_7 (assembly GCF_043104845.1). Taxonomy (NCBI): domain Bacteria; kingdom Pseudomonadati; phylum Pseudomonadota; class Betaproteobacteria; order Burkholderiales; family Comamonadaceae; genus Delftia; species Delftia sp. WSY_7. Next base: position 3,942 of record NZ_JBICLB010000036.1, on the reverse strand, counting down.
ATCCCCGGGCCGCGACCTCCCCAGGCATGACGCGCTACCAGGAACTGGCCGACGATATCGAGGCCTCCATCGCCGCAGGCGTGCTGCGCGCGGGCGACAAGCTGCCCTCCGTGCGTCACACCAGCGAGCGGCGCGGCGTCAGCGCCTCCACGGTGTTCCAGGCCTACTACCTGCTGGAGGCACGCGGCCTGGTGCGCGCGCGCGAGCGCTCGGGCTACTTCGTCGCGGCGCGGCCGCACAGCGCCCCGCCCGAGCCCACGCAGCTGTCGGCCCCCCCGGGCGAGCGCTTTGCCGTGGTCGATGTGAGCGAGCGGGTGTTCGAGGTTCTGGAATCGTCCATGGACCGCGATGTCGTGCCGCTGGGCTCGGCCTTTCCCTCGCCACGCCTGTTCCCGCTGCAGCGCCTGGGCCAGGCCCTGGCCCGCGCCGCGCGCCAGGCCGATCCGCGCAGCGCCCTCGACGACCTCACGCCCGGCAGCATGGCATTGCGACGCCAGATCGCGCGGCGCTACCTGGCCGACGGTCTGGCACTGTCACCGTCCGACCTGGTCATCACCAATGGCGCGCTGGAGGCACTGAACCTGTGTCTGGCCGCCGTCACGCGGCCCGGTGGCGCCGTGGTCATCGAATCGCCGTGCTTCTATGGCGCGCTGCAGGCTCTGGAGCGCATGGGGCTGTCCGCCATCGAGGTGCCCACGCATCCCGGCGAAGGCATGGACCTGGCCGCGCTGGAGACCGCCGTGCAGCGTCACCGGCCCCAGGCCATCTGGTTGATGACCAGCTTCCAGAATCCGCTGGGCAGCCTGATGCCCGAGGCGCGCAAGAAGGCCCTGGTGGAACTGGCCACGCGCCACCAGCTGCCGCTGATCGAGGACGATGTCTACGGCGAGCTGTACTTTGGCGAACACCGCCCGCCACCGGCCAAGGCCTTCGACACCGAGGGCTGGGTGCTGCACTGCGCCTCGTTCTCCAAGTGCCTGGCGCCCGGCTGGCGCGTGGGCTGGACCGCTCCGGGCCGCTTCACGCGCGCCGTGGCGCGGCAAAAGCTCACCACCACGCTGGCCACCAATGCCCCCAGCCAGCAGGCGCTGGCCGACTACCTGGAAAGCGGTGGCGTGGACCGTCACCTGCGCCGCCTGCGCCAGAGCCTGGCCCTGCAGCGGGACCACATGGCATCGGCCATTGCCCGCCACTTTCCGCAAGGCACGCGGGCCACGCGGCCCGAGGGCGGCTACTTCATGTGGATAGAGCTGCCGCCGTACTGCGATGCGCTGGCCCTGCACCGCGCAGCGCTGGCGCGCGGCATCAGCGTGGCGCCGGGGCCGATCTTCTCGGCCTCGCAGGCCTTCGGCCATTGCCTGCGGCTGAACTACGGCCATGACTGGAGCGACGAGACCGGGCAGGCCCTGGCCACGCTGGGCGAGCTGGCCCGCGCAATGCAGTCCCTTCCAGCAGCAAAAGCAGCAAGGTAAGCGCCCGCTGCGCTGGCAGCACCTGCTGCGCTGTAGCGCCCGGGCAACGCGACCCCGCGCAGCTGCTGCCAGCCTGGTGCCGGCTGGATGATTCTCATTTAGACTCGCGCCCCGAACCGGCATTGCCGCCATGCATGCTGACCGGTCCTTGTCTCCTGCTTCCGCCTCGCCCGCCGCCACGCGTCCTGCAGCCTGCCAGCCGACCCTTCAGCGCTGCACCATTCCCAGAGGCACAAAGGAAGTTTTCCATGGTTTCCAGCAATCACTGCGCCACGCTCACACGCTGCGCGGCCGCTGTCGCCGCCGCCCTGCTGTCGCTGCAGGCGTCGGCACAGGCACCATCCACCACCACCGCACCCGAGGCCGGCCTGTCCACCATCACCGTCACGGGCAACTGGCTGGACAACCCCAGCGAGGAAAAAGTGCTGGACCATGCCGGCGCGCGCACCATCGTCGAGCGGGCGCGCATCGAGGAAACCGGCGCCTCCAGCCTGCGCGACGTGCTGCGCCTGGTGCCCGGCGTGCAGGTGCAGGACAGCAACGGCACGGGCGGCAGCGACGTGTCGCTGAACATCGGCGTGCGCGGCCTGACGGCACGCCTGTCGCCGCGCTCGTATGTGCTGATGGACGGCGTGCCCGTCTCCTACGCGCCCTACGGCCAGCCCCAGCTGTCGCTGGCGCCCGTCTCGCTGGGCAACCTGGAGTCGGTGGACGTGATCCGCGGCGCGGGCTCGGTGCGCTACGGCCCCCAGAACGTGGGCGGCATCATCAACTTCGTCACGCGCGCCATTCCCAAGACCTTCGCGGCCGAGGCCTCGGTGGGCACCGAGTTCTACAGCCACGGCGGCAATGCCAAGACCACGCCCAGCCTCTTCGTGGGCGGCACCAGCGAATCCGGCCTGGGCCTGGCCCTGCTGTACTCGGGCACGCATGGCGACGGCTGGCGCGCAGGCAATGACAAGACCGATATCGACGACATCCTGCTCAAGGGCGCCTACCGCATCTCGGCCCAGGACGACATCGCCGTGTCGCTGCACCACTTCGAGGGCTCGGGCCGCATGCCCGGCGGCCTGACCACAGCGCAGTACGCGGCCGACCCGTTCCAGTCCACGCGCTCCTACGACAGCTTCGACGGCCGCCGCACCGATGCCTCGTTCAAGTACAACCACAAGGACGGGCGCAACAACTTCGAGGTGCTGGGCTACTACGTGGACTCGTTCCGCGGCAGCCACATCGAGCAGGACAACGCCAACCAGCGCCGCCTGACCGCCGCGCCGCGCAGCTACCACTACTTCGGCATCGAGCCGCGCTACTCGCGCCTGTTCGAGACCGGCTCCGTGGTGCAGGAAGTCAGCGTGGGCTACCGCTACCTCAAGGAAAGCAGTTCCGAGGTCGCGCTGCGCACCGCCTACTACAACCCCGCCACCATGGCCAACGCCATGGCCCTGCCGATCACGCCCTACCAGACCAGCCAGGGCGGCACCACGGCCCATGCCTTCTACATCGATGACCGCATCGACATCGGCAACTGGACCATCACCCCCGGCGTGCGCTACGAACGCATCAACTCCTTCAACAACGTCAGCAACCTGGGCGCCGACGGCAGCACCGTCACCAGCCAGCTGTTCCCCAAGGCCGAGGCACGCGAGCTCCTGCCCACGCTGTCCGTGCTCTACCGCATGAATGCGCAGTGGTCGCTGTTCGCCAACGCGGGCAAGTCCTTCGGCCCGCAGCAGTATGCGCAGCTGGCCCAGACCGAGCGCGGCCTGCATCCCGAATCGGCCAAGACCTATGAGGTGGGCACGCACTACAACAGCCCGGCGCTGAACGCCGAGCTGACGCTGTTCAACATCGACTTCGACAAGGAACTGCTGCTGACCCGCGTGGGCGTGGACGGCATCTGGACCGACCTGGGCGCCACGCGCCACCGCGGCATCGAGTCCTCGCTGCGCTACGACCTGGGCCAGTGGAATGCCGCGCTCAAGGGGCTGACGGCGGGTGTGTCCTATACCTACACCGAGGCCGTCTCGCGCGCCGGCGATTTCGCGGGGCGCGACCTGCCGCTGTACTCGCGCCACACGGGCCAGCTATGGGCGCGCTATGCGCTGGGGCAGTGGACGCTGAATGCGGACCTGGCCGCGCAATCGAAGCAGCGCTCTCCGGGGTCGGGCACGCAGTATGTGACGCAGGAAGATGCTGCGGGGCGGCTGGGTGATATTCCCGGGTTTGCGACCGTGGGCCTGCGTGCGGGCTATGACTTTGGCAAGTCGCTGGGCAATCTGCGGGTGGCCGTGGGGGTCAAGAATCTGTTCGATCGCAGGTACTACACGCGGTCTACGGACAACAACGGGGGCAAGTATGTGGGGATGCCTCGGACGTTGTATGTGCAAGGGACGTTGCCGTTCTAAATACTTCGGTCTTTTTTGACCCTGCCGGGTGGTTGTTTTTCGAGGCCGGGTCTCGGCCCGGC
>NZ_JBICLB010000035.1:0-395181 GCF_043104845.1 Delftia sp. WSY_7 | reverse complement strand
ATGCAACGGCCTTTTTGCTTGGGTGCGTACACGGATGCCTCCATCCCAAGCACCATCAGGTATCGGCAGGGTCAAAAAAAAGGGAGCCGACGGCTCCCTTTCTTGACGATGAGGGTCTCAACCCCACCCCGTCACTTGCGCAGCAGTTGCTTGAGCACGTTCTGCAGGCGGCGTGCGGTGGCGTCATCGCGTGCCGATGCCAGCACCCGCGCGGCATCGCTGCCCCAGGTTTCCTGCGGGGCCGGATCGTTGCGGCGCGTCAGCAGTTGCAGCTGCAGGGCACGGCGGGCGCTCAGATGCTCTGCAGGCGTGGGCACGTCGGCAGCCATTTCAAGGCGCAGCAGGGCTTCACCCGCATCACCCTTGGGCGCCTGGGCCAGTGCCTGCGACCAGGCGTTGCGCACTTGCGCAGACACGCGACCGCCGAGCTGCTGGGCCGCCGGAATCTGCGTAGCGTCACGCGATTCCCAGGCCGCCATCAGCTGGGTCAGCGCTTCGCCATGGGCCTGGGCCGCGAGCTTGCGCAGAGCGTCCTGCGCATGCTCCATGGCTTCACGCTGGGCACGGAAGGCCGGATCGGCCAGGCGCGGACCGCGCTCTTCACGCGGTTCGCGGCCAAAGCGGCCATTGTCACGGTTGTCGCGTCCGTCCCTTCCATCGCGGCCACGGCCACCGTCGCGGCGGTCGCCAGGACGGGCAGCGCGCGCACCACCCTCTTCCTTCTTCATGCCGGGACGATCATCCCCGCGCACGGCAACCACGGGGCGCACCGGCGCCGGCTTCGCTTGCGATTCTTCCGAGCCGGCCGCAGCCACTGGCGCCTGTTCCGGCTGGGCAGCGTTGACGGAGGCATCGGCACGGCCGCGCAGCGCCTGCTCCAGAGCCTCCACCGCAGCGCGGATTTGCTGCACGTCACCCGATGTGTTGGCAGCTTCCACGGCCTGCGAAGCCTCCAGTACGCGGCGGTCATGGTCGCTGAGCTGCACGGCTGCGGCCCGGGAACCACGCTCGCTGCCCTTGCGGTTGAAAGCCTCGTCCAGGGGCTTGCGGAAGGCGTCCCACAGCTTTTGCTCGTGCTTGCGATCCAGCGGCACGGCCTGTGCCTCGGCCTGCCAGCGCTGCTGCAGTGCCTTGACGGCATCGATGCGCAGGCTGGGTGCGGCGCCCAGCGCCGTGGCCTCGTCGATCATGGCGTGGCGGCGCTGCAGGCTGGCCTTTTGCGCAGCATGCAGCGGAGCCTCGGCCAGGGCCATGGCCTGCTTGAACTGGGGCTGCAGCTCGGCAAACAGTTTTTCACCGATATGACCGCTCTCGCGCCAGCGTTCAGCGAACTGGCGCAATGCGCGGGCCGCACCCTTGAGATCTTCGCTGGCGGCCTGCTGCGCTGCCCAGGCCTTGATCTCTTCGATCAGCGCCAGGCGCTGTGCCTTGGACTGGGTGGTTTCCGTGCGCAGCTTGTCGTGCCAGGACTCGACCACCTTGTGGGCCGCGTTGCAGGCTTCGTCAAACTTCTTCCAGAGAGCGTGGTTGGCCGCGCTGCCCTGGTCGGCCAGCTTCCACTGCTCACGCAGGCTGCGCAGGGATTCCTGGATCTTGCGACCGCCCAGCGCCTGGCCTTCGGGACGGTTCAGCAGAGCTTCCGCCTTGGCAACCAGCTCCTCACGCAGCTTGTCTGCGTTCTGGCGCGGCCAGCCTTCGGCTTCGCCTGCTGCCAAGAGGGCCTCGTGCACCTTGGTGACCAGTGCGTCGTCCACCAGACGACCATGGGCCTTGATGGCGGCACGCACGGCTTGCACGGCAGCGGAGCCAGCCTTGCTTTCGCCAGCAGCCGTCTCGGCCTGGAGCTGTTCCAGCGCCTGGGTCAGGGCAGCGCTGGCGGCAGCCACCTGCTCAGGCGACGTCTTGGCCTTGGGCTGCGCTGCGCTGCGGCCGGCAGGCGCTGGCTTGGACGGCTCGGCGGCCGCTGCCTCGGGAGGCAGGCCACGCGCCACACGCAGTTCATCGGCCCACACGGGCACGGTGGGCAGCGGGGCTGCTTCGTCCGCTGCGGCGGCCTCGGTCAGCGCAAGGGCAGACTGGAAGGCATCCCAGACAAGGATCAGCTGTGCGCTGGCGGCTTCCAGCTGGGGCGGGAAGCGTCCATCCACGCTGGCCCAGTTGGCATCGCCGGTGAGCTCGCCGGCCTGCTCCTGCCAGCGGGCCACGTCGGCGCGCAGGTTGTCGAGGACAGCCTGGGCGTCGCGCCATGGCTTGGTGGACAGGACTTCGATGCGCTGGGCCAGCAAGACAGCCACTTCGCGCTGGACCTGCACGCGATGCTGCAGTTCCTCGATGGCCTTGACGCGCTCGGCCAGTTGGGCCTTGTACTGCGACAGCGGCTCACGCGACAGCGGGGCGCCTGCCTTGGCGGCGTCGCGCTGCCAGGCGATGGCGTCGGCGGCATTGAAGGGCGATGCGACCAGCAGTGCCTGGGCCTTTTCAGCCCATTCCACTGCGATCTTTTCCTGGTCTTTGGTGCGGCGGATTTCATCCAGACGCTCACGCACGGCGCGGGCCGCGCTCTTGTCGCGCGCGCTCAGCTCCTTGAGGACGTCCTGCAATTGCTCGACCGAAGGCTGGGTTGCCAGCCAGTCGCGGATGCGCGAGGCGCGATCACCCGAGGTTTCGGCGGAGAAGGCACCGCCCGTGAGCACATCCAAGGGGTGTTGTTCAGGATTCTTGGCAGAAGCAGGGCTCACTTCAGGTGCATCGGACATGGTGCTGCGGGGGGAAAGAGAAGACATGAATCAATCGTTGAATGCCTGGCTGCTGCGGGCCGCCAGACGCGGCCGGCCGGGCTGCATGCGGGCATGCTAGCCGGGCCGGGAAAACCATATTCTCGCCGTTATTTGAAGCGGAGCCAAAACCGGGCTACTGTGCGGACAGGCTGAGCTGGGCGCGCGGGCTCCATTCCTGGTCGTCGGAATCCAGTTTCGGGGCCCCGAGAAACAGGCGCTCGAGCGGCAACTGCTGCTGCGCCAGATAGTCGCGAACGGCCACGCCGCGCGCCAGCGCCAGCTCGCGCATGGCATCGTCGGGCACGGTGATCTGCTCCAGCAGCAGGCTGCGCATCTGGTCGGTGGGCAAGTCCTTGGCCATGCCGATGACATTGCGCGGCTTGGCAAAGTCGGCACGGCTGTAAAGCGCCTTGGTCAAAGCCGGCACTTCGGCAGCAGGCAACTCGGTCACCGATTCTGCCGATTTGCCCTCGCGCAGCACCTGGCGGCGTTTCTGGGCCAGCAACAGGCGGTCGAGTTCGGCCTGCTTCCAGGCCTCCTTGTCCTGGGCCTCGCGCGCCTCGCCGATCACGGTGAGCCTGAGGGCCGGGCGCTCCTTGAGGGAGGCGACCACCTTGTCCAGGCTTTCGCGGGCCTTGGCATCGATCTGGGATCGGCCCGGCGCAAAGGCCACCACGCCCGACTCGCTGCTGCCGCCAAATGCGCCCGACAGCAGCGAGAACGGCGAGGTGACGGCCTTCATGATCAGGTTGCCGATGATCTTGAAGATGACTGGCGCCAACCTGAATTGCGGGTCGTTGAGCGAGCCGCTGACCGGCAGGTCCAGGTCGATGACGCCGTTGCGGTCGGCCAGCAATGCCACGGCCAGGCGCACGGGCAGCGAGGCCGGCGCACCTTCGACGGCTTCGCCGAAGGTGAGCTGGTGCAGCACCAGCTTGTTGCGCGCCGTGAGCTGACCATCGGGCTCGATCTTGTAGCTGACATCCATGCTGAGCTTGCCGCGCTCGATGCCATGGCCCGCGTACTTGATGGAGTACGGCGACAGCGGCGGCAGCTCCAGATCGCGCATCTGGGCGCGTATGTCCAGGGCCAGCGGCTTGGCCAGCGGATTGACCTGGCCGGTGATCTCCAGCGAAGCCGTGCCCTGGGCGCGGCCGCGCAGCTCCACATCCGCCAGTTGCGGCCCCTGCTCCCCGGCCGGCTGTTCGGACGAGAAGGCGCTCAGGCGGCCGGCCAGCTCGCTGAGGTCAGCCGAGTAGTTGGGCTGGATGAAGTAGTCGGAGAACTGCACCTTGCCGCCCGTCAGCACGATGGGGCCTATCTTGATGACCGGTGCAGGCCCGGAAGCGGCCTTCGGCGGGACGGGCTCGGCAGGAGCCGCCGCGCCATCCGCAGCCGGCGCGGTGTTTTGCTCCAGGGACTGCTGAGACTGGGCCGACTTGACGATGTCCTGCAGATTGATGCGGCCATTGCGCTGCACGATCACGCGTGCAAAGAAGTCGCTGAGCGCCGTCTCGCGCACGCTCAGGCGCAGCGGCTGGGCGGGCTGCATCTGCAGGTCCAGGCCACGCACGGCCAAGGTTTTCCAGGCGACGAGTTCATCGCGCAGGCCCAGGCCCAAGGCAGCCGATCGAGCCTTGGCCCGGTCGGCCGTGGATTCGCTGAGCACGGCTGCCACGGCGCCTGCAGCCGTGCTGGGTGCGCCCTGCACCGCAGCCTCACCCCCGGCTTGCACGGGCGAGGCCAGCGCGGAACGCATGCGCAGATCCACCAGTTCGACATCGCCCTGCACCATCAGCTCGGGGCCGGCAGGCTGGCTGGCAAAGCGCAGCTGACCCAGGAAATTGCCATCGGCGCGCACCAGCTCCACATTGAGCATGTCGGCAAAGTAGGGCTCCAGCGCGTGCAGCGGCAGGCTGCGCGCCTGCAGCCTGCCCTGAAGCGACAGTGGCGCCAGTCCCAGATCGCCGCGCAGGCTCAGCGATCCTGCCTGGACACGCCGGCCCGAGCCGACCTGGGCGGACAGCTCCAGCGGCGTGGGAGCGGACTTGGCCGCCAGCGGCTCGATGGCGCCCAGGCGCAGGCGCAGTGAACTCAGATCCAGGGACACGGTGCGCGCCGAATCAGCGTTGCGCACGGGCGCTTCGTCACGCAGCGCAACGGCGCCACCGTCCACTTCCACGGCCTGCAGCCTCAGACCCCAGGGCCTGGGCTTGTCCTTGGCGGGGTCCGGCGTCGCAGGTGCCGAGGTTGCGGGTGGCAGCCATTGCTCATACATCCACCGGCCCTGGGCGTCGCGCGACACTCCCAGCTGCGGCTTTTGCAGCGCCAGGCGCCCCACGGAAACCTGCTGGCTGGCCAGATTGACCTGTACCTGCTCCAGCAGCAGGCGCGCGATGTCGACCGGCGCGGCCTTGTCCTTGAGGCTCAACTGCTCCACGCCCAGTTCGGCCACCTGCACCACCATGGCGGAGCCGCTCCAGCCCAGGCCGGCGTCGGTGCTCAGCAGGCCGGTCAGCTCCGGCTTGAGATGGGCAGACAGATACGGCGCCGCCAGTTGCAGAGGCAACTGGCGCGCGGAGACGGCCAGTTGCCCCTGCCTGTCGGTCATGGCGCCGCTCAGCCTCAGTTCGGCGGGTTTTGCGCCCTCTCCTGCCGCTGCAGACTGCACCTGCATGCCGGCATCAAATTGCAAAGGCTGCTCCAGCGGCCAGCGGACATCGCGCACTTCCAATGACAGCTGGCGCGCCTGAAGCGCCGCACCCGACTGGCCTGCGCCGGGCGACGCATCGCGCCAATGCACCGTGGCATCGGAAATGGCCAGCCTGTCCAGGCTCACCTTCCAGGGCTGGGGCGCATCGGAGGCAGGCTTTTCCACTGCCGGCCTGGAATCGGAGGCAGAGCGACTGCCCATCGCCATCCAGTTGATGCGGCCTTGCGCATCACGGGCCGCGAAAATCTCTGGAGCGCTCCACTGCACGGACTCCAGCTCCACCACCGACTGCAGGGGCTGCACGTTCTTGAGCACGGCCGCCAGGCGCTCGAAACGCAGCAGGGGCGCCTCATCGCGGTCAAGCAACTCGGCACCGGACAGGTTGACCTCGCCGGTGATCCGCACCACGGCCTGCTCGGCCTGCTCAAAGGAGATGTGCAGATTGGTATCCAGCACGCCGGAGCGCGGCTTGACGGGAGCATTGGCGGGCACATAGCCCAGGTAAGGCGTCAGGTCCACGCCCTGCCAGCTCAGATCGACGGCCGTCTGGCGCTGGTCGGTGAAAGGCGTGCTCTGGGCACTGGATTCAAAGCGGCTGCCGTTGAGCGCGAAGGACAGGTGCGGCAGCACCTTGATCTCGCGCTTGGACTCCAGATTGCTGATGAACGGCAGCTTCAGCTGCAGCTGATCCAGCATGTGCTCACGCTGCTGGACAGCGTCCTGCAATTGCACGCGGCCGTCGCGCAGCGCAATGTTGTACAGCGCAAAGCCCAAGGGCTTGGCCGGCGGCGTATCGCTGGGCTCGGCCAGCCGGGCCAGCACATCATCCACATCGAAGTGCCCCAGGCTCTGCTGCGTGAGGCGCAGCACCGGCGCATCGACCTCGATGGCATCCAGGACAGGCGCCAGCCTGAAGAGGGACTGGATACTGGCATTCACATAGATGCGGTCGACCTGCAGCTGTGGCGACGACGGCGCGGGTTCTGCCTGCCCTGCGCCCGCCGGCTGGCTTTTGGCAATGCGCAGATCACGCAGGGTCAGCTCCAGCGACCAGGGCCGGAACTCCACTGCCCCCACATGGACCTGGCGACCCAGCTTGGCCGATGCCTGCTTTTCCAGCTGGCTTTTGGCGACAACGGGCACCAGCGCCCACAGCAGCAGCCACAGCAAAAGAAACGCTGCAAAGGCGATGGCCAGCCTGCGCAGCCAGCGGTGCTTGAAGAGAAATTGCATGGGGCTCTAATAACTAGTACGGCGCCATCCTGGACAGAGGACGCAGCGGTGGCTGCATTGCATCAGAAATTGGGCTGGCAGCAAGACCTCAACCCGCATCACCGCACATTTCTTGACGTTGCAGTCACCCTGGAACGACAAAGCCCGGAAGCCTTGAACCGGCTTCCGGGCTTTACGGCAGGCACAAGTCCTGGCCGTTTTCCGCAGTCAAGGAGAGGATGGTCCTTGCTGCTCGGAAGCAAGAGATTGCTTCCAGGAAGGCCGCGGAAGAAGACTTGAACGACTGTGCCCGAACCATCGAACACCACTTTTACCCGTCTTCCACCTTGGCGAGACGACTGCAGGAGCAGTCGCCTCCAATATAGAAGGACGCAGGCCAGGCCTGCCAGTGCTTTTGCATTTCATTGCAATTTCATGAAGCCCTGTACAACCGCCGCAAGCGCCCCACATCGGTAGCACGCAACCTGCTCTCAAACACTCAGAAACTGTGTTTGCATCCATGGTTTGTTATTATTCATCGATCTAACAAACGCACTTCATAGTGTTGACCGTGTATTTGGTGAACTCCTAGAATCCGCCAGCGCTCGAATAGAGCGTTTTTTGTTTCTGCTGCCTCACGACTGAGCAGATCCCGCAGGCCTACAACGCAATGGTGCACCAAGCGCCAGCCTCCCGGATCCGCAGCACCCAATCCAGGGTGTCAGCCTCACCGGCCTTCGCTTCGGCGAAGGCCGTTTCGGGTTGGTGCCCCTAGAAAGGAAAAAGCTATGCCAGCGTCAGGAAAATTTTTCGCCGCCGCGCGAACGTTCGCCATCGATGTGGCCAACGGTTTTCTTGCCATCATCCACAACAGCTTCGCCCTTCTGGGCCTGGCTGTGGCCTTCCTGGCCATTACCTTGTTCGCCCGTCCCGACCTGCGCGATGCCGGAGAGAGCCAGCTGCGCTCCTGGCTGACCGCTCGCCAGATGGCAGAGCTGGGTGCGCCCGTCGAACTCGCCGCCAGCGACCGCGCGACGGCGACCAACCCGAAGAACCTGCCCAAGGATCAGGCGGCCGTGGCCTTCTGGCTCAGCAAGAAGTACCGCGTGGCGCCCGAGCCCATCGCGGCACTGGTCAGCGAGGCCTACGACCTGGGCAAGGTCAACCGCCTGGACCCGACGCTGATCCTGGCCATCATGGCCATCGAGTCCAGCTTCAATCCGTTCGCGCAAAGTGCTGTCGGCGCGCAGGGCCTGATGCAGGTGATGACCACGGTGCATACCGACAAGTACGAGAACTTCGGCGGCCAGAACGCCGCGTTCGACCCCGTCAGCAATCTGCGCGTGGGCGTGCGCGTGCTCAAGGAGTGCATTGAGCGCGCCGGCTCCATCGAAGGTGGACTGCGCTACTACGTGGGCGCGGCCAACCTGCCCACCGACGGCGGCTATGCCGCCAAGGTGCTGGCCGAGCACCAGCGCCTGCGCATGGCCGCCGGCCTGCGTGCCGTGCCGCTGATGACCGCCAAGATCGAGCAGCCCAAGCAGGCCGTCCAGATCGCAGCCACCAAGCCGGCCACATCCACGGCCGAGGCAGCCGGACCTGCGGCCTCGGCTGCGTCCGCTGGCACCCCGGCAGTGCCGGTCAGCTCGAGCAGCATGTCCGCGCGCACCGAACAGGTGGCCCTGCAGACACAGGAGCCGGCGCTGTAACCGGGAACCACCGACATGGCGCACGAAGCTGGCTAAGGCCAGCTTTTTTCATGCCTGCCTGCACCCGCTGATCTGCCAGGCAGGCGGCTTCGCCAACGCCCCTCGCCTGTCTTCGGCTCCATCAGCTCAGCTACACTAGCGGGGTACGCAACTGGCGATAGGCGCAGCCGCTTCACGCACCGCTGCCGCTGACGTGGAAACCAGCAGAAGGCCTGAAAAGAACCACCTTCTGTGAACCACCGGGGAGCGTACCGCCCAGCCTCCATGCGCACGCGGGATCTGGAGTGTTCCGCCGTTCGCCTGGGCAGCCCTTGGCCTCAAGGGAATTTCAAGTTCACAGGACTGCCATGTTTCAACGCACCAATACCGTCGAGAAGGTCGACGCCGAAGTCTTTGCCGCCATCCAGGCCGAGAACCTGCGTCAACAAGAACATATCGAGCTGATCGCCAGCGAGAACTACTGCTCGCCCGCCGTGATGGAAGCCCAGGGCTCCCAGCTCACCAACAAGTACGCAGAAGGCTATCCAGGCAAGCGCTACTACGGCGGCTGCGAAAACGTCGATGTGGTCGAGCAGCTTGCCATCGACCGCGTCAAGAAGCTGTTCGGCGCCGAGGCCGCCAACGTTCAGCCCAACTCCGGCTCCCAGGCCAACCAGGCCGTGCTGATGGCCTTTGCCAAGCCCGGCGACACCATCATGGGCATGAGCCTGGCCGAAGGCGGCCACCTGACGCACGGCATGCCGCTGAACATGTCGGGCAAGTGGTTCAACGTGGTCTCCTACGGCCTGAACGCCGAAGAAGCCATCGACTACGACAAGATGGAAGCGCTGGCGCGCGAGCACAAGCCCCGCATCATCGTGGCCGGCGCATCGGCCTACGCCCTGGCCATCGACTTCGAGCGCTTCGCCAAGATCGCAAAGGAAGTCGGCGCCATCTTCTGGGTGGACATGGCCCACTACGCCGGCCTGATCGCCGCGGGCGTGTACCCCAACCCCGTGCCCCACGCCGACGTGGTCACCACCACCACGCACAAGAGCCTGCGCGGCCCGCGCGGCGGCGTGATCCTGATGAAGGCCCAGCATGAGAAGGCCATCAACAGCGCCATCTTCCCCGGCCTGCAAGGCGGCCCGCTGATGCACGTCATCGCCGGCAAGGCCGTGGCCTTCAAGGAAGCACTGTCTCCCGAGTTCAAGGCCTACCAGGAGCAGGTCGTGAAGAATGCCAAGGTCGTCGCCGAAACGCTGACGGCCCGCGGCCTGCGCATCGTCTCCGGCCGCACGGAAAGCCACGTCATGCTGGTGGACCTGCGCGCCAAGGGCATCACCGGCAAGGCGGCCGAAGCCGCGCTGGGTGCCGCCCACATGACGATCAACAAGAACTCCATCCCCAACGATCCCGAAAAACCGATGGTGACCAGCGGCATCCGCGTGGGCACGCCCGCCATGACCACGCGCGGCTTCAAGGAAGAGGAAGCCCGCCTGACGGCCAACCTGCTGGCCGACGTGCTGGAGAACCCCAGCGACGAAGCCAACCTGGCCCGCGTGCGCGCCCAGGTGGCCGAGCTGACGGCCCGCTTCCCGGTCTACGGCGCCTGATTTGAGCGCATAGAGGCCTGCCATGAAGTGCCCGTTCTGCAGCCACCCGGACACCCAGGTCGTGGAGACCCGTGAGGCCGAGGATGGGGGCTTCATCCGCCGCCGCCGCCAATGCGGCGGCTGCGACAAGCGCTTCACCACCTATGAGCGGCCCGAGGTCAGCTTCCCCGCCATCGTCAAGAAGGACGGGCGGCGCATCGAGTACGAGCGCGCCAAGCTGCTGGGTTCGTTCAAGATTGCGCTGCGCAAGCGTCCCGTGAGCACGGAGCAGATCGATGCCGCCATCGAGCGCATCGAGGAACGGCTGCGCAACCTGGGCGAGCGCGAAGTGCTCTCCAGCCGCCTGGGCGAGATGGTGATGCGCGAGCTCAAGCTGCTCGACAAGGTCGGCTACATCCGCTACGCCAGCGTCTACCGCAGCTTCGAGGACGTGGACGACTTCAAGAACGTCATGGATGAAGTCCGCAATCCTGGCTGATCAGGCCGGCAGGACACAAGAAAGCCGCCCTTGGGCGGCTTTCTCTTTGGCGTCCTGGCAGCGCTTTCAGGGCGCCGCGGCAGGAATCGGCGCCAGGCCTGAATCGACGTCGCCGCACTGGGCGCGGTGGCGCAGGGCGTGGTCCATCACCACCAGGGCCAACAACGCTTCGGCGATGGGCGCGGCGCGGATGCCCACGCAGGGGTCATGGCGACCCTTGGTGATGACTTCGGTGCTCTGGCCCTGGGTGTCGATGGACTCGCGCGGCGTGATGATGGAGCTGGTGGGCTTGATGGCGATGCGCACCTCCAGATCCTGGCCCGTGCTGATGCCGCCCACGATGCCACCGGCGTTGTTGCTGCGAAAGCCCTCGGGGCTCAGCGAGTCGCCGTGCGTGGTGCCGCGCTGGACCACGCTGTCGAAGCCCGCGCCGATCTCCACGGCCTTGACGGCGTTCAGTCCCATCATGGCGTAGGCGACGTCGGCATCGAGGCGGTCATACAGCGGCTGGCCCAGGCCCACCGGCATGCCACTGGCCTGCACGCGCAGCGCGGCGCCGCAGGAGTCGCCCGACTTGCGCAGCGCATCCATGTATTCCTCGTAGCGGGACACATCGGCCACCGGCGCAAAGAAGGGATTGTTGCGCACATGCTCCCAGCTCTCGAAGGGCAGCGACAGCTCGCCCACCTGGGTCATGCAGGCGCGGAACTCGGTGCCGAATTTTTCCTTGAGCCACTTCTTGGCCACGGCGCCGGCCGCCACCGTGGGCGCCGTCAGCCGTGCGGAGGAGCGGCCGCCGCCGCGCGGATCACGGATGCCGTACTTCTGGAAGTAGGCGTAGTCGGCATGGCCGGGACGAAAGCTTTGCGCAATGTTGGAGTAGTCCTTGCTGCGCTGGTCGGTATTGCGGATCAGCAAAGCGATCGGCGTGCCCGTGGTACGGCCTTCGTAGACACCCGAGAGGATTTCCACCGCGTCCGGCTCGTTGCGCTGCGTCACGAACTTGCTGGTGCCGGGGCGGCGGCGGTCCAGGTCGTGCTGGATGTCCGCCTCGCTCAGTGCCATGCCAGGCGGGCAACCGTCGATGACGCAGCCGATGGCCGGGCCATGCGATTCGCCGAAGTTGGTGACAGTGAATAGGGTTCCGAAGGTGTTGCCGCTCATAGGCCGATGATTATGCCCGGGTCGCCCCCAGGCGCCGCTCCCGCTGCAGCGGTGCATTGCGCAGGCTGCCATCTCCTGCAAAGAAACAATAAAACTATCAAATTACAAATATTGATAGCTAGAATTGCAGAACATTGTTCTTCAACCGCCTGCGGACCATCCCTCAGGCACCAGCCGCAACTTGCGGGAGATTCGTGAAATGCAGACCTCTTCCGGCTCAACGCAACGCCAGGATCGCAGCGATCCTGCGAGCAGCACTCCACCGCCCTCACCCATCCTTCAACAGGATGCCGGTGACCAGAATCTTCACCCCACCCTGATGACCATGCTGCTGGTCTCAGCCAGGCCCGATGATTTCAGAACCCGCAACCGGCTTGCCCAGGCCAAGCAGTACATGCGGGCCCGGCTGGATGACCCCGAGCTCAAGCCGCTGCAGGTGGCCCAGGGCCTGGGCATGTCGCTGCGCAGCCTGGCGCGCCTGTTCGCCACCGAGGGACTGACTCCCAGCCGCTGGCTCTGGAACGAGCGCCTGGCCCAGGCCCACCTGCTGCTGCAGGCCGACAATGCGCGGCGCGTGACCGATGTGGCGATGGCCTGCGGCTTCACCAGCTTCTCGCACTTCAGCCGCGTCTTCAGGCAGGCCTATGCCGTGCCGCCCAGCGCCTTGCTCAAGCCCCGGCGCAGCAGCGTGCATTGAGCGGGCTTGCGCCCGCCCGTAAAAAGCCAAGGCCTGCGCCGCGTTCTGCGGTCGCAGGCCTTGCTGCATGGGCAGGGACGGTCTTGCCGCGACCGGATGATCAGTCCGCGCCCTGGCGCTCGCCTTCGGGCCAGTCGCGGATATAGGCCTTGAGCATGCGGTTCTCGAAGTTCTGGCTGTCCACCACGGCCTTGGCCACGTCGTACAGGCTGATCACGCCCATCAGCATGCGCTTGTCCATCACCGGCATGTAGCGCGCATGGCGGTCCAGCATCATGCGGCGCACCTCATCCATGTCGGTTTCCATGGTGCAGGTCATGGGAGCGTCGTCCATGGCCGAGCGCACCAGCGTCTCGCCCACGCCGCCGTGCTTGACAAAGCCCTGGATCACTTCGCGGAAGGTCAGCATGCCGACCACGTCGCCGTGCTCCATGACCACGAGGGAGCCGATATCGCGCTCGGACATCACCTGCACCGCGCTGGCCAGGCTTTCGTCCGGCGACACCGTGTAGAGGGTGTTGCCCTTGACGCGCAGGATGTCACTTACTTTCATGCCGTATCTCCAAGATTGTCTGTGTCGCCGTGGTTGCGGCAAGCCCATGTCTGTCGGGAAATATAGCCCACAATGCCCGCTTGCCTTGACAACCATGGAGACAGGAATGCCCGGCTACTCGGATCCCGGCTTTGACACTCTGGCGCTGCACGCGGGCGCACAGCCCGACCCCGCCACCGGTGCGCGCGCGACGCCCATCCACCTCA
The DNA here is from genome assembly GCF_043104845.1 of Delftia sp. WSY_7. Taxonomy (NCBI): domain Bacteria; kingdom Pseudomonadati; phylum Pseudomonadota; class Betaproteobacteria; order Burkholderiales; family Comamonadaceae; genus Delftia; species Delftia sp. WSY_7. The sequence continues at coordinate 382,077 of NZ_JBICLB010000035.1, read as the reverse complement.
CGACCTCGTTCGTGTTCGAGTCCAGCGACCATGCGGCCTCGCTGTTCAACCTGGAGCGCCCAGGCCACGTCTACAGCCGCATCTCCAATCCCACGAATGCTGTGCTGGAGCAGCGCGTCTCGGCCCTGGAAGGCGGCGTGGGCGCCATCGCCGTAGCCAGCGGCCAGGCGGCGCTGCACCTGTCGGTGGCCACGCTCATGGGCGCGGGCAGCCACATCGTGGCCAGCACGGCGCTGTACGGCGGCTCGCAGAACCTGCTGCACTACACGCTGGCGCGCTTCGGCATAGAGACCACCTTCGTCAAGCCCGGCGACATCGACGGCTGGCGCGCCGCCGTGCGGCCCAATACCAAGCTGTTCTTCGGCGAGACCGTGGGCAACCCGGGCCTGGACGTGCTCGACATTCCCACCATCAGCGCCATCGCGCATGAGGCCGGCGTGCCGCTGCTGGTGGACTCCACGCTGACCTCGCCCTGGCTGATGAAGCCGTTGGAGCATGGCGCGGACATCGTCTACCACTCGGCCACCAAGTTCCTGTCGGGCCACGGCACCGTGGTCGGGGGCATCGTGGTGGATGGCGGCAGCTTCGACTGGGAAAAGTCGGGACGCTTCCCGGAGCTGACCGAGCCCTACGACGGCTTCCACAACATGGTGTTCAGCGAGGAAAGCAGCACTGGCGCCTTCCTTCTGCGCGCACGCCGCGAAGGCCTGCGCGACTTCGGCGCCTGCATGAGCCCGCACACGGCCTGGCTGATCCTGCAGGGCATAGAGACGCTGCCGCTGCGCATGGAGCGCCATATCCGCAACACCGAGAAGGTGGTGCAATTCCTGGCCAGCCATCCGCTGGTGGGCCGCGTGGGCCACCCGCTGCTCGATACCCATCCCTCGCACCAGCTCGCCAAGAAGCTGCTGCCGCGCGGCGCAGGCTCGGTGTTCAGCTTCGACATCAAGGGCAACCGCAACCAGGGCCGCAAGTTCATCGAGACGCTCAAGGTCTTCAGCCACCTGGCCAACGTGGGCGACTGCCGCAGCCTGGTCATCCACCCTGCCAGCACCACGCACTTCCGCATGAGCGACGAGGCGCTGGCCCAGGCCGGCATCGGCCAGGGCACGATCCGCCTGTCCATCGGGCTGGAAGACGCAGACGACCTGATCGACGACCTCAAGCGCGCCCTCAAGGCGGCCGAGAAGGCCGCGTGAATCGGCAAGGGAGACACCAACAATGAAGATCGATGTTCACGGCCACGCCATCTACGCCTATACCGGCGGCAAGGCCTTCCATCCCGCACAGCCGACGGCCATCCTCATCCACGGCGTGCTGTGCGACCACAGCGTCTGGGCACTGCAAAGCCGTTACCTGGCCAACCACGGCTGGAACGTGCTGGCCATAGACCTGCCGGGCCACTGCCGCAGCGCAGGCGATGCGCCGGCCAGCGTGGAGGCGGCGGCGGATTTCATCGGCCAGCTCATGGATGCGGCAGGCATCGAGAAGGCCGCGCTGGTAGGCCACAGCTGGGGCAGCCTGATCGCCATGGAAGCGGCCGCGCGGCTGGGCGCGCGCGTCAGCCACCTGGTGCTGGTGGGCACGGCCTATCCGATGAAGGTCTCGCCCGCCCTGCTGGACTCCGCACTGAGCACGCCAGAGCAGGCCATCCGCATGGTCAATGTGTTCTCGCGCGCCACGCTGGCGCCACCCAGCGGCGCAGGCAGCTGGGTGTTTGGCGCCGGCATGGCGCTGGGCCGGCGCGTGCTGGCCAGCAATGACCGCACCAACCTGCTGCACGCCGGCTTCAAGGCCTGCGACAGCTACGCGGGCGGCGAGGCGGCCATGGCGGCGCTGCAATGCCCGGTCCTGTTCGCCCTGGGCGAGCAGGACCAGATGACGCCGCCCAAGGCCGCCAAGGGCCTGATCGAGGCGGCCCGGGGCGCGCAGCGCCAGGTCAGCATCGTGCACCTGCCCAGCGGCCACAACCAGATGACCGAGGCGCCCGACCAGACGCTGTTCGCCATCCGGGATTTCCTGGCGCGCTGAGACCGGCCGGGTCCTGCCCGCAGGGCAGGCACGCACTCACTCACGCACTCACGCCCCGCGCGCGGGGAAGATGCTCTTTTTCACGAGCGCGTGCACGCCCCAGTTGCCATCCACCACCTGGGTGATGCCGAAGTCCACGGCGATCGACATCAGCGAGATGGCCTCGTCCTCTCCCAGCCCCTGGGTGGTCATGAGGAAGTGGCGCATCTTGTGATAGGCGTCGCGCAGAGCCAGGTCCACGGAAGACTTCTTGAAGATCTGGTTTTGCGCATCCGGCCCCAGCTCCGCCAGGTAGTTGGCGTAGCTGAAGCCGTGCAGCAGCCATTCGTCCTGGGTTTCGAGCAGCGGATAGGCCAGCTCGGCCAGCGGCGTTCCAGGCAGGTCCGCCTTCTTGTGCAGGATCAACTGGAAGGTGCCGGTCAGCGAGCACTCGATGGCCGTGCCGCACAGCTCGGAGTCCCCCTGCGAGGCATGCGGATCGCCCACGGTGAAGTTGGCCCCTGGCACGGCCACGGGGAAATACATGGTCGCCCCCTTGCCGATGCGCCAGTTGTCGATGTTGCCGCCCGTGTGGTTGGGCGGAATGGAGCTGGCCATCTCCACCTCGGCCGGCGCCACGCCGATGGTGCCGAAATGCGGGCGCACGGGAACGCGGATATTGCGCAGCACGTTTTCGTTCTTGCTGATCGTGCGGTGGTCCACGGGCACGCCCGGATAGTCGATGGTCGGGTGGACCACGCCGAAGGGGTCGGTCTGCGGCGTCCAGCGGTAGTTGTAGACGGCGCGGGCCCAGTTGCGCTCGCCGGTCGCATCCACCTCGTAGATGGTGACCACCTCGCGCTTTCGGGGCTCGGTAAGCGTGTCGCCATAGTGAAAGCCCCAGTTCGCCGCCGCATTGCTGCCGAAGGTCCGGCCCTTGAACTGCGGGTTGCCCGAGGGGCGCGGCACCACATCAATGATGCGTACTTCCAGCACATCGCCGGGCTGGGCGCCCTTGATGCGTACCGGTCCCGTGCAGATGTGCACGCCCTGGCCTCCACCTGCGCCGTTCTTGGCATCCATGGGACCGGCGCCCCGGCGATCGACGTTCTTGCGCTGGCTGTCCCAGTGGAACACGCTCTCGGCGCCAGGGTCGCCCCGGACCATGCGTTCGGCATCGTCATTGGCATGGTGGGTCAGCGTCTCCATGGTCACGTAGTCACCCGATTCGACTTCGACCACCGGCTTGGCCGATCTGCTGAAGTAGCCCCAGAGCACGGTGCTGGCAGAGGCGGGAATGTAGTAGTGGCTGGCCATGCCCTGGCCAGCCCGGGCGCCAGGCGCACCCTGGGCAAAGGCCCGGGACGGTGCCATTGCACCGCTGATGGCGCCGGCCGAGACCGCGCCGCCACCGACCACCATGGCGTCGCGCAGGAAGGAACGGCGTGCAACCTGGAATTCCTCGCGGATCAGCGTCTCATCGGCTGGCGAAGCACCGTGCTGGCAGCCCGGGCCGCAGATATGTTCTTGGTGGGGAATGGTCATCGAAAATACTCCTGCTGTTGTGGATCGGTGCCGGCAGCGCCAGTGTCCAGGCGAGCATGTCCAGGCCGGTTGTTCCTGCGCGCACAAAAACTTGTCGCGGCTGCCATCCGGTGCGCCGGGCTTGGACAGGCAGTACGCGGCAGTTCATAGTTCGCCCCTGATGCACGACGATCCAAGACGCTTTTCCACCCACGCATTTCCCGATGCCTTGCGGCAGGCTGCGCTCAATGAGGCGCTGTCCAGGGCAGACATCCATGGCGAAGCGCCCACGCCGCCGGCCACCCACCTGGCGCTGCGCAGCTCGCCACTGGGATCGGTATTCATTACGCTGGCCACCTCGCCACTGACGCTGCGGGCCGTGGCCAAGCGGCTGCGCGGCCCGGGCCTGCTGCTGTGCGCCTTGCTGCAAGGCAGCGCCGATGCGGTGGTCGAGGACGCCGCGTTCCCGCTCAAGGCCGGCTCCGCGCTGCTGCTGGAGTCAGACCGGGACTGGCAGCTGCAGTTGCCCGGCGACGGCCGCCTGCTGCTTGCGCGGCTGGAGTCCTCGAGCTTTCTGCTGCGCCTTCTGCGCTCGTGCCCGCCCGAGGCCAGGCACATCGGCGGGACAGGCGGTGTGGGCGCCATGTGCATGGCGATGGCGGCCTCACTGGCAGAGCAGATCGACACACTGGCACAGGACGATCTGCTGTCGGTGGAGGCCACGCTCACCGACATGCTGGTCACCTGCCTGACACCGCGCGCCGGCAATCCCGACCAGGAGCAGGCCGAGGCGACCGAGCCGCCCAGCGCCGTGCAGCTTGGCCATCTGCGCCGCATCTGCCGCGCCATCGAAACCCGGCTGGGCGATGCCGAGCTGTCCCTCGATGCCATCGCCGAAGCCGAGGGGCTGTCCACGCGCTATCTGCAAAAGCTGTTCAAGGGAGCGGCCACCAGCTTCAGCACCTACCTGCGCGAACGCCGGCTGGAGCGCTGCCGCATGGACCTGAGCAACCGCTCGCTGCAGCATTTCTCCATCGCCGAGCTGTGCTTTCGCTGGGGCTTTGGCGATGCCGCCAACTTCAGCCGTGCCTTCACGGCCCGCTATGGACTGTCCCCCAAGGCCTATCGCGCCAGTCCGGCGCGCGTGCAGGATGCGCCGCCCGGCCAGCGCGGACGCCCCTCGCCCGCAGAGAGCGCTGCGCAGGGTGCAGAACCGGCCGCAGCGCGCCTGGCACACAGCCCGTTCCAGGCCCTGCTGCGCGACCATGCACGCTACGCCCAGGCGCTGGCCCTTGTGCCCAAGCGCTCGGCGCACGCAGACAATGGTGGTGCGTCGCCCCAGCACTACTACCTTCCGGTCTCCGACAAGACCGTGCACTGGGGCTACCTGAGCCGTTCACTCAAGCCAGTGCTTTCGGTGCGCTCGGGTGACGTGGTGACCATGGAGACGCTGACCCAGCATGCCTCGGACGACTGGGAACGCATGATCGAAGGCGATCCGGGCGCCGAAAGCGTGTTCCACTGGACCGCAGCCCAGAAGGCCGTGGACCGGCGCGGCGCGGGCCCGATGGACGCCTCGATCTACGGCCGCGGCGCAGGCGAGGGCTTCGGCGTGCACATCTGCACCGGCCCCGTCTATGTGCATGAGGCCGAACCTGGCGACCTGCTGGAGATACGCATCCTCGACGTGCAGCCACGCCCCAGCTGCAGCCCCGCCCACCACGGCCGTGTCTTCGGCAGCAACGCCGCCGCCTGGTGGGGCTTTCACTACCGCGACCAGATCACGGAGCCCCGCCAGCGCGAAGTGGTCACCATCTACGAAATCGACCACGCACTGCCCGAGGAGCCCACGGCCCGCGCCGTCTACAACTACCGCTGGACGCCGCAGACCGACCCCTTCGGCGTGGTCCATCCGACCATCGACTACCCGGGCGTGCCCGTGGACCCCGCCAGCATCACCCGGCGCTTTGGTGTGCTGGACAAGGCACGCGTGCCGCTGCGTCCGCATTTCGGCATGCTGGCCGTGGCACCGCGAGAGGCCGGCCTGATCGACTCCATACCGCCGAGCTACTTCGGCGGCAACCTGGATAACTGGCGCGCCGGCAAGGGCGCGACGCTCTTCCTGCCCGTATCGGTGCCAGGCGCGCTGTTTTCGGTGGGAGACCCGCATGCATCCCAAGGCGACTCGGAACTGTGCGGCACGGCCATCGAATGCTCGCTGACCGGCAGCTTCGAGCTGCGGGTGCACAAGCGCGCCGCGCTGGACAACCGCTTCCTTGCAGAGCTGGACCACCCTTTCCTGGAGACCGGTTCCGAATGGGTGATACAGGGCTTCAGCTTCACCGACCACCTGGCCGAACTGGGCAGCCAGGCGCAGTCCCAGGTCTATCGCAAATCATCGCTGGAAGGCGCCATGCGTGACGCTTTCCACAAGGCAAGGCGCTATCTGATGCTGGCCCACGGGCTGGACGAGGACGAGGCCGTATCACTGATCTCCGTGGCCGTGGACTTCGCCGTGACGCAGGTGGTGGACGGCAACTGGGGCGTGCACGCCGTGATCAAGAAGAAGCTGTTTCCGCCGGAGCTCTCGGCGTCCGCCCAGGCGGGCCACTGAAGCCCACCCGGGATCAGACCCGTGCCAGGAAGCGGGCGATGCGCTGGGCGATGCGCTCGGGCTGCTCGCGGTGGGGGACGTGGCCGCCACCGGCCACGATCTCCACCTCCACAGGGCCGCGCGCCCGGTCGCGGATGCGCTCGGGGTGGACCAGGGAGCCGAACTCGTCATGCTCGCCGTGGATGGCCAGCACCGGGCAGCGCACGCGCTCCAGCGCCTCGTCCAGCCGGTAGTCGGCAAACGGCTGCGACAGCCAGGTATCGACCCAGGCAGACAGCACCCAGGCGGCCTTGTCGCCGTGGTATTTCTCCAGGCGCGCCAGCTGGCCGGGCCGGGCGAAATCCTGTTGGGCCGCACGAATGCCCTGCAAGGTGCGATCTTCCACGAAGGCCTGGGCGGACTCCGTGACCACCGCCTTGCACTGCGTGCCGTATCGGGCCGCCACCATGGCGGCCATGCCGCCGCCCACGCTGTGGCCCAGCACGATGAAATCCCCAAGGCCCAGCCCCTGGTGCACTGCCGGAAACACGGTCTCTGCCTCCCGGGCCACAAAGCCCGGCCCCAGCGTGCCCGGATAGGGGTCGGACTGGCCAAAGCCCAGCCGGTCGTAGGCCAGCACATCGCGGCGCGTGGCCTCGGCCAGTTGCTGCGGGAAATCACGCCACAGCGCCACCGAGCCCAGCGAGTCGTGCAGCAGCACGATGGGCGCGCGCGCTGGGCCTTGTTCGCCTTCGCCGGCCACTGGCGCCTGCCAGCGCCTGACGTAGATGCTGCCCTGCGGCGTGGGAATGCGGATTTCGTTCAAGGATGCGGGGATGTCGGTCATGCACGAGGAAGGCATCGAAAAAAACTCCATGCCGGTCGGCGCCGGCCCGGCAGACATCATGCGCCTGCATGCCGCCAGAGGGCGACACCGTGGCGACGCGCGGGGCGGAATGCGGCAGCTTTTGTCTCTCTCGGGGCAGCTTTTGCGAACCCGGGCGCGCGGGTTCCTCCGATGGTGAAAGGCCAGGCAGCGGCGTATAAGTTGAAGCCACCCCATGCTCGCGAAGGCCTGCCATGTCACACGCTTCCGCTCCCCTGCCCGGCGCCGCACAGGCTGCCGTGGACCCGCGCCAGTTCAAGAGCTTTGCCGAGTTCTATCCGTTCTACCTGCAGGAGCACAGCAACCGCACCTGCCGGCGCCTGCACTTCGTGGGCTCCACGCTGGCGCTGCTGTGCCTGTTCGCGCTGTTCCTGACCGGCAATTTCTGGTTCCTGCTGGGCGGCCTGCTGTTTGGCTACGGCTTTGCCTGGATAGGGCATTTCGGCTTCGAGAAGAACCGGCCCGCCAGCTTCAAGCGCCCGCTCTACAGCTTTCGCGGCGACTGGGTGATGTGGCGCGACATCCTGACGGGCCGCATCCCGCTCTAGACCGGAGCCTGCGGCCTTTGCTCCAGCAGATCGGCCAGCGTCATGCCTGCCAGCCCCGTGCGATCCCACAGCGGCTGCACGGCCGGCGACGGCGCCAGCAGCAGACGCTGCACCAGCGGCTGCAGCGGCGTGCGATGGGGCTCCACCAGCAGCATGTAGCGGGGCTCGGGGCCTTCGCTGGCCGCCACAGTGCCGGGGGCCTGCACCGTGCCCACCCAGTCCAGCACCGACAGCGCCTGCAGCACCGGATCGATCTGCTGCCAGTCCACACGCAGGCGCCGCGCCAGATCGCTGGCGTACAAGCCCTTGGCGGGCGACTCGCGCTCCTGTGCGAGGTACTGCAGGATCTCCACGGCCATCTCGAACTGCCAGCCCTGCTGGCCCGGCATGCGCTGCACGCCCGCCATCACGATGGGCAGGTAGGCCGTGACCACGGCGCCCAACAGCACGATGACCCAGGCCATGTAGATCCAGATCAGCAGAATGGGCAGCGTGGCGAAGGTGCCGTAGATGACCGAATAGGTAGGCACCGAGGCCAGGTACAGGCCCAGCGCCTTCTTCGCCAGCTCCATGCAGGTGGCCACGAACAGGCCGCCCACCCAGGCATGGCGCCAGCGCACCGCCGTGTTGGGCACGTAGTGGTACAGGCCCGCCATGCCAGCGGCCAGCGCCAGGAACTCGATGGAATCGAAGATGAAGCGCAAGCCTTCGGGCAGCGCATTGACCAGCCCGCGCGAGGCCGACATCACATAGGACGACAGCACCAGGCTCAGGCCCAGCACCAGCGGGCCCAGCGTGATCGCCGCCCAGTAGATCAGCACGCGCTGGCCCAGCGGCCGCAGCTGGCGCACGCGCCAGATGTTGTTGAGCGTGCGGTCTATGGTGAGGATCAGCGCGACCGCCGTGATCACCAGAATGGAAAACCCCGCCATGCCCAGCTGGCTGGCCTTGGAGGCGAACTGCGTCAGATAGCCCAGCACCTGGCGCGCGATGGTCTCGGGGATCAGGCTGTCGATCAGCCAGCGCTCCAGCACGATCTGCACGCGGGAGAAGATGGGAAAGGCCGTGAACAGCGCCAGCGCCACCGTGAAGAACGGCACCAGGGCCAGCACCGTGGTGAAGGTCAGGCTGCTGGCGGTCACGCCCAGCCGGTCCTCGCGAAAGCGTTCGCGCAGCGTGTGTGCGGTATTGCGCCATGGAAAGCAGCGCCAGCGTTCGCGCCACGATCGCGGCACCGCAGGCTCGGGCGGCTCGGCCAGGGACAGGCTGCGCTCCTGGGCAGGAACGGGCAGCGCCAGGGCGCCATCCTCCAGGCCATCGACGGGCTCCTTTTCGGGGCCGCCGCTCATCGCCCCATCTCCGCCGCAAGGCGCATGTCTGCAGCGGGCGCGGCCATCCAAGCAATCACATGTTCAAAGGTCAAGACCATGGCCGATATGATGCCACCCCGATGACTGATTCCATTTCTCGCCCCGGCGCCGATGTCGCCGCCACCCGCTGGCTGGCGGTCTCCAGCCTCATGGGCCTGATCGTGCTGAGCCTGGCCTGGGAACTGTGGCTGGCGCCCATGCGGCCCGGGGGCTCCTGGCTGGTGCTCAAGGCCCTGCCGCTGGCGATTCCGCTGATCGGCCTGCTCAAGCACCGCATGTATACCTACCGCTGGGTCAGCCTGCTGGTGTGGATCTATTTCACCGAGGGCGTGGTGCGCGCCTGGAGCGACCCCGCGCCCGGGCGCTGGCTGGCGCTGCTCGAAGTTTTCCTGTGCCTGATGCTGTTCACCGCCTGCGCCCTGCATGTGCGCTGGCGCCAGCGCAGCGCGCGCCGCGCGGCCCAGGCGGCCGGCGGCTGAGCCCCCCGTTTTCATGCCTTCACGTCTTTGAAAGAAGTTGCAACATGACTGCACTGCTTGAACGCCTGCGCCAGATCGTCGGCGAAGCCCATGTCCTCACCGAGGGCGACCTCGTCGCCTATGAACAGGACTGGCGCCGCCGCGTGCGCGGCAAGTCCCTGGCCGTGGTACGCCCGGCCAGCACGGCCGAGGTGGCTGCCGTGGTGCGCGAATGCGCGGCCGCAGGCACCAGCATCATCCCGCAGGGCGGAAACACCGGCCTGTCGGTGGGCTCCACGCCGGACGACAGCGGCACGCAGGTCGTGCTCAGCCTCACGCGCATGAATGCCGTGCGCAACATCGACCGCGACAACCTGAGCTTCACCGTCGAGGCCGGCTGCATCCTGCAAAGCCTGCAGGAGCTTGCCGAGAAAGAGGGCCTGCTGTTCCCGCTGTCGCTGGCCGCCGAAGGCAGCTGCACCATTGGCGGCAACCTGGGAACGAACGCGGGCGGCACCCAGGTGGTGCGCTACGGCAACACGCGCGAGCTGTGCCTGGGCCTGGAAGTGGTCACCCCGCAGGGCGAGGTCTGGGACGGCCTCAAGGGCCTGCGCAAGGACAACACCGGCTACGACCTGCGCGACCTGTTCATCGGCAGCGAAGGCACGCTGGGCATCATCACCGCCGCCACCATGAAGCTGTTCCCCCAGCCTGCGGCCCAGCTCACGGCCTTCGCCGCCGTGCCCTCCATGGAAGCGGCCGTGCGCCTGCTGGGCATGGCGCACCAGTACCTGGGTGCGGGCCTGACGGGCTTCGAGGTCATGGGCCAGTTCGCGCTGTCGCTGGTGATCAAGCACATGCCCCAGCTGCGCGTGCCCTTTGCCGGGCTGATCGGCGCGCCGCCCTACTACGTGCTGGTCGAGAATTCGGACAGCGAGTCCGAGCAGCATGCGCGCGAGCGTTTCGAGGCGCTGCTGGAGCTGGCCTTCGAGGACGGCTGCGTGCTCGACGCCGTGGTGGCCGAAAGCCTGTCGCAGGCCCATGAGCTGTGGCACATCCGCGAAAGCATTCCGCTGGCCCAGGCCGAGGAAGGCCTGAACATCAAGCACGACATCTCCATCGCCGCATCGCGCATCCCCGCCTTCGTCGAGCACACCGATGCCGTGCTGCAGCGCGAGATCCCTGGCGTGCGCCTGGTCAACTTCGGCCACCTGGGCGACGGCAACCTGCACTACAACGTGCAGGCGCCCGAGGGCGGTGACGCCAAGGCCTTCCTCAACGAGCGAGAGCACTTGGTCAACCACCTCGTCTATGAAGCCGTGGCCGAATTCGGCGGCTCGTTCTCGGCTGAGCACGGCGTGGGTGCGCTCAAGGTGGACAAGCTGCAGAAGTACCAGTCCCCCGTGGCGCTGGGCATGATGCGCGCCATCAAGCAGGCGCTGGACCCGCAGGGACTGATGAACCCGGGCTGCATCCTGCCAAGGCAAGCCTCCTGAGCGCAACGCCGCCCCTTCTGGGGCAGCGCCGGGTTTGCACGCGCCGTCCTGAGCCAGGAGCGGCACGTGCCTGCCTTGTCAGGAAACCGGTTTGGCCTCGATATTGGCCATCGTCTTGTTGACCTGTTCGGGCCAGGCGATGTCGGCACCGGCCGCGTCGGAGAAGTCGGTCTGCTTGCCATCGGTCAGCAGCCACACGCGCAGTGCGTTGCGCGCAGGATCGATCACGATGGCTCCCATCTCCTCGCCGCCCTGGTGGGGGCGCAGGCCGACGATGCTCCACACATCGCCTTCCTTGGTCAGCGGGCCCACGGTACGCATATTGCTCAGCAGGGTCGGGTAGCTGGTGCCCAGCAGCGCCTTGAGCCGGTCGGCCAGCACGCCCTGCTCCAGGTAGTTGGTGCCGTCGTAGGGATACTTGCCCACGTACTCGGCCAGGCTGTCCAGGCCGGGTTCCCCCGCCTTGGCGGTGGAGGGCATGCGCGTGCGCGCGGGAAACGCCAGCACCAATTCCGGGGCTGGCGCAGCCACATCGAGTGCGACGGACTGCGCGGCCTTGGGAGTCGGGACGGAGGGAGAACGCGGATCGCAGGCTGTCAGCGCCAGCATGGCGACACCCAATGCAACGGCGGCCTGCCAGGGGGAGAGCATGGAAGACATGCGCAAGCTCCTTGTCAAAGCGGATGCGAAAAAAGCGGTGACGCCGGTGCGAAAGCCTGGGCAATGCACCGGCACCAGTCTGCGGGCATTTTCGCACCCGGGGCGCCAGACCTTGTTTCAAGGGGCATGGATACCGTCGGACAAGGCGCCGTATTCATCAAGGGATAATCCGGAAGATGAACACGACTCCTGCGCCCCGCCCAGCCCGCTCCCAGTACGAAGATTTCATGCGCCATGTGTACGAGCACGGCGTGTCCAAGACCGACCGTACCGGCACGGGCACGCGCAGCGTGTTCGGCCACCAGATGCGCTTCGACCTGTCCGAAGGCTTTCCGCTGGTCACCACCAAGAAGGTGCACCTCAAGTCCATCATCCTGGAACTGTTGTGGTTCCTGCGCGGCGACAGCAATGTGCGCTGGCTGCAGGAGCGCGGCTGCACCATCTGGGACGAATGGGCCCGCGAGGACGGCGACCTGGGCCCGGTCTATGGCATGCAATGGCGCAACTGGCCGACGCCGGACGGCGGCCACATCGACCAGATCGCCGAAGTGGTCAAGCAGCTCAAGAGCAACCCGGACAGCCGCCGCATCATCGTCAGCGCCTGGAACGTGGCCGACCTGCCGCAGATGGCGCTCATGCCCTGCCACGCCTTCTTCCAGTTCTACGTGGCCGACGGCAAGCTCAGCTGCCAGCTGTACCAGCGCAGCGCGGACATCTTCCTGGGCGTTCCCTTCAACATCGCCAGCTACGCGCTGCTGACCCACATGCTGGCCCAGCAATGCGACCTGGAGGTGGGCGACTTCGTCTGGACCGGTGGCGACTGCCACATCTACAACAACCACTTCACCCAGGTCGAGACCCAGCTGGCGCGCCAGCCCTTCGCCTACCCGACGCTTCAGATCAAGCGCCGGCCCGACTCCATCTTCGGCTACGAGTACGAGGACTTCGAGGTCGTCGGCTACCAGCACCACGAGCCCATCAAGGCCCCCGTGGCCGTCTGAGGCAGCAGAAAGACCCGCCCGATGGCCATCCATCTCATCTACGCACGCGCCGCCAACGGCGTCATCGGCAAGGACAATGCCATGCCCTGGCACCTGCCCGAGGACCTGGCGCACTTCAAGCAATTGACCCAGGGCTCGGCCGTGGTCATGGGCCGCAAGACCTGGGACTCGCTGCCGGCCCGCTTCAGGCCGCTGCCCGGACGCACCAACATCGTGGTCACGCGCCAGGCGGACTGGGCGCCCGAGCCAGCCGCCCCCGGCGTGCAGCATGCCACCAGCCTGGAGCAGGCCCTGGCGCTGGGCCGCCAGGCATCCGCCGACGTGTGGGTCATGGGCGGTGCCCAGATCTACGCCCAGGCCCTGCCGCTGGCCGACAGCATCGAGGTGACTGAAATCGAACGCGACTACGAAGGCGACGCCTTCGCGCCCACGCCGGGCCCCGAGTGGCAGGAAGTCTCGCGCAGCCGCCATGTGGCAGACAATGGCCTGCCCTACAGCTTTGTGCGCCTGCAACGGCGCTGACACGGTCCTGTCGCAAACGGGGCTGGCGGGCACGGCGGGTCTGTGCAAATAATGTCGGTTTTCCAAGCCTGCGCCGTCTTTTGCATCTTTCCGCCATGAGCCTCGTCCAGCCCCTGCCCCCCGGTCCGCTCGACATCGTCGGCGACATCCATGGCGAAGCCGAAGCGCTGGAGCATCTGCTGGGGCACCTGGGCTACGACGCGCTGGGCCGCCACCCCCAGGGCAGGCGCCTGGTCTTCGTGGGCGACTTCTGCGACCGGGGTCCAGACAGCCCGGGCGTGCTGGCCCGCGTGGTGCCCATGCTGGAGTCGGGCCATGCGCTGGCCGTGCTCGGCAACCACGAAATCAACCTGCTGCGCGAGGACGCCAAGGACGGTTCCGGCTGGTTCTTCGACAGCCGCGTGGCCTCCGACACACCCAAGTACGCCCCGTTCGCACGCATGCCGCTGTGCGATATCCCCGACACCCTGGCCTTGCTGGAGCGGCTGCCCATCGCCATGGAGCGCGAGGACCTGCGCGTGGTCCACGCGGCCTGGCGCCCGCAGCAGATCGCCATGGCGCGCGAGCTGCCGCCGGGCAGCGCGCGCAGCGCCTATGACCACTTCGAGGCCGTGGCCGCCCAGCAGGCCCAGGTCAACAAGGTGGCCGAGCGCATGCGCGCCGAGCGCCGGCAATGGCCGCATGACCTGGAAGACCGCAACTGGCTGCCGCCCTTCCTGCCCGCGCACAGCGAAAGCGAACTGGCCAAGGCCATGGTCAATCCGCTGAAGGTGCTGACCTCGGGCGTGGAGCGCGAATGCCGCAATCCCTTCTACGCGGGCGGCAAGTGGCGCTTCGTCGAGCGCGTGGCCTGGTGGAACGAATATGAGGATGCCCAGGCCGTGGTCGTGGGCCACTACTGGCGGCGCCTGAACCGGGGCGGCCCGTCCTTCCACGGCGCCCAGGCCGAGAACCTGTTCGGCCAGACGGGCCCACTGTCCTGGCACGGCCGGCGCGGCAATGTGTTTTGCGTGGACTACTCGGTCGGCGGCCGCTGGAATGCCCGCCTGGCGGGCGAGGACCCGCAGCAGCGCTTCAAGCTTGCCGCCATGCGCTGGCCTGAGCGCCGCCTGGTGTTCGACGACGGTGCCCAGGCGGACAGCGAGGAGTTCGGCGTTGCGGCGGCCGCTGCCGCATAGCACGCGCCAGATACGCGGCGCTTAGCGTCAGCAGCAGCGAGCGCGGTGCGCCGTAGCAGTTGTTGCCCGACACCGTGTTGAACGAAGGCACGTAGCAGCGCCTGTCCAGCAGGTTGCTGGCGTTGGGCGCCACGCCCAGAGGGTGTCCGCCCCCCTCCGAAGAGAGGGGGAAGCGGCGCAGCCGCTCAGGGGTGCCTCAGAACGTTCCGCGCAGTGTCAGCATCACATTGCGAGGCTCGCCATACCAGTTGTTGCCGCCGCTGGTGCCCACTGTGCGGTAGTAGACCTTGTCGAACAGGTTGTTCAGGTTGAGCACGGCCTGCCAGTTGCGGTTGATGCGGTACTGCACGCTGGCATTCCACACGGCATAGCCGCCCTGGCTGAACTTGAAGGGCACGGCCGCGCCGTCGAACTTGCCCGTGTCAGGATTGAAGGCATTGGCCGAGCCGCTGACGAAATGCGCGCTCTGGATATTGGCGCCGCCGCCAATCGTCCATTGCGACAGCTCGCCGGGCAGGCGGTAGGTGCTCCACAGCTTGAACAGATGCTTGGGCGTGACGGAGTGGTAGATGCCTTCGATGCCCGGCGTCTTGTTGTGGTTGCGGTTGAAGGTGTAGCCGGCAAACAGCTGCCAGCCGCGCGCCAGCTCGCCCGAGATCTCGCCTTCCACGCCCTGGCTGACCACCTTGCCCTTGCTCAGCCAGCAGCAGTTCAGGCCCGCGTCGCCGATGTCGGTGTTGGGGTAGGAGGGATCGGCCACGGCCTCGCCATTGCGCTCTATGCGGTACAGGGCCATGGAGGCCATCAGCCGGCCCTCGTTGAACTCGCCCTTGGCGCCCAGCTCGAAATTGCGGCCCTTGATGGGGTCCAGCGGCGTGCCGGGAAAGGGCCCGCCCAGCTTGTCGGCCTGGGACTTGTGGATCTCGGCGACGCTGCCGTAGGCCGTCCAGCGGTCGTCGATGTCGTAGACCAGGCCGCCATAGGGCGTGAAGATACCGCTCTCGCTATTGGACGACACGATGCGGCTGGTGAGATTGCCGGCCTGGTCGAAGCGCAGCCAGGGTGTCTGCGTTGCATAGCTGGCGCGGCGTGCGCCGACGATGGCCGTCAGCCGGTCCGTCAGGCTCAGGTTGAGCCGGCCGTACAGGCCCTTCTGCGTGGCGCCATAGCCCGCGAAGCTGCGCGTCTTCCAGACGGAGCTGGGCAAGGGAATGGCGCCCGGGTCGAAGCCGAACACGTTGATGCCCCCCGGCATGTCCACCTCGGACAGAAAGGTGTCCTGCGTGTCGCGGATCTTGGCCCAGTCCGCGCCCAAAAGCAGCCGGTGCCTGCGCCCCAGCAGGGAGAACGTTCCGCTGACGTTGGCATCCAGCGCCTTCTTGGTGGAATAGAAGTCGTTGGAGAAGCCGTTGAGCGTGGCTCCCAGGCCCGTCGTCGGATCGACCGCGCCGGTGACGTCGGCCAACCGGCTGTCGCTGTCCACCTTGACATAGTTGGCATGGGCGCGGACGCGCCAGTCGCCCTCCAGCTTCTGTTCCAGCTGGGCGAACAGCTCCTTGTTGGTCCTGTCGTAATGGCCCCAGCCCGCCATCAGCGCCGTGCTGCGCGGCAGGTGCAGATCGTCGCCATTGGCCGCGCGCGGCAGGCCGCTGCGCCAGGGCAGGCTGGCCGACTTGTCGTAGCTGCCGCCCAGGGTCAGCTTGGTCGCAGGCGTGAGATCGGCTTCCACAATGCCGTAGAGCAAGGTGTTGCGCGCATCGGCGTAGTCATAGAAGAACTCGCGGTCGCTGTGCGCCAGCACGGCGCGGCCGCGCACCCGGCCATCGGCGGCCAGCGGGCCCGCCACATCAAGTTCGGCACGGCGCTGGTTCCAGCTGCCCACCGAGGCCGAGGCCAGCACCTGCGGCTGTGCCGTGGGGCGCTTTCTCACCAGGTTGATGGAGCCGCCGGGCTCGCCATTGCCGCTGTACAGGCCGTCCGCGCCGCGGATCACCTGCACGCTGTCGTACATGGCCATATTGGGGTCGAAGGTGCCCTGGCTGAAGGCGTCCACCGCCGCTCCGTCGATCTGGACATTGCTGATCTGGAAGCCCCGCGCGTAAAAGCTGTTGGCCGTGCCGCCCAGGCCACCCGAGCCCGCGTAGTCCACCGTCACGCCCGTGGTCTGCTGCATCACGTCGCCCACGGAGACCAGGCCCTGGTCCTCGATGCGCTGGCGCGTGACCACGGAGATGGACTGCGGCGTCTCGCGCACGCTCTGCCCCTTGCCCAGCGACACGCGCGAGGCCGCATAGGAGCCCGAACCCTCCGTGGTATCGCCAGCGTGCGCCTGGGCCGTGACCAGCACCGTGCCCAGCGCAGCATCGGCTGCCGGCGACGGCTCCCTGGCCGGGGCCTTCAGCGTGTAGGCGCCCGGTACGGCATCGATCACGGTCACGCCGGTGCCGGCCAGCAGCCGGTCCAGCGCCTGGCGCGGCGTGAAGCGGCCCTGCAAGGCCGGCGAAGTGCGGCCTGCAACGATCTGCGGATCGAACAGCACCTGGTGCTGGGCCTGCTGCGTGAACTGGCGCAACGCGCCGGCCAGCGGCTGGGGCGCAATGCTGAAGGCCAGCTCCCCTGCCTGGCCTGCCTGGCCCGCCTGCCCCGCCTGCCCCGCCTGCACGGACGATGGCTGCTGCGCCTGCACCGCCGGCTGCGCCAGCGCAACCAGGGCTGCGGCCACCAGCGACGGCATCCTTGCCCGCCGCCATGGCCTGCCCCTGTGCTGAAACTCTCCTCCCCAAATGCCCGCGCCCATGGCGGCGCTGCCGTGTTCTTTTCCTGCTTGCATCCCTGCTCCTGCTGCACTGTGTCCATTGCCCGCTGTCGCGGTGTGCGCGGTGGGTGGCAGGCAGACAGTTGAGCGTCCTCCCACCACGCGCGTGCGCGGCCGTCGCGGTTGTTGGCTGAGCTGTGCACTGGGCAGCGGCCTGGCTGGCAACCATGGAGGCGAGAAAGCCCGCCCTCCATGAAGGTAAAACCCGCCTTCGCGCCAAAGTGGGAATGTGGCAAGACCAGGAAAACGGGTAATTTACATTTATTTACAAAAGAAGAAAAAGAGCACTCAGTGCGCCGAGATCCGCCAGCCGCCTTGCGCATCGCCCTGCACACGCACCGGCAACAAGTGCGGCAGCGAGCGCAGAAACACCTCGGGCTTGCCGGTCAGCGCCACGCCGGACACGGACAGCGCGGCCAGCCGCGCATCGCCGTCCACGCGCACGGGCCGGCCCAGGTAGCGGGCCAGATCGGCTGCTACCTGGGTCAGCGGCGCCTGCTGGAACACCAGCTGGCCGCTGCGCCAGTCACCCACGGTGTCCGCGCCCGCGGCCAGCGGCTGCCGTGTGCCGTCGCGGGCATCGACGGACATGCCGGCACCCGCGCCCAGCAGCAGGCGCCGGTCGTCCGCCGCATGGCGATCGGGGCGCAGCTCCACCTTGCCCTCCAGCACCTTGACCACCAGCGCTGGCGGCCCGGCGCGCACATTGAAGGCCGTGCCCACCACGCGGATCTGGCTGGCGCCGCTGTCCACGGTGAAGGGCCGCGACCGGTCGGCGGCGACCTGGAAGAAGGCCTCGCCCTGGTCCAGCACCGTCTCGCGGCGGCGCGGGTAGTAGCGCACCTGCAGCCTGGAGGAAAAATTCAGCGTGACCCGCGTGCCATCGGGCAGTTCGGCCTCGCGCACCTCGCCGGGGCCGGTGGCCATCTCGATCACATGGCTTGCGTGGTTGTCCCAGGCATACCAGCCGCCGCCCAGGGCCAGCGTCGTGACCAGAGCCACCGACAGCAACGCCGGCATCAGGCCGCGGCGTGTGCGCTGACGTGCCGGCGCGGGCAAGTGGGCCTGTGTCTGCGCATGCGGCCCGCTCGCCCTGGCTTGCGGCGCAGCAGCCGCGTCGCAGGCCAGCGCCTGCCTGCGCAACTGCTGCAGGTCCAGCACCGTGCGCCCCAGGCTCTCGAAGATGCTGCGGTGCTGCGGGTCGGCGGCCAGCCAGGCGTCGAGTTCGCGCTCGTCGGCGCCGGTCCAGTCGGCTTCACGGCGGCGGGCGAAGTAGTCGGCGGCGCGGGCATGCAATTGCAGGCGTTGCGGGGTCAGCGTCATTCCCGGCCCTCCCCGTCCGTCGCGGCCTGCGCCAGCAGGCCCTGCATCAGGCGCATGTCTTCGGCGCTGCCGTACTGCACGCGCAGCTCGCAATAGGCCATGGCCAGCGTCACATGGTTGTGCACCATGCGGCGCGAAATGCCCATGCGCTGCGCCACCTCGGTCTGCGTGAGCCCGTCGATGCTGTGCAGCACGAAGGCCTCGCGGCGGCGCTCGGGCAGCTCGGCCATGGCCTGCTCCAGCCGGCCCAGGCGCTCGCGGTGGTGCGCCGCCTGAAGGGGGTCCGACCCCTCGCCGGCCGGCAGTTGCTGCGCCAACTCCATGTGTTCATCCAGCGAGACCGATTCGCGCCCCGGCGCGCCCGCCGAGCGGCGCCAGGCATCGTGCGATACATGGCGGGCGATCACGCGCAGATAGGGCTCCTGCTCCTCGGGCGGCAGGGCCTTGCCCGAGGCCGCATAGCGCACGAAGACCTCCTGCACCGCATCCTCGGCATCCTCGCGGTTGCGCATCTGCCGGCCCAGCAGGCGGCGCAGAGGCTGGTGCCAGCGCGCATACACGCGGGCCAGCAGCGAGGGAGCGGCATCATCGTCCGCGCCTGGCACGCGCGCGCTCACGGGCAGGCTCCCGGCACGGCGGTCTGGACGCGGGCAGGCACGCCAGCATGGAAAACGGACAGGACGAAGAAGAACGGCACGGGCGGCGATTGTACTGAGAATGGTTCTCATCAACACCCTTGCGGCCGGCACGCGCCATGCGATGCGGGTGCTGCGGATGCCTTACCGGCCCGCTGCCCCATGCAGCGCCACCAGCGTGGGCACCACCCAGTTCGGCGCAGGCTGCGCCCCGTCGAAGCACTGGTCCTCGGACGGCACGGCGATGACGGTCATGCCGGCCTGCCGCGCCGCATGTGTTCCCGAGACCGAGTCCTCGAACACCAGGCAGCGCCCGGCCGGCACGCCCAGGCGTTGCGCCGCGAAGTGGTAGATGTCGGGCGCGGGCTTGCCGCGCACCACCTGCTCGGCCGAGACGATGGCGTCGAACGCCGGCCGCAGGCCCAGCGCATCCAGGGTGTGGTGGCACAAAGACAAAGGAGAGTTCGAGGCCAGCGCCACGCGCCAGCCCAGGGCGCGGCAGGCGCTCAGTGTTTCGCGCACGCCGGGCAGGGCCTGTCCATGCGCGCTGACCAGGGCCGCCACGCGCGCGACCACGCGGCTCTCCAGCTCGCGCTGGCTGGGCCCCTGCCAGGGCCGGTGGGCATACCAGTGCGCGGCGACCTGCGCCGTGGTCATGGGCGCCGTCACGCGGGACATCTCGGCCGTGATGTCGATGCCGACCTCGGCAAAGGACTCGCGTTCGGCACGCTTCCAGAAGGGCTCGGAGTCTATGAGCAGGCCGTCCATGTCGAAGATGGCGGCGCCGAATCCGGCCTGGCCAAGGCCCGCGAACGAGGGAGCGGCTTCAGGGATTTGCATGGCGCGCATGCTAGCGCAGGCGGCAAGTGAAAGCAGTTGCTGTTAGCCTGTGCCGGCTGGCGACGGATGCAGGTGCATGCGATTGCCAGCCCTTCACAATCCTTAGCGAGCCCGCAATGACCAGCCCCCTGTACACCGCCTCCATTCCCGTCCTGCAGCAGATGCTGAAGGCCCTGTCCGACGTGCTCAAAAAGGCCGAGGAACACGCCGCGCAGAAGAACATCGATCCCGACGCCCTGCTGCAGGCCCGCCTGTTCCCCGACATGTTCCCGCTGGTGCGCCAGGTGCAGATTGCTGCGGACTTCGCCAAGGGCATCGCCTCGCGCCTGGCCGGCGCCGAGGTGCCTTCGTGGCCCGACACGCAGACCAGCTTTGCCGAACTGCAGGCGCTGATCGCCAAGGCGCTGGACCATGTGGGCTCGTTCGCACCCGAGCAGTTCGCGCAAAGCGAGTCCCGCGAGATCGTGCTGCGCCCCGGCACGCCCAAGGAAAAGAAGCTGACCGCCAGCGCCTACCTGCTGCACTACGGCCTGCCGCAGTTCTTCTTCCATGTGACCACCGCCTATGCCCTGCTGCGCCACAACGGCGTCGAGGTCGGCAAGCGCGACTACATGGGCAGCTACTGAGCGTGCCGGGGCCGGTCTGGCCAGCGCTTCACTGCGCGGCCAGATCCCGGCCTCGCGTCTCCGGCAGGCACATGGCAAACAACACCACCATCACGTAGCCCGCCGTGGCGCAGATGCCGATGGCCATGCCCAGCGACAGTCCCAGCCGGTCGCTGAGCACGCCCACCAGCGCAGGGAAGGTGGCCCCGATGCCGCGGCCGAAGTTGTAGCAAAAGCCCTGGCCAGAGCCTCGCAGTTCGTTGGGGAACAGCTCGGCCAGGAAGGCTCCGGCGCCGCTGAAGATGCCCGACATGAAAAAGCCCAGCGGAAAGCCCAGCACCAGCATCCAGGCATCGGTGATGGGCAGCAGCGTATAGGCATAGGCCAGGCTGCCGGCGCCGATGGCGAACAGCGTGAAGGCCAGGCGCCGGCCCAGCCGGTCGGAAGCGTAGGCACCGCACAGGTAGCCGGCAAAGGCGCCAAAGATGAACATGAACTGGTAGCCGCCCGAGCCCAGCACCGTCAGGTGGCGCTCGTTCTTCAGGAAGGTGGGCAGCCACACGGCAATGGCGTAGTAGCCGCCCTGCATGCCGGTGAACATCAGGCTGGCCAGCACCGTGGTCTTGAGCATGCCGCCCTTGAAGATGTCCAGGAAGTGCCCGCTGCGCTCGCCCCGGCCCACGGCGGCGCGGGTCTTCAGGTAGACCTCGGGGTCCTTGACGGAACGGCGGATGAACAGGATCAACAGGGCCGGCAGCAGGCCCAGCAGGAACATGGCCCGCCATGACATCTCGGGCGGCAGAAACGAGAACAGCGCCATGGACACCAGCACGGCCGCCCCCCAGCCTATAGCCCAGCTGCTTTGCACCAGCCCCACCGCCTTGCCACGGAAAGCCGGCCGTATGGTCTCGGCGATCAGCACCGAGCCCACGGCCCATTCGCCGCCAAAGCCCAGCCCCTGCAGCGTGCGGGCCAGCAGCAACTGGCCCGGCGTCTGCGCCAGGCCGCAGGCGAAGGTGAAAAGCGCGAACACGAGGATGGTCCACTGCAGCACACGCACGCGCCCGTAGCGGTCCGCCAGGATGCCGGCCATCCAGCCGCCGATGGCCGAGGCCACCAGCGTCGAGGTGCCGATCAGGCCGACCTCGGTCTTGCTCATGCCCCACAGCGACAGCAGGATCGGGGTGACCAGGGGCAGCGTGTAGTAGTCGAAGGCGTCCACGGCATAGCCGCCGAACGAGGCCGTCAGCGCCCGCTTTTCCTTGGGCTCGAGCTGGCCCAGCCAGTGGCCCCGGGGCTGCTCTGCGGCCAGGGTCCTTGCGTTGTCAAGGCTTGTCATTTGTTGTCTCCTTGCACTTCGGCTGCGCGAAGCGTCTTGCATTCAATGGCACTCCATCGGTTGTGATCCGGGCCTGGCCGGGCGGCCCTCCCCCGCCCGCGCCATGCCCCCTGCTGGCGGCGTGTCAGGCCGCCGTTCCGTAGCCGCCGCCCCCCGGCGTGCAGACTTCGAAGATGTCGCCCGGCTGCATGTGCACGGCGCCGATGTGGTCCAGTTCCTCGACCTGGCCATCGGCACGCAGCACACGGTTGATGCCCGGCTGCCCCGGCTGGCCACCTGCCATGCCGAAGGCCGGATTCAGGCGCCCGTTGGACAGGATGCTGGCCGTCATGGGCTCCAGGAAGCGCACGCGCCGCACGCCGCCGTTGCCGCCGTGCCAGCGCCCGCCGCCGCCCGAGCCGTCGCGGATCTCATAGCTGTCCAGCATCACGGGGAAGCGGAACTCCAGCACCTCCGGATCGGTCAGGCGCGAATTGGTCATGTGCGTCTGGACGACGCTGGTGCCGTTGAACCCGCGCTCCACCCGGCCCTCGGCGTCCAGCACCGCGCCCGCGCCGCTGCCGCCGGCAATGGTTTCGTAGTACTGGTGGTGCGCATTGCCGAAGGTGAAGTTGTTCATGGTGGGCTGACTGCCCGCCATCACGCCCAGCGCGCCGAACAGCGCGTTGGTGATGCAGGTGGAGGTCTCCACATTGCCCGCGACCACCGAAGCGGGCGGGTTGGGGTTGAGCATGCAGCCTTGGGGGATGATGACTTTCAAAGGCTTGAGGCAGCCCGCGTTGAGCGGGATGTCGTCGTCCACCAGCGTGCGGAACACATAGAGCACGGCCGCCATGCACACGGCGCGCGGCGCATTGAAGTTGTTGGTCTGCTGGACGCTGGTGCCCGAGAAATCGATGACGGCACTGCGCTCGGCCGTATCGACGGTGACGGCCACGCGGATCTGCGCGCCATTGTCCAGTTCCAGCGTGAACTGCCCGTCCCTGAGCCGCGTGATGACGCGGCGCACCGACTCCTCGGCGTTGTCCTGCACATGGCCCATGTAGGCCTGCACCACGGGCAGGCCGAACTGCGCCACCATCTTGTGCAGCTCCTGCACGCCTTTTTCATTGGCCGCGATCTGGGCCTTCAGGTCGGCCAGGTTCTGCTGCGGGTTGCGGCTCGGATGCTCGCCGCTTTGCAGCAGCTCGACCATCTCCTGGGCGCGCAGCACGCCGCGATCGACCAGCTTGAAGTTGTCGATCTGCACGCCCTCTTCCTCGATGCGCGTGGAAAACGGCGGCATGGAACCGGGCGTGATGCCGCCCACATCGGCATGGTGGCCCCGGCTGCCGACGTAGAAGGTCGGAGATGCCTCGCCGGCGATATGGACCGGCGTGATGACGGTGATGTCCGGCAGATGGGTGCCACCCTGGTAGGGGTCGTTGAGCACATAGACATCGCCCTGGGCCATGCGCCCGGCGTTCCTGCGGATCACCGTCTGGATGCTTTCGCCCATGGAGCCCAGATGGACGGGCATGTGCGGCGCGTTGGCGATGAGATGGCCCCGGGCATCGAACAGCGCGCAGCTGAAATCCAGCCGCTCCTTGATGTTCACCGAATAGGCGGTGTTCTGCAGCTGCAGGCCCATCTGCTCGGCGATGTTCATGAACAGGTTGTTGAAGACCTCCAGCAGCACAGGGTCCACCGTCGTGCCGGCCGCGTACTCGACCTTGCGCGGCACCACCCGGTCCAGCACCAGGTGATCCAGCCCGGTGAGCCTGGCCGACCAGCCAGGCTCGATCACGGTGGTGGCGTTGCGCTCGGCGATGATGGCCGGGCCGGCAATGACGTCGCCGGGCCGCAGGTCCTCGCGCACCACCAGGGCCGCGCCATGCCAGGCGCCGCCGGAGTACATGCGCACGGTTTCGCGGCGCGGATGCTCGCGCGGCGGATGCTCCGGCTGCAGCGGCTCGCCGGGCGCATCGCCCGCAATCACGGCTTCGACCGACACGGCTTCCACCACCAGCCCCTTGCCCGCCATCAGAAAGGCGAAACGCTGGCGGTAGGCCTCCTCGAAAGCCGACTGAATGCCCGGCAGGGAGCCAAAGGGCACGACCAAGGCGGAATCGGAGCCCTCGTAGCGCACATGCACGTTGTGCCGCACCTGCACGGGGCCTGCGCCGACCTGCCGGCGCTCCAGCTCCGCCTGCGCGCCCGTGCCCAGCGCATCCAGGCATTCAGCGATCAGCGGCAGGGCCTCGGCAGTCAGCGCCAGCTCCATGGCCTGCTCGCGGATCACGGTCTGGTCCGCCAGGCCCATGCCATAGGCGCTGAGCACGCCGGCCAGCGGATGCACGAACACGCGGGACATGCCCAGCGCATCGGCCACCAGGCAGGCATGCTGGCCGCCCGCGCCGCCGAAGCACTGCAGCGTATAGCGCGTGACGTCATAGCCGCGCGCCACGCTGATCTTCTTGATGGCGTTGGCCATCTGCTGCACGGCGATGCGGATGAAGCCCTCGGCCACGTCCTCGGGAGTGCGCCCCGTCTGCCGCGCCAGTTCCTCGAAGCGGACACGCACGGCCTCGCCGTCCAGTCGCTCGTTGGCGGCAGGCCCGAACACGCTGGGAAAGTAGCGCGGCTGGACCTTGCCGACCATCACGTTCGCATCGGTCACGGCCAGGGGGCCGCCGCGGCGATAGCTCGCCGGGCCGGGATGGGCACCCGCGCTCTCGGGTCCCACGCGGAACCGCGAACCGTCGTAGGCCAGCACCGAGCCGCCGCCGGCGGCCACGGTGTGGATGCTCATCATCGGCGCGCGCATGCGCACGCCGGCCACCTGGGTCTCGAACTCGCGCTCGAAGGCGCCTGCATAGTGGCTGACGTCGGTGGATGTGCCACCCATGTCGAAACCGATGACCCTGTCGTGCCCGGCCAGGCCCGCCGTGCGCGCCATGCCCACGATGCCTCCGGCCGGCCCGCTCAGGATGGCGTCCTTGCCCTGAAAACTGCCCGCGTCGGACAGCCCTCCGCAAGACTGCATGAAGAACAGCCGCACTCCCGGCATCTCTGCAGCCACCTGCTGCACATAGCGGCGCAGGATGGGAGACAGGTAGGCATCGACCACCGTGGTATCGCCCCGGCTCACGAACTTCATCAGCGGACTGGTCTCGTGCGAAGTGCTGACCTGCGTGAAACCCAACTGCCGCGCAATGCGCGCCGCCATCTGCTCATGCCGCGTATGGCGGTAGCCATGCATGAAGACGATGGCCACGCTGCGCAGGCCGCGCGCATGGGCTGCTGCCAACGCCGTGTGCAGGTGCAGCCCGTCCAGCTCGCGCAGCACCTTCCCATGGGCATCCACACGTTCCACGGCCTCGACCACCTCGCTGTAGAGCAGTTCGGGCAACTGGATATGGCGGTCGAACAGGCGCGGACGGTTCTGGTAGGCGATGCGCAGCGCATCGCGAAAGCCCCGCGTGGTCACCAGCAGCGTGGGCTCGCCCTTGCGCTCCAGCAGCGCATTGGTGGCCACCGTGGTGCCCATCTTCACGCACTCCACAAGGTCCGGCGTGACCGGCTCGCCGGGCTTGAGGCCCAGCAGGTGGCGGATGCCGGCCACGGCCGCGTCCCGGTACTGCTCGGGGTTCTCCGACAGCAGCTTGTGCGTGACCAGGCTGCCATCGGGCCGCTTGCCCACCACATCGGTGAACGTACCGCCACGGTCTATCCAGAATTGCCAGCGCCTGTCATGGGGAATGGAGCGTTCTTGCATGGTGTCGGAACCCGTTTGTCTCGAAGTTGAAGTCAGGAAAACCGTGGCCTGGAGCACGGCCCTCCGCCGGTGCCCGCCACTGGCGTCCAATCTAAAAGTGCCCCTGGACCGCGTCCATCGAGAAGTTTTCGCCCCCTCTGTTCACGAAAACTGAACAGGAGCG
Organism: Delftia sp. WSY_7; assembly: GCF_043104845.1. Lineage (NCBI taxonomy): Bacteria > Pseudomonadati > Pseudomonadota > Betaproteobacteria > Burkholderiales > Comamonadaceae > Delftia > Delftia sp. WSY_7. The sequence continues at coordinate 356,354 of NZ_JBICLB010000035.1, read as the reverse complement.
GCCCCTTGCCGGCCGGCGACGCAAAGAAAAAGGCCCGCCGAAGCGGGCCCCAAGCCAGGCAGGCAGGCCGTCAGAACGCGGCCAGATGGCTGTTGCGCAACTCCGTCACCAGCATGTGGCCCGGCTCGTGCGTGATGGCGAATGGCAGGGCCGCCGAGCGTATGGCCTGCTGGGGCGTCACGCCGCAGGCCCAGAACACGGGAATCTCTCCCGGCCTGAGCGCCATGGGCTCGCCGAAGTCCGGCCTGTCGATGTCGGCAATGCCTATCTGCGCGGGATCGCCCAGGTGCACGGGCGCCCCATGCACGCTGGGAAAGCGCGAAGTGACCTGGATGGCGCGGATGGCGTGGGCCGTCGTCATGGGCCGCATGCTGACCACCATGCTGCCGCCGAAGCGGCCGGCCCGGCCGTTGGGAATACTGGAGATGAACATGGGCGCGCCCCGGCCTTCATCGATGTGGCGCACGGGCACGCCCGCCTCGCGCAGCGCATCCTCGAAGGAATAGGAGCAGCCGATGACGAAGCCCACCAGGTCGTCGCGCCACAGGTCGGTGAGGTCATTCACCTGCTCGGCCCTGTGACCATCGCGAAACACCCAGTACGAGGGCAGGTCGGTCTTCAGATCGATATCGCCCAGTTCGGGCACGCGGCTGCTGCCGGGCTCGGTCACGCCGATCAGCGGGCAGGACTTGGGGTTGAGGCGAGCAAAGCGCAGGAACTCCTCGCTGCACTCGCGCGGCAATATCGCCAGGTTGCCCTGGGTGTAGCCGGGGCACTGCCCTGCCGTCTGCCCGCGAAAGCGGCCGGCGCGCACCTCCTGTCGGAACTCGGTCGGATGGGTCCAGTGCGTCATGGGTGAGCCTCTATTGAGTGGAGATGCCTCCCAATGTAAAAAGCAGCAGGCCACCGGTCCACTCAGGAATTGTGCGCAGCCTCTCCCAGAAAAACTGAACAGCCACCGCAGCCCGCGCAGACCCCCATGAACATCCGCTTTCTGGAAACCTTTGTGCTGCTGGCACGCATCGGCAGCGTGCGCCGCGTGGCCGAACTGGTGCATGCCAGCCCCGGCGCCGTCTCCATGCGCATACGCGGGCTGGAGTCGGACCTGGGCGTGACCCTGTTCCACTGGGACCGCAAGACGCTGCAGATCACCGACGCCGGCGCCCGGCTGCTGCGGCATGCGGAGGCCGTCATCGAAGCCGCACGCACCCTGGAGCGTGCCGCCAGGTCCGACGACGCCATCGGCTGCCGCCTGCGGGTCGGCGTGCTGGAGACGGCGGTACACACCTTCCTGCCCGAATTCGTCAAGGCGATGGGTGCCAGCCTGCCGCATATCGAGCTGGACCTGACCGTCGATCTGAGCACCCACCTGTCGGAGCAGATGATGCGGCGCGATCTGGACCTGATCGTGCGCACCGGCAGCGGCGTGGACCCCCAGTTCGCCGTGGTCGAGAACCTGCTGGAGGTGCCCGTGCACTGGATTGCCAGGCGGGGCCTGGTGCCCAGGAAGGATGGACTGCACAAGGCGCTGGGCAAGCAATTGCTGACACAGATGCGCGGCACCGGCCCCTACGAGCAGGCCGTGGCCATGGCACAGCAACTGGCCGTGCAAAGCGGCATGGTCTCCAGCGATCTGCGCATCTCGGGATCGCCCTCGCTGGCGGCCCTGGTCTCGCTGGTGCGCGAGGGCCTGGGCGTCGCCATCATGCACGGCATGCTGGTGGCGCCGCAGCTGGCAAGCGGGGAGCTGGTGGAGCTGGATCTGCCCACGCCACCCTCCTTTCGCATCACCACCTGGTACCCCAAGTGCCCGTCGCCCGGCGTCACCGACACCGCCCAAGTGCTGCGCCGCGTCTGCAAGAGCTACTGCAAGCGGGTCAGCCCGCATCTGGTGCGGTACATCGGCTAGGGCGCGGATGCCGGCGGCGGCTCCTGCCCGTGCAACAGCGCCAGAAAGCTGGCGGCCGCCTGGCTCAGCGGCCGGTCGCGGCGCACCAGGCTGCCGTAGGACTGCAGGTTGCGGCGCATGCGGTAGGACAGGATGCGGACCATGCCGTGCTCGGCATGGTCGCGGGCCACGGCCTGCGGTATCACGGCCACCAGATCGGAGTTGCGCACCAGGTTCATGGTGGTGAGGATGGAGCCCGTCTCGATCAGGCCGCGCGGCAGCGGCAGGCCGTGGGCCTGGAACTCCTGGTCGATCAGCGCGCGCATGGGGCTGCCCGGCGGCTGCAGCACCCAGCCATAGGCCTGCAGCTGCGCAAAGCCCACGCTGCGGGCACGCGCCAGCGGATGGCTGCAGCCCGCGATGATGGACAGGGCCTCATCATCGAGCGAGCAAAACCGGTGATCCGCGTCGGACGGCCCGGCCGGACGGCCCACCACCACCTCCAGCACCCCGTCCTGCAACTGCGCCAGCAGCCGGTCGCTGGTGTCCACGGCCACCTCGATGGACAACAGCGGCCACTGGCGCTTGAGCGCCAGCAGCGCCTGCGTGAGGCGGCCCGGCGACGCCGCCATGATGCTGCCCACGGCCAGCCGCCCCGCGCTGCCTTCGCGCAGTTCCTGCAGCTCGCGGTTCAGCGCCTCCATGCCGCCGCGCAGGTGGCGGAAGTAGCCCGTCACGCGCTCGCCGGCGGCGTTCAGTTGCAGGCCGCGGCCCACGCGCTCGAACAGCGGCAGGCCCAGCGCGCCTTCCAGCTCATGCAGCATCTTGGTGGCCGCCGGCTGGCTCAGGCCCAGCCGGGCTGCAGCGCCGCGCAGCGTGCCCTGCTCCTCTATGGCCAGCATCAGCGCCACCTGCCGCATGCGCAGGCGGTTGAGCAGTTGCGGCGTGCTGTCCCTGCGGTCGATGGAGCCCATGGAAGTCCCTTTGAATTGATTGCCTGGAGTTATCCATTCATCAGCAATTTTCAGTTTACGGCAATCAATTGCCTGCCTAGCATGGGCCCACAACAAAAGCACCGGAGACAAGACATGCAACGCCGCATCCTGCTGGCCGCAGCCGCCCTGCTGCCCTCGCTCGCCACCGCTCAAACCCCGCCAACCCCGCCCGACTGGCCCGCGCGGCCCGTGCGCATGCTGGTGGGCTCGGCCCCGGGCGGCGGCACGGATGCCATGGCACGCGCCGTGGCCGACCGGCTCGCGCCGCTGCTGCGCCAGCCCGTGATCGTGGAAAACCGCCCCGGCGTCTCCAACACCCTGGCCGTGGACATGACGGCCAAGTCCACGGACGGGCACACCATGGTGATGGGCGTGGTCACGGCCCATGCCATTGCCCCGCACCTGCTCAAGCTGGGCTACGACAGCAACCGCGACCTGGTGCCTGTGGCCTATGTGGGCGCAGTGCCCAATGTGCTGGTGGTGGGAAACAACCTGCCCGCGAACTCGGTGCAGGAACTGGTCGCCCTGGCCCGCAAGGAGCCCGGCAGGATCAACTTCGCCAGCAGCGGCACGGGCAGCACCCAGCACATCGCGGCCGAGATGTTCAAGGACGCGGCCGGCATTGAACTGACCCACGTGCCCTACAAGGGCAGCGCCGCCGCCCTGGTGGACCTGGTCAGCGGCCAGGTGCAGATGAGCTTCGACACCATGCCTTCGGTGATCGGCCAGATCAAGGCCGGCAAGCTGCGCCCGCTGGGCGTGACGTCACCGCGCCGCAACGCCCAGCTGCCCCAGGTGCCGACGCTGGCCGAGGCCGGCCTGCCGGGCGTGGAGATAGGCGCCTGGTACGGCATCTACATGCCAGCGGCCACACCCCGCGCCGTGCAGGCACGGGTGCACGACGAGGTCAACAAGGTGCTGGCCATGCCCGAGACGCGCACGCGCCTGGAGGCCGTGGGCGCCGAGCTGCAGCCCATGGGCCAGGCGGAGTTCATTGCCTTGCACAACGCCGAGTACCAGCGCTTTGGCGAAATCATCCGCAAGAACCACATCAAGATCGACTGAGCCGCACATGCCCGCATCCGAACTTCCCGTCGTCGCCCTGACCCTGGGCGATCCCGCCGGCATAGGCGCCGAACTGATCGCACGCCTGCTGGCGCGGCCCGAGGCCATGCAAAAGGCCAACATCGTGCTGGCCGGCGACCCCTGGCTGTGGCAGCAGGGCCAGCGCATCGCGGGCCTGCAGGTGGCCACCGCGCCCATCGCCAGCATGGCCCATGCACGGGGCCGCACCGACACCGCCCTGCCCGCCTTCCTGGCCCTGGACACGGTGGCCCCCGATGCCGTGCACCAGGGCCGTGCCGAAGCCGCAGGCGGGCGCTCGGTGCTGCAGGTGCTGGACCGGTGCATGGACGCGGCCCAGGCCGGCCAGATCGACGCCATCTGCTTTGCGCCGCTCAACAAGCAGGCCATGAAGCTGGGCGGCCTGCGCCATGAGGACGAGCTGCACCACTTTGCCGAGCACCTGGGCGTCACCGGCTATTTCTGCGAATTCAATACGCTGGGCGATCTGTGGACCTCGCGCATTTCGTCGCATGTGCCGCTCAGGGACGTGGCCAACTATCTGAGCCAGGAGCGCATCGCGCAGGCGGCCGAGCTGATCTACCGCGCACTGCTGGCCAGCGGCATGGCGGCCCCCAAGGTGGCGGTGGCGGGCTTCAACCCGCACAACGGCGACGGCGGCACCTGCGGGCGCGAGGAGATCGACATCATCGCACCGGCCGTGCGCGCGCTGCAGGCCCGCGACTGGCCTACGCCCGATCCGTTCCATGGTCCCTTCCCGGCCGACACCATCTTCCTGAAGGCCCAGGCGGGCGAGTACCAGGCCATCGTGACCATGTACCACGACCAGGGCCAGATCGCCATCAAGCTGCTTGGCTTCTCGCGCGGCGTGACCGTGCAGGGCGGCCTGCCGATCCCCATCACCACGCCGGCCCACGGCACGGCCTATGACATCGCGGGCCAGGGCCGGGCCAGCGTGGAGGCCACCTGGCAGGCCTTTCTGATCGCCTGCCGCATGGGCGCCGCGCGCCTGCCCTGACTGACTTCACTCCCTCGCCATCACCATCATGAAAATCAAATCCGTCCGCGCCCGCGTCTACGAATGGCAAGGCAAGACCGTGCCGCCCCAGGGCAACTTCTGCTCCAACGCCATGGACCTGCTCTATGCGCCGCAGGAGACCATGTCCACCTTCCGCTTCCATTCCTGGACGGTGGTGGAGATCGAGACCGACGACGGCATCGTCGGCCTGGGCAACGTGGCGCTGGCGCCGCGCATCGCCAAGGCCATCATCGACGAGTACCTGGCGCCCCTGGTCATCGGCCAGGACCCCTGGGACTACGAATACCTGTGGCAGCGCATGTACCGCGCCACGCAAGCCTGGGGCCGCAAGGGCGTGACCATGGCCGCCATCTCGGCCGTGGACCTGGCCATCTGGGACATCCTGGGCAAGAGCGTGAACAAGCCCGTGTTCAAGCTGCTGGGCGGGCGCACCAAGGAAAGGATTCCCTGCTACTACAGCAAGCTCTACCGCACCGACCTCAAGGCCATGCAGCAAGAGGCGCAAAAATTCCTGGACCAGGGCTTCAAGGCCTTCAAGATGCGCTTCGGCTACGGCCCGGCCCATCTGCAGGAAGGCGTGCGCGAGAACCTGCGCTCGGTCGAGGCCGTGCGCGAAGTCATAGGCTACGACTGCGACCTGATGCTGGAGTGCTACATGGGCTGGAACCTGGAGTACGCCAGGCGCATGCTGCCCAAGCTGGAGAAGTTCGAGCCGCGCTGGCTGGAGGAGCCCGTGATCGCCGACGACATCGACGGCTACGCCGAACTCAGCCGGCTCAGCGGCATTCCGATCTCGGGCGGCGAGCACGAGTTCAGCCTCTACGGCTTCAAGCAGCTGCTGGACAAGAAGGCCGTCAGCGTCGTGCAGTACGACACCAACCGCGTGGGCGGCATCACGGCCGCGCACAAGATCAATGCGCTGTGCGAGGCGTTCAGCGTGCCTGTGATCCCGCATGCGGGCCAGATGCACAACTACCACCTGACCATGAGCACGCTGGCCTCGCCCATGGCCGAGTACTTCCCCATCTTCGACGTGGAAGTGGGCAATGAGCTGTTCTGGTACATCTTCGACGGCGAGCCCGTGGCCGAGAACGGCTTCCTGCAGCTCAGGGACGATGTGCCGGGCCTGGGCCTCACGCTCAAGACCGAGTACCTGGACCAGTTCCGCATCGTCGAATAAGGGAGCACGCCATGCCCGGAATTTCTCGGCCGCGCTACAGCGGCATCTTCCCCGTGGTACCCACCACCTTCCACGAGGACGGCACGCTGGACCTGGCCAGCCAGAGGCGCTGCCTGGATTTCATGATCGACTCGGGCGTGGATGGCCTGTGCATCCTGGCCAACTTCTCCGAGCAGTTCCTGCTGGCCGATGACGAGCGCGAGGTCCTCACGCGCACGGCGCTGGAACATGTGGCGGGCCGCGTGCCCGTGATCGTCACCACCACGCACACCTCATCGCGCGTGTGCGCCGAGCGAAGCCGCCGCGCGCAGGACATGGGTGCGGCCATGGTGATGGTCATGCCGCCCTACCACGGCGCCACCTTCCGCTTCGGCGAGGCCCAGGTCCACGGCTTCTTCCAGGCCGTGTCCGATGCCATCGCCATTCCCATCATGGTGCAGGACGCGCCCGCCGCAGGCACGCCGCTGTCCCCCGCCTTCCTCGCGCGCATGGCCCGCGAGATCGAGCAGGTCTGCTACTTCAAGATGGAAACCTCAGGCGCCGCCGGCAAGCTGCGCGAACTCATCGCCCTGGGCGGCGAGGCCATCGAAGGCCCCTGGGACGGCGAGGAAGGCATCACCCTGCTGGCCGACCTGGAGGCCGGCGCCACGGGCTCCATGACGGGCGGCGGCTTTGCCGACGGCATACGCCCCATCATCGAAGCCCACAGAAACGGCGACCCCGACACCGCATTCGCCCTCTACCAGCGCTGGCTGCCCCTGATCAACCACGAAAACCGCCAGGCCGGCTTCCTGGCCGCCAAGGCGCTGATGAAGGCCGGCGGCGTGATCGCCTGCGACGCGCCGCGCGCGCCCTGGCCGCCCATGCACCCCGAGGTGCGCCGCCAGCTGCTGGACATTGCGCGGCGGCTGGATCCGCTGGTGCTGCGCTGGGGGGGTTGAGGCAGTTGAGGTCTCAGCAGAAGAAAACCGCCGCCTGTGCATGGGCTATGCTGCCGCTCTGTGCCTGCCAGCCCCACCGATCAGACTGCCGCCCATGTCCGCAACCTCTTTGTCCCCGTCCAACGTCGAACTGGACGACGCGCTGTATGCCAGAGTCCTGTCCTGGAGCGACGCCCAGGCCCTTGCCCAGCAGACCGTGAGCTTCTTCATGGCGGAGGGAGAGCACACCATCGGCATCGATATGCAAGTGCTCAGCGCAACGCAGACATCGGCCGACACGCCCGGCATGCTGCAGTTCTCCCTGGTGTTTCGCGGTCCGCGCCAGCCGCAGCTGCCGCAGCGCACTTACCGCGTGCGCCATGCGCAGCTCGGTGACTACGCCATCTTCATCACGCCCATTGCGCAGTCGGCAGGCCATGTCGATTACGAGGCCTGCTTTTCCCATGCCGTCTGAGCCGTTCGTGCCCGAGCTGCCGCCGCTGTATCTGGAGGATGTGCGGCTGCGCCTGGCCGAAGAAGCCGACTACGCTTTTCTCCGCGCCCTGTACCGCCAGGTACGCGCTGCCGAACTGGCGCCCGTGCCCTGGAGCGAAGCAGAAAAGCATGCCTTCTGCGATTCGCAGTTCGCTTTGCAGGACCAGCACTACCGCAAGCACTACGCACACGGCGCGTTTTTCGTGATCGAGAGGGCAGGTCTGCCTATAGGCCGGCTCTACCTCAATCTCGCACCCGGGCCGTTGGGAGTGATGGACATCTCGCTCGACGCCGCTGTTCAAGGCCAGGGACTGGGCACGGCCCTCATGCAATGGCTGGCCGGCTGGGCAGATCAAGAAGGGCGCGACATGCAGCTGTTCGTGGAAGCCAACAATCCAGCCCGGCGCCTGTATAAGCGCCTGGGCTTTGTCGAGCAGGACCAGGAAGGCATCTACCTGCGCATGCGCAGGACCGCGGCGCTCAGCCGCGGTTGAACACGGCTTCCAGCAGACCGCCTCGCGCGTCGCTGGGGCTCAGGAAGACGGCGTGGCTTCCCAGAGCCGGATGAGAGATTTCCCAGGTGTCCTGCAGCAACGCGCCAGGGCGGGACAACTCGAACAGTGCGCTGAAAGAGCGGTCGCCGTGCAGTGTGTGCGGCAGCGCCGCCAACGAAACCAAACGTAACTCGGAAACTTCTCCTGCTACCGAGAAGCTATGGCCCAGCAGCGGCTGAAAGTGGCTGCGGCGCAACTCCATGCCAGCCGCACAGGCGATCACTGGAATCCCGGAAACGGCCGCTGCAGCGGGAAAGGCCCCTGCAACCTGCATGAAAGCACGGCGTCCTGTCTTCATCGTGGCCCTTCCTGCCCAAGCAACAGAAGCAAAATATTTTTGCTGCGAAACAGGTTGCCATACTAAACTATTTTGCAATTATTAACGTTTACTAACCCCACCCTGTCATGGCTCAACCCTTTGTTGGGGAAATCCGCATGTTTGCCGGCAACTTCGCGCCGGCAGGCTGGATGTTCTGCGAAGGGCAGCAAATGCCCATCTCGGAATACGAAACCCTTTTCACTCTGATCGGCACGACATACGGCGGTGATGGCCAAAGCACCTTCGCCCTGCCAGACATGCGTGGCCGCATCCCCCTGCACGCAGGCAACGGATTCCCGCTGGCTCAGGCCGCTGGAGTCGAAGACGTCACGCTGACCGTCAATCAGATTCCAGCCCACACGCACGGCGTTCCCGCGTCCTCGGGCACAGGCTTTCTGGCCTCGCCCGCCGAGGCAGTGTTTGCCAAGCACAGGGATCACAAGGCCTTTGTGAACGGCGTCCCCGCCACGCCCATGGCTGCATCGATGGTGAGTTCGGTAGGAGGGTCGCAGCCGCATACCAATATGCCGCCCTTCCTTTGCGTGAACTTCATCATCTCGCTGTTCGGCATCTATCCCTCCCCCACCTGATGTCTACCCCCTTTCTCGGAGAGGTTCGCGTCTTCTCCTTCAACTTCGCCCCCAAAGGCTGGGCTCTTTGCAATGGGCAGTTGCTGCCCATCAACCAGAACCAAGCACTGTTCTCGCTGCTGGGCACCACCTACGGTGGCAACGGGCAGACCAACTTTGCACTGCCCGACCTGCGCGGCCGCATGCCCATGCACATGGGAGCCGGCCATACGCAGGGAGAGAGAGCAGGCGAGCAAGCCCATACCCTGACCCTGCCAGAGATACCGCAGCACAGCCACGCCATGGCCGCTTCCGGCACTACGGGCCAGGCGACATCGGGCAACGGCAACCTGCCTGCAGCGGCGCGCGGCCACTATGCGCAAAGCGGTGATACGACCATGCCAGCCCTGCTGGCCAATGTGGGCGGCGGCCAGCCACACCTCAATATGCCGCCCTATCTGGCACTGAGCTTTTGCATGGCCATGCAAGGCCTCTTTCCTTCTCCGACCTGAAGACCATGTCCGATCCCTTCGTCGCCGAAATCCGCATTGGCGGATTCAACTTCGCACCCAAGGGCTGGGCCTTTTGCGATGGTCAGCTCATACCGCTTTCTCAGAACACGGCGCTGTTTTCCCTGCTGGGAACGGCATATGGTGGAGATGGCAAGTCCAACTTCGCGCTTCCCGACTTGCAGGGCCGCATGCCCATGCACCCGGGCCAAGGACCTGGACTGTCACTGCGCGATCTGGGCGAATCCGGCGGTGTTGAAACCGTGACGCTGCAGGCATCGGAAATTCCCGTCCACAGCCATCTGGCCCGAGCGGGCACGCCTGCGGATCCCGCTGTAGCAAGCCCGGCAGGCGCCGTCCTGGGCACCGCACCGACGCGCCCCTACATCGCGCCAGCCTCCAACACCTCTGCGGTCACCATGGCTCCCCCTCAAGCTGCGGGCGACAGCCAGCCACACAACAATCTTCCGCCCTACCTGGTCATGAACTTCATCATCGCCTTGCAGGGCATCTTCCCCGCACGGAGCTGAGTACACCTATGCGCAGTTCCATTGCGGCCTTGACCCTGTTGACCTTGACCACGGGGGCTCAGGCCGATCCCCTGGTGCAACGCGAGTTCTCTGGCAGGGACAACCGCTTCATAGAAATGCCCGGGGCCGGCTTTCGCGCCATGGCCTCAGGCAAGCGCATCAGTTTCGACGCGCAAGGCATGAGCATCGACCTGCCCGGCCGGGCCACCAGCGTGCAAGGCCGGTCGGTGGCCGCATCCGGCGTGGCCCGGAGCCTGAGCCTGCGCCCGGATTCGCGCCTGCGCTACAGCTTCGAGAACGGGACCATGTCGGCGCCGCAGGGCATGCAGCCTTCGCCCACGCTGTACCACTGGCTGGTCGGCGAAGCCGCGCAATGGCGCACGGGCCTGCGCAGCTTCGGTGCCTTGGGCTACCGCAGTGTCTGGCCCGGCATTGATGCCGTTTTCCAGGGCGAGCCCGGCGGTCTGAAGTACCAGTTTGAACTGGCTCCTGGTGCCGATGCCGCACAGGTCTGGCTGCGCGTGGAAGGTGCGACGGATGCACGCATCCTGCCCACGGGAGCGCTGCAGTGGAGCATAGGCAACGACCTTTTCACCGACGATGCACCGCTGGTCTACCAACCCCGGGGCAATGGCCGCGTGGACGTGCCCGCCCGCTATCGGCTGGAGCAGGTGGACGCCACCACCTGGCGCGTGGGCTTTGAGCTGGGCAGCCATGACAAAGGCCTGCCGCTGGTCATCGATCCGGCCTGGACCGGCTACTCGGGCCTGGTCGGAGGCAACTCGGCCGACCAGGTCAACGCCGTGGCGCGAGACAGCGACGGCAACACCTACGCCTGTGGCGTGACGCAATCGTCCGACCTGCCCAACGCGGGCAGTAGCAAAGGTGGCGAGGATGCCTTCGTCGTCAGATTCGATCCCAAGGGTGTCCCCTTGAGCGTGACTTATGTGGGCGGATCGGGAGACGACGCCTGCAACGGCCTGGCCGTGGACATACAAAACCGCATCCACCTGGCGGGCAGCACGGAATCCACCGGCTTCCCCCTGCTTGGCACAGATGCCAACCAACGCTTTCGGCGCAGCAAGAGCACGACGGATAGGGATGCCTTCGTCATGCGCCTGACCCCAGACGGTGCCGGAATTCTGTATTCGGGCCTGATTGGTGGAACGGGTGACGATCAGGCCAATGCCCTGGCTCTGGACACCCTTGGCCGGGTCTACGTGACCGGATTCACGGAAGGCAAAGGCTTTCCTGCCGTGAACGGGCCGCAGCTCAACCACGGCTCCGGCCCTGCGCAGTCAGAAATGCGGGATGCCTTCGTGGCCCGCATCGACGCTTCAGGCAGCGGGCTGGAGTACGCCGGATACATCGGCGGCGACGGCGGTGCCGACATCGGATATGCCATTGCCGTGGACAGCACCGGCGCGGCCTATGTGGCAGGCGCTACCGACTCTGTCTCGGGGATGCCGGGCGCCACGGGCCTCAGGACACAAATCAATTCGCGCGCCATCGATGGATCAGACGGCTTCGTCGCCAAGATCCGGGCCGACGGCAGCGCCTTCGACTACTTCACGCTGCTGACAGGCTCGGGCGCCGGTGCGGACCGTGCACTGGCACTGAACCTGATGTATGACGGCTCACTGCTCGTGGGCGGGGAGACCGGGTCAGACAACTTTCCTGCCGACAACGGCGGACTGCGCAAGGGCCTAGGGCCGCAGACCGCGCGCAGCACCGGCATGGACGGCTTTGTGCTGCGTCTGAATGCATCAGGAGACCAGGTGCTGGACGCCACCTACCTGGGTGGCAATGGCTACGACAGCGTGGAAGGGCTGGCCGGCGACGGCGTGCAGTGGTTCGCCACGGGCAGCACCAGCAATGGAGCAGGCTTTCCCGTCAAGGCACAAAGCGGCCTATCCACCACGCCAGGAGGCAAGCAGGACGGCTTCCTGGTCAGCATCGCAACCAGCGATCCGAACAACTGGAACTATGCAGGGTTCCTGGGCACCTCGGAAAACGAGGCCATGCGCAGCCTGGCCGCAACCAATGTGCAGGGCAGGACCCTTCTTTCCGTGGGCGGCGCCACCACCACATCGGGCACCAACGGCCTGACCAACCCTGCGAACAGCGCCCTCAGCGCAAACGAGAGCCTTTCGAATGGTCTGGTATTTCGCATCGATCCTTTCGGCCCACCTGCGGCCATGGCGGTGCTCACTGGCTCTCAACAGTCCACCCGCATCCAGCAGCCTTTTGCCACGCCGTTGTCGGTCAAGGTCACCGACATCGACGACCAGCCGCTTGCCGGCATCATGGTGGACTTCAATGCGCCTGCCGCATCGGGGCCATCCACCACCTTTGCCACAAGAACCTCGGTCACGACCAACGACCAGGGCATCGCATCGCTGAGTGCCACGGCCAACCTGTTCGCCGGCAGCTATACCGTGACGGCGCAGGCAGGGGCGGCCAGCACCTCGTTCTCGCTGACCAATGACAAGAGCCCGCAGGCTGCACTGACGGCAAGTGCAGCACTGCAGACCCTGCCCTATGCCGGCACCACCACGCTGAGCGCCAACGGCGGCTCTGGCGCAGGCGCCATCAGCTACGCCGTAACTGCAGGCGCGGCCTATTGCACCCTGACAGGCAACACGGTCACAGCCACGGCTGTGGGCGATTGCACCGTGACGGCGACCAAGGCGGGAGACGCCAGCTACCTGGCCGCCACGACCACCGTGGACATCTCGGTGATCAAGGCCCAGCAGCCTGCGCTGACGGCGATGGCAACACCCAGCACGCTGGCGGCCTTCAGCACGGCCGCGCTGTCAACCAGTGGCGGCGCAGGGTCCGGCGCCGTGGGCTTTTCCATCACGGATGGAGCCGCCTTTTGCTCCGTCAACGGCAACACGCTCACTGCGGAAGGCACGGGCTCCTGCACAGTGACCGCCACCAAGCTGGGCGATGCCAACTACCAGGACACGCTGGCCACCACCGTGGTGACCGTGACCCCTGCAGCCCAGGTCACCCTGAGCGTGCAGTCCACGCCTTCGACCCTGACCTTCGGCGCCACGGCAACCCTGGCGACCACTGGGGGTTCGGGCAGCGGCGCCGTCACCTACGCCGTGACGGGTGGTGCCCAGTTCTGCGCGGTGACGGGCAACCAGTTGAGTGCCATTGGCGCCGGCAGTTGCACCATCACGGCCACCAAGGCTGGCGACATCAACCACCAGGCCATCAGCGCCAGCACCACCGTCATCGTGGCCAAGGCTGGACAGACAGCACTGTCGGTGCAGGCCAGTCCTGCAGCCATCAGCTTTGGCGGCATTTCGCAACTGAGCACCACGGGCGGCTCGGGCACCGGCGCCATCGGCTTGAGCGTCGCGGGCCCCTGCAGCATCGCGGGCTCCACGCTCACCGGCCTGGGTGTCGGAACCTGTACGGTCACGGCCACCAAGGCAGCGGATGCCGACCATGAAGAGGCCACGGCCAGCACTTCGGTGACGGTGTCACAGGCAAGCCAGGTGGCCCTGTCCGTGGTGGCATCACCCGCCAGCATTCCCAAAGGCGACTCCAGCACGGTCACCGTCACTGGCGGCAGCGGCAGCGGTGCACTCACGCTGGCGCTGACGGCAGGCGCTGGCAACTGCGCGCTGTTCGGCAACACCGTCACCGGCACGGCCGTAGGCAGCTGCACGGTGACGGCGACCAAGGCGGCCGATGCCAACCATGCACAGGCCACCGGCTCGGTACAGATTGCAGTCGGCAAGGCAATCCAGAACATCACCTTCGATTTCTCGTCCCTGCGTTATCTGAGCCCCCAGGCCCTGTCGCTGGCAAACGCCGCCGCAACCAACTCCAACCTGCCGATCAGCTTCAGCAGCCTCACTCCTCAGACCTGCGTGGTCACGGGCACCTCGCTGCGGCTGATGCGCACGGGAGATTGCACGCTGCAGGCCAGCCAGGCCGGCGATGCCGAGTACGCCGCGGCAACGCCCGTGAACCAGACCTTCACGATCACCCTGCCCCCCCACTCTCTGAGCACCATCACCGGTGCCGTGGGCGGAACGACGGTCTCAGCAGAGATTGCTGCGGGAAGCCCATGGGTCTTCACACCCATGGGAACAGGCCCGGCGCAGACTGCGGGCTTCATCCCGCTGCAGGGGCACATCAGGTCACCTGCCGATGCACCGCCTGCCAATCTCCAGTTCCCGCTGGGCCTGTTCGATTTCGCTGTCCACAACGGTGCGCCGGGATCCACGGTGAGCATCAAGCTCACGTTCCCGAACAATCTGCCCCGCAATGCACAGTACTGGAAGTACGGCCCCACGTCCGACAACGCAACGCCGCACTGGTATCACTTCACCGGCGCGCAGTTCAACGCCAGCGACAACAGCGTGACGCTGACGATTGAGGACGGCAGGAACGGCGATGACGACCTGGATGTGAACGCCTTCATCAGTGACCCGGGCGGCGTGGCCGTGCTGGCCGCCGCTGCCGGCGGCAGCCCCGCGGCCATTCCCACGCTTTCGCAATGGGGCCAGTGGACGCTGGCAGCGCTGATGCTGGGCGTCGCAGCCCTGGCCGGACGCCGCACGCGAATGCGCAAGCCGCGCTGAGTCCTACACGGTAGCCGGGGCCGCTCACGCGCCCCCGACTACCCGAGTCAAGCCTGCACGATCCCCGACACATCCAGCACATACATCTGCCGCTGGTGCTCGTGCACGGAGTCGATGCAGACCTGGCGCCCGTCACGGCTCCAGCGCGGGTGCAGGTCGCAGCGGTTTTCCTTGCTGAGATCGGGAGAGGCGTAGAAGCTGCCCAGGTCGTGGCGCTCGCCCGTGTGCATGTCGTACAGGAAAAGGAAGCGCTCGTGCGTTCGGTCGTCGGGATAGGTGTCGCTGAGCAGCCAGCGCGTGTCCACGGGCGAGAAGCTCATGTGGCCGTTCTCCACCAGCACGCCTGCGCCCACCACTTGCACGTCACCGCCGTCCACATCGTCATAGAGGTGATAGTGGATCTCCCCGGCATGCGGGCCCCACACAATGATGTGGCTGTCGTCCTGCCATAGCGGATGCGAGATCTGGTATTCGGACTTTTCGTAGTCGAACGTGCCCACGGCCATCGGGTCGAAGTCGTCGGCCAGCTGGGGCAGCGGATGGTCCGAGCATTCGAGCAGGCGCATGTCGGAGCCGTCGGGCGCCATGGTGATGAGGCGGTGCAGAAAGCAGGTTTCGTCCTTGACGCGTTCGGTCCAGCGGTGCAGGAACAGGATGCGCGATGACGACGGGTTGACCTCGATATGGCTGACCCAGTGGATGGCCTTGTCCATCGATGTGCGGTGATGAAATGCCTTGAGGCGCGCATAGCTGGCCAGCAGCCTTGCCTCGCCCGTCGCGACCTCCATGCGCCAGATGCCGTCGTCCTCGGGCGCCAGGGGCAAGGCGAAGGGACCACCCTCTTCGCTGTAGCCGATGGTTTCGTGCGTGACGTACAGACGACGGTAGTCCACGCACAGCGCCCAGGCACTGCTGGGCGCCACCACATACACAGGCATGGGCAGGGTGCGCCGCGCGCCGCTGTCCACATCGATGACCACGGAGCCGAACCCCGGATAGCGCCCCCCGGAATCTGCCGTCCTGTCGTTGTGGATCAGCTGGCGGCCCGCCAGCCCGTCCAGCCACTGCAGCTGGCTGCCCATCTGCCAGTTCCAGGCGCCGGTCTCGCCCACGGCGTGGAAGCGGTCGCCGTTTTCGGTATCGAAGTAGCCGATGGACGCCCGCGCCTGGGGCGTGAGGTACTGGTCCATCCACGGCGTTTGCTGCGCCAGCACCAGGCGATTGCTGCGGTCCCAGCTGGACTTGTTGTAGTAGCCGAAAAAGTGGTGCTGGCGGCCATCGCCCAGGCGGTGGCAGGGGACGAAGGATGCGGGGGTGTTCGAAGTCATGGAGCGTTTCATTGGGCGGAGATGTGGCCTTCGGCGATCACGCGGTCCCAGCGCTGCTTTTCGCGGGCAACGAAGGATTGCGCCTCAGGCCGGCTGTTGGCGACGGCGCTCATGCCCTGCTCTTGCAGGCCCTTGCGGAACTCGGGTGTGGCCACGACCTTTCGGATGTCGTCATTGAGCTTTTTGACGATGGCCTCGGGCACCTTGGAGGAGACGGCCACGGTGGTCCAGGAGGTGGCCACAAAGTCCTTGAGACCGGACTCGGCCGCCGTGGGCACGTCCGGCAGGGCCGGCAGTCGCTGGCTGCCCGTGACGGCCAGCGCCTTGAGCTTGCCGCCGCGTATGTGCGACAGCACCGTGGGCGGGTTCTCGAACATGAGCTGGATCTGGCCGCCCAGCAGGTCGTTGATCGCGGCCGAGCTGCCGCGATAAGGCACGTGCACGATGGGCGCGCCCGCCTGCAGCTTGTACAGCTCACCCATCATGTGCACCGACGAGCCCACGCCGGCCGAGCCGAAGTTGACCGTGCCAGGCGCCTTTTTGGCCAGCGCCGTCAGCTCGGCCAGGTTGCTGGCGGCAAGGCTGGGCGTGGCCACCACCACATGCGGCATCTCGGCCAGCACGGTCACCACGCGCAGATCCTTTGCGGGGTCATAGGCCAGCTTGCTGTATACGCCATAGGCGGCATGCAGGCCGATGGAGCCCACCATCAGCGTGTAGCCGTCGGCCGGTTGATCGGCCACATATCGGCCTCCCAGATGACCGCCCGCGCCGGGTTTGTTTTCCACCACCACCGGCTGGCCCCAGAGCCGGCTCAGGCGGTCGGCCAGCATGCGTGCCTGCACGTCGGAGCTGCCGCCTGCAGTGAACGGCACGATGATGCGCAGCTGGCGCCCCGGCTGGGGAAAGCCATCCTGCGCGATGGCGGCGACTGGTGCCGTGCCAGCCAACGAGGCGGAGATGGCCGCAGCGAGCATGGCGGCTTTGCTGCCTGCGCTTGTCTTGATCATGGAATCCTTTCGATGGCGCTGCCGCGCCTGGGCAAACGATGCAATGAGGCCAGTGTAGAAAGCGGGGCATCTTTGAAAAAATGCATTTTTCCGTGGCCTCTATACAGAAAAGATATACATTGCCAGCCACCCCGAGCAGGACCGAATCGCCATGTCCAGACCCCTGAGCGCCCGAGAGATCGAAGCCTTCCGCGCCGTCATGCAGACCGGCACCACCACGGCCGCCGCGCGGCTGCTGCACACCACGCAGCCTTCGGTCAGCCGGCTGCTGGCCCAGATGCAGGCGGCCGCAGGGCTCAAGCTGTTCGACATGCACAAGGGCCGGCTGCGCCCCACGGCCGAGGCCGTGGAACTGTTCGCCACCGTGCAGCAGCATTTCCTGGGGCGCGAACGCATAGAGCGCGACCTGGCCGCACTGCGCCAGTCCGGCGCCGGCACGCTGCGCATAGGCTGCACGCCGGCCCTGGGCCTGAGCGTGATCCCGGCCGTGGTGCGCAGCTTTGCACAGCGCTACCCGGGCACCCACATCAGCCTGCAGACCCTGGGCTCCACGCCCTTGCGCGAGGGCCTGCTGCATGGCCACTTCGACCTGGTGGTCAGCACCATGGCGCTGAGCACGCCCGAGCTGGACGCCACCGTGCTGCACCGCAGCCGCGCCGTCTGCGTCATGCACCCGGACCATGCGCTGGCCATGCGCACGCGGCTGCATGTGCGCGATCTGCAGGGCCAGCTGCTGCTGACGCTCAACGCCGATGACGACATCTACCTGCAACTGCGCAGCACCATGCAGGAGCAGGGCATAGAAGCCGGCTCCACCATGGAGACCACCTACTCCTCCACCATCTGCAGCCTGGCTGCACAGGGGCTGGGGCTGGGCGTGGTCAACCCCTACGTGGCCTCGGTGTTCGCGCGCGACCTGCGTGTGCTGCCACTGCTTCCAGCCTGTGCGGTGGAGGTGGTGCTGGCCCTGCCGCCCCAATACGCGCCCACCGAAAGGGCTGACTGCTTCGTGCAGTTGCTGCGCGAGCAATTGCACGCCTATCCGCAGGCCCGCACGCCCTAAAATTGCGGCCGATTGGAGACAAGCGGTTTGCAAACGAGTACCCACGAGCCCATGCTCACCCCCGCCGAGCGCGAGGCCATCAATTCCGGCCAGTGGTTCTGCAGCCTCTCGCCCTCGCTGCGCCATGACATCCTGCGCCAGACCACGGTCCGGCGGCTCAAGGATGGTGCGCTGATCTACGCACGCGGCGACGTGCCGCACAAATGGTTTGCCTGCGCACAGGGCGCCGTGCGCATGAGCTCGACCAGCCTGTCGGGTCGGCAGACCACGCTGGCCTATGTGGAGCCGGGCGCCTGGTTCGGTGCCATGTCCACCTTTCTTGACGAGCCGCGCACGCGCGATGCCTATGCCCATGGCGACACCACGCTGCTGTGCGTGGACAAGGAGAGCTTCCACGCCATCCTGGCCACGCATGTGGAGTTCTACGACGCCCTGCTGCGCCTGCAGGCCCACCGCATACGCCAGACCTACGGGCTGGTGGAAGACCTCAACACCCTGCCCCTGCGCGCACGCCTGGCCAAGCAGCTGCTGCACCTGTCGCGCAGCTACGGCACACAGGTGCTGGACGACCCGCGCGAGCTGCGCATAGGCCTGCAACTGGTGCAGGAGGAGCTGGCCCAGTTGCTGGGCGCCTCGCGCCAGCGCGTGAACCAGGAGCTCAAGCGCATGGAGCGCGACGCCTGCATTCGCGTGGAAGCCCAGGGCCTGGTGGTCAGGGACCTGGTGGCCCTGCAGACCATCGTGCGCGAGGCCAGCCTGGCCGGCGCCTGAGGCCGGCGCCAGCGCGCCGGCGGTTCAGCGCCGGTTCAGCGGCGCCAGTCGATTCTTGCCGGGCGGCCCGGCAGATGCAGCGCAGCCGTTGCAGCAGGCGCCTCGGCCAGCAACCGGCCCTTGCGGAACACCTTCAGGCGCGTGGCGCGCAGCCGTATCGCCTCGGCCGCATCGCGCGCCTGCAGCAGCACGAAGCTGGCATCGCAGCCGACCTCGATGCCATAGCCGTCCAGGTGCATCACACGCGCCGCGCGCGTGGTCACGGCGTCGAAGCAGTCGCGCATGCCGTCCTGGCTGGTCATCTGCGCCACATGCAGGCCCATGTGGGCGACCTCCAGCATGTCGCCCGAGCCCATGCCGTACCATGGGTCCATCACGCAGTCATGGCCGAAGGCCACGTTGACGCCTGCGGCCAGCAGTTCGGGCACGCGCGTCATGCCGCGGCGCTTGGGATAGCTGTCCTGGCGGCCCTGCAGCGTGATGTTGATCAGCGGATTGGCAATCACGGCCACGCCGCTTTCTGCGATCAGCGGCAGCAGCTTGCTCACGTAGTAGTTGTCCATGCTGTGCATGGAGGTGCAGTGCGAGCCCGTGACGCGGCCCTGCAGGCCCAGGCGCTGCGCCTCGAAGGCCAGGGTTTCGATGTGGCGCGACAGCGGGTCGTCGGACTCGTCGCAGTGCATGTCCACCAGCAGGCCGCGCTCGGCCGCCAGCTCGCACAGCAGCCTGACGCTGTCGGCACCCTCGGCCATGGTGCGCTCGAAGTGGGGAATGCCGCCCACCACGTCCACGCCCTTGTCCAGCGCCCGCCGCAGGTTGGCGACGCCGCCGGGCGAGCGCAGCACGCCGTCCTGCGGAAACGCCACCAGATGCAGGTCGATATAGGGAGCCACCTGGCGCTTGACCTCCAGCAACGCATCGACGGCCAGCAGGCGGGCATCGCTGGTATCCACATGGCTGCGGATGGCCTGCAGCCCCTTGGCCGCCGCCCAATCGCAATACTCCAGCGCGCGCGAGATCAGCGCCTCGGCCGTGAGCAGCGGCTTGAGCTCGCCCCACAGCGCTATGCCCTCCAGCAGCGTGCCGCTGCGGTTGACGCGCGGCAGACCGTGGCTCAGCGTGGCATCCATATGGAAATGCGGATCGACGAAGGGCGGCGAGACCAGCTGGTGCTGCGCATCGACCACTTGGTGGGCTGGCGCTGAAAGACCGGCCGCGACCTCGACGATGCGCCCGCCCTGCACGGCGATGGACATGTCCTGGCGGCCGTCGGGCAGCGTGGCGTGAATGACGAGTAGATCAAGCATCTGCGTATTCTGCGGGCATGGCCGCGCACCCGCAGACTTGCCTGACCACGCTGAATGGCCTGCCAGCGGTCAGACCGAAAGCGCAAGGGATCAGGGGGAACTACTGGTAGCTGATGGTGAAGGTCGCCGCCGCATTGGCACTGCCTATGGTCACGTTCTCTTCGGTCTTGACATAGCGCGCCGTCAGCGGGATATCCAACCGCTCCTGCCCGTAGGCAACAGACCCTGCAAACCATTGATTCCTGTTGCCGGCGGCATTGGAGTCCGGGCCAAAGCCCAGTATCTGGTCATCCTTGCGGATCTGCACACCCACACCTTTTGCCACCGAGGTTTTCGACAGGGTCAGAGCATTCCCGATATTTCCAGGATTTGCCACATCCGTCAGGGTGACATAGGCATTGGTCAACGAACCTGGAATGCCGCCCTTGCACAACAACGAGATGAGGAAGGAGCGGGGAGCACCGGTTGAGCCGATTGAGGTGAGTTTTTGAGTGACAGTCTGGGCCATGCGCACGGGCTCCGGCGCCTGTGGGGTACAGGTGGGCACCCTGGGCCGGAGGACGACAGGCGAGGAAAAGCTGTATTGAGCGAGAAGCTGGCCAGATGCATCATTCGCGCGTTCGTACAGGAAATCGCTGTCCAGCACGCCACCTGCAGTGATATCGCCATCTGCGGTCTTGATCAACTCAACTGTGACATCGATAAATGTATATGCAAAAGATCCGGGGTGATTGGAATACCCCAAACCACTTACAGGCGCAGCACCATGTCTAGTCGAAACCCTCATGCCAATACCCTCGACTGTCGTCGGGTATATATTATTGACTGGTGTAGATTTACCTACAAGATAGCCCGTGACCGGTGGATCACAATTCATCAATCTAGCGCCAAGCCCATTACTTATTACCGCTACAGCGGTTTTTGAGTAAATCACCGTATTCTTGGCCACATTGGAATTGAATTCTGGAGGATTGAAATTACTGAACACATACTTGTAATAGCCTGACCCATCAGTTGTATTTTCAATTGCGCATGCGGACCATGCGGAGGTGGCCATCATTGCCAAAATAAATATCATGACAGCCTTGTTTATTCTGCAAAAAGCACCTGCGAATATATGCATTTTGAATACCTCCGGATAATAAAAAATTCCAAGGCCGCATTTCCTTGGTAAATTTTCAATCATAGGCACCTTTCATCCGAGATGAAATCAGATCAATCTGATTCAAGGTCTGCCCGGTGCCATGAAGGTCGTGGCGAGGCAGGCCCCATCACGTCAACGGCCCCGCATGCCGATACGCTGGCCGAAGCCAGGGCTGACAGCCGCGCTGCCGAATCGCCTGAAAAACACCCAAGCGCAATCGCGCATCAAAATAGGGGCTGACTGCTGCGGCAAGGGCATGATTTTTCGGGTGAACAGGCTGGCAACCACCACAAGAGCAGCCATCGAAAAATCACGCAACCATTTGATTTAATTGGATTTATTTATGCAAATCGCCACCTGGAACGTCAACTCCCTGTCCGTGCGCCTGCCGCAGTTGCTGGCCTGGCTGCAGGCCAATCCTGTCGATGCGCTGGCGCTGCAGGAGCTCAAGCTCACCGACGACAAGTTTCCGCTGCAGGCGCTGCAGGAAGCCGGCTACCACGCGGTCAGCCATGGACAGAAGACCTACAACGGCGTGGCCTGGCTGACGCGTACGCCGGTGCGCGACGTGGTGCGCAATATCCCGGGCCTGGAGGACGAGCAGGCCCGCATCATTGCCGCCACCCTCGATGCCGAAGGCGGCCCGGTGCGCCTGATCAACGGCTACTTCGTCAATGGGCAGGCGCCCGGCACCGACAAGTTCGCCTACAAGATGCGCTGGCTGCAGGCGCTGCAGGACTGGGTGAAAAGCGAGATGGCAGCCCATCCGCGCCTGGTGCTGGTGGGCGACTTCAACGTGGCGCCCGAGGACCGCGACTCCTACGATCCGATCGGACTGAAGGACACCATCCACCACACGGTGGAAGAGCGCACGCATTTCCAGGCGCTGCTGCAGCTGGGCCTGACCGATGCCTTCCGCATGTTCGACCAACCCGAGAAAAGCTATTCGTGGTGGGACTACCGGATGCTGGGTTTCCAGAAGAACCGGGGCCTGCGCATTGACCATATCCTGGTCAGCGAGGCCTTGCGTCCCAGCGTCACCGCCTGCATCGTGGACCGCGCGCCGCGCAAGAATCCGCAGCCCAGCGACCATGCGCCGGTCGTCGTGACATTGGGCTAGGTTTTCAGACTTGCGCTACAGCATGTAGCGGCGCAGCCAGTGGATGGCCTCGATATGGCCGCGCAGCATCAGGGACTGGCGGTGGAGAATCTCGCTGAGCGCCCTGGGCAGGCGTGCCTGCTCGGCGGCCTCATAGGCGCTCAGCCATTGCTGCTGGCAGGACTCGGCCTGGTCCAGCACGTAGTCCGCGCCCTCTTCCCTGCCCAGCAGCCCGTCCCAGAAGGCGTTGCGACGCAGTGCGGCACGGCTGTCGCGCACGGGCAGCACCACGCCGCCATTGGCGTCGATGGCGCGTTCCAGGTCATCGACCAGGACCTGGCTGGCATTGAAGTGGCGCGCCAGTACCTGGCCTATCAGTCCCTGGGGCATGGGATCCATGCATTCGCCCAACCGGACATGGGCCTGGCGACCCAGGGCCAGCACGGCATTGAGCAGCGCCGTGGTCTGCAGTTCCAGCGTGGAAGCCGCGGGCTGTGCGGGCGTGCGCCGGCGCGCCTGCAGCCAGGAGGCCTCCACGGCCTCACGCACCTGGTTCCAGTGCAGCAGGCTGCCGCCCCGTTCCTGCTCCCAGCGTTCTTCCAGCCGGGCTTCTGCGGACTCGAAATCCTGCTGCGCGTGTTCCGGCGACAGGGAAGCCTTCCAGCCCAGTGCATAGGCGGGCCGGTATTGGTCGTAGCCGCGCCCCGGCACGAAGTACGGCTCCAGGAAATAGCGGTCATGCCAGTACGCATCGACCGGCTCGCCGAGCTTGCGCGGTGTCGATGGGTACATCACGCCCGGGCGGGCGGGTTTGGCCTTTTGCCAGAGGTTGGAGAGGACTGTGGGCACGATAGGTCGGGACGTAGGCCGTTCCAGCGAAGAGGACTCCATTGTCCCAAGCCCGGGCGGCCCGGCCCGTCAGCACCCCGGGCGCCGGCCTGTAGGAGCCGGACCCTTGCCAAGGCAAGGGCCCGGCCGCCCGCCGGCTTGCCTTACTCGAAGGCGTCCTCGTCCATGCCCAGCTCCTGCAGCTTGCGGGTGATAGTGTTGCGGCCAATGCCCAGGCGCTGGGCGGCCTCGACCCGGCGGCCGTGGGTGACGGCCAGGGCCGAGCGGATCAACTGCGCCTCGAAGCGGCGGGACAGCTGGTCCCAGACTTCACCATGCCCCTGGGCGTGGGTGTGCTCCAGCAGCTGGCGCGCCTGTTGCCCCAGCAGATGGACCCAGTCCAGGTCGGAAGCGGCCAGGGCCGCGTCATGCGGCGGGGCCAGCGCGGACACGGGCACGGCCAGTCGGCCAAGGCCCTCTTCCGCCAGTGGTGCCGGCGCATGCGGCAGCGTGGCCGGTGCAGGCACGCCGCCGTTGCCACCGCCCGCGGGCGGGGCGGCCTCGCCCAGCACCTCGGGAGGCAGGTCCTTGACCGAGATGACCTGGGCTGGCGCCATGACGGTCAGCCAGTGGCAGATGTTCTCCAGCTGGCGCACGTTGCCGGGAAAGGCGAACGACTGCAGCCGCTGCATGGCATCGACCCCCATGCGCTTGGGCTCCACGCCCAGCTGCCGCGCGCTTTGCTGCAGGAAGTGGCGTGCCAGCATGGGCACGTCTTCGTTGCGCTCGCGCAGCGCGGGCAGGCGCAGGCGGATGACGTTGAGGCGGTGGAACAGATCCTCGCGGAAGGCGCCGTTGCGCACGCGCTGCTCCAGGTCCTGGTGGGTGGCGGCGATGACGCGCACATGGGCCTTGACGGCCTGGTGGCCGCCCACGCGGTAGAAATGCCCGTCCGACAGCACACGCAGCAGGCGCGTCTGCAGGTCGAAAGGCATGTCGCCGATTTCATCGAGAAAGAGCGTGCCGCCCTCGGCCTGCTCGAAGCGTCCGCGCCGCTGGGTCTGTGCGCCCGTGAAGGCGCCGCGCTCGTGGCCGAACAGCTCGGACTCCAGCAGGTCCTTGGGGATGGCGGCGGTGTTGATGGCCACGAAGGGGCCGCCCGCCACGGGCGAGTGCTTGTGCAGCGCACGCGCCACCAGTTCCTTGCCCGAGCCCGACTCGCCCGTGACCAGCACCGTGACCTGGCTCTGGCTGAGCCGGCCGATGGCGCGGAACACGTCCTGCATGGCAGGCGCCTGGCCCAGCATCTCGGCCTGCAGCGGGGCCTGTGCCTCGGCCACGTCCTCGCGCAGGCTTTCCTCGACGGCGCGGCGGATGAGTTCCACCGCCTTGGGCAGGTCGAAGGGTTTGGGCAGGTACTCGAAGGCTCCGCGCTGGAAGGCCGAGACGGCACTGTCCAGGTCGGAGTACGCGGTCATGATGATGACGGGCAGGCCGGGCTGCTGGGCGCGGATCTGCTCGAGCAGTTCCAGGCCGGAGCCGCCGGGCATGCGGATATCGCTGACCAGCACCTGTGGTGGCTGGCGCGCCGGGTCGCTGGCATCGACATCGGACAGTGCCGTGAGCACGTCGCGCGCCTGAACGAAGCTGCGCGTTGCCCAGCCTTCCCGGCCCAGTGCCTTTTCCAGCACGAAGCGGATGGAAGGGTCATCATCCACGATCCAGATCGGTTTCATTGGTGGTGCTTCCTTCCCTTGTTGCAGTGTTGACTTCCGTGGGCCTCAAGGCAGGGGAATGAGGATGCGGAAATCCGTGCGGCCCGGCTGGCTTTCACATTCGATCAGCCCCTGGTGGCGCTGCACGAAGGTCTGCGCCAGCGTCAGCCCCAGTCCCGAACCGCCATCCCTTCCCGATACCAGCGGATAGAAGATCCGCTCCTTGATGGCATCGGGAACGCCTGGCCCGTTGTCGATCACATGCAATTCCAATGCCAACCGGTAGCGTTGGCGACCAAAAGTTACCTGGCGCGCCACACGGGTTCTCAAAATGATCTCGGCATCGCCGGCCGCGATGCGTTCGTGCAAGGCCTGCGCCGCGTTCTGGACGATGTTGAGCACGGCCTGGATCAGCTGTGCGCTGTCGCCCCGGAACTCGGGAATGGAGATGTCGTAGTCGCGCGTAATGGTCAGCCCTGCAGGATGCTCGACCAGCACCAGCGAACGCACGCGCTCGCAGACTTCGTGGATGTTGACGTCACCGACCTCGTGCGGATGGCGGTGCGGCGCCAGCAGCCGGTCCACCAGCGCCTGCAGACGGTCGGCCTCGTGGATGATGACTTCGGTGTACTCGCGCAACTCGGGCGCGTCCAGATCCATCTGCAGCAGCTGGGCCGCGCCACGGATGCCGCCCAGCGGGTTCTTGATCTCGTGGGCCAGGTTGCGGATCAGCTCCTTGTGCGCCTGGGCCTGCTCGCGCAAACGCTCCTCGCGGTCCTGGCGTGCCTGCTGCTCCAGCGGCCAGAACTCCACCAGCACATGGCCGGGCCGCTCGGCCAGGGAAACCGTGACGTGCACAGGAAGCGCATCGCCCCCCACGCGGTGCAGGCTGGCCTCGAAGCGCAGGGCAGCGAAGTCGTTGTCCTGGGCGCCGCGCAAGGCCTTGTCCAGCAAGGCCGGCTCGGTGAAGCAGGCAGCCAGCTCGCTGCCTTCGAGCATGCGGCGCGACAGGCCCAGTGCGTTCTCAAGGGCCGCGTTGGCGAAAAGCACGGCGCCTTGCTCGTCGAGCACGGTCATCAGCGTGCACAGCAGATCAAGCGCCTGATAGGAGGCCGGGGGCGCCGGCCGGTCGTCCTGGATCATGGCCGGGCTCGCATGGGCCGCTCGGGCCCGTCAGTTCTTGGGAAGTCGATCCAGTTCGCGGCGGATGCCGGCGACATCGCCTTCCTGCCGCGAGATGCTGCTCTTGAGCTGCTCGACACGTTCCAGATAGCCCTGGGGATTGCGCAACTCCAATGCGGTGCGCTGGGGATTGCCATCGTTGTACTCCTGACGCAGCTGTGTCAGCTTCTCCTGGGCGCGGGCCAGCTCGCTTTCGAGGATGGTCCGCGCATCGGAGTCGCGGGCCTTCTGGGCGCTGCTGTTGACCTTGGCCGGAGCGGGCGATCCTGCCGCAGGAGCGGCGGAGGTGCGCGGCGCCTGGCCGCCGCCCGAGGCCGCCGGCTTGCTGCCGCCATGGATCACCGTCACATGCCCGCCGTCCACCGGCTTGCAGTCCTTGGCCTTGGCCTGGCTGACGTTGTTGGTGTACTCGTTGCCGCAGCGGTAGATCACGTCCTGGGACCAGGCTCCTGCCGACAGCAGCGGCAGCAGCAGCGACACAAACAGTTTCTTCATTCCATTCCCTAGGGTAGCCAGATCGGAAGGGCCCGGCTTGTCCGGGCAAGTATCGCTCCATCTTCCGGGCTGGACGTCATTTCTTGAGCGGGACAACCCCTTTTGGTTCCGCGCCCAGCATACCCAGG
This sequence comes from Delftia sp. WSY_7, assembly GCF_043104845.1. Taxonomy (NCBI): domain Bacteria; kingdom Pseudomonadati; phylum Pseudomonadota; class Betaproteobacteria; order Burkholderiales; family Comamonadaceae; genus Delftia; species Delftia sp. WSY_7. Next base: position 329,596 of record NZ_JBICLB010000035.1, on the reverse strand, counting down.
TCCTGGCCGAAAGCAAAAAAGGCGGCTTGCGCCGCCTTTTTGCCGACCCGCCTTACAGCGAGAAGTACATGTCGTACTCGACCGGGTGCACGGCCTGACGGTAACGGGTCACTTCGCCCATCTTCAGCTCGATGTAGGCATCGAGCATGCTGTCCGAGAACACGCCGCCCTTGGTCAGGAACGAACGGTCTGCGTCCAGTGCTTCCAGGGCCTGGTCCAGGCTGTGGCAGACCGTGGGCACCAGCTTGTCCTCTTCCGGGGGCAGGTGGTACAGATCCTTGGTCGCGGCTTCGCCGGGATGGATCTTGTTTTCCACGCCGTCCAGACCTGCCATCAGCAGGGCCGAGAAGCCCAGGTAGGGGTTCATCAGCGGATCGGGGAAGCGTGCCTCGACGCGGCGGCCCTTGGGGTTGGCCACGTAGGGGATGCGGATCGATGCCGAGCGGTTCTTGGCCGAGTAGGCCAGCTTGACCGGAGCCTCGAAGCCGGGCACCAGGCGCTTGTAGCTGTTGGTGCCGGGGTTGGTGATGGCGTTCAGGGCACGGGCGTGCTTGATGATGCCGCCGATGTAGTACAGCGCGAAGTCGGACAGGCCGGCATAGCCGTCACCTGCGAACAGGTTCTTGCCATCCTTCCAGACCGACTGGTGCACGTGCATGCCGGAGCCGTTGTCGCCCGGATAGGGCTTGGGCATGAAGGTGGCGGTCTTGCCGTAGGTGTTGGCCACGTTCCAGATCACGTACTTCATGACCTGTGTCCAGTCGGCGCGCTCCACCAGGGTCGAGAACTTGGTGCCGATCTCGTTCTGGCCGGCGCCAGCCACTTCGTGGTGGAACACTTCGACGGGAATGCCCAGCTGCTCGAGCAGCAGCACCATCTCGGCGCGCAGGTCCTGGGTGCTGTCCACGGGCGGCACGGGGAAGTAGCCGCCCTTGTTGCGCGGACGGTGGCCACGGTTGCCGGACTCGAACTTGGCGCCGGAATTCCAGGGGGCTTCGTACTCTTCGATTTCGTAGAAGGTGCTGCCGGGTTCGGTGTTCCAGCGCACGCCGTCGAAGATGAAGAATTCAGGTTCGGGACCGAAGTAGGCGGTATCGCCCAGGCCCGAGGCCTTCAGATAGGCTTCGGCACGCTTGGCCACCGAGCGGGGATCGCGGTCGTAGGCCTTGCCATCGCCGGGTTCGATCACATCGCACTGCAGGAACAGCGTGGTCTCTTCAAAGAAGGGGTCGATGTTCGCGGTGGCGGGATCGGGCATCAGTTGCATGTCCGATGCTTCAATGCCCTTCCAGCCTGCCACCGACGAGCCGTCGAAGGCGTGGCCCGAGGTGAACTTGTCTTCGTCGAAGTGCGACACCGGCACCGTGACGTGCTGCTCCTTGCCACGGGTGTCCGTAAAACGAAGGTCCACGAATTTGACCTCGTTCTCCTTCACCATGTTCAACACGTCTGCAACGGTCTTTGCCATCAGATCTCTCCTGCCAATCTGGCTGATCAAAAAAGATAAATACTCTTAAGCAGTTTGCGTGCCAGGCTGCATCCATTGAGTGCATGCCCGCAGACTGGCACCTGCTTGGCGCGCCAGCCCCGTGATTCTGCCGCCTTGCGTGGGCGTTGTGGATGACATTGCAGCCTGGCCCGGCCCGAGTGCCCACTCACCAAATCGGTGCAGATTTGGATGAAGGGCCGTAAATCAGATATTGCGCACCAATTCAGGGCCAAGAATTGCACCAAATGAGTGCAGACCTTCCAGCAGCGTGGGCCAGGCCTTGGTGACGGCACCAGCTTCGCCCTTGACACCAAGTTCTATGTGCCGGCCGTGCTTGGAATCATCCACGCTGGGCAGGCTGAACACCTTGACGCCCGGGTGGTCGCGCTCTATGGCCACCATCAGCGGCGTCAGCGTGGCTTCCATGCCGCCGTAGACGATGACCGAATGCTCCCGCTGCACCGTGCTGTGGAAATGCTTGGCATAGCGCTGCTCCAGCACCCACTCGACCATGGGCCAGGCCATGACCGGGAAGCCGGGCACGAAGTGCACCGTGCCGCTGGCGCCCGAACAGGAAAAGCCCGGGATCTTGTTGTAGACGTTGGGGATGATGCGCGCGCCTTCGGGGAAGTTGCCCATCTGTAGCCGGTGCAGGTTGTCGGCGCGCTGGGGCTCGTAGGGCTTGCCTTCCTCGGTGGCCACATCGCGCATGCGCTCGCGGATCAGGGCCACGGCCTCGGGATGCAGGGCCAGCGGCACGCCCAGGGCCTCGGCCGCGCATTGGCGCGTGTGGTCGTCGGGGGTGGCGCCTATGCCGCCAAAGCTGAAGACCACGGCCTGCGATGCGAAGGCGCGGCGCAGGGCGTCGGTGATGCGTGCCCTATCGTCACCCACGTACTCGGCATGGGCCAGGGACAGGCCACGCGCGCCCAGCAGTTCGATCAGCTTGGGAAGGTGCTTGTCGGCACGCTTGCCCGACAGGATTTCGTCTCCGATGATGAGTGCGCCAACTTGAAGGGTCATGTGGTCTTTTCTTGCGGGGTGGGGGGAACAGGGGCTGTGCCGGAGCCTTGCGGCGCGTCGGGAGCGTAGGGAATGATGGGGGCTTCGGGCAGCGCCGGCTCCTCCTCGCGCATGCGCTGCAGCGCCGCCAGGCAGAAATGGGCAAACCACAGCGAGGAGAAGGCGAAGATCAGCGCATAGATCCAGATGGCCACCGGAATCAGTATCCAGAAGGCTGCAACGAAGACCACGCCCGAGGCCCAGACAATGGCCGGAGCCGCCCCCAGGTAGCCACAGACCACGCCCATGAGCATCAGCGCCAGGCGGTGGCGCAGGAACAGGCTGCGGCGTTCTGGCTTGCTGGCGTGGGCAGACAGCGCGTCGAAGGCCATGACGCGGTAGGTCAGCCAGCCCCAGATCAGCGGGGGGATCACCACCACCAGGGGAGGCACGAACCACAATGGAACCGATACCAGCAACGCGATCAGGGCGATCAGCGAGGAGCCGGCCGACCACAGCAGGCTGCCGATCAGGGTGGCACCCTGCCTGCGCTCGAGTGCCGGAAAGCGCCGTTGCGCCACCAGCTCGACCAGGGCCGGCGTCATGAACAGCGCCACCAGCAGCAGCGAGACCACGACCAGCACCGGCGTGACCGAGAGAACGACCAGCACCGGCGCCACCAGCTCGGGCAGCGATTGCACGCCCATCCAGGACCAGACCGTGTGCAGCCAGCCCACGCCCTGCAGGACTCCTTCCGTCCAGACCACGGCATCGGCCCAGAAGAAATAACCCAGCAGCCAGGCCGTGATGGCCATGAAGAGCAGGGGAAACAGCGACCATGCAATCACCCGCTTATGCAGGCAATACGCCGTCGCACGCCAGAAGGAATCGAGTAGCAAGCCCATGCCGGCAAGCATACCCCGAGCCCAGCCTCAAGCGCGACCCATCAACCTTAGGAACCCACGCCATTGCTGGGCCCAAAAGCCCTGGCCGTAGTCGCGCAGCTGGCCCTGGGCATTGGGCTGGACCTGGTCGCGCACGCCGGTGGGATCGAAGCGCAGCTCGAAATTGGCGGTGCCGAACAGCATGTCCCACCAGGGCAGGAGCACGCCGAAGTTGTTGCCATGCGCCTTCTTGTTGCGCACGGGCGCCATGGGCTCGTGGCCAATGCCGATGGCGTGGTGGCGGCGGTGAAAGCGCGGGCTGATCCACAGCCGCTCGCCGATGGTGCCGAACCAGACGCGCAGATTGGCATGCTGGAAGCTCTCGCTGAGCTGGGTGAAGGCCACGATGGCCACGAACTGGCCTGGAGCCACGCCGATGAGCTGGGCCACGAGCACGATGATGGTGTCGCGGATCACATCGTCGAGCAGGTGATTGCGGTTGTCGCTCCAGACCGTCATCTGGCGTTGCGAGTGGTGCAGCGCATGCAGCTTCCACCACCAGCCGATGCTGTGCTGGCCCCGGTGTATCCAGTAGTCGAGGAAGTCGAAGGCCAGCAGGTAGATGATCAGGCTGACCCAGGCCAGATCGGTCACGCCGGGCCAGACACCGTCCAGGTGAAAGCTCGGCAGGCCCCAGACATGCAGGCGGCCCATGAGCTCGTCCCACAGCGGGTCCAGCGTGAAGAACAGCGCCAGCCTGAACAGGCCCAGCCGGTGCACCACGGTATAGATGATGTCCACATGGATGGCGCGCCGGTCGGTAACGGGCTCGACGGGCCGCCAGTACTGCAGCGGCGCGATCACGGCCACCATGATGAAGATCTGCAGCAGGCCCACCAGCAGCCAGCCTGTGGCGTCGTAGGCATCCTCCAGCAGGCTGGCCTGTCCCAGCCAAAAGAGCACAGGCTGGACAACGCCCTCGAACAGGCGCTGCTGCGCATTACCGAACCACTGAATCCACCAGTCCACACCACGCTCCCATCGCCCGCCGCGCTGCGCGCGCGGACGTCATGCGAATTTTGCTATCCAATCCCGATAGTCGGGGTGCTCCCGCAGCGTGCGGAAGCAGAACCCCTGCTTGAGCAGGCCCGTGACCAAAGGTTCCAGCACGGCCGGTGCCCAGGGGTCCTTGCGTGACCAGATGCCCAGATGGGCCAGCAGGATGTCGCCGCTGCGGATGTTCTTGAGCGCCTGGGCCAGCAGCTGCGCATTCGGGTAGCGGTCGCTGGGCAGCTCGTCGCCCAAAAAGCCTGCGCTGGACCAGCCCACATGCATGTAGCCGCCCTGCCGCGCGGCGTCCAGCAGCGCGGGCGAGGTCTTGCCGCCGGGCGCACGGAACAGCGGCAGGGGCTTGCGCCCGGTGATCTGCTGCAGCCGCTGTGCAGCCCTGCGGATCTCGTCGCAATAGCCTGCCGCATCGACCGTGAAGTTCTCGTTGGCGCGTGGCCCGGCCGAGGGGCGCACGCGAAAGCCCGTGACCGGACCGTTCTTCGAGGCATGCAGATCACCGCGCCAGTACATGTGGTCGTAGGTGTGCGAGGCGAACTCATGGCCTTCGGCGGCGCGTGCGCGCCACCAGGGCGCCCAGGTCTCGCCCAGGCTGCCGTCGCCTTGCTGCGTGCGCTCGTTGGCGGCAAAGAAGGTCACTGGCACGCCATGGCGCTTGAGCACCTCGGCCACCAGGTCGGCAATGCCCATGTGGCCCGTGTCGAACGTCAGGTACACGGTCTTGGCGCAGCCCGTGCCCTGCCCTGCGGCCATCGCGGGGCGCAGCAGGCTGAAGGCGGCGGCGCCAGCCAGCGATTGCGCAAAGAGTCTGCGGTCCATCAGCGCTGCGCGTGGGCCAGTGTCCAGACACCGTGGGGCGACTTGCCGACCTTGACCTGCTGGACCACCTTCTTTTCGACGGTGTCGATCACCGACAGCTTGCGCGCCCAGCGCGAGCTGACCAGCAGGTAGCGGCCGTCGGCGGAAACGTCCATGCAGTCCGGGCCTCCCGGGGCCGGGTAGCTGGCCACGACCTGGTTGGTCTGCATGTCGATCTTGCTGATGGTGTTGGCCACGCGGTTGCTCACATACAGGTGGCGGCCATCGCCGGCGGCACGCATGGCGTGGGCGCCAGCGGCTGTCTTGATGCGGGCCACGCTGCGCGGCTCGGGGCCGGTGATGTCGAACACTTCCACGCCATCGCTGCCGGTCAGGCCGATGAACAGCTTGGTGCCGTCCGGGCTGCCATAGAGATCGGCCGGCATGGGGCCGGTGGGCACGCGGGCCTTGATGGTCTGCGTGGCGATGTCGATGGCCACCAGGGCATCGCTGTCCTGCATGGTGGAATAGATGGTCGTGCTCCTGGCATCGATCCAGAGATGGCTGGGCGTCTTGCCCGTGGGCACGCGCTTGACCAGCTGCGGGTTCTGGCCATCCCAGCGGTAGATGTCGATGTGGTTGAGGCGGTTGGCCGCCGTGACGAACCACTTCATGTCCGGGCTGAAGCGCAGGTGATAGGGGTCGATGATGTCGCGGATCACGCGCTGCACCTCGCCCGTGCGCGGATCGACCAGGGTCAGGGTATCGCCCAGCGCATTGGCCACGACCAGCGATTTCTCGTCAGGCGTGAGGTAGAGGTGGTGCGGCTCCTTGCCCGTGGGAATGCGGGCCGTCTCCTGCCAGGTGACCGGGTCCACGATGCTGATGTTGGCATCGAGCGAGTTGAGCACGAAGATGGGCGTGGGGCCCTGGGTCTGCGGCGGCGGCGTGACACGCGCAACAGGCGCAACAGGCGCTACCGGGGCAGCAGAGGCCGCAGGCACGGAAGGCGCGGCGGGAACGGCAGCGGCCTGAGCCGATGCAGCCTGCGTCTGGACGGCTGCAGGCGTGGCTGAGGCCGCACGGGCCGATTTGGATCCGGGCAGGGACGCCACGGCCAGCCAGGCCAGCGCACCGCCGCCCACAACCAAAGCCACAGCCGCGCCCAAGCGCCCGACGGAAAGACGTTTCACAAAGCACCACCTTCTGAGAATCTGCGCAGTGTAGCCGCGCCATTCAGCCCTCGGACGCTCTAGGGCATCGGCTTTTGAAGCTGTGCAAAAAACCGACATTTACGCGACGTTGGCCCGAGATATCGCGACAAGCGCGCCAACCCATGACTTGCATCAAGGCATGACGACAACGCATGAAAACGCAGGCCACAACGACAAAGGGAGCCGGTTGGCTCCCTTTGCAGGCAAGGACCTTGAAAGCGCAACGGCTCTCAGATCTTCCACTTTTCCATGAGCTTTTCGGGACGCAGCGTGTCGTAGTGCTCGAAAGGCTGGTGGATCCAGGGGTTGGTCGGCAGGTAGTCCACCGAGTAGTCAGGCGTGAACGCGGACAGGCCCTTGGTCCAGATCACGGCGCTGCGCAGCTCGGTGATCGGCGGATAGTTGGTCTTGAGCATGGCGATCACGGCATTCAGCGTGTGGCCCGAATCGGCCAGGTCATCGACCAGCAGCACGCGGCCGGCAATCTCGCCCTTGGGCGTGGTGATGAAGCGCGCGATGTCCAGATGGCCCTGCACCGTGCCGGCCTCGGCGCGGTAGGAGCTGGTGGACATGATGGCCAGCGGCTTGTCGAAGATGCGGCTGAGCATGTCACCGGGACGCAGGCCGCCACGGGCCAGGCAGAGAATGGTGTCGAATTCCCAGCCGGACTGGTGCACTTTGATCGCGAGCTTTTCGATCAGTCCGTGGTATTCGTCGTAGCTCACATACAGGTGTTGACCGTCTTCCGTCAGCATGGAATGGCTCCTGGTTCAATCTTGGGGTTCAAACGCCAGCAGTTCACTGGGCGGCGTAGGGGTTTTGCATCAGGATGGTGTGATCCCGGTCGGGGCTGGTCGAAACCATGGCGATGGGCACGCCCGTCACTTCCTCGATGCGCTCCAGATAGCGGCGGGCATTGGCCGGCAGCTTGTCGTAGTCGGTCACGCCCACGGTGGAATCGGTCCAGCCGGGGATGGATTCATAGATGGGCTTGCAGCGGGCGATCTCGTCGGCGCCCATGGGCAGCAGGTCGATCTTTTCGCCGTCCAGCTCGTAGCCCACGCACAGCAGCAGTTCCTGCAGGCCGTCGAGCACGTCGAGCTTGGTGATGCACAGGCCCGACAGGCCGTTGACCTGGGCGCTGCGCTTGAGCAGCGCGGCGTCAAACCAGCCGCAGCGGCGCGAGCGGCCGGTGGTCACGCCCTTTTCGGCGCCCACGGTGCTCATGTGCCAGCCCGGCGTGCCTTCCTTTTCCCAATCCAGTTCGGTGGGGAAAGGACCGCCGCCCACGCGGGTGCAGTAGGCCTTGGTGATGCCCAGGATGTAGTGCAGCATGCCGGGGCCCACGCCCGAGCCTGCAGCCGCATTGCCGGCGACGCAGTTGGACGAGGTGACATAGGGATAGGTACCGTGGTCCACGTCCAGCAGCGTGCCCTGCGCGCCTTCGAACAGCAGGTTGGCGCCTTCGGCGTGCGCGGCGTTCAGCTCGCGGGAGACATCGGCCATCATGGGCAAAAGCTGCTCGGCATGGCGCATGGCCTCTTCGTACACCGCGTCGAATTGCACTTCGCCATCCTTGATGTACGGCTTGAGCGCGTCACCGAAGGTGAAGTTCTTCGAACCCAGCACGTTGACCAGGATGTGGTTGTGCAGGGCCAGCAGTTCGCGCAGCTTGGTGGCGAAGCGCTCGGGGTACTTGAGGTCCTGCACGCGCAGTGCGCGGCGGGCAATCTTGTCTTCGTAGGCGGGGCCGATGCCACGGCCGGTGGTGCCGATCTTCTCGGTGCCGCCCTGCTCGCGCGCCGCTTCGCGCGCCACGTCCAGCGCCGAGTGGAAGGGCAGGATCAGCGGGCAGGCTTCGGACACGCGCAGGCGGTCGCGCACTTGCACGCCGGCCTTCTCCAGGCCTTCGATTTCCTCGAACAGCTTGGCGGCCGACAGCACCACGCCGTTGCCGATATAGCACTTCACGCCGGGGCGCATGATGCCGCTGGGGATCAGGTGCAGTGCGGTCTTCACGCCGTTGATGACCAGCGTGTGGCCAGCGTTGTGGCCACCCTGGAAGCGGACCACGCCCTGGGCGCTTTCGGTCAGCCAGTCCACCAGCTTGCCCTTGCCTTCGTCACCCCACTGGGTGCCGACCACGACCACGTTGCGACCTTTGGTAGCTTTCATATTCAAATCCGATGAAATCCGAAGAAATTGACAAATGCGTCAGATGGCTTGCACGGCCCACTGCCCGGCAACCTGCACGAGCTCGCGGTCGCAGTGGAATTCGTCCACTTCGCTTTCATGCCCTGGCAGCACGCAGACCACGGTCTCGCCCTGCCGGCGCAATGCAGCAATGGCAGCCGCAACCTGGGGATCGTCGCCCCAGGGCGCGCGGATGGCAGCCTTGAGCGGGCGCTCGGGCACGACGGCGACGAGCTGCTTGATGTCCAGGCTGAAGCCGGCGGCGGGCCGGTTGCGGCCAAAGACCGCACCCACCTCGTCATAGCGGCCGCCGCGCACCAGCGCATCGCTGGCACCCGGCACATAGATGGCGAAGCGCGTGCCGCTGTAGTAGGCATAGCCGCGCAGATCGGCCAGATCAAAGCTCACGTTCACGCCTTCCAGGCGCTGGGCAAGCCAGCGCAGCTGGTCCAGCAGAGGCTGCACGCCTGCGGTGCGGGCCAGCAGCTTCTCGGCGCGGTCCAGCACCTCGATGCCGCCGTACAGCTGCAGCAGGGCCATCAGGCCTTCGCGCGAGGCGACGGGGAAGTCGCGCGTGAGGCGCTCGAGCTCGCTCGCATCCTTGGCGGCCAGCGCAGCGTGCACGCCGCGCAGCACCTGCATGTCCACCATCACGCCAGCCAGCAGGCTGCGCACGATGCGCACATCGGCCAGATCGACATTGATGTCGGTGACGCCTGCGCTGCGCAGGCAGTCCAGCGCCAGGCGCAGTGCCTCCAGGTCGGCTTCCATGCCCTGGTGGCCGTAGATCTCGGCACCGAACTGCAGCGGCTCGCGCGTGGCGCGGGGGCGGTCAGGGCGGGCATGGACGACGGGGCCGCAGTAGCACAGGCGCGTGAGGCCCTTGCGGTTGAGCAGATGGGCGTCGATGCGGGCCACCTGCTGCGTGGTGTCTGCACGCAGACCCATGGTGCGGCCTGTCAGCTGGTCGATGAGCTTGCAGGTCTGCAGGTCCAGCGCCTCCCCTGTGCCGGTGAGCAGGGATTCGAGGTACTCCAGCATGGGCGGCATGACCAGTTCATAGCCATAGCCACGCGCTGTATCGAGCAGGCCTCGACGCAATTCTTCGATGTGCCGGGCCTCGGAAGGCAAGACATCGGCGATGTGATCCGGCAGGACCCAAGCAGACATGGAAAAGGGGGAGGCTGTTAAAAACGTGATTCTACCGGCTGTTGCGGGCCAGCCCAAATTGGGGGTGACCCAAGGCCCACGGCGGGTGTTCGGTATTCCGAATCGATTCGGTGCACGGGCGACAGCGGCGGCGCAAGAAAAAACGGCGCCCCAACAGGGGCGCCGTGCAGGGGCCGGGCGGCGTTGCCGCTCAGGCGCGCTTATTTTCCAGAGCTTCCACCACTGCGGTAGGCCTTGAAGAAATCGGTCTGCGAAGGATCGAGCACGAGCACATCGCTCTTCTTGGCAAAGCTGGCCTTGTAGGCCTCCAGGCTGCGGTAGAACTGCGCGAACTGCGGGTCCTTGCCAAAGGCGTCGGCATAGGTGCGGGCGGCTTCCGCGTCGCCCTCGCCCTTGAGCTTCTGGGCATCGCGGTAGGCGTTGGCGATGGTGATCTCGCGCTGGCGATCGGCCTCGGCGCGGATCTTCTCGCCTTCGGCGGCGCCGGTGGAGCGCAGCTCGTTGGCCACGCGCTTGCGTTCGGCCTCCATGCGGCGATAGACCGATTCCGTGATGGTCTCGGCATAGTCCACGCGCGTGATGCGCACATCGACCACGTCCACGCCCCAGGGCTTGGCGCCGCGCACGGTCTCCAGCACTTCGCGCTTGACGTCGTTCATCAGCGCGTCGCGCTTGCTGGACAGAAGCTCGCGCACGGTGCGGCGGTTGATTTCCTCCTGGAAGGCGTTGCGCACCACGCGGTTGAGCTGCATGGCACCGGCCGACTCATCCAGGCCCACGTTGCGGATGTACTCCGACGGATCGGAGATGCGCCAGCGCACGTACCAGTCGATGACCACGCGCTGCTTTTCGGCAGTGAGCATGGGCTCAGTGTCGGTGCTGTCCAGTGTGAGCAGGCGCTTGTCGATGTAGCGCACGTTCTGGAACGGCGGCGGCATCTTGATGTTCAGGCCCGGCTCGGTGATCACTTCCTTGATCTGACCCAGGGCATAGACCACGCCGAACTGGCGTTGATCGACGACGAACAGCATGGAGCTGAGCAGCGCCAGCGCCAGAAGAATGCTGGTGATGAAAAATCCAACTCGGTTCACTTGGGCTGCTCCTCAGCGTGCTTCGCGGTCACGGCTGCGACTGCTGTCGCGGCTGCGCGCATCGTTCGAAAGGCCGGGAATGGCGGCAGGCGCAGGCGCCTGGGTGCTGGGGGCAGCCGAGCCATCGGCTGCCGGCACATTGCCGCTCACGCCTTGCATGATCTTGTCCAGCGGCAGGTACAGCAGGTTGGAGCCCTGGCGCGATTCCACCAGCACCTTGGTCACGTTGCCGTAGATCTGCTGCATGGTTTCCAGATACATGCGGTCGCGCGTGACCTGGGGCGCCTTCTGGTACTCGGTGAACACCGAGCTGAAGCGCTGCGCATCACCCTGGGCCTGGGCCACGATGCGGGCCTTGTAGCCATTGGCCTCTTCCAGCAGACGTGCCGCCGAGCCGGCTGCGCGGGGCACCACGTCGTTGGCATAGGCCTGGGCCTCGTTCTTGGCGCGCTCGCGCTCCTGGCCGGCACGCAGCACGTCGTCGAAGGCGGCCTGCACCTGCTCGGGCGGACGCACGCCGCCTTGCTGCAGGTTGATGCCCACGACTTCCACGCCCACCTTGTAGCGGTCCAGGATGGTCTGCATCAGGTCGCGCACGCGCGGCGCGATCTGGTCGCGCTCCTCGGCCAGCGCCGTATCCATCTTCATCTTGCCGACGACTTCGCGCACGGCGGTCTCGGCGGCCTGGACCACGGCCTCGGACGGGTTCTTGCTCTCGAACAGCCAGGCACGCGCGTCGCTCAGACGGTACTGGACGGCGAACTTGATCTCGACGATGTTCTCGTCCTCGGTGAGCATGGCCGACTCGCGCAGGCCCGTGCTCTTGATGATGGTGTCGCGCCCCACGTCGGCCGAGCGGATCTGCGTCACGAACACCAGTTCATGGCGCTGGATCGGGTACGGCAGGCGCCAGTTGATGCCGGCACCCACCGTGCTCTTGTACTTGCCGAACTGGGTGATGACGGCCTGCTGGCCTTCCTGGACGATGAAGATGCCCGTGCCCATCCAGATGATGAAGGCAATGCCGGCAATCAGGCCCACGCCCATGCCGGCACTGCGCATGTCCGGCGGCTGGCTGCCACCGCCATTGCGCACGGGCGGCTGCCCGCGGCCACCGCCCGGCTTGCCGCCGAACAGGCCCGAAAGCTTGCGGTTGAGGTCACGCCACAGCTCGTCCAGATCCGGCGGCTGGCCACCCCCACCCGAGGAGGGACGGTTGTCACGGCTGTCGCGGTTGTCGCGTGCGGGTTCCGCAGGCGGCGGCGCAGCGGGACGGTCGGCATCGGGGCGCGAGGCATCGTCGTTCTTGTCGTCGCCACGTCCCCAGCGCGGATCATTCAGGTTGAACATCCCGCGAAGGCGCTGCGGCAGCATCGCCCAGCGATGGGCGCGTTGTGAAAGATTCATGCGAGAAGTCTCGGTTTCTTCGGTAAAGACAGGGACCCAATCGGCATTTTGCCCAATCAGGGCGCTAGCCCCTAGTATTCGGCGTCCTGCCCAGGGGGCATCGCGCCATCCACCTCCCCCTTGCCCCGCTCTTCACCACCATGCGCTTCGGCGTATTCCGCTTCTGCGCGCAGTGCGTGGTCGGCCAGCAGCTGCCGCAGCTGCGGCAGCCCCTCACCGGAGCGGGCGCTGACAAACACCCGTGAAACAGGTAGCCCGTCAAGCTCGTACTGGTCCTGCAACTGCGCTGGAAGCCGCTCTTCATCGACGGCATCGAGCTTGTTGAAAACCAGTACCAGAGGCACCTCCTGGGCACCGATTTCCTTCAGAACTTTCTGGACTTGTTGGATTTGTTCCGGGAAATTCGGATTGGAGGCGTCAACCACATGCAGCAGAAGATCGGCATCGATCGCCTCCTGCAACGTGGCCTGGAATGCATCGACCAGCCCGTGCGGCAGGTCGCGGATGAAGCCCACGGTGTCCGACAGGGACACCGATTGCCGGGCCTCGTTCAAATACAGCTGGCGCGTGGTCGTGTCCAGCGTGGCGAACAACTGGTCGGCCGCATAGGCCCGCGCCTTCACCAGCGCGTTGAACAGCGTGGATTTGCCGGCATTGGTGTAGCCGACCAGCGAGATGTTGAAGATGCCATGGCGCTCGCGCCGGCGGCGCTGCGTGGCGCGTTGCTTCTTGACCTTCAGCAGCCGTTCCTTGGTGCGCTTGATCGATTCGTCGATCATGCGGCGATCCAGCTCGATCTGCTTTTCGCCAGGGCCGCCGCGCCCGCCGATGCCGCCCATCTGGCGCTCCAGGTGGGTCCAGCGGCGCACGAGGCGCGTGGCCACGTATTGCAGGCGCGCCAGCTCCACCTGCAGCTTGCCTTCATGGCTGCGGGCGCGCTGGGCGAAGATCTCCAGGATCAACAGGGTGCGGTCGTTGACCGGCATCTGCAGATGGCGCTCCAGATTGCGCTGCTGGGCCGGGCTCAGGGCCTGGTCGAACAGCACTTCCTGGGCACCGTGCATCTGGGCGAGCATGCGGATTTCGTCGGCCTTGCCGCTGCCCACGAACAGCGCCGCATCGGGCACCTTGCGCTTGCAGGTCAGGCGTGCAACGGGACGCAGGCCGGCCGTGCCGGCCAGCAGGCCCAGCTCTTCCAACTCGCCATCGAAATGGGGAAAGCCGAAATCCACGCCCACCAGCAGCACTGGCGTTGGCGTGGACCGGTCAAAAGATTCAGAACTCAAGAAAAACCTCTCCCGAAGGGTGAGGAAGCTCCCCGGCTGTGCGGGGAGGCATCAGGGCGCAGCGAACTCAAGCGCTGGCGTCGCTGCCGGCAGCTTCGGCCGTGGAGAAGTTCACGGCGCGGCCGGGAACAATGGTGGAGATGGCGTGCTTGTAAACCATCTGGGTGACGGTGTTGCGAAGCAGAACCACGTACTGGTCGAAGGATTCGATCTGGCCTTGCAGCTTGATGCCGTTGACGAGGTAGATGGACACCGGCACATGTTCGCGGCGCAGCGCGTTCAGGAACGGGTCTTGGAGGAGTTGGCCTTTGTTGCTCACGATATTCTCCGTGTTCGAAGAGTGTTGTTGTAAACCGACACCTTACCACAGTGTTTTGGGCCCCCTGTCTGCACAAGGGTTTTCCCCAAATTCCGTGGCTTGTTATTTGTCCTTGTCGGCGAAAGGATTATGAGAGGTTTTCAACTCGATCCGCAACGGCGTGCCGACCAAATTGAATTCCTTGCGGAACCGCCCTTCGAGGAAGCGCTTGTAGGCCTCCGTCACATGCTCGAGCGAATTGCCGTGTATGACGATGACCGGCGGGTTCATGCCGCCCTGGTGCGCGTAACGCATCTTGGGTCGGTAGATGCCTGTCTTCTTGGGCGTCTGGAACTGCACGGCTTCCATCAGCAGGCGCGTGAGCACCGGCGTGGGCATCTTGCAGGTGGCTGCCTTGTGCGCCTGGATGATGGAGTTCCACAGCGGACCCAGGCCCTGGCGCTTTTCAGCCGAGATGAAGTGCATGGGAGCGAACTTCAGGAAGGACAGGCGCGTCTCGATCGAGCGCTCCAGCATCTGGCGCTGGTAGTCGTCCACCGCATCCCATTTGTTCACGGCCAGCACCACGGCGCGGCCGCTTTCCAGCACGTAGCCGGCAATGTGCGCATCCTGATCGGTCACGCCCTGCGTGGCATCGATGAGCAGCAGCACGACGTTGGCGCTCTCGATGGCCTGCAGCGTCTTGACGACGGAGAACTTCTCGATGGCCTCGAACACCCGCCCCTTGCGGCGCAGGCCTGCCGTGTCGATGAGTTCGAACTTCTGGCCGGCGCGCTCGAAGGGCACGGAGATGGCATCGCGCGTGGTGCCCGGCATGTCGAAGGCGACCAGTCGCTCCTCGCCCAGCCAGGTGTTGATCAGCGTGGACTTGCCGACGTTGGGGCGGCCGGCCACGGTGAGGCGAATGGGCTTCTGGGCCACATCGTCGAAGGGGTCGTCTTCCTCGGGTTCGGGCAGGTTGAGCTGGCCCAGGGCCAGGTCGACCAGGCCGCGCACACCCTGTCCGTGCGCGGCGGAAACCGGCAGCACTTCGCCCAGGCCCAGTTCGTAGAACTCGGTCAGCTGCACGCCTTCCTTCATGCCCTCGGCCTTGTTGGCCACGAGCACGCAGGGCTTGCCCAGACGGCGCAGGTACTTGGCGATGTCATGGTCCTGGGCAGACATGCCCAGGCGCGCATCGACGACGAAGACCACGACGTCGGCCTCGGCCACGGCCTGCTGCGTCTGGCGCGCCATCTCCTTGAAGATGCCGCTGGATGCATCAGGCTCGAAGCCGCCGGTGTCGATCACGATGTATTCGTGCTTGCCCTGGCGGCCCTGTCCATAGTGGCGGTCACGCGTGAGGCCCGCGAAATCCGCGACGATTGCATCCCTCGACTTGGTCAGCCGATTGAACAGCGTCGATTTGCCCACATTGGGTCGCCCTACCAGGGCAATAACTGGCTTCATTCCCGAAAATACCTATCAATCCGGCCGGAAGCCGTACACAGTTCCGCTGCGGCTTACCACCACCAGCGTATTGGCAGCCGATACCGGGGGCGAGGCCACACCGGAGTCGTCCGTCTTCAATCGTGCCAGCGCCTGTCCGTCCGTCTTGGACAGCAGGTGCACCACACCATAGTCATCACCAAACACCACCGAACGGCCCAGCATCAACGGCGCCGTCAGGCGGCGGTGCTGCAACTGGTCGATGGACCACACGCGCGAGCCGTCGCCGCGGCGCCAGGCCTGGACGGTGCCATTGCTTTCGGCGCCGAACACGGTCTCGCCATCGCCGTCGATGCCGTCGGCACCCTTGGACGGCTGGGTCCAGCGCACCGATGCATTTTGCGTATCCACACAGCCCGCGGCAGCCTGGAAGGCGCGCGCGCAGACGCTGTCGCCGACACGGCTGACGCGGCCGACGAGGTCCACCAGGCGCTCCACGTCATTGGTGCCGCGCGGGCTGGCCAGCGGGGCCTCCCAGCGCACGGCACCCGTGTCGGGATCGATGCCCACCATGCGGCCCGACAGGCCGGCCACCAGGGTGTTGCCCACGGCGATCAGAACGCCGGGCTGGCGCAGCACCAGGGGCTCGCCCGGGCGCTGTGTGGTCCACAGCTTGCGGCCGTTGGCGGCATCGAATGCGGCCAGCGAGCGGTCGGCCGCCAGCACGAAGACGCGGCCTCCCGCCACCAGGGGCGGCGTGTAGGCGGCTGCGGGCAGCGGCTGCTTCCACAGCTGCTTGCCTTGCGAGTAGACGATGACCTGGTTGCTGCGCGTGAGCACGGCCTGGCGCTGGGCGTCGCCACCCACGCCGGCAGTCAGCGGCTCGCCAACGGTGAAACGCGACAGCTGGCTGCCATTGCGCGCATCGAGGGCCGTGACGCTGCCGTCCTTGGCCGCGATCAGCAGCGTGTCACCCTGCACATGGATGTCGGTGGCCAGCGGCACTTCGGCGCCCAGCTTGGCCGTCCAGGCCTGGTGCACTGCCAGCAGGCCGGGGTTGGCCCCCAGTTCCTTGGGCTTGGGCTTGGTGTCGCTGCTGAACCACGAGGAGACCGTGGAGCAGCCGCCCAGGGCACCGGCCAGCAGGCCCAGAGCCATCCAGCGCGCAACGCCACGCGGGCGCGAGATTGCCATCAGTTGATCTGCCGAAGTTTTCAAGGTTGCTTCTCCGAGGTCGAAGTCTTGGCCTGTGCCAGCACGGTGGGCGTGGCGCCCAGGGCGTTGAGCTTGAATTCGATCAGGCGTCCGTAGTCCACGCCCTTGTCCAGGAGCGCATGGGCGCGCTGGTAGGCGTCGATGGCCTCGGCCGTCTTTCCCTGGGCCGCAAGAATGTCACCGCGGCGGTCGGCCACGATGCCGGCGAAGGATTCGGGCATGCTGCCATCCAGCGCCTTCAGGGCTTCGTCGTACTGCTTTTGCTGCTCCAGCACGGCGCTCAGGCGCAGCTTGGCCAGGGCCTTGTAGCCTTCGTCGCCCTTGTCGGCCACCCAGGTCAGGGCTGCCTTGGCATCATCGAGCCTGCCTTCGTCCACTGCAGCCTTGGCCAGCAGCAGGCCGGCCTGGGCTGCCTGCGTGGTGCCGGCGTACTTGTCCTTGAGATCGGCAAAGGCCTGGCCGGCGCGCGCCGCATCCTTGCCTGACAGCGCCACATCGACGGCATGCGCCAGAGCCGCAGCCTGGGTGGCCTGGCGCTTTTCCCAGTACTGGTAGCCATTCCAGCCGGCAAAGCCGACAAAGATGACCACGAGCACACCCGTGATCAACGTGCCCCAGGTATTCCAGAAATGCTTGAGCTGCTCTATCTGCTCTTGTTCTTCGAGATCGAAATGGTTTGCCATGAATCGCCTGTGTCGCCTTGTGTATGGAGGACGCCGCTGGAGCGGTGGCCTGGAAAGCTGCGGATGACGGTCAAACCGCCGATTGTAGGGTGGCAGCCCATTGGGCCGCATCGGCCAGGGCTTGCTGCACCTGCTGGCCCGTGCCGTCGCGCAGCGACTTGACGGTGACCAGGCCCTGCTGCAGCTCGTCGGAGCCGAAGATCAATGCGAAATGCGCGCCACTGGCGTCGGCCTTCTTGAACTGCGACTTCATGCTGCCCAGGCCTTCGGCGCTGGCCGCATGCATCTGCACGCGCACGCCGGCCTCGCGCAGTTGCTGCAGGGTGCGCAGGGCCACGGGCATGGCCGACACGTCGGGAACGATGGCGTAGGCATGCAGCGTGGGCGCGGGGATGTCGGCGCCCAGCTCCTTGACGAGCTCCAGCACGCGCTCCACGCCCAGTGCCCAGCCCACGGCCGGCGCGCTCTTGCCGCCCACCTGCTCGATCAGGTAGTCGTAGCGGCCGCCGGCGCAGATGGTGCCCTGCGCGCCCAGCATGTCGGTGATGAACTCGAACACCGTGAGGTTGTAGTAGTCCAGGCCGCGCACCAGGCGCGGATTCACGGTCCAGGGCACGCCATTGGCGTCCAGGATGGCCTTGAGTCCGTCGAAGTGGGCCAGCGAGCCCTCGCCCAGGAAGTCCAGCAGGCGCGGCGCCCCGTTGACCATGGCCTGCATGGCGGGATTCTTGGTGTCCAGCACGCGCAGCGGGTTGCTGTACATGCGGCGCCTGGCCTCCTCGTCCATCACGTCCTGGTGCTGCTCCAGGTAGGCGATCAGGGCCTGGCGGTGGGCCTGGCGCTCCTCGGGCTGGCCCAGGCTGTTGATTTCCAGGCGCCACTGCGTCAGGCCCAGCTGCTTCCACAGAGAGACGGCCAGCAAAATGAGCTCGGCATCGACATCGGGGCCGGCAAAGCCCAGGGCCTCGGCACCGATCTGGTGGAACTGGCGGTAGCGGCCGCGCTGCGGGCGCTCGTGGCGGAACATGGGACCCATGTACCACATGCGCTTGCCGCCGTCGTACAGCAGGTTGTTTTCGATGGTGGCGCGCACCAGGCTCGCCGTGCCTTCTGGGCGCAGCGTCAGGCGCTCGCCATTGAGCTTGTCCTCGAAGGAGTACATCTCCTTTTCGACGATGTCCGTCACCTCGCCGATGCCGCGCACGAACAGTTGCGTGTGCTCGACGATGGGCGTGCGCACGTTGCGGTAGGCAAAGCGCGCCATCAGCTCGCGCACCTGCGCCTCCAGCCATTCCCAGCGAGCGGACTCGGCGGGAAGAATGTCGTTCATGCCTTTGACGGCGGAGAGTTTTTCGGGTTTGGCCACGTTGTTCTCGTTCGATGAATGCTCGGAAACAGGAGCGGACCCCGCCTTTTGCGCTCCATGCCCCCACGCGCATTCCGCGTGAGACCCCATGAAACAAAGCGTGGTGTGCTATCTATTTTGCAATAACTGCAATGCCTGGCGCAGCCGCTCAGGCGGGTGCGGCAGCGGTGGTGCCATAGGTGCGCGCCACATAGTCTTCGACCAGGGTCTGGAATTCCTCGGCAATGCGCTCGCCGCGCAGCGTCAACGCCTTCTCGCCGTCAATGTAGACGGGGGCAGCGGGCGCCTCGCCCGTCCCGGGCAGGCTGATGCCGATATTGGCGTGCTTGCTCTCGCCAGGGCCGTTGACGATGCAGCCCATCACGGCCACCTTCATGGCCTCGACGCCGGGGTACTTCATGCGCCACAGCGGCATCTGGCCGCGCAGGTAGTCGTCGATGCGCTTGGCCAGCTCCTGGAAGGTGGTGCTGGTGGTGCGGCCGCAGCCAGGGCAGGCCGTGACGCTGGGCACGAAAACGCGCAGGCCCAGGGCCTGCAGGATTTCGGAGGCAACCACCACTTCCTGCGTGCGCGCCTCACCGGGCTGGGGCGTGAGCGAGACGCGGATGGTGTCGCCAATGCCTTCCTGCAGCAGCACGGACAGCGCGGCGGCCGAGGCCACCGTGCCCTTGGTGCCCATGCCGGCCTCGGTCAGGCCCAGGTGCAGCGCATAGTCGCAGCGCTGCGCAAGGGCCCGGTAGACCGAGATCAGGTCCTGCACGCCGCTGACCTTGCACGACAGGATGATGTTGTCGCCGTTCAGCCCCATGGACTCGGCCAGGCGCGCGGAATCGACGGCCGAGGAGATCAGCGCCTCGAACATGACCTGGCGCGTATCCCAGGGCTGGGCGCGGCGCGAGTTCTCGTCCATCAGGCGCGCCATCAGCTCCTGGTCCAGCGAACCCCAGTTGACCCCGATGCGCACGGCCTTGTCGTAGCGGGCTGCCGCCTCGATCATCTGGCCGAACTGCCTGTCCTTTTTCTCGCCCTTGCCGACGTTGCCGGGGTTGATGCGGTACTTGGACAGCGCCTCGGCGCAGGCCGGGTATTCGGTGAGCAGGCGGTGGCCGTTGTAGTGGAAGTCGCCCACCAGCGGCACGTACTCGCCCATGCGGTCGAGCTGCTCGCGGATGTAGGGCACGGCAGCGGCTGCCTCGGGCGTGTTGACGGTGATGCGCACCATCTCCGAGCCGGCCTGGGCCAGCTGGCGCACCTGTATGGCCGTCTCGACCGCGTCCACCGTATCGGTGTTGGTCATGGACTGCACGCGCACAGGCGCATCGCCGCCCACGGTGACGACATTGTTGCGCCAGACCACGCGGGCCTGGCGGGACTTGCGCGGCAGCGGCGAGGCAATCGCTATCGGCTGCTGCGTGGATAGGAAATCTTGCACGGTCACTTCACCTCAAAGCGGGCCACGTTGTCACGGGTGGTCTTGGCCACTTCCAGCAGCTCACCACGGACGCGCACTTCGGTGCCGCTGGCATTGCCGACGATGACAGACAGCGGCAGCGCACCTTCGGCGCCAACCGACTCACCTGCCGCCAGCGTCTTTTGCAGCACCACGCGGCCGTTGGCATCCTTGACCTGCACCCACGATTGTGCGCTGGCCTTCATGACCAGCACGCCACCAGGCGTTTGCGCGGCCTGGGTTGCAGGAGTCGCCGCTGCGGCATCGGCGGGCACATCGCCAGGCACGCCGGCTGCGGGAGCCGCTGCTGCAGGCGCCTGGACGGCTGGCGTTGTTGCAGGCGCTGCAGGTGCAGGTGCAGGTGCTGCAGGCGCCGCCCCTTCGGAGGCTGGCGCTGTCACTGCGGGCGCCACAGGCTCCTGGGCAGCCACGGGCTCGGACACGGTTGCGGCCGGCGACACCAGGGCAGCGGCGTCGGAAGAGCCGGCCTGCGGCTCCTCGGCATCGCCTTCGTGCTTGGGCAGGAAGTACACGGCGGCGGCGGCCGCCAGCAGCAGCAGCACGATGATGGCGACCTTGCGCGAACCGTTTTCGCGGCCCAGCGGTGTTCCGGTGGCCTTGAAGGAGCGCTCCTTGAACGTGGCATTGATGCTGCCGCGATCATCGGCCAGGCTCTTGAGCTGGGTGCGCGGCAGTAGGGCCAGCACCGAGGCCGAGTCCACGCGCAGCGTGCGGCAGACGCTTTGTGCCAGGGCCCGCATGAAGACATGGTCCTGGAAGGCGGCATAGTCATCCGCCTCCAGGGCCTCCAGCTTGGGTGCCGGCACCTTGAGCGCCGCCGCCAGTCCGGCCAGCGACAGGCCTGCCGCCTCGCGCGCCTGGCGCAGCAGCGTGCCCGCCGTCATGGAAGTTTTGGCGTTCTCGCCTTGCGTACCTGCTTCGTCATGCACCGCCAACACCTCACTCATTGAATGCTCCACGCTCGTAGGCCAGCCATTGGCGGGACTCCGGGAAGCGCTGGTGCAGCTGGTCGGCCAGCTGCCGCATCGCTGCAGATTGCTGCAGCGCCCTCTCTATCTTGATGCCCAGCCACAGGCTTTCCGCGTTGGACTGGGGGCTGCTGTTGAGGCGGCGGATGTAGAACTGCGCCCTCTTGGCGTCGCCCCCCTGCAGCATCACATTGCTCAGGTGATAGGCTATCACCGGGTTGGCGGCATCGAGTTCATAGCCCTTGAGCAGCGCCTGCTGGGCCTCGACCAGCAGACCGGCCTGCTGCAGGCACAGCCCCTTGGCCATCCATGTCTTGGGACGCTCCAGGTAGCCGGGCTGGGCCAGTGCCTTGTCCAGCCATTCCTGGGCCTGCACATACTGCTTGCGCTGGCACAGCAGCCATCCGTAGTTGTGCTGCAGGTCACCGTCCTGGGGGCGCAGCGACATGGCCTTGCGCAGGCTGGCATCGGCCTGGTCCCAGTCCTGGTTGCGCATGTAGATCAGGGCCAGCAGTCCATAGCCATCGGCGGAACCGGGGTCGGAGGCCAGCGCCTGGTTTACCTCTTCCAGGGCCACATCGATGCGGCCGGCCTGGAAGTAGGAAGCCGCCAGCTCCAGGCGAATGGCCGCGCGGCGACGGGGATCGACCTCGGCGGCCGAGGCCATCGAGGCATTGGAGACGGACGAAGCATTGCCGGAGCCTGAATTCGCCGAAGGCACCAAAGGTTGCTTGCCGGCGCAGCCGGCCAAGGCAAGGACCAGCACCGGCACTGCCCAGCGCATGCATCCACCGATACCCCCCGATCGCAGCCGCCGAGCCACTGACTTCATGAACTGTCCCTTTGTTCCGTAGGTCCTCTCAAGGCATCTGCTTGAGAACAATGGTGCGCTGCTTTGCCATGCGCTCGGCAGCGCGCGTGCGGTCCTTGACATCGCCAGCCAGTTGTCCGCAGGCTGCGTCGATGTCGTCGCCACGTGTCTTGCGCACCGTGGTCACAATGCCGGCATTGCTCAGCAGGCTGGCGAACTCCGTCACCCGCGCTGCAGGTGAACGCAGCAGGCCCGAGGCCGGGAAGGGGTTGAACGGAATCAGGTTGAACTTGCACCAGCTGCGGCCGTCGCCACGTGCGCGGACCAACTCTATCAGTTGGCGCGCATGCTCGGGCTGATCATTGACGCCATCGAGCATGCAATATTCGAACGTGATGAAATCGCGCGGCGCGAACTCCAGGTAGCGCTCGCAGGCATCGAGCAGCTCGTGGATGGGGTACTTGCGGTTCAGCGGCACCAGCGGGTCGCGCAGCTCGTCGTTGGGCGCATGCAGCGACACGGCCATGGCCACGGCGCAGTCCTGCGACAGCCTGTCGATCATCGGGACCACGCCCGAGGTGGACACGGTCACGCGGCGGCGCGAGAGGCCGTAGCCATGGTCATCCAGCATCACGCGCAGCGCCGGCACCAGGGCCGTGTAGTTCTGCAGCGGCTCGCCCATGCCCATCATCACCACGTTGGAGATGACGCGCTCGCCGCCCGTGCCCAGGCGCTTGCGCAGCGCATGCTCGGCATACCAGAGCTGGGCCAGGATCTCGCCCGTGCTGAGGTTGCGGCTGAAGCCCTGGTGACCCGTGGAGCAGAAGCGGCAGCCCACGGCACAGCCGGCCTGGGACGACACGCACAGCGTGCCCCGGTCATCTTCGGGAATGAAAACGGATTCGACGGCATTGCCGCCCCCCACGTCGAACAGCCACTTGACCGTTCCATCGGCAGACACATGCTCAGTCAGAACCGGCAGGGCCGTGATGTGGGCACGCGCCTTGAGCTTTTCGCGCAGGGACTTGGCCAGATCGCTCATCTGGTCGAAATCGCTGGCGCCTCGCTGGTGGATCCAGCGGAACAGCTGCGTTGCGCGGAAACGCTTCTCGCCGAGCTGTTCGCAATAAGCGGCCAGTCCGTCGAGATCAAAATCTAGCAAATTGGTATTCATGTCGGCAGGCCGGTGCCACGCCGCTCTCGGCTCTTCCGCGGCAGGCATGGCCTGCACCGGACAGACCATGACGGCCGCGGAAGACGCGGGGATCAGCGCGAGTAGACGTTCATGCCGGGGAAGAAGAATGCCACTTCCACGGCTGCAGTTTCAGCGGCGTCAGAGCCGTGCACGGCGTTGGCGTCGATGCTGTCGGCGAAGTCGGCGCGGATCGTGCCCTTCTCAGCCTTCTTGGGGTCGGTGGCGCCCATCAGTTCACGGTTCTTCAGGATGGCGTTCTCGCCTTCCAGGGCCTGGATCATCACGGGGCCGGAGATCATGAAGTCCACCAGGTCCTTGAAGAAGGGACGCTCCTTGTGGACGCCGTAGAACTGCTCGGCTTCGCCGCGCGACAGGTGCACCATCTTGGCGGCGATGACCTTCAGGCCGGCGGCCTCGAAGCGAGCGTAGATCTGGCCGATCACGTTCTTGGCAACGGCGTCGGGCTTGATGATGGAAAGAGTGCGTTCGATGGCCATTTGAATGGTTCCTAATCAGGGTTACTATGGATTTTTGTCAATTGGACAAAACCGTTGATTCTAGCTGTGCCATCAAAGTCCTTGATGACATGGTGCTGCCAAAGGGGAGGCTGACCGCCGTATTTCAGCGGCGCCCTCCCGGCTTGCGCTTGGCGTTCTGGCGTGCACGCGACAGACTGTCGGAGCCGATGTAGCCCACCGATGTACGCATCGGATCGGGCTGCTGGCTGCCGCCTGTCTTGCCCCGCCCGCCTGCACCGCCCTGCCCTCTGCCCTGGCCGCCGTCCGCCTTGCCACCCTTGGCAGCGGGCTTGGCACGCGGGCCGTCCAGCATGGCATTGGGTGCCGGGCGATTGCCGTCGAAATAGCGGCCGCCGCCTTCGCGGCGGACGGTGTTGCGGTCGGCCGGGCCACCACGGCGGCCTCCGGCCGCGGGCTTGGGTGCAGCAGGCGCACGCGCCTGCATGCCTGCCGCGGAGGCCAGGGACTGGATGTCGGCCTGGTCCAGCTCCACCCAGGCGCCGCGCTTGAGGCCGCGCGGAAGCACCATGGCGCCATAGCGGATGCGGATCAGCCGGCTCACGGCATGGCCCACCGCCTCGAACATGCGGCGCACTTCGCGGTTGCGGCCTTCGGAAATGGTCACGCGGTACCAGCAGTTGGCGCCTTCGCCGCCGCCATCCTCGATGGAGCCGAAGGCGGCCACGCCGTCTTCCAGCTGCACGCCATCGGTCAGGCGCTGCTTTTCTTCCTTGCTGAGCGCGCCCAGCACGCGGGCCGCGTACTCGCGCTCCAGGCCGAAGCGCGGGTGCATCAGGGAGTTGGCCAGCTCGCCCGAGCTGGTGAACAGCAGCAGGCCTTCGGTGTTCAGGTCCAGGCGGCCAACGGACTGCCATTTGCCATGCTGCAGGCGCGGCAGCTTGCGGAACACCGTGGGGCGGTTCTGGGGATCGTCGTGCGTGACGACTTCGCCCACGGGCTTGTGATAGGCGATGACACGCGCCGGCGGCGGATCGATGCGAAAGCGGATGGGCTGGCCGTTGACCTTGATCTGGTCGCCGAACTGGATGCGCTGGCCCACGTGGGCAGGCTCGTTGTTGACCGAGATGCGGCCTTCAAGAATGAGCTGCTCCATTTCAAGGCGCGATCCCAGCCCGGCCTGGGCCAGCACCTTGTGCAGCTTGGGCGAATCGACCTGGGGCAGCAGCACGCGCTTGGCAGGCGCGGCATCGTCGCGCTCTTCGGCGGCGTCGAGCTCGCCCGAGATGACGTCCGCAAAACCGTAGCCTTCGGCAGACCCTGAGTCGCTTGACTCTGATGCATCAGCCGTCACCAGCTCCTGCACGGTGTCTTCGGCAGGCACCGCCTCGGCCGCCGGGCGCGGCTTGCGCGCAGGCCTGGCGCCAGGCCGGGACTCGGCCTTGGGAGCGCGCGAGCGCGCGGGGCGGGCCTTGCGCTGTGCGCCAGCCTCGTCGGACGCCGGCTGGGCGTCCTGGTCCTTGGAGATATCACTACCCGTCATGGCTTTCCTTCTTCGGCCTGCAGTGCAGCGCCGTCCGTATCCGTTGTGTCTGTCGTATCCGCGGTGTCCGCTTTTTCCGCTGTGTCTGCGGTCTGCGCAGCTTCTGCGGCACTCGCGGCATCTGTCCCATCCGGTGTCTCAGCCTCGCCCGAGGGCGCCTCTGGCAAGAGAGCGGCAAGGGCGTCGTCCTCACCGTCCTCACCATCCTCGACCAGCTCCGGCAGCTCCGTCTCATCGGCCTGCAACGGCACCTGATCCAGCAATTCCTCGCCCACGTCCTGCGCGCCGATGACTGGCGGCACTTCGTCGGGACCCCAGCCTTCGGTCGGCGGGGCGTCACCGGCTGGCGCACTCTCTTGCACCTCAGGCTCGCCCGACTCCTCCAGCGCCTTGAACAGGCTTTGCTGGGATTCAGGCTCCTCAAGCATGGGCAACTGGTCCAGCGACTGCAGGCCCAGGTCGTCCAGAAACTGGCGCGTGGTGGCAAACAAAGAGGGCCGGCCCACGGTTTCCCGGTGGCCAATCACCTCGATCCAGCCCCGGTCTTCCAGTTGCTTGATCAGCAGGCTGTTGACCGTCACACCACGTATGTCCTCGATATCACCGCGCGTCACCGGCTGACGGTAGGCGATGATGGCCAGCGTCTCCAGGGTCGCACGGGTGTAGCGTGGCGGCTTTTCGGGATGCAGCCGGTCCAGGTACACCCGCATCTCGGGCCGGCTCTGGAAGCGCCACCCGGACGCCACCTGCACAAGCTCCACGCCCTTTTGCGCCCAGTCCTTCTGCAGGTCCAGCAGCAGGTCCTTCAGCGTGTCGGAGCCCAGCACGTCATCGAACAGCGAGCGCAGCTCACGCAGCGTGACAGGCTGCGGCGCGCAGATCAATGCAGTTTCCAGGACCCGCTTGGCATCTACCGTATTCATGGCTCAGCGTCTCGGGAACAAAGGCGCGCGTACCACCAGGGGTGGCAGCCAGGGTGCGCCGAATCAAAGAAGAGGAAGCAAGCGCTCCACAGATGCCATGCGAGAGATGGTCAGAGGCTTTCGGCGGGATTGTAGCTCAGCCCCCAATTTTCCAGCGCCTGCGCCATGTCGGCGGGCAGCGGCGCATGCAGCACCAGGGCCTGGCCCGTCATGGGATGGGTGAAGGCCAGCCGGAAGGCGTGCAGGGCCTGGCGCGTCATGCCGCCAGCGTCCTTGCCGCCGTAGACGGCATCGGCCACCAGCGGATGACCCAGAGAGGCCATGTGCACGCGGATCTGGTGGGTGCGGCCCGTATGCAGCGTGCAGCGCACCAGGCTGACTTCTTCGTTGCCGGCCAGCAGGTCGATGTCGGTGCGCGCGGTCTTGCCGGCATGCTGGGCCAGGTCGACCACGGCCATGCGCAGGCGGTTGCGCGGATCGCGGCCGATGGGCGCATCGACCTCGCGGTGCTTGCGCGGGCCCCAGGCCTTGTGGGCCAGCGCCAGGTACTGCCGGCTGACATCGCGTGCGGCGATCATGGCCACCAGCGCATCCATGGCGGCGCGGCTGCGCGCCACGACCATGAGGCCGCTGGTGTCCTTGTCCAGGCGATGGACGATGCCGGCGCGCGGCACCTCGCGCGCCTTGGGGTCGCGCCCCAGCAGGCCGTTGAGCAGGGTTCCCGTCCAGTTGCCGGGCGCCGGGTGCACGACCAGGCCAGCCGGCTTGTTGACGACCAGCAGGTGCTCGTCCTCATGCACCACGTCCAGCGCCATGTCCTCGGGCTGGAAGGCCATGCTCTGCTGCGTGGGCCGCATCTCCAGCACCATGCGGTCGCCGGCCGCGACCTTGGCGGAAGGCTTGCCCAGCACACGCCCGTTGAGGGTGACCGCGCCCTGCGCAAGCAGCTGCTGCAGATAGCTGCGCGAGAACTCGGCCACGCATTCGGCCAGCACCTTGTCGGCGCGCAGGCCATGCTGGGCGGGCGGCACGGTGATTTCGCGCAGCTCGGCGGCGGCGGCCTCGACCTCGCCACCTTCGGCGTCGGCCTCGTCCTGGCCCTCGACCGATTCCGGCAGCGGTTCGCCGGGCGCAGAAGAAACAAGCCCCTGCGGGGCAGGGGCTTGTCCGGTTTGCCTGGTGCTGCGGCTCATCAGCGCGAAGGCAGGTAGCGCGAAGGATCGACAGGCTTGCCCTGGCGACGCACCTCGAAGTGCAGCTTCACGCGGTCGGCGTCGGTGCTGCCCATCTCGGCAATCTTCTGGCCCTTGCGCACGGTCTGGTCCTCCTTGACCAACAGCGTCTGGTTGTGCGCGTAGGCCGTGAGGTAGGTGTTGTTGTGCTTGAGGATGATCAGGTTGCCATAGCCACGCAGGCCGGCGCCGGCATAGACCACGCGGCCATCGGCAGCGGCCATCACGGGGTCGCCGGCCTTGCCTGCGATGTCATAGCCCTTGTTGCGCGCCTCGTCGAAGCCGGCAATCAGGCTACCCGAGGCAGGCCAGATGAAGTCCACATCGTCGGCTCCCTTGCCGGCTGCGGGTGCAGGAGCCGGTGCCGGGGTCGGCGCGGGTGCAGGCGTTGCGGTGGAGCTGCCAGACGATGCCGAGGATGCCACGGGCGGCAGCGGCGTTGCCACCACCGGCGAGCCGCTGGGCGTGGAAGAGGAGGACGAGGACGACGACGAAGAACGTGTGCTGCCACTGTCCGAACTTGCCATGGACGAGCTGGTCGGCGGCACGACGCGAACCACCTGACCGACTTCGATCAGATTGGGGTTCTCCAGATTGTTCCAGCGCGCGATGTCCTTCCAGCTTTGGCCGGTCTCCAGGCCGATGCGGATCAGCGTGTCACCAGGCTTGATGGTGTAGTAGCCGGGCTTGCCGGCGTTCTCGACGCCGGGCAGCGGCTTGACGGCCGCCGATGGCGAGGAAGAGGTGGAAGTGGAGGTGGATGTTCCGCGGTCCTCCACGGGAGCCCTGTTCACTTGGGATGTGCAGCCTGCCAGAACCATGCCGGCCAGCACCACCGTTCCCCAAGCCCCAAGACTTCGCGATACCAACATAAGTTATTCCCTTCTAGGCGATGCCCGATTTTAGGGGGACAAAGTTCACGGCCTCCAAAATCGATTGCGTAAACCCGTGTGAACTCTTGTCAATCACCAGCAGTGCCTGCTTACCCCCCGTAACCACCATGGGCGCGACAAGCCGCCCGCCCACGGCCAGCTGGTCGCACCAGGCCGAGGGCATGCTCTCGCCGCCGGCGGCCGAGATGATGCCCGCGTACGGAGCGCCGCTGCCATAGCCTTCCATGCCGTCTCCAAAGATCAGATGGACATTGGTCAGGCGCCAGGGCCGCAGGTTGCTGCGCGCCTTCTCGTGCAGGCCGCGCAGGCGCTCGATCGAATAGACCTCGCGTGCCACGCGCGCCAGCACGGCCGCCTGGTAGCCGCAGCCGGTGCCGATCTCCAGCACGCGGCCCAGGCCCGACTTCGCGGCCTCCGAACCCAGCAGCAGCTCGGTCATGCGGGCGACCACGCTGGGCTTGGAGATCGTCTGGCCCAGACCGATGGGCAGGCTGGTGTCCTCATAGGCCTGGTTGACCAGGGCGCTGTCCACGAAGCGGTGGCGCTCCACCGCTCCCATGGCAGCGAGCACGGCCGGCGACTGGATGCCGGTGGCGGCCAGCCGTTGCACCATGCGCGCGCGCACGGCGGCCGAATCCATGCCGATGCCCGAGGGCTGTTGCGGGGCACGGGCGGCGGCGGCGGTGGCCAGCGCGGAGCGCGCGGGCACCGCGCGCGAGGCCGGCGCAGGGTTCTGCACCGAGCGCGCCACCCAAGAGGGAACTCCGGGACGGCGCTCGCTCACGGTTGCACCGCCCCGCCCTGGGCAGGCAGCACGGCCTGACTGGCCGATGCCAGCCTGGCCGCCGTCTGCGCCCAATAGCCCAGGTTGTCATGGTCGGTCAGGTCCACCTTCAGCGGCGTGACAGACATGTGGCCGTGGGACGTGGCGTGGAAGTCCGTGCCCTCCGAGTCATCCATGGCCGCGCCTGCGCTGCCTATCCAATACATCATTTCGCCGCGCGGGCTCTCCTGGGTGATGACGCGCTCGGCCGCATGGCGGCGGCCCAGCCGGCACAGCTTGAGCGGCTTGAGCGCGGACAGCGGCATGTTGGGAATGTTCACGTTGAGCAGCCAGGGCGACAGGCCGATCAGTTCCTGCGACTGCATGTCCATGACCAGCTGGCGCGCGGCGGCGGCGGCGGCCTCGATCTCGGACCAGCCCTTGTCCACCTGGGAGAAGGCAATGGCGGGAATGCCGAAAAGAAAGCCCTCCATGGCCGCGCCGACGGTGCCCGAGTAGATGGTGTCGTCGCCCATGTTGGCGCCGTTGTTGATGCCGGAGACCACCAGGTCGGGCCGGTAGCCCAGCAGGCCGGTCAGGGCGATGTGCACGCAGTCTGCCGGCGTGCCGTTGACATAGCGGAAACCGTTGTGGGCCTGGTGCACGTACAGCGGTGCATTCAGCGTCAGGGCGTTGGACTTGGCACTGTTGTTGTGCTCCGGCGCCACCACCTCGACGTCTGCCACCGTGCGCAGCGCCTCGTACAAGGCCTGGATGCCGGGCGCCTGGTAGCCGTCGTCGTTACAAATGAGAATCTTCATGGATACAGCAGGGATTGCGGGCGATTGTAGGCGGGCGTCTCGTCGCCCGAGGGACAGGAGGCATTCCCGCCACACTCCTATCATCGGCCAGGCATTCAATCACAGGAGACAACCACCATGCACGCTTGGCTTTGCACAACGCCCACGGGCGTCGATCAACTGCAGTGGACGCAGCTGCCCACACCCGCGCCGGGCCCTGGACAGGTACTGCTCGAAGTGAAGGCGGCCAGCCTGAACTTCCCCGATCTGCTGATCGTGCAGAACAAGTACCAGATGAAGCCTGAGCTGCCGTTCGTGCCGGGTTCGGAATACGCGGGCGTGGTCCAGGCCGTGGGCGAAGGCGTGAGCCACCTCAGCGTGGGCCAGCGCGTGGCCTGCCTGTCGGGCACCGGGGGCTTTGGCACCCATGCGCTGGCACCGGCCGCGCTGTGCATGCCGCTGCCCGATGGATTCAGCTTCGTCGATGCAGCGGCCTTCATCATGACCTATGCCACCTCGCACCATGCGCTGATCGACCGTGGCCAGCTGCGCGAGGGCGAGACCGTGCTGGTGCTGGGCGCGGCAGGCGGCGTGGGCACGGCCGCCATCCAGATCGCCAAGGCGGCAGGCGCGCGCGTGATCGCGGCAGCCTCCACCGACGAAAAGTGCGCGCTGTGCAAGGCCCAGGGCGCCGATGCCACCATCAACTACAGCCAGGGCGACCTGCGCGCGGCCATCAAGGAGGCCACCGGCGGCAAGGGCCCCGACGTGGTCTACGACCCCGTGGGCGGCGACTTCGCCGAGCCCGCCTTCCGCTCCATCGCCTGGCGCGGCCGCTATCTGATCGTGGGCTTTGCCGCTGGCCCCATCCCGGCCCTGCCGCTGAACCTGCCGCTGCTCAAGGGCGCATCGCTGGTGGGCGTCTTCTGGGGCGAGTTCTCCCGGCGCGAGCCCAAGGCCAACGCGGCCATGATGCAGGAGCTGGCCCAGTGGTACGGCCAGGGAAAGATCAAGCCCGTGATCGACCGCACCATGCCCATGGCCGAGCTGCACGCGGCCTACGCACGCATGGGATCGCGCCAGGTCCAGGGCAAGCTGGTCATGGTCAACGAGCAGTGAACCGGGCGCCGGCCATGCCACACTGGAGGGCATTGCATTCTGAAACAACTGCCCACCCATGGCCGAGCGCTCCGCTTCCGAACTGGCACGCGAAACCCTGCGGCAACTGGCGCTGAACCGCCTGCCGCCCACCCCGGAAAACTACACCCGCCTCTATGAGCAGGCAGCCGGCGAACCCGGCCCCGCCAGCTTTCCCCAGGGGCCGCTGCGCCACGTCCATGCGCTTTTGCCTGCGCAGACGCCCGGACAGAAGCGCCTGCGCGACCAGTTGGGCGCCGCCATAGAGCGCAGCGACTGGCAGGGCCTGCAGCAGGTCATCACCGCCTATGCCAACGCGGCCCTGCAGCCGCCAACCCATGAGGCCAGGCCCGTGGAATTGCCCGTGCCGCCGCCCCTGCAGGCTTTGCCCGAGGATCTGACGCAGCAGCTGGCGCGGCGCTTCGAGGCCTTCTTTGCGCTGCTGAACACCCAGGAAGCCAAGACCCGGCAACTGCATCAGCAGCTCATGGAACAGCTGCAGGCACCGCCCGTGGACGCCAAGGCCCTGGCGCGGCGCCTGCATGACCAGCACTACCAGCTGTCGTTCTCCATTGCCGACCAGCTCCAGGTCCTGCAGCTGGTGCAGGAGCTGCTGCAGACCCTGATCCAGCATCTGGCCCAGGACCCCACGCACGGCAGCTGGCTGGTGCCGCAGCTCACGGCCATCGAGCAGGCCATCACGCCGCCGCTGTCACCCGCGCCCCTGGTGGATGCGCGGCGCGAGCTGCAGACCGTGATCCACCGGCGCATGCAGCTGCAGGACGGCATGGCCGCCGCGCAGCAGGCGCTCAAGGACATGCTGGGCGGCTTCGTCCAGCATCTGGCAAAGATCACGAGCAGCAACGAAACACTGGGCGCCCGCATGGAGGAAGCCGCGCGCCAGCTGGACGGCATCCAGCGCCTGGAGGATGCCGCCCCGCTGCTGCAACAGGTGCTGGAGGCCACCCGCACCATGGCCGCCGGCAGCCGCGTGGCCCAGGAAGAGCTGCAATCGCTGCGCAGCCATGTCGATGCCTGCGAGGCGCGCATAGAGGCCCTGCAGCAGGAACTGGACGAGGCCGCGCGCCGTGCACGCCACGATCCGCTGACCGGCCAGCTCAACCGCCTGGGTGTGAGCGAGGCGCTGGACCGCGAGGTGGCGCGCGCCCAGCGCCATGGCCAGCCGCTGAGCGTTGCCCTGCTCGACATGGACGGCATGCAGGCCCTCAACGCCGAGCTGGGGCATGCCACGGGCGATGCCGCCCTCATCCATGTGGCCCAGCTGGCACGCCAGGGACTGCGTCCCGAGGACGTGGTGGGCCGCTATGAAGGCCAGGCCTTCGTGCTGCTGCTGCCGCAGACCCCGGAGACGGCGGGCGCCCAGGCACTGCAGCGCCTTCTGCAGCTGCTAGAGCAGGCGCCTTTGCCCGTATCTGCTCAGCCCCCCGGCCAGCCCGCACCCCGGCCCCTGAGCTTCAGCGCGGGCGTGGCCCAGTTGCAAAGCCACGAAAACGGCATGGACGTGCTGCGCCGCGCCGACACCGCCATGCTGCAGGCCAAGGAGCGCGGCAAGCACTGCATTGCCACGGCATCAGGCGCACAATGGCAGCCAGTTGGAAATGCAGGCGCCGGCCTTTGATCCACCCAGGGCCACGCCCCGTCTTTCCCCGCTTTTTTGCGCCACCTGCCCCGAACCGCCATGCACCTGCCCTTCCGCGCCTCCGTCCCTGCACCGCGGCGCCAGTTTCTGGTCGGCTCGGGCCTGGCCACGGCGCTGGGCCAGTTGCCCGCATGGGCCCGCCTGGGCGAACGGCCTGCGCACAACCCCTTCACGCTGGGCGTGGCCAGCGGCGACCCCGAACCCGACAACGTGCTGCTGTGGACGCGGCTGACGCCGCCGCTTGCACAGCTGGGCGAGACCGACACCACGGCCATGCCTGCGCTCAAGATCCGCTGGGAGCTGGCGCACGACCCGCTGTTCCGCCAGATCGTGCGCAGCGGCGAGGCCATGGCCCAGCCCGAATGGGGCCACGGCGTGCATGTGCAGGTGGGGGGACTGGCGCCCGACCGCTGGTACCACTACCGCTTCATGCTGGGACAGGCGGTCAGCGGCACGGGCCGCTGCCGCACGGCGCCCGCCCCCGGCAGCATGCCGCAGCGCCTGCGCCTGGCCTATGCCTCCTGCCAGCGCTGGGAGCACGGCTACTACGCGGCCTGGCGCCAGGTGGTGCAGGATGCGCCGGACCTGGTGATCTTCCTGGGCGACTACATCTACGAATACGCCACGCCCGCCATGACGCTGGGCCTGGCCCGCACGCACAACCTGCGCGCCGCACAGACCCTGCAGGACTACCGCGACCGCTACGCCCTGCACAAGAGCGACCCGCTGCTGCAGGCCGCGCATGCCCTGTGCAACTGGTCCGTGGGCTGGGACGACCATGAGGTGGAGAACAACTACGCGGGCGACCAGGGCCAGGGCGATGCCGCGCGTTTCCTGGCCCGGCGCATGGCCGCCTGGCAGGCCTTCTACGAGAACATGCCGCTGCGCGCCAGCGCGCTGACGGGCGCCGGGGCATCGCATGGCGGCGGCGGACTGCAGCTGTACCGCAGCCTGCAATGGGGCCGGCTGGCCCGGCTGCATCTGCTGGACGGCCGCCAGTACCGCAGCGCCCAGGCCTGCCGCATCGAGGGCGAGGCAGACAAGGGCAGCGTGCGCCCTGCGCAATGTGCGGCCCTGTCGGACACGGCGCGCAGCTTCCTGGGCTGGACCCAGGAGCAGTGGCTGTACCGCCAACTGGCCGAGGACGCCCGCCACCAGGGCAGCGAGGGGCCGCGCTGGAGCATCCTGGCCCAGCCCACCCTGCTGTCGGCGCACCGGCCGCCCTCGGGATCGCAGGCCACGGACAGCTGGGACGGCTACCCGGCCGCGCGCCAGCGCCTGGTGCGCCACCTCACGCCGGGCGCCCAGCCCACGCCGCGCAACAGCGTGCTGCTGGGCGGCGACCTGCACCAGAACTACGTCTGTGCCGTGCACGCCGATCCCGAGGCCGCGCCCGAGCGGCGCAATCCCGTCGTGGCCAGCGAGTTCTGCAGCACCTCCATCACCTCGCGCAGCGGCACCACCCAGGCCAAGGTCGATGCCATCGTCGACCACAACCCTCAGGTGCTGTACGCACGCTGCGAGGAACGCGGCTACGGGCTGGCCGACATCACGCCCGAGCGCTGGACCAGCGAGCTGCGCGCCGTGGCCAACCCGATGCGAGCCGACAGCCGCATCTACACGCTGGCCCGCTTCACCGTCGAGGACAGGCGGCCCGGCCCCGTAGCCAGCTGACAGGGCACTGACGCAAGGCACGACCAAAGGGCACTTTCAGCAGGCCTGGCAATCAGTGGCTATCCTGACATCGCCCCCCGGCATGCCGCCTATCGTATGGTGCGCTGCCTTGCCCCGCCCACCGGAAAACGGAAGCCATGCACCTGACTTTCAGCGCCTACTACACCCTGATCTTCGCCGCCCTCGTCCTTTTGCTGGGCAAATGGCTGGTACGGCACCTGCGCCTGCTGCGCGAATTCAACATCCCCGAGCCCGTGGCCGGCGGCCTGGTCGTGGCCGTCGCCCTGTTCGTGCTCAACCAGACCCTGGGCTGCACCTTCAGCTTCAGCAGCGAGCTGCAGATGGCCTTCATGCTGGTGTTTTTCTCGTCCATCGGGCTGAGCGCCAATTTCGCCAAGCTGCGCGAAGGCGGCCGTTCGCTGCTGCTGTTCCTGGCCGTGGTCGCCGTCTTCATCAGCCTGCAGGATCTGGTCGGCGTGAGCCTGGCCAAGATGCTCGGGCTCGATCCGCTGTTCGGGCTGATCGCAGGCTCCGTCACCCTGACGGGCGGCCATGGCACGGCAGGTGCCTGGGGCCAGGTTTTCGAGCGCGAATACGGCATCCAGGGCGCGGTCACCCTGGGCATTGCCTGTGCCACCTTCGGACTGGTGATCGGCGGCCTGATCGGCGGCCCGCTGGCCAAGGCCCTGATCACGCGCCGCAGGCTTGCCGTGCATGACCCCGCAGCCGCCCCCGAAAAACAGCCCCCGCTGGGCGAAAGCGCAAGCCACGGCGGCTTCGAGAACCCCGAGCAGACGCGCCTGATCACCACCAGCGCGGCCATAGAAACACTGGCCCTGTTCGCGGGCTGCCTGGGCTTTGCCGAGTTCATGACGCAATTCACCGCCGGCACCCTGTTCTCCCTGCCCACCTTCGTCTGGGCGCTGGCCGGTGGCGTCCTGATCCGCAACACGCTGGACTATGTCTTTCACTTCCAGGTATTCGACCGGGCCATCGACGTCTTCGGCAATGCCTCGCTGTCCATCTACCTGGCCATGGCCCTGCTGTCGCTCAAGCTGTGGGAGCTGGCGGGGCTGGCGGCACCGCTGATGGTGATCCTGGCGGCCCAGACCCTGGTGATGGGCCTGTACGCCGCGCTGGTGACCTTCCGCATCATGGGCAGCAACTACGATGCGGCCGTGCTGGCCGCCGGCCACTGCGGTTTCGGCATGGGCGCCACGCCCACGGCCGTGGCCAACATGCAGGCCATCACCAACCAGTACGGCCCCTCGCACAAGGCCTTTCTCATCGTCCCTATGGTGGGCGCCTTCTTCGTCGACATCGTCAATGCCACCGTGATCCAGCTGTTCATACGCTGGCTGCACTGACCACTACGAACACCGAACGCACCATGCCCCTGCTGCGCCGCGCCCTTGCCACCACCCAGGCGCTCGTCCTGGCCCTGCTGCTGGCAGGCTGCAGCCTGCCGCCGCTGGCCGGCCGCAGCGAATCCACGGCACTGCCGCCCGAGGCCGCCCAGGCCACGCTGCTGGGCCAGGCGCTGGCACCGCTGCTGGACCAGCATCCGGGGCTCACCGCAATCCACGCGCTGTCCGATGCACGCAATGCCTACGCCGCGCGCGCCCTGCTGGCCCGCGTGGCGCAGCGCACGCTGGATGTGCAGTACTACATCTGGCGTGACGACACCACGGGCCACCTGCTGCTCGACGAACTGCGCCAGGCCGCCGACCGGGGCGTGCGCGTGCGCCTGCTGCTGGACGACGGCGGCACGGCGGGGCTGGACACCCAGCTCAGCGCGCTGGACCGGCATCCGCAGATCGAGGTACGGCTGTTCAACCCCTTTGCGCAGCGCACGCCCAAGGCGCTGGGCTATGTGACGGATTTCTCGCGCACGCAGCGGCGCATGCACAACAAGAGCTTCACGGCCGACAGCCAGGCCAGCATCGTGGGTGGACGCAACATCGGCGACGAGTACTTCGCGGCCACCGACGGCGTGCTGTTCGCCGACCTGGACGTGGTCGCCATGGGGCCGGTGGTGGCCGATATCGCGCACTCGTTCGACCAGTACTGGGCCAGCGCCTCGGCCTACCCCGTGGCCAGCCTGCTGCCGCCGCTGCCCGACTATGCGGTGGCGCGCGCCAGCGAGGCCCTGGCCACCGAGGTGCAGCGCCCCGAGGCCCAGGCCTATGTGCGCGCCGTGGCGCAAAGCCCGTTCACGCAAGAGCTGCTGGCCGGCCGCCTGCCACTGCAATGGGCCCGCGCCACCCTGGTCAGCGACGACCCGGCCAAGGTGCTGGGCCAGGTGCCCAAGGAGGGCCTGCTGATCACCCAGCTGACCCCGGCCATCGGCCAGCCGCAGCGCCAGCTGGACCTGGTCTCGCCCTACTTCGTGCCCACCGAGGCCGGCGTGCGCGCCCTGGCCAGCCTGCGCCGCCAGGGCATTGCCGTGCGCGTGCTCACCAACAGCCTGGAGGCGACCGACGTGGCCGTGGTCCATGCCGGCTATGCCCGCTACCGGCGCCCGCTGATCGAGGAAGGCGTGCAGCTGTACGAGCTGCGCCGGCAGATCGGCAGGCAGGACGACGAACCCAGCCCGGGCCCGCGTTCGCCCGCAGCGGCATCGGCAGGGAAAGCGGGGGTGGGCTCAGGCAGCCGCCCCGGCAGCTCGGGCTCCAGCCTGCATGCCAAAACCTTTGCGGTCGATGGCGAGCGCATCTTCGTGGGCTCGTTCAACTTCGACCCGCGCTCGGCCCACCTCAACACCGAGATGGGCCTGCTGATCGACAGTCCCGAGATGGCTTCGCAGATGAGCCGCATGCTCGACCAGAGCCTGCCGTCCGCCGCCTACCACGTGCAGATCGATGCACAGGGCCGCCTGAGCTGGACCACGGAAAGCGGCACGCCGCCTGAGCCACTCACCACCACCACCGAGCCCGGCAGCAGTGCATTCAAGCGCCTGATGCTGCGCGTGCTGGGCTGGCTGCCCATCGAGGGGCTGCTTTGATGCCGGGCCCTGCCGCTCAGTCCAGCCGGATCGACGGGCGCAGGCGCGAATTCATCAAATCGATCAGCCACAGCAGCCCGCCGCGCCAAAAGCCGTAGATGCGGGCCTGGTGCGAGCGGTACAGCATGATGTGACTCAGCATGGCCATGCGCCCGCGGATCACGCCGCCGTTGAACAGGCCGAATTTGCCCAGCGATCCATAGGCGTCGTAATGAGCCAATGACACCAGGGCGCCAAAGTCGCGGTAGGCAAAGCCTTCGGGACGGAAACCCGGCTCCTTCAGCAGGCGCGGCAGCGTCTCCACCAGATAGCGGGCCTGCTGGTGCGCCACCTGGGCGGTGGGCGGCAGCGGCACGCTGGCGCCGGGCAGGGTGAAGCTGGCGCAATCCCCCACGGCGTAGACATGGGGGTCGCTGGTCTGCAGCTGGCCGTTGACCTTGAGCTGGTTGCCTTGCGTGGTCTCCAGTCCCAGCTGCGCCAGGAAGGCCGGGGCCTTCACGCCCGCTGCCCAGACGCGCAGGCCTGCGGGGACGAACTCGCCGCTGGCCAGAACGAACCCCTCTTCGCTGGCCGACTGCACGCGGCCGTTGACGATCACCGAAACGCCCAGGGCCTGCAGACGCAGGCGCGTGGCTTCGGAAATCTCTTCAGGAAAACCGGGCAGCAGGCGCGGCCCGGCCTCGATCAGCACGATGCCGAAGCGCGCGGCCTCGCCCAGCGCGCCATAGGCCCGGGCGCTCTCGGCCAGCTGCACCAGCTCGGCCGCCAGCTCCACGCCCGTGGCGCCGCCGCCCACGATGGCCACGCGCAGCTGCTCGCCGCTGGTCATGCAGCGCACCATGCGCAGGCGGATCTCGCTGTTGAAGGCATCGGCCTTGCGGCGCGAGTCGATCATGAAGCAGTGCTCGTCCACGCCCGGCGTGCCGAAATCATTGGCGCCGCTGCCCACGGCGATCACCAGCCTGTCGTAGGCAATGCGCCGGCCCGGCACGATCTCGCGGCCATCGGGCGCCTCGATGGGGGCCAGCAGCACCTCGCGGGCCTCGCGGTCCAGGCCGCACATTTCGCCGGGCTGGTAGGCAAAGCTGGCGTCGCTGGCCTGGGCCAGGTAGGTGGTCTGCTGCTGGGCCAGGTCGCGCGTGCCGGCCGCAATGGTGTGCAGCATGGGCTTCCAGACATGGGCCGAATCGCTGTCCACCAGGGTCACGGAGCCGATGGCCCCCGTGCGCCCCTTGCCCAGCGCCGTGGCAATCTCCAGCCCCGCCACGCCACCGCCCACGACGACGATGCGCGCCCCGCCCGATGCCGTTGCCGAACCCGCTTCTTGTTCCTTGCCCATTGCTGCTCCCTGCCGGAAGGCCCGGCCGGCCGCACCATGCGCCGGCTTGCAGGACATTCGCTTCCAGACAGTCTTGATTCTTGTCAGTTTGGGTAGCAGGCGACTTGCTAGGGGTAAGCCCCAGATCTGCAACAGATATCTGATAGAAGACCAGCGATCGTGCAAGGCCCAGTCTTGTACAGGACCGCGCTGCAGGAAAAACCTCATCCCTGCCGGATGGCCAGCCGGACGGATCATTGCGCTATCAACACAAGAGCATCCACCGCCTACGTCACGCAGCATCGACGACGACATGACGGCCTGCATCTGCAGGCCTGCACGAATGCCCCGCCGCCGGGCCCGCGATTTGCGATTGTCAATATACGAAACGTATATTCCCCGTATGATCGCCACCCCATGGGAATCGTCAAAATATCCGACCAATTGCACGACCAGATCCGCCTGTCCAGCGCGGCCCTGGGTCGATCCATCAACGCCCAGGCCGAGCATTGGCTGCGTGTCGGCCAGCTGGCCGAACACCATCCCCATCTCGACTACGCAGGCATCTGCGCCCTGCTGCTGCAAGAGGCCGCGGCCACGCTGAAGCTGGGCGAGCCCGAAGCGGCGCCGGCTCCCGCCGATACGGCAGCACGCCGCCCGCGCCCCGTGCGCCTGTCGGAAGGCCTGCAATGAGGGGCGCCAAGCTGCGCAGCGTCCCGCTGCACGATGCCCTCGATATCGGGCAATCACGCAAGGCCGGTGGCCTGGCCGCCCGCGTCCTGCAGATGCTGGTGCC
Source organism: Delftia sp. WSY_7 (assembly GCF_043104845.1). Classification (NCBI taxonomy): domain Bacteria; kingdom Pseudomonadati; phylum Pseudomonadota; class Betaproteobacteria; order Burkholderiales; family Comamonadaceae; genus Delftia; species Delftia sp. WSY_7. The sequence goes on along the minus strand of NZ_JBICLB010000035.1, from coordinate 290,319 downwards.
CCACGTGCAGCCAGGCGTCAGCACCGAGCACCTGGACAGGCTCTGCCATGACTTCATCGTCGACGAACTGCGCTGCGTGCCCACCAATGTGGGCTACCACGGCTTTCCGAAGTCGGTCTGCACCTCGCCCAACCACGTCGTCTGCCACGGCATTCCCGACGCCCGGCAGATCCTGCGCGAGGGCGACATCCTCAATGTCGATGTGGCCGTGACCACGCCCGAGGGCTGGATCGGCGACACCAGTCGCATGTACTACGTGGGCCAGCCCTCCAACCAGGCGCGCCGCCTGGTGGAGACCACCTACGAGGCCCTGCTGGCCGGTATCCGCGCCGTGCGCCCCGGCGCCACGCTGGGCGACATCGGCCATGCCATCCAGACCGTGGCCCAGCGCGAGCGCTTCAGCGTGGTGCGCGAGTACTGTGGCCACGGCATCGGCAAGGTCTACCACGACGACCCCCAGGTGCTGCACTACGGCCAGCCCGGCCAGGGCATGGTGCTGGAGGCCGGCATGATCTTCACCATCGAGCCCATGCTCAACGCCGGCAAGGCGGCCACGCGCGAACTGGCCGACGGCTGGACGGTGATCACCAACGACAAGTCGCTGTCCGCCCAGTGGGAGCACATGGTGGTGGTGACCGACACGGGCTTCGACGTGCTCACGCGCTGGCCCGAGGGCACGGGCAGCTACGCGGCCATCTGAGCATGGCGTCCAACTACCTGTACCTGGGCCTGGCCATCGTCGCCGAGGTGGCGGCCACCTCCTGCCTCAAGCAGTCCGAAGGCTTCACGCGGCTGTGGCCCAGCGTGGTCACGGTCCTGGGCTACGCGCTGGCCTTCTACTTCCTGTCGCTGACGCTGCGCACCGTGCCCACGGGCGTGGCCTATGCGATCTGGTCGGGCGCGGGCATCGTGCTGATCTCCCTGGTCGGATGGCTCTGGCAGGGCCAGACGCTGGACCTGCCCGCGCTGGCGGGCATGGGCCTGATCGTGGCGGGCGTGCTGGTCATCCAGCTGTTTTCCAAGACGGCCGGACACTGAGCCGCTGCCCGCGCTGCGGCCCGGCCCTCAGCCCGTGATGGCCTGGACCGATCCGGCCTGGCGGCGCAGCTCGAACTTCTGGATCTTGCCCGTGCTGGTCTTGGGCAGCTCGCCAAAGACCACGGCACGCGGCACCTTGTAGCCGGCCAGGTGCTTCTTGCAGTGGGCCACGATGTCTTCGGCCGTGGTCTGCGCGCCGGCCTTCAGCTCGATGAAGGCGCAGGGCGTCTCGCCCCACTTGGGATCGGGCTTGGCCACCACGGCGGCGGCCATCACGGCCGGGTGGCGGTAGAGCACGTCCTCGACCTCGATGGACGAGATGTTCTCGCCACCCGAGATGATGATGTCCTTGCTGCGGTCCTTGATCTGTATATAGCCGTCCGGATGCTGCACGGCCAGGTCGCCCGTGTGGAACCAGCCGCCGCGGAAGGCCTCGTCCGTGGCCTGCGGGTTCTTCAGGTAGCCCTTCATGGCGATGTTGCCCTGGAACATGATCTCGCCCATGGTCTGGCCGTCATGGGGCACGGGCTCCATGGTCTCGGGATCGAGCACGCTGGCCGAGCGCTGCAGGTGGTAGCGCACGCCCTGGCGGGAATTGAGGCGCGCGCGTTCGCCGATGTCCAGCCCATCCCAGGCTGCGTGCTTGGCGCAGACCGTGGCCGGGCCATAGACCTCGGTCAGGCCGTAGACATGGGTGATGTCGAAGCCCAGCTGCTCCATGCCCTCGATCATCGACGCCGGCGGCGCCGCGCCCGCCACCATGGCCTTGACCCCGGCGGGCACGCCCTCCTTCATGGCGGCCGGCGCGTTGACCAGCAGGCCGTGCACGATGGGCGCGCCGCAGTAATGCGTGACGCCGTGGTTGCGGATGGCGTCGAAGATGGCCTGCGCCTCCACCCTGCGCAGGCAGACATTGACCCCCGCGCGTGCCGCCACCGTCCACGGAAAGCACCAGCCGTTGCAATGGAACATGGGCAGGGTCCACAAGTAAACGGCGTGCTTGGGCATGTCCCACTCCAGCACATTGCTGATGGCATTGATGGCCGCACCCCGGTGGTGGTAGACCACGCCCTTGGGGTTGCCCGTGGTGCCGCTGGTGTAGTTCAGCGCAATGGCGTCCCACTCGTCGGCGGGCAGCTGCCAGTCGAAACCGGCATCGCCGCCGGCCACGAAATCGTCGTAGTCCAGGCTGCCCACCTGCTCGGCGGCCGGTCCGTACAGCGCGTCCTCGACCTGGATCACCAGCAGCGGCGCGCTGCGCTGGCGCAGCTTCAGCGCCTTGGCCACCACGCCCGTGAACTCCGGGTCCACGATCAGCACCTTGGCCTCGCCGTGATCCAGCATGAAGGCGATGGTTTCCGCATCCAGCCGCGTGTTCAGCGCATTGAGCACGGCCCCCGCCATGGGCACGCCGAAATGCGCCTCCACCATGGGCGGCGTATTGGGCAGCATCACGGCCACGGTGTCGTTCTTGCCCACGCCCGCCTTGTGCAGGCTGCTGGCCAGTTGGCGGCAGCGCGCATAGGTCTCGCCCCAGTTGCGGCGCAGCGTGCCGTGGACCACAGCCAGCCGCTCGGGATAGACCTCGGCCGTGCGGGCGATGAAGCCCAAGGGGCTGAGCGGCGCATGGTTGGCGCTGTTGCGGTCCAGGTGCTGGTCGTAAATGTGGGTCATCGTGGTCTCCGGTTCGCTGGGGTTCTTGGTGTGATGCAGGTCTGCCATTGCAGACTGGCGAAACCTGAAGATATAGCAAGACAGGCTTACACAAGCTTGATGCGCGACCACCGGGCGCGCCACCGCACAGGCCCGGATAACCAAAGCGGCATGCATGGTCTTTGCAGGGCATCACAACTTTCAGAATTTCATGGAAATTGAAAATACTCATGCAAAACAATCACTTGACCTGCCTGCAGACGCGCCCCCGACTGTCTCCCAGGCGACTGCACAACCACAGTCCTCTATAAGACATCATTTATCAGATGACTCGGCCGCACGGCCCCGGCTTCACTCGTAGAATCGCCGCTTGGATTCGCCGGCCAGCGCCGCTGGAAGGCGAACAAGGAGTTCCTAGAGGAGTCGCCTGGCAACGCTCCAGGCATCGTTGGAGACGAGCCTGCACCCCACCGGTGCAGGCTTTTTTTTTGCTTCAGCGCAGGCTCAGGGACTGGCGCTTCCAGGCCGGGTCCTGCCAGCGCTGGAACAGCGGCAGGGCAGACACATCGCCGGTCACGCGCTCGGTGGCCAGGCCGTCCAGCCGCACCACTTCGAAGCTCTTGCGGTAGCGGCCCTGGCCACGGGCCTCGCGCGCCACCAGCATCAGCTGGCCGCCAGGCACCCAGCCCGCCCATTCGGCCACGCCGGTCTCCGGCGCGGTGGCGGCGGGGGGAAGCACATCGGCCAGCCAGCCGCCTTCGGTCTTGCGCAGCACCCACAGTTCGCGCCAGCCTTCCAGCGGCTGCACGGCCAGGGCCACGGCCGTGCCCTCGCGGTTGGTGCTGGCCGATGCGGCCCACACCACGCCATAGGTGCAGCGGCGCAGCAAAGGGGCCTTGGCGCCGTGCTGGGCGTCCACCAGCAGCACGCAGGTTTCGCCGGGAGCACCGGGCTCGGTCAGCAGCGTCGGGCGGGCTCCGGCAGCAGGAGCCGCAGCAGCAACAGGCGCCAGCGCCCAGCGCACGGCGCTCACCCGCATGGCCGCGTCGTTGTAGGCGCTCTGGTCTTCATCGGGCAGCTCGGACTTGCTGACGCCCGTGAACTCGGCCAGCGCCCGGGCGGCCGATGCCGCCACGGCAGGGTCGGCCATGCTCTTGCGCGCCTGCTGAAAGGCCAGCGCCGCCCACACGCTGGCGCGGCGCATCTGCACGCGGCCGCGCAGGTAGGGCGGCAGGCCGGTCACGTCCACGCGCTCCAGCACATCGGCCTGCCAGGCATGCATGCGGGCGCGCTCATGGGCCGGCAGATCGGGGTCCACGCATTCGGGCCGTGTCAGCGCCAGGGCGGCGCGGGCGCGCTGCGGCGCGTCGGCGGCGGGCATGGCCAGCACGCGGCGGAAGAATTCGCCTTCATAGCAGACCTGCATGCGGCCTTCGACCTCATAGGTCGCAAAGCGCAGGCCGTAGCCGTTGGCCACATCCAGGTGGGCCGACAGCGTGGCGCCCGAGGCCTTGCCGGGCACAGCGGCGGAGGCGCGCCGCGCCAGCCGGTCGGCAAAGCCGCCCAGTGCGTCGAAGGCCTGCGCGCCTTCGGCGCCGGCCAGGGTCCTGGCGGGCGCGGCCTGCAGGTAGGCGGCCGCCAGGCCGATGCCCAGCGCCTCGGCACCGGGCGTGTCCTGCACGAAGCGCAGCACGGCCAGCAGCGCGGGGGCATCGGCCTCTGTCAGGGCCACACGGCGCACATCGCTGGCGCGGATGAAGCCGCCGCGCTCGCGCTTGTGGTCCCAGACCTGGAGGTAGTCCAGGCGTTCGCCCCTGATCTCCAGTACCTCGCCCTGCCACAGGCTGGCCTGCTGCTGGGCGCCATCGCGCGGCGCGGCGCGCAGGCTGGCCTGGTCCTGCACCACGATGGCGCTGCCCATGCCGGTGGCCAGCGCTGCGGCGGCCAAGGTCGATACGGTCAGCATGGCTTATTGCTCCTGAACGGCTGCGTTGGCATCTTCGGCCGCCACGGAGGCTGCGCCGGCCTGTGCATTGCGGCTGCCGCCCAGCAGGGCCGCGCCGATGAAGTCGCCATTGGCCGGCGGGGGCGCGATGATGACCTGGATCTTGTCCGAGAGCTTGTCGGCCAGCGTCTTCTGGATGAGCAGCGGGTAGCGCGTGACCAGGGTGCCTTCGCGCGCCATCTGCTCGGCGTTGACCTTGCCCAGGCGGTCCATGCGGAAGGCCTCGGCCTCGGCCAGCTTCTGGCGTGCATCGGCTTCGCCGTTGGCCTCGATGCGGCGGGCCTGGGCGCTGCCCTCGGCGGCTTTCACGCGGGCCACGCGCTCGGCCTCGGCCTCCAGCTGGCGCTGCTCGATCTGGCGCTGCTTGAAGGGCAGCACATGCTTCATGGCCTCTTCCTGGGCACGCGCCGCAATCACCTGCTCGCGTGCGGCGGCTTCGGCGGCCACTTCGCGGCGCACCTTGTCGGCATTGGCGTCCAGCTCGGTTTCCTTGACGCGCTTGTCCTTGAGCTCCAGCGTGTAGCGCATCTTCTCGGAGGCCAGCTCCTCGGCCAGCAGGCTGTCCATGCCGCGGCGGTACTCGGCGGGCAGGTCCACCTTGCCGATCTGGATGCTGCGCAGCGTGACGCCGTCGGCCGCCAGGCGCGTGCGCAGTTCGGTTTCCATGATCTGGGCGATCTCGGCACGCTTGGTCGAGAAAATCTCGCGCACGGTGTAGCGTGCGAACACCTTGTAGACCAAGCCCTGCACGGCGGGCTCCACGATGTCGCCGCCTATGTCCAGAGGCAGGTTGCCGGCCTTGACGGCGGGCGATGCGGGATCAAGCGCATAGCGGACGTTCAGGTCCAGACCCAGGGACAGGCCCTCGACCGACTGCAGGGGTGCGCTGCCATTGGCCTGGCGCATGGCCTCCGGACGGTAGCTCTGGTCGCGCAGGGAGAACACGCGCACCGTGTGCAGGCCCGGAACCACCCACACGCTGCCATCGCGCCACAGGCTGACGGAGCCCGTGAACTGGTTCAGGCGCACGCCCAGCGTGCCCTGCTCCAGGTGCTGCACGGGCGGGTTGCGCACCACCACCAGGCCGGCCGCCACCACCACGGCGCCGATGGCCAGCCAGCGCACGGTACGTGCCGTGGGCAGCAGGACTGCCCAGTCCACGGGCTGGCGGCGGGGCGCGTTGCCCGGCAGCGTGCCGGCGTCGGCTGCAGGCTCGGAGGAATCGGCGGTGCCGGCTCCGTCCAGGCGGGCGGACTTGCGGCCCGTCAGGGCCTGCATGATGCGGTTCCAGGTGGCTTTCATGGTGTTCTCTCTCTCGGCTGTGATGGCTGTTGTTGGCTGTTGTTGGCTGTTGTTGGTTGTTTCTGAGGCACCGGAAACAGGGGTGGCTCATTGAGGACCGATTGTTCGGATCCACCCCGGAAGCAACAACGCAGCGCACGGACCAAAGCGCTCACACCGGCAGCGCAAACGCTCCGGCCCCGGAAGAAAAACTCACACCCGGGCCGGCGCAGGGCCGAGATAATCCCGCGAACACCGCCACGGCGGCCTCCCCCGACCCCACCCCTGCACAGCCCCATGACCCGTATCGCCGTGATCGAAGACGACCTGCCCACCAGCAACCAGTTGGCGGGATGGATACGCAGTGCGCGCAGCGGCATCGTGATCGACCAGTGGTTCACGCGCGACGAGGCCGAGGCCGCCCTGGCCCGCGAACACTACGACGCCGTGGTGCTGGACATCGAGCTGGGCCGCGAGCGCCATGCCGGCGTGGCCCTGATCAACGCCATCAACAAGCTGGGCCAGGGCACGCCGGTGCTGGTGGTGTCGGCCATGCCGGCCGCCATCTACCGCAGCATCATGAAAGCGCTGGACGCCTGGGACTACCTGCAAAAGACCACCTTCGAGGAGGCGGACTTCATCGAGACTTTCCTCGACATCCTGCGCACCACGCAGCGCGCGGCGCCATTGGCCGCGCAGGCCGCCGCAGCGCCCGCAGGCGATGCCCTGGTGCTGGACCCGCTGTGGCAGCGCACGCCCACCTGGCGCGGCGAGCGCATCAACCTGCCGCTGACGGCCCAGCGCATCCTGGCCACGCTGCACCAGCGCAGCGGCGAAGTGGTGTCCTACGACGAGCTGTTCGAGGTGGTCAAAAGCGGCCGCAACCGCGACAACGTGCGCAAGCACGTCAGCACCATCCGCGAGGCCCTGCGCGAGGTGGACCCGGGCTTCGAAGGCATAGAGAACGTGCCCATGCGCGGCTTTCGCTGGGTGGGCCAGGCCGGCGCCGCCGCCCGCGCATGAAGCGCCTGCTCAACCCCAAACTGGAGCTGCCCCGGCTGGAAGTGCCGCGCCTGGGCCTGGCCGCCTTCCGCCAGCGCATTCTGCTGCGCGGCGTGTTCGTGCTGCTGGCCGTGGCCACGGTGGCGCTGAGCGTGGTGGTGCTCAAGGATGAGAAGGAACGCGCCTGGCAGGCCTACCAGCACGGCTTTGTGCGCAGCCAGGCCGAGGTCATGGCGCGGCTGCGCCATCCTTCGGGACGCTTGGCCCTGCTCAATGCCGGACACCTGGGCCAGGGCGTGACACCGCTGGCGCCGCTGCTGCTGCCCTACGCGGCCATCGACTTCGACGATCCGCAAAAGTCCCAGCAGGCCGTGGAGATGGCCGGCTGCTCGGTGCAGTATCCCGATGGCGCCTCGCTGTGCGCGGCCATCGGCAACAATCCCTACGCAGGCGGCTTCATCTATCTGGTGGGCAGCTTCTTCGCAGGCGAGCTGACACCGCGCGAGCGCGGCTCGCGCGAGCCCGCCCAGGCGCACCGCGCCCGCATCACGCTGGACATGCGCGGCAGCACCTACCGCTGGATCGCCCCCTATGAGGCCATGCCGCAGCAGGGCAACAGGGCCGGCAACGGCGAGCACGGCCGGCTCACCGGCTTTGTGGACAACGGCACGCCCCAGCTTGACGCCCGCGCGCGGCCCGTGCGCGATTTCCGTGGCTGGCTCTGGCAGAACGGCCATTGCCGCGACCTGCCGCCTGGCGTGCAGGGCCATGCGGGCAATGACAAGACGCCCCCTGCAGCCGATTGCCTGCGCCGCACGCACTACTCCATCCGCCTGCCGGTCGAGCTGTTCCGCGAGGCCCTGTTCCGCAGGGACGTGCGCCCCGTCTGGCCGCCCGAAGACCTGGGCAGCATGCGTGTGCGCGTGGAAATGCTGGCCCCCGGGGACACGGAGCCGCCGCTGTTCGACAGCAATGCGCCGGGAGCGCAGCTTGCGGCCTCGCTCAACGACATCTCGCGCAGCCTGCTGCCCGGCGAGCGCGTGCAGATCCGCAAGGTGGGTGCCGACGAGGCCAGCACCATCACCCTCAAGGGCGTGGATGTGCAGGCCGCGCCGTCGGCGCCCTGGCTGCTGCGCCTGATCAGCTGGCTGCCGCTGCATGCGGCCGGCGTCTCCGCCGCCACCATGACCCCGGCAGTGCCCACGGGCCAGGACATTCTGGACACGCCCACGGGCAACTACACCGTCAGCTTCACCGGCCACCCGCGCGATGTGGAGCAGGGCCTGGCCGCCGTGGCCACGCGCCTGTCCTGGTACCTGGGCGCCATGCTGGCCGCCATTGCGCTGGCCTGGCTGATCGTCGAGCTGGGGCTGATCCGCCGCGTGACCGCCCTCACCCGGCGCGCCGCCGCCGTGTCGTACAACGTGCAGGACGGCCATGTCGGCCCACGCCTGGGCGACCTCGAAGTGTCGGACCTGCGTGGTTCCGACGAGCTGGGCATTCTGGCCGGCGGCCTGGCCGACCTGCTGCAGCGCGTGAAGGACGACCTGCAGCGCGAGCAGCTGCGCGCCCAGCAGGAACGCGACATGTGGCATGCCGTGGGCCACGAAATCATGTCGCCCCTGCAATCGCTGATGGTGCTGTACGGCCCCGACGACCCCGGCCACCGCTATGTGCAGCGCATGCAGCAGGCCGTGCATGTGCTCTACGGCACGGCATCGCCGGCCGAGGCGCTGCAGGCCGCCACCGTGCCGGAGGGCCGGCTGGACCTGGACGCCTTCCTCAGCCACGTGGCAGCCAACGCGCACTATGCGGGCATTGCCGATGTGGTCTACGAAGGTGGGAACAAGAGCGGGAGCGCGGGAGCCGCCGGCGCCGTGATCGTGCGCGCCGACGAATTTGCCCTGGAGGACGTGGTCACCCACATCCTGCGCAATGCCGACAGCTACCGTCCGGCCGGCACGGCCATCACGCTGTCGCTGTCGGCCTCCGAGTCCACCGCCAGCGCCACGCTGCACAACCAGGGCGCCACCATTGCGGAGGACCTGCTGGAGCGCATCTTCGAGCTGGGGGTGTCCGCGCCCCAGGAGCCTTCTGCCGCCAGCGGCGCCGAGCACCGGGGACAGGGCCTGTTCGTGGCCAGGACCTACATGGCCAAGATGGGCGGCACGATCAGGGCCCACAACACGCGCGATGGCGTGGCCTTCACGCTGACCTTCCAGCGCCTGGGCTGAGGGCCGGGCGCTGCCGGCCAGTGCCCCCGGGGCACGGCCGGATGGCCCCGCGAAGGCACAATACGCGGGTGTCCATTCCCCAATCGTTCATCCAGGAGTTGCTCGCGCGCGTCGACGTGGTCGACATCGTGGGCCGTTACGTACAGCTCAGGAAGGGCGGCGCCAACTTCATGGGCCTGTGCCCTTTCCACAGCGAGAAGTCGCCTTCCTTCACCGTCAGCCCCAGCAAGCAGTTCTATCACTGCTTCGGCTGCGGCAAGAACGGCAACGCCATCGGTTTTCTGATGGACCATGCCGGCATGGGCTTCGTTGAGGCGGTTCAGGATCTTGCCGGCCAGGTCGGCCTGCAGGTGCCGCAGGACGACATCAGCCCGGCCGAGCGCGAGCGCCAGGCCGCCCAGAAGCAGAAACAGGCCACCCTCACCGACGTGCTGGAAAAGGCCGGTGAATCTTTCCGCAAGCACCTGAAGGCCTCCCCCCAGGCCATCGACTACCTCAAGCGCCGCGGCGTCTCGGGCGAGACCGCCAAGCGCTTCGGCCTGGGCTACGCGCCTGCGGGCTGGCGGTCGCTGGCCAGCGTGTTCCCGCAGTACGACGATCCGCAGCTCGAAGAATCGGGCCTGGTCATCGTTGGCGAGGGCGACGACAAGCGCTACGACCGCTTCCGCGACCGGCTGATGTTTCCCATCCGCAACGTCAAGGGCGAGTGCATCGGCTTCGGCGGCCGCGTCTTCGGCGACGAGAAGCCCAAATACCTGAATTCGCCCGAAACCCCGGTCTTTCACAAGGGGCGCGAGCTCTACGGCCTCTTCGAGGCCCGCACCGCCCTGCGCGACATGGGCTATGCGCTGGTCACCGAAGGCTATATGGACGTGGTGGCCCTGGCCCAGCTGGGCTTTGCCAACGCCGTCGCCACGCTGGGCACGGCCTGCACGCCCGACCATATTCACAAACTGTTTCGATTTACCGAAGCCGTCGTCTTCAGCTTCGACGGAGACGCGGCGGGTCGGCGCGCCGCGCGCAAAGCGCTCGATGCGGCCCTGCCCTATGCCAGCGACACGCGCAGCGTCAAATTCCTCTTCCTGCCCGCCGAACACGACCCGGACAGCTTCATCCGCGAATACGGCAGCGAAGCCTTTGCCCGCTACGTGGGCGACGCGCTGCCGTTGAGCCGCTTTCTCATCGAAGCGGCCAGCGAAGGCTGCGACCTGGGCCAGGCCGAAGGCCGCGCCCACATGGCCAGCAATGCCCGCCCGCTGTGGACGGCACTGCCCGACGGCGCGCTCAAGCGCCAGCTGCTGGGCGAGATCGCCGAACTCGTGCAGCTCGATGCGCGCGACCTCTCCGACCTGTGGTCGCAGGAAGCCGCTCGCAGCGGCCCGGCGCGGGGCTCCATGGCCGGCGGTGCTTCCCATCCGGGCCAGCAGGCCGGCCATGCACCGGCCGCGCCCGACTGGGGCCAGCCTGTCGAATACGGCGCGCCTTCGGGCTGGCACGAGCGTGGCGGCCATGGAAGCGGCGCGGGCGGCTGGCGCAGCGGCGAGCCCGGGCGCGGCGGCAAAAAGCCCTGGCCGCGCAAACCCTGGGACAAGAATGGCCGGGCCGACTTCAACCCGTCCCCCATGGGCCCGCGTGGCGCGCCAGCCACACGCACCGACCAGGCGGCACGCCTGCTCATGGCGCACATGGAATTCATGGAAGAACTCACCCACGAGGACTTCGAGGCACTGGCGCACTGCTCAGGCGAACATGGCGCCATGTTCCGCTGGATGGAGGCACAGTTCCAGGAATCCGGTGCCCGGCCCTTTGCCGTGCTGCGCGAACAACTGCGCGGCCTGCCTCACGAAACGCTGGCAGACAGGCTCATGAGCGGCCCCCACGCGCACCCCGAGGGCGAACTGCCCGAGCTGCGCCGTGAGTTGCGTGATGTCCTCAATCGCATGGTCATCGTCCACATCAAGGCCCAGATCGACGAAGCCTTGCGCGACATGGCACGGGACCCCAGCGCCGCCCAGCGCTATCGCGATCTCTTTGCCCGACAGCAGGCCCTGGAAAACCAGATGCGCACTTCCTCTTGAAATCGAGGTAAGCAGATATAATTGGGGGCTATCGGCAAGAGCGACAGCAGCACCTCCGGACCGGGCCCCGTGACGAACTCACGTGATTGCAGCAACTGCACGGCCCAATTTCCCGCAAGGACTGCACACCAAATGATCGCCCAGACATCTTGCCTGGAATATGTACGCTTCCCTGGCGGGCCTAGTCCGTCCGCGCGCGCTTAGGCGGCGCTTGTTTGAGTTTCCCTTTGTGTGTGTTCGCTCCCGACCGTGAGGTGCTCATGCCCGTTTCAAAGTCCGTGAAGTCCAAGCAGGCCCCCGAAGCTCCAGCGAAGCCCAAGACTTCGACAACCTCTTCAGCCCCGGCCGTCAAGGCCGGTGCCGGCAAAGCCGCTGCAGGACCGAAGAGCGCCGCATCTGCGGCCAAAGCAAAGAAAGATACCGACGTGGTAACCAAGTCCCAAGCCGAACTCAAAGCCATGGCCGACGAACTGCTCGCCGCCGCGACGCCCAAGCGTGGCCGCAAGAAGGCAGCCGAAGGCGACGACGCCCCCGCCCAGACAGAAAAGAAGCCTGCTGCCGCCAAGAAGGCGCCGGCCAAGGCCGCCACCTCCACCGCTGCAGCCAAGACTCCCGCCAAGCGCGGCCGCAAGCCCAAGGCCAAGGAAGCGGGCGACGACATGGACGACGCCGACCTGTCGGACATCGATGGCGACATCGATGGCGAAGTGGAAGGCGAAGTCGAGACCGAAGTGGAAGTCGAGGTCGAGGCCTCCTCGGCCCCGGCTGAAAAGGTCAAGCCCCTGCGCATGAAGATCAGCAAGGCCAAGGAACGTGCCTTGATGAAGGAATTCGGCCTGGACGAAACCGTCCTGACCGAAGAGGAAATGTCCACCCGCCGCCAGCGCCTGAAGGCGCTGATCAAGCTGGGCAAGACGCGCGGCTACCTGACGCACAGCGAAATCAACGACCACCTGCCCGACAAGCTGGTCGATGCCGAGACGCTGGAAGTCGTGATCTCCATGCTCAACGACATGGGCGTGGCCGTCTACGAGCAGACCCCCGACGCGGAAACCCTGCTGCTGAACAACACGGGCCAGTCCGCCACCACCGAAGAGGAAGCCGAGGAAGAGGCCGAAGCCGCCCTGTCCACGGTGGACTCCGAATTCGGCCGCACCACCGACCCCGTGCGCATGTACATGCGCGAAATGGGCACGGTGGAGCTGCTGACGCGCGAAGGCGAGATCGAAATCGCCAAGCGCATCGAAGGCGGCCTGATGGACATGATGGAGGCCATCTCGGCCTCGCCCGCCACCATCGCCGAAATCCTGGCCATGTCCGAGGAAATCCGCGAAGGCAAGGTCGTCATCTCCACCATCGTCGACGGTTTCGTCAACGCCAATGAGAACGACGACTACGTGGCCGAAGAAGACTTCGACGAATACGACGAAGAGGACGACGACGACGGCAAGGGCGGCTCCAAGGCACTGACCAAGAAGCTCGAAGAACTCAAGAATGAGGCGCTGCGCCGCTTCGACGCCATGCGCGAGAACTTCGACAAGATGCACAAGGTGTACGACAAGGAAGGCTACGGCACGCCCACGTACATCAAGGTGCAGAAGGCCCTGACCGAAGAGCTGATGACCATCCGCTTCACGGCCAAGACCATCGAGAAGCTGTGCGACCTCGTGCGTGCCCAGGTCGATGACGTGCGCAAGAAGGAACGCGAGCTGCGCAAGATCATCGTGGACAAGTGCGGCATGCCGCAGGAAACCTTCATCGCCCAGTTCCCGCCCAACCTGCTGAACCTGCAGTGGGTGGTGGAGCAGGTCGCGGCCGGCAAGCCCTGGAGCAGCGTGCTGGAGCGCAATGTCCCGCCCGTGCAGGAACTGCAGCAGAACCTGATCGACCTGCAATCGCGCGTGGTCGTGCCGCTGGACGAGCTCAAGCGCATCAACAAGCGCATGAACGACGGCGAGCGCGCCAGCCGTGACGCCAAGAAGGAGATGATCGAGGCCAACCTGCGCCTGGTGATCTCCATCGCCAAGAAGTACACGAACCGCGGCCTGCAGTTCCTGGACCTGATCCAGGAAGGCAACATCGGCCTGATGAAGGCCGTGGACAAGTTCGAATACCGTCGCGGCTACAAGTTCTCGACCTATGCCACGTGGTGGATCCGCCAGGCCATCACGCGCTCGATCGCCGACCAGGCGCGCACCATCCGCATCCCGGTGCACATGATCGAGACCATCAACAAGATGAACCGCATCTCGCGCCAGCATCTGCAGGAGTTCGGCTTCGAGCCCGATGCGTCCATCCTGGCGGCCAAGATGGAGATCCCGGAAGACAAGATCCGCAAGATCATGAAGATCGCCAAGGAGCCGATCTCCATGGAAACGCCGATCGGCGACGACGACGATTCGCACCTGGGCGACTTCATCGAGGACACCAACAACACCGCTCCCGTGGACGCCGCCATGCAGGCCGGCCTGCGCGACGTGGTCAAGGACATCCTCGACGGCCTGACCCCGCGCGAAGCCAAGGTGCTGCGCATGCGCTTCGGCATCGAAATGTCCACCGACCACACGCTGGAAGAAGTGGGCAAGCAGTTCGACGTCACGCGCGAACGCATCCGCCAGATCGAGGCCAAGGCCCTGCGCAAGCTCAAGCATCCGAGCCGCTCGGACAAGCTGCGCAGCTTCATCGACTCGCTGTAAGGCGCTGTGGATGCCGCCCCCCCGGGCCGGCAACCGCCCCCCTGGAAAGCCCCGCACTCCCCTGCGGGGCTTTTTGTTTGTGGCCGGCCATCTGCCGGGCAGGGCGATGGTGGCGCGATAGACTGCCGCCTTTGTCTGCAAGGGCATCAGCATGGCTATCGAAATCGAACGCAAATACCTTGTGGCCGACCCCGGCGTCGTGACCGGCCTGACCGGCGTGCGCATGGCGCAGGGATACATCGCCGACAACGGCATGTGGGTGCGGGTGCGCATCGCCGGGGACACCGGATTTCTCACGCTCAAGGGGCCGGCACGCGGCATGAGCCGCGCCGAATTCGAATACCGGATTCCGCTGGCCGACGCCGAGACGCTGCTGGCCCAGCACTGCGCGCATGGCGCACTCGAAAAGGTGCGCTACATCGTGACGGTGGACGGCTTCGACTTCGAGGTCGATGTATTCGAAGGCCCGCTGGCCGGGCTGGTCACGGCCGAGATCGAACTGGCCAGCGAGGATATCCAGCCGCCCTCGCCCGCCTGGCTGGGAGCGGAGGTCACCGCTGATCTTCGCTACAGCAACGCGCAACTGGCCAAGACCCGGCAGGTGCCTTCACCGGCCGTGCTGCCGGGCTGATGCAGGACGGCCTTGTGGACGCCCCGGGGCTACGGGGGGGCTACACGGGGGCCACCAGGGGGCGACAGAGGCCGCAGGGACTGACTGCCGGAACTTCCTGCGCTGTGCAGCGGTTCAGCCGCCGGCCCGGTCCAGGGCCATCGTCTGCACGCGCAGTTCGCAGCCCTCGCGCAGCGGCTGCAGCCCGCCCACAGGCCGGAAGCCGTTCGCCAGGTACAGGCGCATGGCGGGAGAGTCGGCATCGGTCACACCCAGCCGCACACGCTGCATGCCCTTGTGCCAGGCCCAGGCGACGGCCTGGGCCAGCAGGGCCTGGCCCGCACCCCGGCCACGCACGGCGGGATCGACCCACATCTGGAAGAGATCGGCCACGCCGGGCTCGGGGGCACACAGCTTGCACCAGAGCAGGCCGCAGGCCTGGCCGCCGTTGACGGCGAAGAGCACCCTGTCCCTGCCGCCGGCAACGGCGGCCTGCAGCCGCGCAGCCCAGTCCGCGTCAACCCTTGCGGCCTCCGACTCCCAGGTGCTGCCGAAGGCGTCGGGCGCATCGCGCAGGGCACGCAGGCGGATATCCCGGTACTGCGGCCATTCATGGGGTTCAACGGGGCGGATGGAGATCATGGTGCGTCCTTAGGCAGACAAAAAAGGGTTGGCATCGGGAGCCAAGGCGGTGCCCGGCCGGATGGTCCGGCCCGGGCCTCAGCGCCGGCCATGCCGGGCTCCGAGCACTGCCAGCATGCGGAAGAAGGCTGCGCCTATCTCTTCCTCGGAAACGCAGGCGTACCCCAGCAGCAGGCCACGCCGCCGGTGCGGACCCGCGTAGTAGCGCGACAGCGGCTTGACGAAGATGCCGGCCTGCCGGAGGTCCTCGGCGAGCACGACATCATCGTCCTGCCCGGGCAGCTGCATCACGAAATGCAGCCCTGCGCCGCTGTCCACCCAGGGCAGGTGGTCGGCGCCCAGATAGCGCTCGATCAAGGCCATCAGCATGCGGCGGCGCTTGCCGTAGAGCAGGCGCATCTTGCGGATGTGGGCGGCGTAGTGGCCTTCCACGATCAGTTCGGCGATGACCTGCTGCGGCAGCTGGTGACCCTCTCGGTACAGCTCGGAATGGATGCGGCGCAGCGGCTCGGCCAGGGTCGGGGGCAGCACCATGTAGCCCATGCGCAGTCCCGGGTAGAGGGTCTTGCTGAAGGTGCCTATGTAGATGACGGGCGCGTCCTCCTCCATGCCCTGCATGCTGGGCACGGGGCTGCCGGAGAACCGGAATTCGCTGTCGTAGTCGTCCTCGACGATCCAGGCACCCACCCGGCGCGCGTAGGCGATCAGCGCGCGGCGCCGCGCCATGCTCATGACGGCGCCCAGCGGGTACTGGTGCGAGGGAGTGACGAAGATCAGCCGCGGCACGGGCAGGCCGTCCGGCAGATGCATGCCCTCCTCGTCCACTGGCACGCTGTGCAGGCTCAGCCCGTGCTGCATGCGCAACACGTTGGCGATGCCCCAGTAGCCCGGCTCCTCCATCCAGACGCAGTCGCCAGGGTCGGCAAGGCTGCGCACCACCAGGTCGATGGCCTGGTGCACGCCTTCTGTGATCAGCACCTGGTCGGGCGCGCAGTTCACCGAGCGCGCCACGCGCAGGTGCTCGGCCAGCGCCTGCTTGAGCGCCTCCACGCCGCCGCGCGTGCCATAGGTGAGCAGCTGCGGCCCGGCGTGTCGCAGCAGGCGGTTGTGGATGCGCGCGTAGGCGGCGCGCGGGAACTGCGTCACGTCGGGCACGCCAGGCATGAAGGCGCCCCATTGCTGCTCCGAAGCCTGGGCGGTTTTCAGCAAGGCCTGTGCCTGCACGGACAGGCCGCCGCCAGGCGCAGGCGCTGCGGCGGCAGCGCGGCGGGCGGGTGCACGTCCGCCGCTCAGCAGCATGGCCGCAGGCAGGGTGTCGACCACCTGCGTGCCACGCCCGACCTGGCTGCGCACATAGCCCTCCACCTGCAGCTGCTCATAGGCATGGTTGACGGTGTTGCGCGACACATCCAGCTCGCGGGCCAGGTCGCGCGAGGCCGGCAGGCGGCTGCCCGGCAACAGGGCCCCGCTGTCCACGGCCTGGCGCAGCGCCAGGTACAGGGCCCGGTTCAGGCGGACGCGGTCCCCGCCCAGCCCGCGCCAGTCCATCTGGAGGATGAGGTCCGCGCACACGGAAGGTTTTGCCATGTCTGCCTTGCCTGCGTTGCCTGCGTTGCCTGCCTTGTGGAAGCGATGGTGGCGAACTCGATTGGCACCATCATCTTTTCAAAAGATGGCTCCATTCATGGAACCAATCGCCACTATAACCGTAAGCATTGCAGCCACCTCAACGGAGACCTTCCCATGTCCAGCGCCGCCACCAACGACACCACCAGAGCCTCGTCCGTCAACCAGCAACTCCAGAGCCGGCGCACCGCCGCCATGCCGCGCGGCGTGGGCGTGATGTGCGGCTTCCACGCCGTGCAGGCCGACAACGCCTTGCTGACCGATGCCGAGGGCCGCCAGTACATCGACTTCGCGGCCGGCATTGCCGTGCTCAACACGGGCCACCGCCATCCGCGCGTGGTGCAGGTCGTGCAGCGCCAGCTGGAGTGCTTCACGCACACGGCCTTCCAGATCGTTCCCTATGAAAGCGCGATTGCGCTGGCCGAGCGCATCAATGCACTGGCGCCCATCGACGGCCCGGCCAAGACCGCCTTCTTCACCACGGGCGCCGAGGCGGTGGAAAACGCCGTCAAGATCGCCCGCCATGCCACGGGCCGCTCGGCCGTGATCGCCTTCCAGGGCGCCTTCCACGGCCGCACCCAGCTGGGCATGGCGCTGACGGGCAAGGTGGCGCCCTACAAGCAGGGCTTCGGCCCCATGCCGGGCGAAGTCTTCCACGCGCCCTTTCCCAGCGATGTGCAGGGCATCAGCGTGCAGCAGTCGCTGGACGCCATTGCCATGCTGCTCAAGACCTCGGTGGACCCGCAGCGCGTGGCAGCCATCATCGTGGAGCCCGTACAGGGCGAAGGCGGCTTCAACCCCGTGCCTGCCGCGCTGTTCACGGGCCTGCGCCAGCTGTGCGACCAGCACGGCATGCTGCTGATCGCCGACGAGGTGCAGACCGGCTTTGCACGCACGGGCAAGCTGTTTGCCATGGAGCACTACAGCGTGCGGCCCGACCTGATCACCATGGCCAAGAGCCTGGGCGGCGGCCTGCCGATCTCGGGCGTGGTCGGCCGCGCGGCCATCATGGACGCACCCCATCCCGGCGGCCTGGGCGGCACCTACGCCGCCAACCCGCTGGCCGTGGCCTCTGCCCATGCCGTGCTCGATGTGATCGATGAAGAGCGCCTGTGCGAGCGGGCCCTGGCACTGGGCAGCCAGCTGCGCTCGCGCCTGCAGGCATTGCAGACGCAGGATGCCGGCATCGCCGAAGTGCGCGGCCTGGGCTCGATGCTGGCCGTGGAATTCCACATTCCCGGCAGCGGTGCGCCGGACGCGCAGCGCGTGGCCGCCATCGTCCAGCGTGCGCAGCAGCAAGGCCTGCTGCTGCTGACCTGCGGCCTGTACGGCAACGCCATCCGCTTCCTCTATCCGCTGACGATTCCAGAGCCGCTGTTCGGCAAGGCGCTGGACATCATCGCCAACGCCATCACCCAGACCGCGCCCCAGCCGGTCGCGGCCTGAATCCATTCCACAGCCTGAGCCTTCCCGCACCATGAGTCTTTCACTGCAACGCCCCGATCTTTTCCGCCAGGCCTGCCTGCTTGCCCAGGGCTGGCACCCCGTGGGCTCCGGCCCCGCCATCGATGTCTTCAATCCCGCCACCGGCGAACGCCTGGGCCAGGTACCCGCCCTGCAGGCCGGCGAGGCCGAGGCCGCCATTGCCGCCGCACAGCGCGCCCTGCCCGCCTGGGCCGCGCTGACGGGCAAGCAGCGCGCCGGCATCCTGCGCCGCTGGTTCGACCTGATGCTGGCGCACCAGGACGATCTGGCGCGGCTGATGACGCTGGAGCAGGGCAAGCCCCTGGCCGAGGCGCGCGGCGAGATCGCCTATGCGGCCTCCTTCATCGAATGGTTTGCCGAGGAAGGCAAGCGCGTGGACGGCGAGCTGCTGCAGTCGCCCAACGCAGGCCAGCAGCTGCTCACGCTGCGCGAGCCCATTGGCGTGTGCGCCGCCATCACGCCCTGGAATTTCCCGGCCGCCATGATCACGCGCAAGGCCGGCCCGGCGCTGGCCGCCGGCTGCGCCATGCTGGTCAAGCCGGCCGAAAGCACGCCCTTCACGGCCCTGGCCCTGGCCGTGCTGGCCGAGGAGGCCGGCATTCCCGCCGGCGTCTTCCAGGTGCTGACCGGCCATCCGCAGGACATCGGCAAGGCGCTGACGCAAAGCCCCGTGGTGCGCAAGCTCAGCTTCACGGGCTCCACGGCCACCGGGCGGCTGCTGATGCGCCAGTGCAGCGACACGGTCAAGAAGCTGTCGCTGGAGCTGGGCGGCAATGCACCGTTGATCGTGTTTGACGATGCCGACATCGACCAGGCCGTGGCCGGCATCGTGGCCTCCAAGTTCCGCAACGCGGGCCAGACCTGCGTGTGCGCCAACCGCATCTATGTGCAGGACGGCATCCACGACGAACTGGCCCGCCGCCTGGCCCGTGCCATGGCGGGCTTCAAGGTCGGCAATGGGCTGGAGCCCGGCGTGACCCATGGCCCGCTGATCAACGAGGCGGCCGTGCAGAAGGTGGAAAGCCATGTGGCCGATGCGCTGTCCAAGGGCGCGCGCCTGCTGGCGGGCGGCAGGCGCCCGGTGCCGGGCCAGCTGTTCTTCGAGCCCACGCTGCTGGTCGATGTGAACGACAGCATGCAAGTCTGCGAGGAAGAGACCTTCGGCCCGCTGGCGCCGCTGTTCCGCTTCCATGACGAGGACGAGGTGGTGCGCCGCGCCAACGACACCATCTACGGCCTGGCCGCCTATCTGTTCACCAACGACAACCGCCGCATCTGGCGCGTGTCGCGCGCGCTGGAGTACGGCATGGTGGGCATCAACACCGGCCTGATCTCCAACGAGGTCGCGCCCTTCGGCGGCGTCAAGCAGTCCGGCCTGGGCCGCGAGGGCTCGCGCCACGGCATCGAGGAATACCTGGAGACCAAGTACCTGTGCCTGCAGACGGCATGAGGGCTGCCTGACGTCCGCAATGGCACCCGGCAGGGAAGACGGCATGGGCCTTCGACGGCAGCCTGGCTAGACTGGGCGCCATCAAAGGCCCATCCGATCTGCACCATGGACGCTTCTTCCGCCCGCCTCCCCTCTCCTTCCGAACCGCTGCGCATCGCCGTCATGGGCGCAGGCGCCGTGGGCTGCTATTTCGGCGCACTGCTGGCGCGCGCCGGCCACCAGGTCACGCTGATCGGCCGCCCCGCCCATGTGCAGGCCGTGCAGCAGCATGGCCTGCGGCTGGAGACGGCGGCACTGGACATCCAGGTGCCCATGCAGGCATCGACCGAGGCCAGCGCCGTGCGCGAGGCCGATGTGGTGATGTTCTGCGTCAAGTCCACGGCCACCGAGGAAGCGGCCCGCGAGATGCAGCCGCACCTGGCGCCGGGCACCCTGGTGCTGACCATGCAAAACGGCGTGGACAACGACGAGCGCGTGCGCGCCGTGCTGGGCCCGTCCGTGGCCGTGGCCGCCGCCGTGGTCTACGTGGCCACGGCCATGGCCGGCCCCGGCCATGTGCGCCATTTCGGCCGCGGCGAGCTGGTCATTGCGCCGTCCACACTCAGTGAACAGGTGGCCCTGCAGTTTGGCAAGGCAGGCATTGCCGTGCAGGTATCGCCCGACGTGCGCGGCGCGCTGTGGGCCAAGCTGGTGATCAACTGCGCCTACAACGCGCTGTCGGCGCTGTGCCAGCTGCCCTACGGCCCGCTGGTGCAGTCGCCCGGCGTGACGGACGTGGTGGACGACGTGGTGGCCGAATGCCTGGCCGTGGCCAGGGCCGACGGCGTGGCCCTGCCCGGCGACGTGCCCGCTGCCGTGCGCGGCCTGCCGGCCACCATGCCGGGCCAGTTCTCATCCACCGCCCAGGACCTGGCGCTGGGCAAGCCCAGCGAAATCGATCACCTCAACGGCTACGTGGTGCGGCGCGGCGAGGCCCTGGGCGTGCCCGTGCCGCTGAACCGCACGCTGCAGGTGCTGGTCAGGCTGGCCCCTTCACGCGTGCAGGCCAGCCAGGCGCCCCTGAACCCGCCTCAGAACTCGTAGTTGGCAGACACCCACAGGCGGCGGCCTTCCTGGTTGTTCGCGTAGCGGTTGCCAAAGATCACGGTGCCCTGGACCTGGCCCGGTACGTTGTAGGGCTGGTAGTCCACGAAATCCTTGTTGAACAGGTTGTAGATGGCCGCGTTGATGGTGAACTGCTTGCTCACGCGGTAGCTGCCGCCCAGGTGGAACTGGGTATAGGCCTTGTAGTTGCCCAGCGCGGCCTTGGCGGCCTGGGAGCTGGCGCTGGTGCCGGGGTCACGGTAGCGCTCGCTGCGGTACTCGGCGCGCAGCCACAGGTTCCACTGGGCACCCGGCTCCCAGTTCAGGCGGGCGTTGAGCGCGTGCCTGGGTGTGTCGCTCAGTGGGTTGCCACGGTTGGGGCCGCTCTTTTGCTCGCTCTTGGTGAAGGTGTAGTTGGCGCTGGCGTTCCAGCCGCGCGCCAGCGGCATGCGCGCACTCAGCTCCAAGCCGCGCGTGACGGCCTCGTCCACGTTGATGGACTGGCCGAAGGCATCCACCAGCGGCCAGTCGCCGAAGCTCACGCAGCCGGGGCGGTTGGGCGCTGCCGCAAAGTCGCAGTTGATCAGGCCCGGGCCGCTGGTGATCTTGTCCTTGAACTCGTTGTTGAACACCGTGGCGCTGCCCGCAAAGCCCGTGGGGCTGTCGAAATAGACGCCCAGTTCGGTGGTGCGGCTGGTTTCGGGCTTGAGGTTGGGGCTGCCCACCAGCGGCAGGCGGCCCTGCTGGCCGAAGCCGTTGATGCCGGGCGCCAGCTGCTCCACGCGCGGCGTCTTGTAGCCGTTGCTGACGCCGCCCTTCACGGTCCACTGCGGCGCGGCATTCCACACGCCGTAGATGCGCGGGCTGAGCTTGCCGCCGAAGAGGCTGTGGCGGTCATAGCGCGCGCCCATGGTGAGCTTGAAGGCGTCGGTCAGGCTCCATTCGTCCTCGGCAAACAGGGCCTTCTGCGTGAAGGCGAACTTGTTCGGCGCCACGCCGTCCTTCATCTCGGCATCCCACCACTGGCCGCCCAGCGTGGTCAGGTGGGCACCCCAGGGCAGGACCAGCTTGCTGTCCAGCACCTTGCTTTCCACCTCCAGCGTGCGCGCGGCACCTGGCGTCGCGCCCGGGGTTCCCCGGGGAATGGTCCGGCCGATGGTCTCGGTCCGGTTGACCATGAAGCTGGTGTCCCAGGTTCCGAAGCCGTAGCGACCGGTATGGGCCAGCGTGAGCTGGTCACGGTTGTATTTCTGCTCGGGGCTGTAGCCTCCCGTGCCCAGCGTGCCCAACTGGCCCTGCGAGTTGTCATAGGTCTGGCGGCCCGAGTCCAGGTCCAGCGTGATGTCGTGGTACCTGTTGGGCGTGAGCGCCAGGCGCAGGCCCAGGTTGTTGATCTCGGACTTGACGGGGTTGCCGCCCATGATGGGAACGGCTGGCTGGCCGTTGGCGCCCGCATAGGTGATATCCGAAGCGGCCCGGCGCTGGGTGCTGCCGCGGATCGACAGGCCCAGCAGGTCCTCCTTGATGGGGCCGCTCAGGTAGAACTTGCCGGACTTGATATCACCGAACTCCGACTCTTGCTGCAGCGTGTAGTCGGCGCTGACGCTGCCCGTCCAGGTCTTGCCGACCTTGCGCGTGATGATGTTGATCACGCCGCCCATGGCGTCGGAGCCGTAGAGCGTGGACATGGGGCCGCGGATGACCTCGATGCGCTCGATGGCGCCGATGGGCGGCATGAAGCTGGTCTGCGTCTCGCCAAAGCCGTTGGGCGTGACATTGCCGGCCGAATTCTGGCGGCGCCCGTCGATCAGCACCAGCGTGTAGTCGCTGGGCATGCCACGGATGCTGATGTTCAGGCCGCCGGTCTTGCCCGCGGGGGCGCCTACGTCGATGCCTTCCACGCTCTCCAGCGCGTCGGTCAGGCTGCCGAAGCGGCCCTTGGCCAGTTCCTCGCGCGGGATGACGGTGATGGAGGCCGGCGCCTCCTTGATGTCCTGCTCGAAGCCCGAGGCAGAGACCACGACTTCGCGCAACTCGGTGGTGGCAGCCGCATTGCTTTGCGATGGGGTCTGTGCCGATGCGGCACCCGAAGCACAGATGGCGGCCACCAGGAGGGCCAGAGGGGAAGGACGCGACGGAAGAACGCCGCGCAGATCGCGATACGACATGCAAACACTCCAGAAACGGAAAACGGGCTGTGAGGCCCGTGCAACTCGCTTTGAAATCTTTGGTTATGCGATGGGATGGGGATATGTAACGAAATTATATGAACATTGAGAATCATTTCCATTCTCATGATCACAATAGGATTTATCTGTCGCACGGATGCTACGTTCCTAGGAGCAGAAAGCGCTGACGGCACAAATGCTTGCGCTGGCGCAAGCTGCTCTCACCACCTCAATACACGTCACGCCGGTAGCAGCCGCTGCGCACCAGCTGGTCCATTTGCGCCTCACCCAACACGGCGTGCAACGCCTGGTCCACGCCCTGGGCCATACCCTGCAGGCTGCCGCACACATAGATGGCGGCGCCCTGCGCCACCCATTGGCGCAGCACATCGCCGGACTGCGCCAGCAGGTCCTGCACATAGGCGCGCGGCGCGCCTTCGCTGCGATCGCGCGAGAAAGCCAGGTCCAGGCGCTGCAGCACGCCGCCCTCGCACCAGGCCTGAAGCTCGTCGCCATAGAGCCGGTCATGCGCGGTATTGCGCTCGCCGAACAGCAGCCAGTTGGGCCCCAGGCCTGCTGCGGCACGCGCACGCAGGTGGCTGCGCAGGCCGGCCAGACCCGTGCCGTTGCCGATCAGCACCAGCGGGCGCTGCAGGTTGTCTTCCAGCCGGAAATTGCGGTGCGCACGCAGCCGCAGGGTGATGGCTGCCCCCAGGGGCGCGCCCTGCGTGAGCCAGCCCGAGGCCAGGCCCGGCGAGCCGTCCTCGCGCCGCGCCTGGCGCACCAGCAGGTGCACGCAGCCGTCCTGGGCGATGGAGGCGATGGAGTACTCGCGCGGATGCTGCGGGTCCGCAGGAATGCAGACCTGCGCCAGGTCGCCGGACTCCCACAGCGCGGCCTCCGTTGCAGGGGGCTGCAGCTCGATGTGGAACACCGGCTCGCCTGCGCTGCCCGGGTTCATATGCCGGCGCGCGGCCAGCGTCCATTCGCTGAATACCGGCATCTCCCACGCAGGCATGTCGCCCAGGCTGCTGATCTGGGTCAGCTGGTGCTGCCAGGCAGTCAGCGCCTGGGGCGCGCCGTTGTCCATTTCGATGCGCTCGAACCAGGGGCTGGCGCCTGCGGCGCGCAGCCAGCCGTCCAGCGCGCGGCCAAAGCCGCAGAACTGCGCGTACTGCCGGTCGCCCAGCGCCAGCAGGCCGTATTGCAGTTGGGACAGGTCCTGCGCCTGCGCCATGGAGTGCGCCAGGAACAGGGCTGCGTTGTCGGGCGGATCGCCCTCGCCATAGGTGCTGGCGATGAACAGCGCCCTTTGGGTCTGCGCCAGCAGCTTCACATCAACAGCATCGAGGGCGCACAGATGCACGCTCTCACCGGCCGTATGCAGCAGCCGCGCAGTCTCGCGTGCCAGCTCCTCTGCCTGGCCCGTCTGGCTGGCATAGGCCACAAGCAGGGGGAGCGCGCCCTCGCGCGCCGAGGCCAGCGCCGCGGCTTCGTGCTGCGCCCGCGCGCGCTGGCGGCGCTCGCGCCACCAGATGGCGGCGCACATGGCCACATACAGCAGTACCAGGACAGCGGCTGCGAGTATGCGCAGCCAGGATTCGGACAGGGACATGGCGTGACCGGAAAATCTACACGGCGCAGAAAAGGTTAGGGGCGCTCACGGCGCCAGCGCGGCAAGCGCCGTGGTCATCGCCATGGCAGGGCCCTGCGCCGTGCGCTCGCACAGCAGTGCGGCCACGCCGTGCTGCTCGGCAAAGTCCAGGCCCGCACGCGGCCCCAGCACGGTGAGCACGGTGGCCAGGGCGTCGGCCTGCATGCATTCGGCATGCAGAACGGTGACGCTGGTCAGGCCGTGCGCCACGGGCTCGCCGCTGCGCGGATCGATGGTGTGGGAGTAGCGGCGCCCGCCCTGCTCGAAGGCATGCCAGTGGTCGCCCGAGGTGGCGATGGCCATGTCGCGCAACGGCAGCGCCAGCGGCGTGGACTGGTCCGCCATGCTGGCCACGGCCACGCGCCAGGGCTGGTTGCCAGGGCGCTGACCGCAGGCCCGCAGCTCGCCTCCCACCTCGACGAGGAAATCGGTATGGCCCAGCGCCTGCAGGCGCTCGGTGACCAGGTCCACCGAATAGCCTTTGGCAATGCCGCTGAAGTCCACATGCACGGCGCCGGGCTGCAGCGCGCGCCGGCCCTCCAGGTCCAGCACGATGCGCTGGTAGCCCACGCGCTCGCGCACCCGCCGCAGTGCATCGGCATCGGGGATGCCGGCGCCCTGCGCCTTTTCCGCACGCGGGCCGAAGCCCCACAGCTCGACCAGCGGCCCCACGGTGGGGTCCCAGGCGCCGCCACTGGCCTGCGCCCAATCGAATGCACAGGTCAGCACGGTGAAGAATTCGGCAGGCAGCACATGCCAGCTGCCCGCCTCTGCGCGGTTGAAGCGCGAGATGTCGGAATCAGCCTCCCAGTTGCTCATCTGGCGCACGACCAGGGCCAGCGCAGCCTCTATGGCCTGGCGCGCCTCATCGAGCGGGCGGAAACCCGGGTTGTGCAGGCGAACGCTCCAGGTCGTGCCCATGGCCTCGCCGGTGAGTGTTTGCAGCGCGGCGGGGTCTGCCCGCCGCACGGCCTGCGGCGCGTAGCCGGAGACGGCAAAGGACGCCGCGCCCGTGGGCACAGGCGCGGCAAGGCCCCGGCCTGCGCTGCCCTGCAAAAGGGCCGGCGCGAAGCTCACGCGCACGGGCGCAGGCGCGGGCGGGGCCCCAGGTGGGGACGCAAGGCTCAGGGCAGCACCTCGAACGTGCCCACATAGGACAGGCGGCGCTCCTTGGCCTGGGGCAGCGAGGTCTTGTTGTCCTGGGCGTCGGCATCCACCCAGTACATGCCGGCGGTGGGCCAGGTCACGCTGAACTCGCCCTTGGCGTCGGTCGTGGCCTTGATCTCGCCCTTGTTGTCGCGGTAGCGCGTGGCGCCGGGCACCAGCACGACTTCCAGGTTGGCGGCGGGCTTGCCGTCCACATGGAAGGCGAAGGTGGCCTTCTCGCCCTTGACCAGGTCGTTGGGATGGGTCACGGGCACCAGCTCCAGCCCCTTGCCCGAAGGCTTGACGGCGCTGGGCTTGCCCACGGTCACGAAGGTCTCGATGCGGCCCACGGACTGGGTCACCTTCAGGTCCTGCGCGTCGGCGGGCACATCGGCGGCGAACTTCTCGGGCGAGCCGCGCCAGCGGCGGTTCTGGCCCGTGGCCTTGTCCTTCCAGGAGGCGAACAGGCCGTCGTTGACGATGGCCAGGCGGTAGGTCCCGCTTTGCTGCAGGTCCAGGTCGAACACGCTGCGCAGCTTGCCGCGATGGGCATTCTGCGGCGCGACGGCCGAGCCGTCCGGTGCCGAGACAACGAGGTTGTCCAGGCCCAGCGGCACGTGGTTGAAGAAGAACAGGTCGTTGGAGACGGCGGCATCCACCGTGATCCATTCGGCCTTGGACAGCACCGTGGTCGAGGGCAGCAGCCACAGGTTGTGGGCCTGGGCGGACTGGAAGGCGCCGCAGGCAATGGCGAGGCTGGCCGCCAGACGGATGGCAAAGCGGGTCTTGGACTTCATGAAGATTCTCCTTGGTTCGTGGATGGGGCTGGCACATGGGTGCCCCGCAAGATGCGTGGCCCGCCCACATGCAGGGCCCAGTTCAGGGATGCCGGGCAAGGGCCTGGCCGGCCGCGCCGCCCCGCAGCAATGGCGTCACCCGCCTCGTGAGGGGGAAGACGCGCAAGGCCTCAGGGGGTTTCAATTTCAAGGCTTGAGCTCGACGCTGATCTCGCCCAGCTCGCTGCTGCCCTTGGCGCTCAGTTGCTCGGCCTTGGCGGCAGGCCACTTGAAGGGCACGGTGACCACTTCGCGGCCGCCGACTTCGCGCGCGGCCTCGACCACGAGCTTGTACTCGCCGGGCGGCAGCTTGGCGAAGGGGTTGGCGCCTTCGGTGAAGCTCAGCTGGTGCTTGCCCACGGGACGCGTGGGGCTGGTCACGCCATCGATGGGCAGCGTCAGGTCGCGGCCCGTGCGGCGCCACCACTGGCGCATGTCCTTGAGCCACTTCGTGCCTTCGGCATTGCGCATCTTCACGTCGTACCAGACCGACAGCGTGGCGGCCACCGAGGCGTCGGCGCGCTCGATCCACACGGCCACATAGGGGCGGTGGTACTCGGCGACATCCAGGCGCGGGACCTCCACGCCCACGTTCAGGCCGGCGGCAAAGGCCGGGGCCGCGCCCAGGCAGGCGCCAAGCGCCATGGTGTAGCGCAGAGAGAAGTGCGGATTCATAGGCAAGGCTCTTTCGGTTCTCAGTGGATCAACAGGAGGGCCAGCAGCATGGGAATCACCAGCCCCATGCCGACCATGGGCCAGGTGAAGGGACGGTTGCCCGCGTGCATCTTCAGGATGAACAGCCCGGTGACGGTGAACACCAGGCAGGCTGCGGCAAAGATATCGATGAACCAGCTCCAGGCAGCGCCCGTGTTGCGGCCCTTGTGCAGGTCGTTCAGATAGGCGATCCAACCCCGGTCGGTGCGCTCGTATTCGGCCTCGCCATCGGCCAGTCCCACGCGCACCCAGGCATCGCCACCGGGGCGAGGCAGGGACACATACAGCTCGTCGGCCGTCCATTCGGCTTCGCGGCCCTCGGCTTCAAGCCCCCACTGGCCGCGCACCCAGTCCGCAAATGGCGCAGGCACGGGAGCACGGTCGCGCGACTGGCTGGCCTGCTGCCGGACCAGCTGCACGCGCAGCGCGTCCGGCAATGCCGCCTCGCCGCGCACGATGCGCGGCTTGGACTCGATCTGCCCCGCATGATTGAGCGTGAACCCCGTGACGGCGAACAGCAGCATGCCGATCAGGCACAGCGCAGAGCTGACCCAATGCCACTCGTGCAGTGTCTTGAGCCAGTAGGAACGGCGCCGAGGGTCCGGTTTGGGGGATGTCATCGCAACAGAGGCAGGCGGCAGCACCACGCGGCCACAACCATCACGGCGGCGGCCACGGGGAGCACAGGAAAGAAAAAGGCCGGGGGATTCTACCGCCCACGAATAAGAATTGATCGCATTTACACAAGCTTTACCGGCTTAATCGACATCTGTGTCACGGCGCTCCATCTCCGCTCCTTGCCCCCGGAGCGCGCATGCCCCCACGCATCCCGGGACAGCGATGCACCGTCGGTGGGCCCTCGCCTGAAGCATCTGGCACCCATGCCGCCAGACAGCCTGCGTTATGTCAACTAGCTGACGCACATGCTTACATAATCTGCTTTTCTGATTCATTTGCGCCCACAATGGCGCGCGAACCCGATTGGAGACTGCATGCGCCTTCCGAGCTTTTCGCAAACCACTGCCAACGCCGCCCCCTCCGGTGACGGCACGCGCCAGAACCGCCGCCAGCTGCTGGCACAGGGCGCAGCCCTGGCCATGCTGTGCTCCCCGCTGGCCCATGCCGCGCCGCCCACTGCAACGCCTGCGGCCCATGCGCCGCGCGCTGCCGCCGGGGGCCAGCGCGTGGCCGCCAGCCTGCGCATCGTCATTCCGGCCAATGCCGGGGGCGGCTGGGACCAGACCGGCCGCGCACTGGGCGCGGCCCTGGTGGCCTGCGGCGCGGCAGATCGCGTGGAGTATGAAAACCTGGGCGGCAAGGGCGGCACCATCGGCCTGGCACAGTTTGTCGAACGCCATGGCCAGGACCCCGATGCGCTGCTGATCGGCGGCATGGTCATGGTCGGTGCCGTGGCGCTGCAAAAGCCGGCCGTGAACATGTCGCACGTGCAGCCGATTGCCCGCCTGACCAGCGACTATCTGGTAGTGGCCGTGCCTGCCGACTCCCCCATCCGCAATGCCAAGGACCTGGTCGCCGCGCTGCGCAGCGATCTGGCCCACCAGTCGTTTGCGGGCGGCTCGGCCGGCGGCGTGGACCACATGTTTGCCGGCCTGCTCACGCGCGCCGCCAAGGCGGCGCCCGAGCAACTGGTCTACAAGCCCTTTCCGGGCGGCGCCCAGGTGGTGGAGGCCTTGCTCAAGGGCGATGCGCGCATGGGTGTGTCCGGCTACAGCGAGTTCAGCGAAGCCCTGGCCAGCGGCAGGCTGCGCGCCATTGGCGTGTCTTCGCGCCGCAGCCTGTTCGGCCTGCCCTCGTTCCGCGAACAGGGACTGGATGCCGACATGGCCAACTGGCGCGCCGTCTTCACGGGCAAGCAGGTCAGCGCCGCACGCGCCCAGGCCCTGCTGGGCGCCGTGGAGCAGGCGACCCAGCACGAAAGCTGGCAGCGCGCCCTGCGGCAGAACCGCTGGGAGCCTTCGTGGCAGGCAGGCCGCGATTTCAGCGGCTTTCTGGAGCTGGAGCACACCACGGCCAGCGTCATGACCTATCTGCTCAAACTCAAGAGCTGAGAAACCGAAGTCCAGCGGGCAGGTTGCGTGGCGGGCCTGCAACACTGGTTCGGAGATTCGCGTATTCCTCTAGCGAAGCGCATTGCCGCTGTGGGTTTTGAGCTACCAAACTTGTAGCAGAATGGATCCAGAGCTATAGTTCCCCGGGACTTGGCTCGGCGCGCGTCCCACCCGGATGCCCCCGCCGGCTCACACACACCATTGCGCAAGGAGAAGCGTCATGAGCTCCAAGGAAAACGCCGCCATCAACCAGCTGTTCGAGAAACTCGAATGCCGCTACGCGTTGCGCGTGCTGTGGGCTTTGCGTGACGGCCATCCTCAGACCTTTCGACTGCTGCAAGACAGCGTGGGCGGCATCACGCCCAACACGCTGAACACCCGCATCAAGGAACTGCGCGAATGCGGGCTGCTGGAGCATGGCTCCGACGGCTATACCGTGACGCTGGCCGGCCAGGACCTGCTCAAGCGCCTGTCCGATGTGCAGGCATTCGCCAACCGCTGGGTGGCCGCGCGCGCCAAGAAGTGATTCTTGCGGCCAGGCCCTTCGCCCTCTTGCCGCCGGACAGTCTTTTTCCCCCACCGTTTCTCTCTCAAGGAATACCACCATGGCTTTCACCACCACCGCATCCGGCCTGCAGTATGAAGACACCGTCGTGGGTGACGGCGCCGAGGCCCAGCGCGGCCGCAGCGTGACCGTGCACTACACGGGCTGGCTCTACAACAACGGCGTGCAAGGCGCGAAGTTCGACTCCAGCAAGGACCGCAACGATCCCTTCGTCTTCCCCCTGGGCGGCGGCATGGTGATCAAGGGCTGGGACGAAGGCGTGCAAGGCATGAAGGTGGGCGGCCAGCGCACCCTGATCATCCCGGCCGAACTGGGCTACGGCGCACGCGGCGCTGGCGGCGTGATCCCGCCCAACGCCACGCTGAAGTTCGACGTGGAGCTGCTGGCCGTCTGAGCCTGCACCCGCTGGCCCACGCAAGGGCAAGGCGCGAAGGCGCCTTGCCTTTTTTCATTTGCGGACCGTCCCAAGAGCCCCCAGGAGCATCGGACCTTGCGCGGCAAGGACAGCGTGGGGGCGGCTTCTCGCTCAGGGGGCTTTGCCGAACAGCGCCTCGTGCAGCGGCACATAGCTGGCGGGACTGGCAGCCTCGCGCAGGCGCGGGGCCAGCGCCACGAGCTGGTCGTAGCCCATGGCCGCCTCGACGGCCAGGTTGAGCCGGAATCCCTTGAGCCCCATATTGGCCGTGATGGCCACCGCCAGCGGATAGGCGTTGCGGTAGCGCACGGCCAGCGAAGGCTCGGATGGCGCAGACGCATCGCCGGCAGGCTGGGCCGGCGATGCGGCGGCAGCAGTGACGGCAGGCGCCGCAACGGCCACCACGCCCAGCCGGGGTTCGGCTGCATCGCGGGGCGCCAGCCATTCGCGCTCCACCAGCGCCAGGATTTCGTCCTGGGTCACGCCCATGCCGGCAACGGCCTGCAGCACCTGCGCCACGCTGCGTTGGCCGTCAAACAGCAAAAAGGCCGAGCGCAGCCGGGGAGAGAGATCGGCATGGCGTTCCTTGAATGCCTGTTGGCCGGCGGACGTTTTCACAAGATGCATGGCGGACGCAATTTTCTGCAGGGGATCGGATCGGACACGGCTCGCAGCGTGTCATGAGCCTCCGGCTCCCAAAAGCGGGTTTTCCAGCACGCGCGGGCTTCAGTTGGGCCGGGACTGATCCAGATCTGCCATCAAGACAAAAATTGGCAATTTCGTTGGCAATTTCGTTGGCAATTTCGTCGGCCCATGGAGCCCATGCCGCGTCAGGCCACGCGCCCTGGCACGGAGCGCGCCGCAGCGCGCCGGCGCGGGTCCAGGCAGCTGACCAGCCAGGTCACCAGCAGGCCCGCCGGCACGCCGAAGACACCCGAGGAAATCGGCTGTATGCCCCACCACAGGCGGGCATGCAGCGCCTCGGGCAACACAGGCTGCAGCGCGGGCACGTGCGAGACCATGTAGTAGACGGTGATGCCCAGGCCGGCCAGCATGCCGGCCACCGCCCCGCGACGCGTGGTGCCGCGCCAGAAGATGCCCAGCACCATGGCCGGAACAAAGGCCGATGCCGCCAGCGAGAACGAGGCCGTGACCATGGGAAGGATGTCCGAGGAACGGCGCGAGGCCACGAAGGCGGCCGACAGCGCCACCACCAGCAGCGCGAACTTGGACAGGATCACGCGCTGCTCGGGCGAGGCGCGGCGCCGCCGCGCGCGAAAGTACAAGTCGCGCACCAGCGCATTGCTGATGGTCAGCAGCAGGCCATCGGCCGTGGACAGCGCGGCGGCCAGGCCGCCCGCCGCGACCAGGCCCGAGACCACGTAGGGCATGCCACCCAGCTCGGGCGTGGCCAGCATGATGAGGTCGGCGCCCATGCGGATCTCGCCGAACTGCAGGACACCGTCGCCATTGACGTCTTCCACGGCCAGCAACGAGGCATCGACCCGGGCCCACTGCGCCATCCAGGTGGGCAATTCGTCGAAGCGTATGCCCACCAGGTTGTTCATGACCTCGAACTTGACCAGCACGGCCAGGGCCGGCGCGCTCATGTACAGCACGCCGATGAAGAACAGCGTCCAGCCCACCGAGGCCCGCGCCCCCGACACCGAGGGCGCCGTGTAGTAGCGCGTGAGCAAATGCGGCAGGCCTGCCGTGCCGGCCATGAGACAGAACATCAGTGCCAGGAAGTTGCGCCGGCTGTCCTCGTAGACCTGACGCTCCTCGGCCGATCCATCGGGGTTGCCGGCAAAGGGCAGGCTGTGCAGCGGAATGCCGCCCAGCGGCTTCTCGCGCTCGCGCATCTCCTGCAGCTGGCGTGTCCACAGGGCGCGCGCAGTCGCTTCGTCGCGCGGCATGGCGGCCAGTTCGCGGCTGGCCGCCATGATGGCGCCAATGTCGCCGCTGCGCGTGCGCAGATCGCGTATGCGCTCGGACAGCTGCTGGCGCTCGGCGGCCAGCACGCGCGGCACGTCCTTGAGCTTGTCCTCCAGCACCTCGGCGCGCAGGCGGTAGGCGGCGACCACTTCCTGTTCGGCCGGCGAGTCCAGCAGGCGCTGCTCCATCTCCGCGATCTGGCCGAGCTGGGCCGTATAGGCCAGCGGCGCCACGGGATTGCCCATCTGCCGGTAGGCCAGCCAGGACACGGGGATCAGAAAGGCCAGCAGGATGACCACGTACTGCGCGACCTGGGTCCAGGTGATGGCACGCATGCCGCCCAGGAAGGAGCACAGCAGCACGCCGCCCAGGCCCAGCATGATGCCGATCTCGAACTGCACGCCCGTCAGCCGCGAGGCAATGAGCCCCACGCCGTAGATCTGGGCCACCACGTAGGTGAACGAGCAGGTCACGGCAGCCAGCGCCGCGATCACGCGCGGCCAGCGCCCGCCGTAGCGCTGCTGGAAGAAGTCGGGAATGGTGTAGAGCTTCATCGCCCGCAGGTGCGGCGCGATCAGCATGGCGACCAGGCAAAAGCCGCCCGTCCAGCCCAGCAGGTAGGCCAGTCCGCCGGCCTGCCCCGGCACGCCGGCAAAGCCCTGCAGGTACAGCGCCCCCGACAGGCTGATGAAGGACGCCGCGCTGACCCAGTCCGCCGCTGCCGCCATGCCGTTGTAGAAGGGCGGGATGCGCCGGCCCGCGACGTAGTACTCCTCGGGATCGCTGGTGCGCAGGTACACGCCGATGGCCGCGTAGACCATGACGGTGAAGAACAGGAAGATGGGGCCTATCCAGTGGCGCGACAGGCCTTGCTGCTCGGCCCAGAACATGAGGGCCAGAAAGCCGAGCACGCCCAGCGTGTACAGGGCCACGATGCGGTGCAGCCGCCAGCGGGAGGCGGCCGTCAGCAGCGAGCGCTCAGCCATGGCCGGGAGGCGACGGCGGGGCGGCGGGTTCAGACGGGGCAGCGGCCCGGGCCTCGCGGCGCTCGAAATGGTCCATGGACAGACAATAGACGATGACGATGGCCAGGAACATCAGGACTGCCCCCTGGGCCGCGAACCAGTAGGCCAGCGGCCAGTCGGGGACCAGCGCCTGCAGGTCGCGTGCGTAGTAGCAGGCACCGAAGGAGACCGCGACCCAGACCGCGAGCAGCACGGCCTTGAGCCACAGATGGTGGATGTCGTGCAGGTCGGGGGCGAAGGTCTCGCCTTCGGACGGTCCCCCGACCGCGTCGTCATGCAAGTGCGCTTTCGGCGTATGCATGGCGACGCTGCCAGCCCTTACTGCGCCAGGCGCTGCCAGGTGGCGACCACGCTGTCGGGATTCAGCGAGATGGAGGCAATGCCTTCGTCAGCCAGCCATTGGGCGAAGTCCGGGTGGTCCGAAGGGCCCTGGCCGCAGATGCCCACGTACTTGCCCTGGTCCAGGCAGGCCTTGATGGCGCGCGACAGCATCTTGCGCACGGCCGGGTCGCGCTCGTCGAAGTCGGCGGCCAGCAGCTCCAGGCCGGAGTCGCGGTCCAGGCCCAGCGTGAGCTGGGTCAGGTCGTTGGAGCCGATGGAGAAGCCGTCGAAGAACTCGAGGAACTCGTCCGCCAGGATGGCGTTGGAGGGCACCTCGCACATCATGATGAGCTTGAGTTCGTTGTCGCCGCGCTTGAGGCCGTTGGCCGCCAGCAGCTGGGTGACGCGCTCGGCCTGCTTGAGCGTGCGCACGAAGGGAATCATGATCTGCACGTTGGTCAGGCCCATGTCCTCGCGCACGCGGCGCAGTGCCTCGCACTCCATGCGGAAGGCCTCGCCGAAGTCCTCGGAGATGTAGCGCGCGGCGCCACGGAAGCCCAGCATGGGGTTCTCTTCCTCGGGCTCGTAGCGGCTGCCGCCGATGAGCTTGCGGTACTCGTTGGACTTGAAGTCCGACATGCGCACGATGACGGGCTTGGGCCAGAAGGCGGCGGCAATCGTGGCCACGCCTTCGGCAACCTTGTCCACATAGAAGGCACGGGGCGAGGCATGGCCGCGGGCCACGGACTCGACGGCCTTCTTGAGGTCGGCATCGACGGCGGGGTAGTCCAGGATGGCCTTGGGGTGCACGCCGATGTTGTTGTTGATGATGAACTCCAGGCGGGCCAGGCCCACGCCCTCGTTGGGCAGCTGGGCGAAGTCGAAGGCCAGCTGGGGGTTGCCCACGTTCATCATGATCTTGGTCTTGATGGCGGGCATCTCGCCACGCTGCACTTCGGTGATCTCGGTCTCGATCAGGCCGTCGTAGATCTTGCCGGTATCGCCTTCGGCGCAGCTGACGGTGACCAGGGTGCCGTCCTTGAGCAGGTCGGTGGCGTTGCCGCAGCCGACCACGGCCGGAATGCCCAGTTCGCGCGCAATGATGGCCGCGTGGCAGGTACGGCCGCCACGGTTGGTGACGATGGCCGAGGCGCGCTTCATCACCGGCTCCCAGTTGGGATCGGTCATGTCGGTCACCAGCACGTCGCCGGGCTGGACCTGGTCCATGTTGGCGATGTCATTGACCAGGCGCACCGGGCCCGTGCCGATCTTCTGGCCAATGGCGCGGCCTTCGGCCAGCACATTGCCCGTGCCCTTGAGGGCGTAGCGCTGCTCGGCCTGGCCCTTGGCCTGGCTCTTCACGGTCTCGGGGCGGGCCTGCAGGATGTAGAGCTGGCCGTCCGTGCCGTCCTTGCCCCACTCGATGTCCATGGGGCGGCCATAGTGCTGCTCGATGACCAGGGCATAGTGGGCCAGCTGCTGCACGTCCTCGTCGGACAGCGAGTAGCGGTTGCGCAGCTCATGGGCCACGTCGGTGGTCTTGACAAGCTTGCCGCTGGCGGCCTTTTCCTCGGGCGAGGCAAAGACCATCTGGATCAGCTTGGAGCCCAGGTTGCGGCGGATCAGGGCCTTCTTGCCGGCCTTGAGCATGGGCTTGTGCACATAGAACTCGTCAGGATTGACGGCGCCCTGCACCACGGTCTCGCCCAGGCCGTAGCTGGAGGTGATGAAGACCACGTCCTCGAAGCCCGATTCGGTGTCGATGGTGAACATCACGCCGGCCGCGCCCAGGTCGGAGCGCACCATGCGCTGCACGCCGGCCGACAGGGCCACCACGTCGTGGGCAAAGCCCTTGTGCACGCGGTAGGAGATGGCGCGGTCGTTGTACAGCGAGGCGAACACTTCCTTCATCTTGTGCAGCACCGACTCGATGCCCACCACGTTCAGGAAGGTTTCCTGCTGGCCGGCGAACGAGGCGTCGGGCAGGTCTTCGGCCGTGGCCGAGGAACGCACGGCGAACGAGGCCGCCTCGTTGCCGCCCTGCAGGCGCACGAATTCCTCGCGGATGGCCTGCTCCAGATCGGCCGGGAAGGGCTGGTTCTCGACCAGGGCACGGATCTCGGCACCGACCTGGGCCAGGGCGCGGACATCTTCCACGTCCAGGGCGGCCAGCTTGGCACTGATCTTGTCGGCCAGGCCGTCGTGGGCCAGGAACTGGCGGAAGGCATGGGCCGTGGTGGCAAAGCCCGTGGGCACGCGCACGCCCTGCGGCAGCTGCGAGATCATTTCGCCGAGCGAGGCGTTCTTGCCGCCTACGGACTCGACATCGGTCATCCTCAGTTGTTCAAACGGAACGACGAGGGCGGTGGCCTCGAACAGTTGAGACATGGGAAAGCTCCAGAAGTTGAAAACCGTAGTGCGCCGCCCCGGCTGCCAAAGCCGGGCACGGTCGATCCACCCACGCAGGCGTGCGCGAGGCTTTGCTGTTCTGGTTGGAGGCCGGCAGCGAGCATGGATGGGAAATTGGGAATAATGGGCGCCATTGTAGGCGTTTGCCGTGAACCGACGGCAGCCCCCTGTCCAGAGCCCGACCACCATGCACACCCACACCATCTTCGTCATCTCCGATGGCACTGGCATTACAGCCGAGACCTTTGGCACGGCCATCATGGCCCAGTTCGACACCAAGTCGCGCCTGGTCCGCATCCCCTTCGTGGACACCATGGACAAGGTCCACCAGGCCGTGCGGCAGATCAACCATGTGGCCGAGTCGGAAAGCCACAAGCCCATCGTCTTCACCACCCTGGTCAACCAGGACATGCTCGACCTGATCGAGAGCCAATGCAAGGGCAAGGTATTCGACATGTTCGGCACCTTCGTGCGGCCGCTGGAGCTGGAGCTGGGCCAGAAGTCGCTGCACCGCGTGGGCCGCTTCGCCGACATCAGCGAAAGCAAGGAATACCTGGAGCGCATGGAGGCCATCAACTACACGCTGGCCCATGACGACGGCCAGACCCACCAGGACCTGACGGGCGCCGACGTGATCCTGGTGGGCGTCTCGCGCAGCGGCAAGACGCCCACCAGCCTGTACCTGGCCATGCAGTTCGGTCTCAAGGTGGCCAACTACCCGCTGATTCCCGAGGATTTCGAGCGCAAGCAGCTGCCGCCCGCCCTGGTGCCCTACCGCAAGAAGCTGTTCGGCCTGACCATCGACCCCCAGCGCCTGTCCAGCATCCGCAACGAGCGCCGGCCCGACTCCAAGTACGCCAGCCTTGCCAACTGCCGCTACGAGGTGGCCGAGGCCGAGTCCATGATGCGCCGCAGCGGCATCCAGTGGCTGTCCAGCACCACCAAGTCCATCGAGGAAATCGCCACCACGATCCTGCAGGAAGTCCTGCCCCAGCACCTGGGGCACTGAACCCGGTCTCAGGCCGAGGCGTTCCAGCGCAGCATGGGCTGCTGCGGCAGCGTCTCGACCAGGTAGTCCACCAGGGCACGCACCTTGGTCGGCACGTACTGGCGGTCGCGAAAGCAGGCGAAGAAATCCAGCGTGGTGTCCTCGAAATGCAGCTGCCCCTTGCGCGCCGGGCCCAGGGCCAGCGGCTGCAGCAGCCCTTCGCGCATGTACCGGTGGGCGATGAAGCTGCCGATCCAGACGATGCCGCCACCGGCCACGGCCATTTCGGTGAGTGCATCGACATCGCTGGCGATGGCGGTCACGCGCAGCTGCGGGTCCACGCGCTTGCCGTCGCGCGAAAACGGCCAGCGCATGAAGCGGCCATCGGCCTCGCGCCGGTACAGCAGGCAGGCATGGTCGAGCAGGTCCTGCGCGGTCTGCGGCCTGCCGTGGGCCTGCAGGTAGGCCGGCGAGGCGCACAGCACGCGCGGCACGGCCGCCAGCTGGCGCACGGCCATGCCGGGCTCCAGCACATCGCGGTAGCGCACGCTGATGTCCACGTCTTCCTTGAGCACATCCACCTGCCGGTCCACCACCAGCAACTCCAGCTCCAGCCGGGGATGCCGCGCGGCAAAGGCCGGCAGCAGCGGCGCCAGCACATGGCGGCCAAAGGCGGCCATGCAGGCGATGCGCAGCCGGCCCTGCAGTTCGCCATGCAGCTGCGACAGGTCGGACTGCGCTTTTTCCAGCTCCTGCAGCACAGGGCCCACGCGCGCCAGATAGCGCTCGCCGGCTTCGGTCAACGCCATGGAGCGCGTGGTGCGCGTGATCAGGCGCGTGCCCAGTTCGCGCTCCAGCCGGGCGATGTTCTGGCTGGCCGCTGCAGGAGAAATACCCAGCTGGCGCGCGGCCGAGGCGATGGAGCCGCCTTCCAGGGCTTTGACGAAGGTCTCGATGGAGCGCAGATTAGGCACAAAAACCTATGGATGAAAAATCAATTCATCAATATAGCTTACGAGTGCACCAAGCTGCAGCCCTCTACACGGCGGCCCGGGCCTTGCCTACAGTTGCGCACTTGCCGCGCCGAATCGACAAGCGGCCTGACCGGATACGCCTTCATGCCCGATACCTCTGCCTCCATAGCTCCCGCAACCCCTGCGGCGCCGCGCAGCCGCAAGCTGCACCGCCGCTTCGCGCCCATCGTCTTTGCCTTCTACATGTCGGCCATCATGGCGTTTCTGATGTGCTGCGCCATCGTCGGCGCCAACAGTGGCCTGGGCGCCGACTACCTGCGGCGCGTGATGCAGACCTATGTGCTGGCCATGCCCGTGGCCTTTGTCTGCGTGATGGTGGTGCGTCCGCTGGTGGGCAGGC
The DNA here is from genome assembly GCF_043104845.1 of Delftia sp. WSY_7. Taxonomy (NCBI): domain Bacteria; kingdom Pseudomonadati; phylum Pseudomonadota; class Betaproteobacteria; order Burkholderiales; family Comamonadaceae; genus Delftia; species Delftia sp. WSY_7. Next base: position 251,817 of record NZ_JBICLB010000035.1, on the reverse strand, counting down.
TGGTGGCCGCCACCGTGCATCTCTGAGGCGGCCCGGCCGGCTCTTTCCAGGGCCCGGGCCGCTCAGGCCAGTGTCTGCACTGCCAAGCGCGGCAAGCCCGCCACCAGCTCGCGCCATCCCGGCAGTTCGGCCAGGCCCGGTTTGCGCTCGCCAAAGAACATGGCCATCAGATCGCCCTGCGCGTCGAAGGCCTCGACCGAGGTGACCACGCCATCGGCCGTGGGCTTTTGCACGGCCCAGACGCTGGCGATCATGTCGCAGCGCAGATGCAGGTTGAAGCCCGGGTCCAGCACATTGATCCATTGCGCGCCGCCGGGCGTGCCCATGGGCTGGATGTTGTGCACGGGGCCGGTATGGATCTGGATGCAGCCGCCGCTGTCCACGAAGACCATGATGGGCAGCCCGTCCACCGCCGCATCGCCCAGCAACTGGGCCACGGACTCGGGTGCCAGCCTCGCGCAATGGCCGGGGACCAGGCGGAAGGCTTGCTGGCGCTCCACGCCGAACCGGCGCAGCAGGTCGAAGAATTCATGCGTGTCCTGAAGGGCATCCCAGGCGGCGCTCAGGCCGTGCACGTCGATGACCTTGTCGGACTGCGGCAGCGCTCTGGGCCGGGCATGGCGAAACAGATAGCCCGCGCTGGGCTCGGCAAAGCGCCGTACCAGCGCATCCCACGCTGCCATGTCGGTGGACTCGCGCGCATGGACCTTGTGCACGGCGCGGCCGTGGGCATTGAAGAACTGCAGGCTGTGCGTGGCCGGCCTTCCAGCCTGGGCGGGCTGCTCGGTCACGGCATAGCCGGCATGCCATTGGGCAAAGAACAGGCGCAGGTCGATCTCGCGGCCCAGCGCCAATCCCACGCCACCGCTGGCCGAGAGCTTCTGGTACACGCCCGTCTTCTCATGCACCGTGGATTCATTGCGCGTGAGCGCCATCACGGTGCCGCAGTCCTGCAGCGCGCGCAGCACCTGCAGCCACTGCGCGCGCAGCGGCACGACCTGCAGGCCGCCGTCATGCAGGCCCGCGTGGGCGCCGATGGCGGCGCCTTCGGGCAGGCCCATGGATTCGGCGGCCTCCTTGGCACGCAGGCCGCTCTGGCGTGCCTGGGCAAAGCGCTGGCGCACGTCGGGCGCATTGACGGGAATCAGCAGGTCATCGCAGGCTGCGGCGGCGGTGGTGATCATTGCAGGGTCTCCAAAGGGGCATGCCAGAGCGCGTGGGCAACGGAGGGATGGCGGGTCTCGGCCGCCGCCTCGGCCCGGGGTGCGCGCTGCGCGGCGCTGGCCTCGGAGACCGCCTGCCAGCGCCGCTGCAGGCGTTGCAGCAAGGCCCGCATGTCCGGCGAAAAGCTGCTGTCGCCGGACAGGCCCTGCAGTTGATCGGCCACCTTGCCGGCAATGGCGGGCCGGTGGGCCTCGCAGCAACCGTGGCCGAAGCCGGTCATCAGCGCCAGCGTGGCGGCCAGCTGGGCCTCGCCTTCGGCCAGCAGGTATTCCTCGTCACGGGCAAGGCTTTCACTCTCGGTACGGTGCATGGGGCTCTCCTTGCGTTGCAAAACATCGTTGGGACACGGGTCGCGGCGCCTGGCCTTCAGGCGCCGGGCTTCAGAAATCCTTGATCAGCGAGACGCGCGCATGGCGCCCCGGCTGGCTGTAGGCGTCGGCAATCGCCGTGGTGGCCAGCAGGCCGCGCACATCGGACCAGCGCCAGTACTTCCTGTCGGTCAGGTTGTAGATGCCGGCGTTCAGGCGCAGGTCGGGACGGATGCGCCATTGCGCGCTCAGGTCCAGCACCGTGGCCGAGGGGCTGAGCCAGGCCGTGCTGCCGTTGGACACGTCGCCGGCCTTCTTGCCGCTCCAGTGCGAGACGTTGAACTGCACGCCCACGACAGAGCGCTCATAGCGCACGCCCAGCACCAGTTGCTGGGGCGAGATGGTGTCCAGCGGCTTGTCGGACTGCGTGTCCTTGCCGTCGGTGTAGCCGTAGGCCAGGCGCGTCTGCCAGTCGCCGCCGGCCCAGCGGCCCCAGTCGTAGTCGGCCTTGAGTTCGAAGCCGCTGATGCGGGCGCGGCCCACGTTGATGGACTGGTAGATGGCGGGGTTGGCCGCGTTGCCGGGCTGGCCCGCAACCAGTTGCTGGTCGACGATGAAGTCCTTGTAGCGTCCCGTGAACACGGCGGCGTCCAGGCGCAGCCTGTCCATGCGCCCGCGCAGGCCCAGCTCGAAGGTCTGGCTCTTTTCGGGCCGCAGGTCGGGATTCGGAATGTTGCGGTAGAACGCCACCGGGTTCTCGAAGAAGGCGTTGATCTGCCCGGCGTTGGGCGCCCGGAAACCTGCCGCATAGTTGCCATAGACGGACCAGACCGGGCTGGCCTGCAGCATCACGCCCAGCTTGGGCGAGAGCGCGGAGTCCGAGTTGCTGACCACGGTGGGCACAAAGCCGTTCTGCCGGGGCTTGATGCTGTAGTGCTCGGCGCGCAGGCCCGGGGTCACGCTCCAGGGGCCGTTGTGCAGTTCGGCCTGGGCGAACAGGGCGGTGGCGCTTTCGGTGGTGTCGGGGAAGCGCTTGAGCGGGAAGCTCTCGCCCACGGGCGGCGTGATGCCGTTTTGCACGTTGACCACCTTGTTGCGGAGGTAGTCCAGCCCGTACGTGAACTTGCCGCTGGCCGAGGAACTCCAGCGCAGCAGGCGGCTGGCCTGGGCGTGCAGCTGGATCGCGTCCTCGTCATAGGTCACGTCGCGCTCGCGGTACGGCAGACCGATGCGCGTCTCGGTGACGAATTCGCGCGCGTCGGACTTCTGGTAGCTGGCCATCAGCTGCAGTTCGTCGGCCAGCGCCGTGCCCAGCTGCTGCCACTGGCCCTGCCAGCTGGCCCGCCAGCGCTTCATGTCGGTGCGCGAGTCGGAATTGGCCACGGTGGCCGAGCGCGCGGACAGCAGGGCATAGTCGGCGCGCTTGTCCACGTTCTCGAAGGTGAAGACATGCTTTTGCACGGCGCTGGGCGTGAAGACCAGGCGGCCCATCAGCGATTCGCTGCGGTCTTTCTCGGGATTGGGCGTGGTGCGCGCCGCGCCCGTCACGTTGTTCGTGCCCATGTTCTCCAGCGCACGGGAGCGGCCCAGGCCCGCCGACAGCAGCCAGGCCCATTCGGGGCTGGCTCGGCCCGCCACGGTGGCGCCCAGCTTGCGGCCGTTGTCCGAGCCGTCATAGCCGGCAGCCACGCGGCCGGCGATGCGCTTGTCCCTGCCCAGCAGATCATCCGGCTGCACGGTCACGAAGTTGACCAGGCCGCCCATGCCGTCCGATCCATACAGCGCGGGCGTGGAGCCGCGCAGGATTTCCACGCGCTGCACCAGGCCCAGGTCCAGGTAGTCGCGGCCGAAGCTGTTGGCGCTGAAGCTGTAGCTGCGCGGCAGGCGCACGCCATCGACCAGCATGAGCACGCGGTTGCCATCCAGGCCACGGATGTTGAAGCCGCTGTTCTGGTCACGCCCGGCCGACGAGGTCGCCAGCGAGAAGCGCGCCGGGGCGCGCGGCACATCGACATTGGGCAGCAGGTTGACCATCTCGCGGATGTCGCTGGCCTGCTCGCGCTCCATGCGGCCGGCGTCGATCACGTCGATGCTCATGGGCAGGGTGTCAGGGTCCTGCACCTCGCGCGAGGCGCTGATCACCATCTCCTTGAGGGCCGGGGCACGGGTCCGTGCCCCGGGTGCGGCCTGCGCCAGCAATTGCGTGTCGGCATCTCCGGCGTTTGCGGCATTTGCCGCGTCTGCGGCGGCCTGCCCCGGCTCCTGGGCCAGGGCAGCGGAGGCGCACAGCAGCGCGCAGGCGGCGGCCAGGGGATGGCGCGCCCGCCGGGCGCATGATTGCATTGCGAAGTCGTAAGCCATTGCGAAGGCCTCTCTCTCTCTGATCAACATGGATGTGCGAGAGCTGGCTTCTGGTTGCAGCGGCTGGCGGTTGGCCCGCCAGCCGTTGGCGCGTCATGTGCTGGCTGGATGAAGAAAAATTATATGCGAATAGTTCTCATTCATTGATTTGATCTGGCGCACAGGCCCTGGAGCAATCCCTGCTGGCACACCGGGCTGCTGGACAGCCATCTGTGTGCCACCTGCGCCGGCAAGGCACGCGCCTGACAGCGCCGGAATGAAAAAAGGCCCGGATGCCGAGGCATCCGGGCCCTTTCTCACGCCTGTTCAGCTCAGTGGCGGATCAGGTGGTCGAAGGCCGACAGCGCCGCCGTGGAGCCGGCACCGGCAGCGATGATGATCTGCTTGTACGGCACGTTGGTGCAGTCGCCTGCGGCGAACACGCCGGGCACGCTGGTGTGGCCCTTGGCATCGATCACGATCTCGCCGAAGCGGGTCAGCTCCACCGTGCCCTTGAGCCAGTCGGTGTTGGGCAGCAGGCCGATCTGCACGAAGATGCCTTCCAGCGCCACGGTCTTGACCTCTTCCGTCGTGCGGTCCTTGTAGGTCAGGCCGGTGACCTTCTTGCCGTCGCCGTTGACCTCGGTGGTCTGGGCGTTGAGGATGACGGTCACATTGGGCAGGCTCTTGAGCTTCTTTTGCAGCACGGCATCGGCCTTGAGCTCGCTGGCGAACTCCAGCAGCGTCACGCTGCGCACGATGCCGGCCAGGTCGATGGCCGCTTCCACGCCCGAGTTGCCGCCGCCGATGACGGCCACATTCTTGCCCTTGAACAGCGGTCCGTCGCAGTGCGGGCAGTAGGTCACGCCCTTGGTGCGGTACTTGTCCTCGCCGGGCACGTTCATGTTGCGCCAGCGCGCGCCGGTCGAGAGGATGACGGTCTTGGCCTTGAGGCTGGCGCCCGAGGCGGTCTGCACCTCGATCAGCCCGCCTTCCGTGGCAGCCGGAATCAGTTTGGAGGCCGTCTGCAGGTTCATGATGTCCACCTCGTAGTCGCGCACATGGCGCTCCATGGCGGCGGCCAGCTGAGGGCCTTCGGTCTTGGAGACCGAGATGAAGTTCTCGATGTCCACGGTGTCCAGCACCTGGCCGCCGAAGCGCTCGGCGGCAATGCCGGTGCGGATGCCCTTGCGTGCCGCATAGATGGCAGCGGCCGCGCCGGCGGGGCCGCCACCGACGATCAGCACGTCGAAGGCGTCCTTGGCGGAAATCCTGGCCGCTTCACGCGAAGCGGCGCCGGTGTCGACCTTGGCGACGATCTCGGCCAGCTCCATGCGGCCCTGGCCGAAGCGCTCGCCATTGACGAAGACCGTGGGCACGCCCATGACTTCGCGCTGCTCAACTTCCTTCTGGAACAGCCCGCCGTCGATGGCGGTGTGGCTGATCTTGGGATTGAGCACGGACATCAGGTTCAGCGCCTGCACCACGTCCGGGCAGTTGTGGCAGGACAGCGAGTAGTAGGTCTCGAAGTGCAGCGGCACGTCGATGTTGCGCACCTGCTCCAGCAACTCGGCCGATTCCTTGGACGGATGGCCGCCGACCTGCAGCAGGGCCAGCACCAGCGAGGTGAATTCATGGCCCAGGGGGACGCCTGCGAAACGCACGCCGCTGTCCACGCCGGGATTGGTGATCAGGAAGGAGGGCTTGCGCACCTGGGCATCGTTGTGCTCGACAACGGTGATCTTGTCGCTCAGCTCGCGGATTTCCAGCAGCAGCTCCTTCAGCTCGCGCGCACCCTGGCTGTCATCCAGCGAAGCCACCAGCTCCACCGGACGCTGCAGGCGCTCCAGGTAGGCCTGCAATTGGGCTTTCAGGTTGTTGTCAAGCATGTCGGACTCCTCTGGAAATACGAAATTCTGGGAAAAAAAAGCCCGGGCGCCAGGCACCCGGGCGTCTTCAACAGTTCAACTGTGAACAGGAAGCGGTGTACCGCTTAGATCTTGCCGACCAGGTCGAGCGAGGGAGCCAGGGTCTTGTCGCCTTCTTCCCACTTGGCGGGGCAGACTTCACCGGGGTGGTTGCGGACATACTGGGCAGCCTTGACCTTGCGCAGCAGGTCGACGGCGTTGCGGCCGATGCCTTCGGCGGTGATTTCCACGGCCTGGATCACGCCATCGGGGTCGACGATGAAGGTGCCGCGGTCAGCCAGGCCCTGGCCGGGACGCAGGACTTCGAAGTTGTTGCTGATTTCCCAGGTGGGATCGCCCAGCATCGTGTACTTGATCTTGCGGATGGTGTCCGACGCGTCGTGCCATGCCTTGTGCACGAAGTGGGTGTCGGTGGACACGGAGAAGACTTCCACGCCCAGCTTTTGCAGTTCGTCGTAATGGTCGGCCACGTCGCCCAGTTCGGTGGGGCACACGAAGGTGAAGTCAGCGGGGTAGAAGAAGAACACGGCCCACTTGCCCAGGACGTCCTTTTCGGTCACTTCGATGAACTTGCCATTCTTGAAGGCCTGCGTCTTGAAGGGCTTGATTTGGGTGTTGATCACGGACATTGCTGTTTCCTTTGTGGTTGGTGAGTGAACACAGGACGAAGTCTAGGCCCAGGCCATCGATTGATCCAATGAATTGATTGAATTCATCCGATTGCCAAAAACTATGTGAACATCCTTGTCTCCAGGCCTGCGGGCTTGACCAGCCCGCCACCGGCCTGAAGAGGCTATTTTGGGCCGAAATATGACAAGGCAATGCAGCAACCCCGCAGCCGCGTCAGCATGCCGGCCCGCAAACGAGAACGCGCCTCATAAGCAGCCAATGCGTGATAACAGGGGTTTGCTTGATCTGACGCAGAAACCCTAGACAATCCACCCCTATAGCGGCCGGCGATCGGCGCGGTCCCCCACGTACAACAAAGGAGTTCCCCATGCAAGGCGACGCACAAGTCATCACCTGGCTGCAAGCCCAGCTCAAGAACGAGCTGACGGCCATCAACCAGTACTTCCTGCACTACCGCATGTACAAGCACTGGGGCTTCGACAAGCTGGCCAAGAAGGAATACAAGGAGTCCATCGGCGAGATGAAGCACGCCGACTGGCTCATGGACCGCATCTTCGTGCTCGACGGCCTGCCCAACCTGCAGGACCTGGGCAAGCTGCAAGTCGGCGAGGACGTGCCCGAAGCCCTGGCTTGCGACCTGAGCAGCGAGAAAACCGCGCAGCAGACCATCAAGGACGGCATCGCCCACTGCGAAAGCGTGCGCGACTACGTCTCGCGCGACCTGCTGCAAAAGATCCTGGACGATACCGAGGAGCACATCGACTACCTCGAAACCCAGCTGGACCTGATCGACAAGGTCGGCATCCAGAACTATCTGCAGTCGCAGATGGACGAAGAGTCCTGAGCACCGGACTCAGGGGTGGCGGCACAGGCTGCGCCCCGCACGCGAAACGACGGGCCTGTGTGCCCGTTTTTTCATCTCATGGCCCAGCTATCGGTCACTCGTCGGCGTATCGCAGCGGAAACAGAAGCAGAAAGGTCGTGCCGGTCTGCGCGGCCGACTGCACCTCGATCGTGGCGTCCAGCAATTCCGCCAGCCGCTTGACGATGGACAGGCCTATCCCCTCGCCTGCGCCGCTGCGGTAGCGGGCCGCCGCGACGCCGGGCCGTGGCTCGCCCCCGGCGCGGACCTCTGCGGAGGCCGCCGACGTCAGATGGCCCGAAGGGTCCAGGTCCGTGGCGTGCTTGAGGGCAGCAACCAGGGGCGCCGCCGGCTCCATGCCGGGACCCGTATCTCCGATGGAGAGCATCCAGCGGCGCTGGTCCTCCCCATCACCAAGGGCCCATTTCACCGTGACGCCGCCCTCCTGGGTGTACTTGAGCGCGTTGAGCACCAGGTTCTGCGCGATGCGGCGCAGTTTCAAGGCATCCCCCTCCACCGGCATCGTCCCCGGCCCCTGCAGGTGCAGGTACAGGCCGCGATCGTTGGCCAGGGCCTGCAGTCCCTCGCACAGATGGGTGATCACCTGGGCTGCGTCAAAGGAGGTCAGCTGGCGATGCTCGCGCCCGGCATGCAGCTTGGCCAGCTCCGTCACGTCATCCAGCAGATGTCGCAGCGACTGGACGTTGCGGTCCAGCATGCGCAGGAGTTTCTCGCGCGACTGCGCCGGCGCATGCTGCATGCCCAGGCCATGCGTCACATTGGCCACCACGCCGACGTTGCTGCGCAGGTCATGCGCAACCTGCTCCCACAATTGCGAGCGCTGCAGGTCCAGCGCGCTCAGGTCATGCAGCGCCGCTTCCAGGTCCCGGACATGGCCCTCGGCCTCCTGCTGCTGCAGGCGGAAATACTGGGTGCTGCTGTCCTGAACGTCGCGGGTATAGGTGGCGGCCCAGGCCTTGCGCGCAACGGGCATGGCGACGTGCGCATCAGGGCGCCCCTGGGCATAGTCCTCCAGCTGCGCCACCATGACTTCGTTGAGCAGCCCCAGCTCGCGCACGACTTCATGCAGGTCATAGCCCTGCTGCCAGCGGTGCAGGCCGTGGGCGGCGGCCTGCTCGCCATCGCCCGGCGGCTCGGCGGTGTCTGCCGGTGCACCGCCCAGGGTCCGCAGTTGCTGCTCGAACGCGGCCAGCACGGCCGGGATGTGATCGTTCAGCTGGGTTCGGGGAAGCGCCTCACCAGCGGTCAGCGCCGGGTCCCGCCTGACGGCCTTGCGCCATGTCTGCAAGAGTCCTTCGCGCTGCGCCTCTAGGGCGTCTGCCAGTATGCAGAGTTCATTTCCTTGGCTTGTCATGGATCGGCATCCGGGCGGTCTGTGGATAGGGAAAAAATGCGCTGCGCCGATGATGGTAAGGCCAAAAACCCGGCCGATCAGGCACGGGCTGGCGTGCCTACAGGCCGGTGGGAAAGTGCACGCCCGCGCGCTGGGCCGCCTGCACGATGTGGGTGGCCATGGCCTGCTGGGCCAGCTCGGGATGGCCGCGGGACAGGGCATCGATGATGGCCGCATGCTCCTCGGTGGTCGCATGCCGTGCGCCCCGCTTGTAGAACGGCAGGCGCTGGCTTTCCTGCATGACCTCGCCGCTGCCGCGCAGCACGTCGGCGATGGCATGGTTGCCCGAGATGGTGGTGATCTGCAGGTGGAACTCGAAATCCAGTCGCGTGGCCTGCACGAAATCGGCCAGCTCTATGCTCTGCTGCATGGCCTGCAGATTGGCCTGCAGGGCCTGCACATCCTCAGGCTGCACCACCAGGGCCGCAAGGCGCGCCACAAAGCCCTCCAGCGCGTAGCGCAGCTGATAGACATCGGTGAGCGCATGCGAGTCGGCAAAGCGCCAGGCGTCTGCGGCCGCAGCCTCGGGCGCCTCGGTCACGTACATGCCCTTGCCAGGCCGGGCCACGACCAGGCCCAGCCCCTGCAGCGTGGACAGCGCCTCGCGCAGCGAGGTGCGGCTGATGCCCAACTGCTCCGACAGGTCGCGCTGCGAAGGCAGGAGCGAGCCCACCGGATACACGCCGCCCTCGATCCACTCGCGGATCACGCGGGCGGCATTGCCGGCAACGGCGGTGCTGGCAGGGTTGCCGGCGGGTGTGCTGATGGCGGTGCTGGGTTCCATGCGTTGGCGGATCTCTGGCCCGGGGGCGGTGCGCCGATCTTAGCGACTGCGCGCCTCGCCCGCCGGTTCACGCGCCCTGTCCGGCGCTACTTGTTGACCAGTTTGGCGGGCACGGTATAGGTCAGGAAGGCCCCGAACAGCAGCACGCCGGCCAGCACGAACATGGCCGCATTGGTGCTCTGCGTCGCATCCTTGATGAGGCCGATCATGTAGGGGCTGATGAAGCCGGCCAGGTTGGCGAAGGAGTTGATCAGCGCAATGCCGGCCGCAGCGCCTGCGCTGGACAGGATGGCCGTGGGCAGGCTCCAGAACAGTGGCGAGGTTGCCAGGCTGCCGCCCGCGGCCAGCGCCAGGGCGGCCAGCGACAGGTAGACGTTGCCGCTGAAGATGGCCGACAGCATCAGGCCCGCCGCGCCCACGCAGAACGGAACGATCAGGTGCCAGCGGCGCTCGCGCATGCGGTCCGAGCTGCGGCTGACCAGGTTCATGGACACCACGGCCACCGAAAACGGCACGGCCGTCAGCAGGCCGATCTGGAAGGCACCCTCCACGCCCGACTGGCGGATCAGGCTGGGCAGCCAGAACGTGAGCCCGTACTGGCCCATGACGGTGCAAAAGCAGATCATGGCCATCTTGATGATGCGCGGGTCGGAAAACAGTGCGCGCAGCGTGACGTGGCTGTCGCTCTTGCTGGCGTTCTCGCGTGCGATGTTGCGCTCCAGCAGGGTCTTTTCCGCCTCGGTCAGCCAGCGCGCTGCGCGGATGCTGTTGTCCAGGTACCAGAGCACGGCCAGGCCCAGGATCAGCGAGGGAATGGCCTCGATCAGGAACAGCCATTGCCAGCCGCGCAGCCCCGCCACGCCCTGCATCAGGTCCATGATGCCGCCCGACAGCGGTCCGCCCAGGATGCCCGAGACCGGGATCGCGCACATGAACAGCGCCACCATGCGGGCGCGCCGGTACGAGGGAAACCAGTAGGTCATGTACAGGATCATGCCGGGGTAGAAACCGGCCTCGGCCGCGCCCAGCAGGAAGCGCAGCACGTAGAACTGCGTGGGCGTGGTCACGAACATCATGGCCGCCGAGATCAGGCTCCACATGATCATGATCCGCGAGATGGTGGCCTTGGCTCCTATGCGGTGCATCAGCATGTTGCTGGGCACCTCGAAGAAGAAATAGCCGATGAAGAACAGCCCCGCGCCCAGGCCGTACATGGCCTCGCTGAACTGCAGGTCGGCCAGCATGTGCAGCTTGGCAAAGCCCACGTTCACCCGGTCCAGATAGGCCGCCACGTAGCAGGCCATGATGAAGGGAAGCAGGCGCCAGGCCACCTTGCGGTAGACGGCTGCCTCGGCCGGCGTTTCGCTGGACAGCGCCGGGGCCGCGCCGGCGGCCTCGGCGGATGCGGGAAGTGATGACATCAGGAAGTCCTTGGTTGAAGGGTTGCGATCAACTGGTATGACCGGTCTGACAATACGGAGCGAATGTTGCCTTTCCCGCCGGCCAATGCAAACTCGCATTTACCCGAACCACCGCAAATGATGCGCATGACATCGGCTGGCGTCACTCAGATTTGACAAAATCCCCAGGCAACAGCAAACTGGTAATACCAGTATGAAAACAAGAGGCAGTACTTCGTGAATACCTTGTCAGAGACCCGCCCCGCCCGCCTTCGCCTGCGCGTCCAACCGCTGACCGCCGAAGCCTTTGCCGAGTTTGGCGAGGTCATCGACAGTGCAGGCCACACGCCGCTGCTGATCAATGACGGCATGACCGAGCGCTACCATGCCCTGGCCCGCGTGGACACGGGCGGCAGCGAGGGCCATGCGCTGATCAACCTGTTCCACGCCCGCCCCTATGCGCTGCCCCTGCAGCTGACGAGCATGGAGCGCCATCCCCTGGGCAGCCAGGCCTTCATGCCGCTGGACGCCCAGCCCTTCATCGTGGTGGTTGCGCCCCTGGGAGAGCAGGTGGCGCCCGGCGACCTGCGCGCCTTCATCACCAACGGACGCCAGGGCGTGAACTACCGCCGCGGCGTCTGGCACCACTCGCTGATTGCCCTGAACGCGCCCGCGCGCTTCATCGTGGTGGACCGGGGAGGCCCTGGCGACAACTGCGACGTGGTGCCCATCGGCGATGCCGAAGGCGTTGTGCTGGAGCTGGACAGCGCGCAGGACTGAATGGCCCTGCCCCAATGAACAAAGCCGCCCGAGGGCGGCTTTGTTCATTGGGCGACGGCGGCTCAGGCAGGCACCAGGAAGTCGCGGCTGATGCCCTGACCCAGGTCGTGCACGCGATCCAGGAACTGCGTGAGATAGGCGTGCAGGCCCGTGGCCAGGATTTCGTCGATGCGCGCATAGCGCAGGTCAGCCAGCAGGCGGCCCGCCTTGCGCTGGGTCTCGCGCGACTGGTCGTTGGCCACGCTTTCCAGGTTGGCCACCACTTCCAGCATGCTGGCCAGCAGCGAGCGCGGCATGTCGCTGCGCAGCATCAGCAGCTCGGCCACGCGCTCGGGCGTGATCACGTCGCGGTAGACCTTGCGGTAGACCTCGAAGGCCGAGACGCTGCGCAGCAGCGCGCTCCAGTGGTAGAAGTCGAAGGGCGTGGCCCCTTTGCCCGACGCTCCGTTGCGCGCGCTGCCATGGTAGTCGCGCTCGATGGCGTGGAATTTCACGTCCAGCAGGCGCGCCGTGTTGTCGGCGCGCTCGATGAAGGTGCCCAGGCGCAGGAAGTGGAAGGCCTCGTCCTGCAGCATGGTGCCCAGTGTCACGCCGCGCGACAGGTGCGAGCGGTGCTTGACCCATTCGAAGAACTGGCCCGGATCGCGCTCCCAGTCCCCCTCGGCCAGCAGGCGCTTGAGTTCCAGCCAAGTCTGGTTCTGGGTCTCCCAGGCCTCGGTGGTCAGCGCCCCGCGCACGGCACGCGCATTCTCCCGCGCAGCGCGCAGGCAGGAGGCGATGGACGAGGAGTTGCTCTCGTCGCGCACCATGAAGTGCAGCACGGCCTCTCGCTGCACCTCGCCGTGGCGGGAGGCATAGGCGGGGATCAGCTCGCTGATGGACAGCACGCCCTGCCAGGCCTTGCGCGCCGCCTGAGGCGCCTGGGGCAGCATGGAAGTGTCATAGGAGACGTTGAGCATGCGGGCAGTGTTCTCCGCACGCTCCGTGTAGCGGGACATCCAGTACAGATGATCGGCAGTACGGCTGAGCATTCAATGTCCTCCCTCGTTTGACTCACCGGCCCCGAGCACCCAGGTGTCCTTGGTGCCGCCGCCCTGTGATGAATTGACCACCAGCGAGCCTTCCTTGAGCGCCACGCGCGTGAGGCCGCCGGCCACCATGCGTACCTGATTGCCGCTGAGCACGAAGGGACGCAGGTCGATATGCCTTGGCGCGATGCCCTGCTCCACCAGGGTGGGGCAGGTGGACAGCGCCAGCGTGGGCTGCGCGATGTAGCCGCCGGGATTGGCGATGAGCGCGCGGCGGAAATCCTCTATCTCGCCGCGCGAGGCGGCAGGCCCGATCAGCATGCCGTAGCCACCGGCGCCATGGACTTCCTTGACCACCAGCTCATCCAGGTGGTCGAGCACGTAGCGCAGGTCGTCGGGCTTGCGGCACAGCCAGGTCGGCACGTTCTGCAGAATGGGTTCCTCGCCCAGGTAGAAGCGGATCATCTCCGGCACATAGGGATAGACCGATTTGTCGTCGGCCACCCCCGTGCCCGCCGCATTGCAGATGCTGACGTTGCCCGCGCGGTAGGCGCGCATGAGGCCGGGGCAGCCCAGCGTGGAGGTGGGACGGAAGACTTCGGGGTCCAGAAAATCATCGTCCACGCGCCGGTAGATCACGTCCACGCGCTGCAGGCCGCGCGTGGTGCGCATGTAGACCACGTCCTTGTCCACCACCAGGTCCTGGCCCTCGACCAGCTCCACGCCCATCTGCTGGGCCAGGAAGGCGTGCTCGAAGTAGGCGCTGTTGTACATGCCGGGCGTGAGCACCACCACCGTGGGCTCGGGCGTGCCGGCCGGAGCGCTGGCGCGCAGCGTCTCCAGCAGCATGTCGGGATAGTGGGCCACGGGCTCCACGGGATGACGGGAGAACAGGTCGGGGAACAGCCGCATCATCATGCGGCGGTTCTCCAGCATGTAAGACACGCCCGAAGGCACGCGCAGGTTGTCCTCCAGCACGTAGTACACGCCCTCGCCCTGGGCATTGGCGGCACGCACGATGTCGATGCCGGCGATGTGGGCGTAGATGCCGCCCTGCACGGCAAGGCCCCGCATCTCGGGGCGGTACTGGCTGTTGTTCAGCACCAGCTCGCGCGGCAGCAGGCCCGCGCGCAGGATTTCCTGGTCGTGGTAGACGTCGTGCAGAAAGCGGTTGAGCGCCGTCACGCGCTGCACCAGGCCTGCCTGCATGCGCTCCCATTCATGGGACGGGATGACGCGCGGAATCAGGTCGAAGGGAATGAGGCGCTCGGTGCCGGCGCCACTTTCATCCTTGTCGCCGTAGACGGCGAACGTGATGCCTACGCGCCGGAAGATGATCTCGGCCTCGGCGCTGCGCGCTCGCAGCGTCTGTTCGGACTGGCGCGCAAGCCATTGCGCATAGTCCTTGTAGTGCAGGCGCACATCGCTGCCGTCGAACGGCGTCATCGTGTACATCTCGTCAAATGGATGCATTCGTCACCTCCTGTCGCTGCATGTGTACGAGGTAAAGCAAGCTGCGGGCCAGCCCTCGTATCGCACCAGTGTAGCGATAGGTAACCTCAATCCGGACAAGCGGTATCCAGCATATGCCGGCTGCGCGGCCATCGGCGCCCGTCCTATCCGCCCTGCCTCTGCGTGATGTGCCTGACGTGCGTGACATGCATGTCCCAGTAACGGCGCGCCCGCTCCCGCTCGCAGACCAGCTGTGCGGGATCGGCAGAGCGCCAATGCGCTGCGCCGCAGCGGGCCGACTGCACCACGCTGGAGCCGTTGGCCTCATAGCGCCGCACCACCTCGGGGACCGGGTGTCCATAACGGCTGCGGTATCCCGCCTGAACCATGGCCCAGCGCGGTGCCAGGGCCTGCACCAGAGCAGTGCTCGATGAGGTGCGGCTGCCGTGGTGCGGCACCAGCAGCCACTGCACGGGCGTGAGGGCGCCGGCCTGCGCCAGCGCCCTTTCCTGTGCAGCCTCGATATCGCCGGCCAGCAAGGCCTGCACCCCGGATGCCGAACGCAGCAGCAGCACGCAGCTGCCCGCATTGGCGTGGGCCAGGGCCTGCGCGGCCGGCAGCGGTTCGCCCGCGGGTGGATGCAGCACCTGCATCTGCACGCCATCCCACTCCCACTGCTGGCCGGCCTCGCAGCGGCGCACGGCGCCCAGGCCGGCCAGAGCGGGGTCCAGGATCACGGAGTCCGATCCCCAGACCTCGGCCTGCGGCTGCGCGGCATGCACGGCCAAGGCACCGCCCGTATGGTCGCCGTCGCGGTGGCTGAGCCACAGCGCATCCAGGCGCAGCCCCAGGGCCTGCAGCAGCGGCACCAGCACCCGTTCGCCGGCATTGCTATCCATGCCGTACTGCGGACCCGTGTCATACAGCAGGGCGTGCCGGGCCGTGCGCAGCAGCACGGCATTGCCCTGGCCTATGTCCACGGCCATCAAATCGAACTCGCCATGTGCCGGTGCGGCCGGCGGCCACCACAAGGCCGGCAGGCACATGGCCAGGCCCCAGCAACGCCATCCGGCCGGCACCGGAGCCACCAGCGCCAGGCCTGCACCCAGCGCAGCCAGCCCCGCCCACAGCGGCGGCTGCGGCAGCTGCAACACGGCCCAGCCCCACCGGTCCAGCCACTGCAGCAGTTCCAGCAGCGGCGCCAGCGCCAGCGCCGCGCCCGTCCAGAACGGGGGCCACAAGGCCCCCAGCAAGGCCAGTGGCGTGACCACGAAAGTCACCCAGGGAATCGCGGCCAGATTGGCCAGCAGCCCCGACAGCGACAGCTGGCCAAACAGCATCAGCCCCAGCGGCGCCAGCGCCAGAGTGATGCGCCACTGCTCACCCCACAACGCCAGGGCACGGGCGGGCAGCGACGGCCGCACCGCGCCCTGCATGCGTGCATCGGTCGCCAGCAGCACGCCCACGGCGACAAAACTCAGCCAGAAGCCCGCCTGCCACAGGGCCCAGGGATCGAGCACGACAACCACGGCCAGCGCCAGGCACCACACTGCGGGCCAGGGCCAGCGCAGCCCTGTGACGCGCAACGCGGCCACCGTTGCCAGCATGCACACCGTGCGCTGCGCCGGCAGACCCCAGCCGCTGAACAGGGCATAGCCGCCCGCCAGCAGCACGCCAGCCAGCAGGGCCGCCTGCGGCGCCGGGCACCACAGGCAGGCCCGGGCACTGCAACGCCACAGTCGCCCCACGACCAGCGCAGCCAGCCATGCGAACAGGGTGATATGCAGTCCGGAAATACTCATCAAATGGGCCACGCCGGTATGGCGGAACAGCGTCCAATCGTCACGCGCAATGGCCTGCTGATCGCCCATGGCCAGGGCGGCCACCACGCCCAGCATGCGCGGCGACTGCGCGGGGTCCATGCCTACGCGCTGCATGGCTTGCGCGAGTGCGGCTGCCCGGTTCACGATGGCCTCGCGCATCTGCTGGCGCCAGCGCTGCAGGGCGTAGGCGCCGGTGTCGGCCAGCAGGCTCGCCGCTGGCTGTTCGCGCACATAGCCCGTGGCCTGCACGCCCTGCTCCCACTGCCACAGCTCATAGTCGAAACCGTGGGGATTGCGCGCGCCATGCGGGCGCTTGAGCCGCACGGTCAGGTCCCAGCGCTGGCCCGGGCGCAGGACGGGCAGCGACGCTGCGGCGCCCTTGGACGCCCGGCCCCGGGCTGCGAACCAGGACAGCTCGATCAACCCGGGAAACGGCGCCAGGGCCTCTTCGCTGCCCGCGATCTGCGCCTGCTCCACGGCCATGCGCCAGCGCACGCCCTGGGCCATGTTCTGGGACAGCGATGCCACGACGCCGACGATGCGCAGGTCACGCCCTTCCAGCTGCGGCGACAGCGCGTGGCCCGCAAAGTCCTGGGCACGCCAGCCTGTCAGGCCGGCCACCAGCGAGGCTGCGCAAGCGGCGACCCACAGGCCGCTGACCGCGCCGCGGCGGCCGCCGGCCCGGGCCCGCCGGACCTGTCCTGACAGATACAGCAAGGCCAGGCCCATCATCAGCAGATACATCCACAGCGGCCACAGCTGCGGCTGCGTGACCTGCCAGGCGGCACCGACCACGCAGCCGAGCAGCCACGGCGTCCACGAAGACGATGAAGGAGTGGGTGCAGGGGCCACAGCGCGCATCCAGGCATGCTAGAAGCAGGTGCCTCGAAGCCACCGTGCTCCGACTCAGATTCGGACAAGAATCAGACTGGCGCATGCCCAGCCCCTGACATGCCAAGGTGCACGGGGGCTGTGTCACACTGTCCGCCACCCCGGCACTGGCGCCGGATTTTTCTTGTCTCGAAGGAATCAACGATGAGCGTTTACGAACAACTGAAGGCCCTGAACATCGAACTGCCGTCGCCTGCCATCCCGGCGGCAGCCTACGTGCCCTATGTGCAGACGGGCAATCTGGTGTTCCTGAGCGGACATATCGCACGCAAGGACGGCAAGGTCTGGGCAGGCCAGCTGGGCCGTGATCTGCAGACTGCCGACGGCCAGCAGGCCGCGCGCGCCATCGCCATCGACCTGATGGGCACGCTCCAGCACGCCGCCGGCGGCGACCTGGGCCGCGTGCGCCGCATCGTCAAGCTGATGTGCCTGGTCAACTCCACGGGCGACTACACCGAGCAGCACCTGGTAGCCAATGGCTGCAGCGAGCTGCTGGGCCAGGTCTTCGGCGATGCCGGCACGCATGCGCGCAGCGCCTTCGGCGTGGCCCAGATCCCGCTGGGCTCCTGCGTGGAAATCGAGCTGATCGCCGAACTGGCCTGATCGGCATGCCGCCGCACGGCGCCGCCGTGCTCGCAGGCGGCTAGAAACTCTCCCATTGGCCATCCTCGGCTGCCGGTGCGGCGGGCCGGGGCGCCGAGGCCAGCTTGGGCGCCGCCTCCCTTGCTGCGGCAGGCCGCGCGGCAACCGGCCCGACAGCCGCAGGCGCCACGGCTGCTGCCGGCCGCCTTGGCGCTGCGGCCGCGCTGTGCGCAGTGCGCACCGCCGGCGCAGCCTGCCTTGCGAGCGTCGTCGGCGAGGGCGCCAGGTGCGCCACCTTGAACACCGCCACCGTCCGCGACAGCTGCTCGGCCTGCTCACGCAGGCTTTGCGCCGCGGCCGCGCTTTGCTCGACCAGGGCCGCGTTCTGCTGCGTCATCTGGTCCAGCTGTCCCACGGCCTGATTGACCTGGGCCACGCCCGCGCTTTGCTCCGAAGAGGCCGCCGTGATCTCGCCGATGGTGTCGGCCACGCGCTGCACGGACTGCACGATGCCCTCCATGGTGGTGCCGGCATCGCCCACCAGGCGGGCGCCGTCCTCCACCCGTTCCACCGAAGCGCCGATGAGCTGGCGTATCTCCTTGGCAGCCGCCGCGCTGCGCTGGGCCAGCGTGCGCACCTCGCTGGCCACCACGGCAAAGCCCCGGCCCTGCTCGCCGGCGCGGGCCGCCTCCACGGCGGCGTTCAGCGCCAGGATATTGGTCTGGAAGGCAATGGAGTCGATGACGCCGACGATGTCGGCAATCTGCCGGCTGCTGTCGTTGATGCCTTTCATGGTCTCGACCACCCGGGCCACGACCTCACCGCCGCGCTGGGCCACCTGTGACGCGCCCGCCGCCAGGCTGCTGGCCTGCTGCGCACTGCTGGCGCTTTGCTGCAGCGTGCTGGTGAACTGCTCCATGGCGGCCGCGGTCTCCTGCAGGTTGCTGGAGGTCTGCTCGGTGCGCACGGACAGGTCGTGGTTGCCGGTGGCAATCTCGGCACTGGCGATGGCAATGCTGTCCGTGCTCTGGCGCACCTGCTGCACCATGCCCGACAGCGATTCGCTCATGGCCTGCAGCGAGCGCAGCAGGTCGCCGAATTCGTCAGCGCGCTGTGTCTGTCCCTGCGCCGCTGCGCTCAGGTCGCCTGCGGCAATGCGTTCGGCCAGTTCCCTGGCCTGGGCCAGGGGACGGCGGATGCTGGCAATCAGGAAATGGGCGCCGATGACGATGCACAGCAGCAGCACGCCCACGGCCGCAGCGGCAAAACCCACGGTGAGCCTGCGCGAGGCTGCCGTCTCTTCCTGGCTGCTGCGCACCACCTGCTCCTGCATCTGCACGAAGTCGCGCAGCGTCTGCAGATAGGCATCCACGGCAGGGTTGTAGGACTGCTTGACCAGGGCCAACGCCTGCTCCTGCCGGCCATCGGCCTTGAGCTGGCGTGCCTTGGCACGCAGTTCGATCATGGTCTTGCGGGCTGCCGCAATCCTGGCCATCTGCGCCTTGTCTGCGTCGGACAGGGGCATGGCTTCCAGTGATTTCTGCACCTCGGTGATCCGCGCCGAGGTGGCGCTGATCACGTCCTTGAACTCGGCCTCGACGGCAGCATCACTGCTGACCACCAGGGCCTGGGTGCGGGCCGCATTGGTTTCGGTCAGCCCCATCCAGCGCACGGCGGCCTGGACCCGCGCCTGCATCTCCTGGGTGACGGCCTCGGACCGGGCCTGGACCTGGGCCGAGCGATAACCCGACAAGCCGACCACGCCCACCAGCGCCACCACGATGGCGGCCACGGCAAGCCACAGCTTGTGTGCCATACGAAGTCGCAGCATATCCAGTCTCCCTCATGTTGGAAGACTCCATGTTGAGGCCTGCAGCAGGGCCCGGAGGCCGGAAAAACCCAGAGAAAACCCCTGATCCGCCCCTTTCGCGGAAGGCATTGCAGGGGCAGATGCGCTCTTTACTCCACGCGCGTCACGCTTTGCGGCTTGAAGCCCAGGTCGGCCGACTTGCCCTTGCGGCCGCGCGTGCCACGGGCATTGTTGAGACTGCGGATCTCCAGCGTCTCGCTGCGCTCCTTGCCGCCGCGGCCCAGGCCATCGATGCGGATGCTGCGCGTGTAGGCGGCAGCGCCCGCCAGGGTGTCCTTGTCCTCCAGGTCGAGCAGCATCAGCCCGCGACCGCCCTTGGCCATGTGCTTGAGGCTGGCGATCTCGAAGGTGAGGATGCGGCCGCCAGTGGAGGCGCAGATCACATGCGTGGCCGGCAGCAGCAGGCCCGCGCCCTGCTCGCCTTCCTGCGGCTCGGCACGTGCGCCCATGGGCACGCCGTAGGCCGTGGATGGGGCGCACAGCGTCTCGCCATCGGCCAGCGTCACGAAGGCCTTGCCCGCCTTCTGGCGCGAGACCATGTCGCCCACCATGGCCACGAAGCCGTAGCCGCCCGACCCCGACAACAGCAGCGCCGTTCCTTCGGCTCCCGCGAAGTAGTACAGGATCTGGGTGCCGGCCTCCAGCTCGATGAGCGTGGTCACGGGCTGGCCATCGCCGCGCCCGCCGGGCAGCTGCGACACCGGCACCGAATAGACCCGGCCATTGCTGCCGAAGGCCAGCAGCTGGTCCACCGTGCGGCACTCGAAGGTGCCGTGCAGGCTGTCGCCGGCCTTGAAGCTGAGCGTGCCCGCATCGACGCCATGGCCCTGGCGCGTGCGCACCCAGCCCTTGTCCGAGATGATGACCGTCACGGGCTCATCGACCACCTTGACTTCGGCGACCACCTTCTTTTCTTCCTGGATCAGCGTGCGGCGCGCATCGGCGAACTGCTTGGCGTCGGCCTCGATCTCCTTGCAGATCAGGCGGCGCATGACGCTCTCGCTGCCCAGGATGTCTTCGAGCTTGCCCTGCTCGACGCGCAGTTCCTTGAGTTCCTGCTCGATCTTGATGGCCTCCAGCCGCGCCAGCTGGCGCAGGCGGATTTCCAGAATGTCGTCGGCCTGGCGCTCGGACAGCGCAAAGGCATCGATCAGCGCCTGCCTGGGCTCGTCGCTGGCCCGGATGATGGCGATGACCTTGTCGATGTTCAGCAGCACGGCCTGACGGCCTTCGAGGATGTGGATGCGGTCCAGCACCTTGGCCAGCCGGTGCTGGCTGCGCCGCGTGACCGTGGTCTGGCGGAAGGCGATCCATTCCTCGAGCATCAGGCGCAGGCTTTTCTGCACCGGCCGGCCATCGAGGCCGATCATGGTCAGGTTGATGGAGCTGGACGACTCCAGGCTGGTGTGCGCCAGCAGCGCCGTGACCAGCTCCTGCTGCGGCACCTTGCCGGTCTTGGGCTCGAAGACCAGGCGCACGGGCGCATCCTTGCTGGACTCGTCGCGCACGCCGTCGAGCACGGCTAGCATGCTGGCCTTGAGCTGGGTCTGTTCCTGGCTCAGCGTCTTCTTGCCGGTCTTGACCTTGGGATTGGTGATGTCCTCGATCTCTTCGAGCACCTTCTGCGCCGAGACGCCGGGCGGCAGCTCGGTCACCACCATCTGCCACTGGCCGCGCGCCAGCTCCTCGATCTTCCAGCGCGCGCGCAGCTTGAGGCTGCCGCGCCCCGTGCGGTAGGCATCCTGGATGTCGGAGGCGCTGCTGATGATCTGCCCGCCGCCCGGATAGTCGGGGCCGGGGATGATCTGGAACAGTTCCTCGTCGCTGAGCTGCGGCCGCTTGATCAGGGCCACGCAGGCGTCGGCCACCTCGCGCAGGTTGTGGCTGGGGATTTCCGTGGCCAGGCCCACGGCAATGCCGCTGGCGCCGTTGAGCAGGGCGAACGGCAGGCGCGCGGGCAGCTGCTGCGGCTCCTGCGTGCTGCCGTCGTAGTTGGGCACGAAGTCCACCGTGCCCATGTCGATCTCGTCGAGCAGCAGGCCCGTGATCTTGGACAGGCGCGCCTCGGTGTAGCGCATGGCCGCTGCGCCGTCACCGTCGCGGCTGCCGAAATTGCCCTGGCCATCGACCAGCGGATAGCGCTGGTTGAAGTCCTGGGCCATGCGCACCAGCGCGTCGTAGGCCGACTGGTCGCCGTGCGGGTGAAAGCGACCCAGCACATCGCCGACCACGCGCGCGCTTTTGACGGGCTTGGCCGCCGTGTTGTGGTTGGGGCCGCTGTAGCTCAGGCCCATGCGGTCCATGGCGTACAGAATGCGCCGCTGCACGGGCTTGAGGCCGTCGGTGACATCGGGCAGTGCCCGGCCCTTGACGACAGACAGTGCGTATTCAAGGTAGGCGCGCTGTGCGTACTGGCCCAGGTCCAGGGCATCGCCGGCCGCCTGTTGGGCCAGATCCAGAGTGTTTTGATCGCTCATGAAGAAATTCGTGATCTCAATAAATGCAGTGAAGGCCGCTCATCGCGGCGATGGCAGCCCTGTGGACAAGGTCATCCGTATCCGGGGCGCTGTGCCAGGCTGTGCCGCCACCGCAGGCGCTGCCTGGCCCGCACGCTGGCGCCCGCCCTGCAGCTGCTCGTAGATACCGAGCACGGCCTTCACGTAATTGCGGGTTTCCTGATAGGGAGGAATGGCCTGCCCCGCACGCCGCACAGCACCCTCGCCCGCGTTGTAGGCGGCCAGCACCAGGTCCAGCCGCCCGGGGAACAGCCCCATCAGATGGTTGAGGTAGCGCGCGCCGGCCGGCACGTTGACGGCCGGGTCGGCCAGTTGCTGCTGCACGCTGCGCTGGCGGCTGGCCTCCACGCCGAAGCGCTGGGCCGTGGCGGGCATCAGCTGCATCAGGCCGACTGCGCCCTTGGGCGAGATGGCCTGCGCGTCAAAGCCCGACTCGACGGCAATCACGGCCTTGAGCAGGTCGTAGTCCACCCCCGTGTGGTCCGCCGCCTTGCGCAGGTGGCCGCGCACGCTCTTGTAGCGCGGCGAGATGTCGAAGAAGCTTTGCATCCGCGTGCTCGCCTGCAGCCTACGCCCGGCATCGCTGCCGCCGTCATCGTCGGCAGCGGCCTCGGCTTCCACCAGCGGGGGCTTGAGTCCCTGCTCGGTGCTGTCATACAGCGAGCCGCGGAAGTAAAGCTTGTAGCGCTCGTCCAGCGCCTGCGCAGCGAAGTGCGTGATGCCGCGCTCGTCCACGAAGGCCCAGAGATCGGCATGCGCGGGCTGCGCCACCCCCCACAGCGCCAGGGCCGCGCCCAGCGCTGCAAGCGCGCGCGCGGCAGCGGCGCGCGCAGGGTGCGGGCGGTGCGGAAGGTGCTGTGGGGCAGCCGGGCGCAGGGGCATGGGGATCAGATATCCACTTCGATGGCGTCGCCGTGCAACTCCATCAGCTCGCGGCGCGCCGCAGCCTCGCCCTTGCCCATCAGCTTGGTGACGACCTGCTCGGCCGCCGCAAAGTCCAAATTCATGAACTGCACGGGCAGCAGGCGGCGCGTGTCGGGGTTGAGCGTGGTTTCCCACAGCTGCTCGGCATTCATCTCGCCCAGGCCCTTGAAGCGGCTGATCTGGCATTTCTCGCGCGGCACGCCATCCTTGGCGGACTTGTCGAGGATGGCGGTCAGCTCGCCCTCGTCCAGCGCGTACATCTTGGCTGCTGGCTTCTTGCCGCGCGCAGGCACATCGACGCGGAACAGCGGCGGAAGCGCCACATGGATGTGGCCGGCCTCGATGAGCTTGGGGAAGTGGCGGAAGAACAGCGTGAGCAGCAGCACCTGGATGTGCGAGCCGTCCACGTCGGCATCCGAAAGAATGCAGATCTTGCCGTAGCGCAGGCCGGACAGGTCGGGCGTGTCATGGGGGCCATGCGGGTCCACGCCGATGGCCACCGAGATGTCGTGGATCTCGTTGTTGGCGAACAGGCGGTCACGGTCGACTTCCCAGGTGTTGAGCACCTTGCCGCGCAGGGGCAGCACGGCCTGGGTTTCCTTGTCGCGTCCCATCTTGGCGCTGCCGCCGGCCGAGTCGCCCTCGACCAGGAAGACCTCGTTCAGGCTCAAGTCGCGGCTTTCGCAATCGGTGAGCTTGCCGGGCAGCACGGCCACGCCCGAGCCCTTGCGCTTTTCGACCTTCTGGCCCGCCTTCTGGCGGGTCTGGGCAGCCTTGATGGCGATCTCGGCCAGCTTGCGGCCCCATTCCACATGCTCGTTGAGCCACAGCTCCAGCGCAGGGCGAACGTAGCCGCTGACCAGACGCACGGCATCGCGCGAGTTCAGGCGCTCCTTGATCTGGCCCTGGAACTGCGGGTCCAGCACCTTGGCGTTGAGCACATAGCTGGCGCGCGCGAAGACGTCGTCAGGCATGAGCTTGACGCCCTTGGGCAGCAGCGAATGCATCTCGATGAAGGCCTTGACCGCCTGGAACAGGCCGTCGCGCAGGCCGCTGTCGTGCGTGCCGCCGGCCGTGGTGGGGATCAGGTTGACATAGCTTTCGCGCAGCGGCGCGCCATCCTCGGTGAAGGCCACGCACCAGGCGGCGCCCTCGCCTTCGGCAAAGCTGTCGTGGTGGCGGTCGGCAAAGCCCTCGCCTTCGAACAGGGGGATGACGGCCTCGCCATGCAGGCTTTGTTGCAGATAGTCGCGCAGGCCGCCCTTGAACTGCCAGGTCTGGGTGTCGCGCGTCTTCTCGTTGACCAGGGTCACCGACACGCCGGGCATGAGCACGGCCTTGCTGCGCAGCAGATGCATCAGCTCGCCCATGGGCAGCTGGGAGGATTCGAAGTAGCGGGCATCGGGCCACACGCGCACGGTCGTGCCCTGTTTGCGCTCGCCCGCGGCCAGCGGCCGCGATTGCAGGGGCTCGACCACGTCGCCGCCCGAGAAGGCGATGGTGGCCACCTTGCCCTCGCGGTGGATGCAGGCCTCAAGGCGCGTGGCCAGCGCATTCGTGACCGAGACGCCCACGCCATGCAGGCCGCCCGAGAAGCTGTAGGCGCCGCCCTTGCCCTTGTCGAACTTGCCGCCCGCATGCAGCCGCGTGAAGACCAGCTCCACCACGGGCGCCTTTTCCTCGGGGTGCATGCCGAAGGGGATGCCCCGGCCGTCGTCCTCGACGCTGTAGGAGCCGTCGGAATGCAGGGTGAAGCGGATTTTCTTGCCGAAGCCGGCCAGCGCCTCGTCGGCCGCGTTGTCGATCACCTCCTGCAGCACATGCAGGGGGTTGTCGGTGCGCGTGTACATGCCAGGACGCTGCTTGACGGGCTCCAGGCCCTTGAGCACGCGTATCGAGCCTTCGGAGTATTCGCTGGCGGAAGTGGGAGATGGTTTGACTGCCATGGGGGCGGATTGTAGTGCGCAGCCCGGCTCAGTGCTGGATACATTCACAGTCATTGACATTGACTATCCCGAAAAGGCCAGTGCCGCCAAGGGCTACGAAGTGCCGCGCTGGCGCATGGGCGACCCACGCATCGCAGCGCAAAACCCGGAGTTTCGCTAAAGTTTGCCGCATGCACAAAAACAACCAACCCATGTCCATGGTGCAGATACTGCTGTGCGGGGGCGCAGTCGTGACGCTGTCCATGGGAATCCGGCACGGCTTCGGCCTGTGGCTGCAGCCCATCACCCAGGAGATGGGCTGGACGCGCGAGTCCTTCGCGCTGGCCATTGCCATCCAGAACCTGTCCTGGGGCGTGCTCGGCATCTTCGGCGGCATGCTGGCCGACCGCTTCGGCGCGTTCCGCGTGCTCCTGGTGGGCGCGCTGCTGTATGCGCTGGGCCTGGCCGGCATGGCCATGGCGCCCACGACAACCTGGTTCGCCCTGACGGCCGGCGTGGTGATAGGCGCAGCCCAGGCCGGCACCACCTATGCCGTGATCTACGGCGTGCTGGGCCGCCAGATTCCCGTGGCGCGGCGCAGCTGGGCCATGGGCGTGACGGCGGCGGCGGGCTCCTTCGGCCAGTTCTTCATGGTGCCCGTGGAAGGCAGCCTGATCTCGAACTTCGGCTGGTCCAACGCCCTGCTGCTGCTGTCGCTGTGCGCCCTGATGATCATTCCGCTGGCCTTCGGCCTGCGCGAGCCGGGCTTCACGGCCGGCAATACCCGGCCCGTGCGCGACCAGAGCGCAGCCCAGGCCGTGGCCGAGGCCCTGCGCACACCCAGCTTCGTGCTGCTGACGGCCGGCTACTTCGTCTGCGGCTTCCAGGTGATGTTCATCGGCGTGCACATGCCCAGCTACCTCAAGGACTACGGGCTGGCACCGCAGGTGGCCAGCGTGTCGCTGGCGCTGGTGGGGCTGTTCAACATCGTCGGCACCTATGTGGCCGGCAACCTGGGCCAGCGCCTGCCCAAGCGCTACCTGCTGTCCACCATCTACTTCACGCGCTCGGTGGTGATCGTGCTCTTCCTGCTCGCGCCGCTGACGCCCTGGTCGGTCTACATCTTCTCGGCCGCCATGGGACTGCTGTGGCTGTCCACCGTGCCGCTGACCAATGCCACCGTGGCCCAGATCTTCGGCGTGCAGCATCTGTCCATGTTGAGCGGCATGGTGTTCTTCAGCCACCAGGTCGGCAGCTTCCTGGGTGTCTGGCTGGGCGGCTATCTGTATGACCACACCGGCAGCTACCAGGTGGTCTGGTACCTGGCCATCGGCCTGGGCGTGGCCGCCGGCCTGCTGAACCTGCCGATACGCGAAGCCCCGGTGGCAAGGCCGCGTGCGGCGCAGGCGGCGGCCTGACATGACGACAGCCACCACGCCCCGCCCACAGCTGCTGCGCAGGCTGGCGCTGTGGGCCGCCGTGCTGCTGGTGCTGGGCCTGGTCTTCATGCTCTATCTGCAGCCCGAGTTCATGCTGGGCATGGCCGACCAGCTCTGGGCCTGCTTCTGAAATTGAAGCGCGGCAAAGGCCTGGCGGCACAATGGCGGCCGCTTTCAATTCATTTCCGAAATTTCACATGCACGCAGCCACGCCGCCTTCGCCCTGGATCCAACGCTGGTCGCATCTTCTGGCACCCGAGGCCACCGTGCTCGACGTGGCCTGCGGCCCTGGCCGCCACATGCGCTGGTTCCATGCACGCGGCCATGCAGTGACGGGCGTGGACCGCGATGCCCAGGCCCTGGCCGGCCTGCAGGGCGTGGGCGAGCTGCTGTGCGCCGACATTGAAAACGGCCCCTGGCCCCTGCCCGGCCGGCAGTTCGGTGCCGTGGTCGTGACCCACTATCTGTGGCGCCCGCTGTGGCCGGCGCTGCTGGGCAGCGTGGCCCCCGGCGGCGTGCTGCTGTACGAAACCTTTGCCCAGGGCAACGAGGCCTTCGGCAAGCCTTCCCGCCCCGATTTCCTGCTGGCGCCCGGCGAGCTGCTGCAGGCCTGCGCGGGCTGGCACATCGTGGCCTACGAGCACGGCCAGCTGGGCGAGCCCGATCGCGTGGTCCAGCGCATTGCGGCACTGCGCCCCGATGCAACAGGCCGGGAACCCGTGGCCATGCTGGCGCATCAGAAGGCGTCAGGCTCTGCAATCGCCTGAATCCCTACAGGCGACCGCCTTGGGCCTGCCTCCGACACTCGTTAGAATGATCCTTTCCCGTTTTTTCTTGCGGACATGACATCCTCCTCCGTCGCTCTCACTGGCAGCATCGTTGCCCTCATCACGCCCATGCACGAGGACGGTAGTGTTGACTACCCGGCGCTGCGAAAACTCATCGACTGGCATGTGGCCGAGGGCACGGACTGCATCGGCGTGGTGGGAACGACAGGCGAATCCCCCACCGTCAACGTGGAGGAACACTGCGAAATCATCCGCGTGTCCGTCGAGCAGGCTGCGGGCCGCGTTCCCGTGATGGCAGGCTGCGGCGCCAACAGCACGCACGAGGCCATCGAGCTGGCCCGCTACGCCAAGAAGGTCGGTGCCGACAGCCAGCTGCAGGTCGTGCCCTACTACAACAAGCCCACGCAGGAAGGCCAGTACCAGCATTTCAAGGCCATTGCCGAAGCGGTGGGCGACCTGCCTGTGGTGCTCTACAACGTGCCCGGCCGCTCGGTGGCCGACATGCAGCACGACACCGTGCTGCGCCTGGCGCAGATTCCCGCCATCATCGGCATCAAGGAAGCCACGGGCAACATCGAACGCGCCCAGTGGCTGATCCGTGAAGTGCCCGAAGGCTTCGGCGTGTACTCCGGCGATGATCCGACCGCTGTGGCACTGATGCTGTGCGGCGGCCACGGCAACATCAGCGTCACGGCCAACGTGGCGCCGCGCCTGATGAGCGATCTGTGCAAGGCGGCCCTGGCCGGCGACGTGCGCACCGCCATGGACATCCAGATGCGCCTGATGCCTGTGCACAAGAACCTCTTCGTCGAGGCCAACCCCATTCCCGTCAAGTGGGCCGCAGCCCGCCTGGGCCTTTGCGGCCCGGCCATGCGCCTGCCGATGACACCCCTGAGCAAGAATCTGGAAGCCACCGTGGAAGCCGCCCTGAGCTCCGCTGGCCTGCTGTGAGGCGCCCCGCCCCACCGACCGAACGCACCAAGGATATTCGCGTGAAACAGCCCATTGCACGTCTGAGCCTGCTGAGCCTGGCCATCGGCCTGACAGCCTGCACGACCACGTTCCAAGAGAGCAAGATCGACTACAAGAGCGCCGGCAAGCAGCAGGCGCCCACCCTGGAAGTCCCGCCAGACCTGACACAGCTGTCCACGGACTCCCGCTACGCCGTGCCCGGCGGCGTGGTCTCCGCCGCCGCCATGGAAGCCAACTCCAAGGCGCAAAAGCCGGCAGAGGGCCGAACGGCCACCGCCGCCCTGGGCGATGTGCGCATCGAGCGCAATGGCGAGCAGCGCTGGCTGGTGATCAAGCGTCCGGCCGACCAGCTGTGGGAGCCCGTGCGCGACTTCTGGCTGGAAAACGGCTTCATCTTCACCACTGAAGACCGCCAGCTCGGCATCATCGAAACGGATTGGGCCGAGAACCGCGCCAAGATCCCGCAGGACGTGATCCGCAAGACGCTGGGCAAGGTCTTCGACGGCCTGTACTCCACCAGCGAGCGCGACAGGTTCCGCACCCGCCTGGAGCGCTCGGCCGACGGCTCCACCGAGGTCTACATCACGCACCGCGGCATGCAGGAGGTGTACACCAGCGCCCAGAAGGACCAGACCATCTGGCAGCCGCGCCCCTCCGACCCGGAACTGGAAACCGAATTCCTGCGCCGCCTGATGGTCAAGCTCGGCGTGAGCCAGGAGCAGGCCGACGCCGTGGCCAAGGCCAACACCACCACGGCAGCCGCCACCGGCAGCGTGCGCATGGAATCCGCCAACGGACAGCCCGTGCTGCAGATCGACGAAGGCTTTGACCGCGCATGGCGCCGTGTCGGCGTGGCCCTGGACCGCACGGGCTTCACCGTGGAAGACCGCGACCGCAGCCGCGGCATCTACTTCGTGCGCTATGTGGCGCCCGATGCCAAGGTCGAGCCCAAGGGATTCTTCAGCAAGCTGTTCAGCCGCTCGCCCGACGCGGCTGCGCCGGTCAAGTACCAGATCCAGGTGCGCAGCGAGGGCGACAAGTCCACGGTCACCGTGCTCAACACCCAGGGCCAGCCAGAGACCTCGGCCAATGCCCAGCGCATCGTGCGCGTCATCACCGACGACATGAAGTAGGCGATCCTCACGTCGGGATTGAGGCTGCAGCCGCCGCCCTCGCCTGCAGCCACCGCGCATTCACTTGCCGGTGGCTTTTTTGCATACGGGCCGTCGTGCATAGACCATGGATATGCATGACCGGGCCCTGGTGGACGAAAAAAAACCGCAGCCCGAAGGATGCGGTTTTTTCGCAGCACAAGCCTAAGCCTGTGCCACCAGCGAAGGCCGGATTACTGCTTGGTGGCTTCCTTGGCGGCAGCGTCGGCAGCAGCCTTGGCGGCGTCTGCAGCAGCAGCGTCAGCAGCGGGAGCGGCAGGTGCAGCTGCGTCAGCGGCGGGCGCTGCGGGAGCAGCTGCGTCGGCGGCGGGAGCAGCAGGAGCGGCTTCTGCGGGAGCGGGAGCTGCCGGCGCGGGAGCTTCAACAGCAGGAGCGGGAGCGGGGGCCGGAGCCTCTTCCTTCTTGCCGCAAGCGGCCAGAGCTGCAGCAGCGATCACGGTAGCCAGGATCAGAGAGTTCTTCATCACAGTTTCCTAGAGAGTAGGTAAGAAGACAGTAAACAGGAGGGCCCCGCCATTGCGACACCGGATGCAGGCAACCGGAGCGCTACGGCCAAGCCGCGTCAAAACATTCATTCGACTCGCGTCAGATTATAGGGAGGTTTTCCCGAAGCTGACCGAAACTGACAGCCTCAGAACAATTCCGCACAAATCCTCTTGCAAAGTCCGGATGGGGCAGTGGATTGACTGCCTTGACATGCACTGTGTAACAAAAGCAGGTGGCTGTCAATTTACTGACGGACTCAAGACAATTCTTTACAAATCTAACGAAGTCCGCCCTTGTTCAGCAGCACGCTGTCAACAGTGAATGCCCGAACTTAGCATGCCTGTGGCGCAGCGTCTACCCGGTTCAGGACAGCTTGCCGCCACGCACCCAGCCTGCGTCAAACCACGAGGACAGCAGCTCCAGCGCATCGTCGCTGGCCTTGGCCAGATCGGTGCGCGACAGCGCGCGCGTGTCGGCCAGCTTGCGCATCAGCGTGGCATCGCGGCCACCGGCCAGATAGCTTTCTCCGTTGATGAAGATGTGCCTGGCGTCATACATCATGCGGGTGCGGCGGTCCAGGACCACGCTCTCGAACATGCCGTTTTCCTCGCCATGCTCGAACCACACATTGGCCTTGGGCTCGGTCATGTACTCGCCCAGAGCGCGCTCCAGCGCCAGCGGCTCGGCCAGCGCGCGTTCCAGCGACTTGCGGGCGAAATCGTGCAGGCTGGCGGGAATCTCGCCCGGGGCTTCGACGGCCGGCTGGTCGGGATCGCGGTAGACGACCGGCACTTCGGGCTCATCGGGCTCGTCGGACATGCGCAGCAGCAGCTCGCGGGCCAGCTCGTCGCGCGCGGGCGAGCGAAAGCCGATGGAGTACGTCATGCACTCGCCTTCGGCGATGCCGTCATGGGCCCACTTCGGGGGCAGGTAGAGCATGTCGCCGGGCTCGAGCACGAATACCTCTTCCGGCTCGAAATGCGAGAGCACCTTCAGCGGCACATCGGGCTGCAGCGACAGGTCCTTCTGGCGGCCGATGCGCCAGCGCCGGCGGCCATGGGCCTGCAGCAGGAAGACGTCGTAGCTGTCGAAATGCGGGCCGACGCCGCCCTGGTCGGTGGCAAAGCTGATCATCAGGTCGTCCAGCCGCGCCTCGGGCACAAAGCGGAACTGCT
The DNA here is from genome assembly GCF_043104845.1 of Delftia sp. WSY_7. Taxonomy (NCBI): domain Bacteria; kingdom Pseudomonadati; phylum Pseudomonadota; class Betaproteobacteria; order Burkholderiales; family Comamonadaceae; genus Delftia; species Delftia sp. WSY_7. The sequence goes on along the minus strand of NZ_JBICLB010000035.1, from coordinate 221,104 downwards.
GCATCAACTGGTGCACGCCGTCGTCGTGCAGGTCCACGCCCTGCACAAGCACGGTCCAGCCGGGCTTTTGCAGCGAAGGCAGGCTGCGGCGCGACAGCGGGCCGTGGCTGAGCTTCCAGTGGCCACCGTCCTGCTGCTGGATCAGGCGCGATTCCACACCGTCCTCGCCTGCCATGGCCAGCAGCCTGGCGCGCGGAATCAGGGGCTTGAAGCCCGGGATCGCCTGGCGCACCAGCAAGGGCTTCTTGTGCCAGTGGCGGCGCATGAATTGGGAAGCGGTAAGCCCGCCCAGCAGGGCAAGCGGGGTGTTGGTGTCCATGAAATGGTCCGAAATGAGCAGAAAGACAGGGCGGCATTGTCCTATGCGGCCATTGCCCTGTCCTGGCGCCAGCGCAAGCCGGCCCGAAATGGCCGGACGACGCTCAGCCCGCAGCCTTGCGCATGGCCCTGAAATCCGAGGGCGCCAGGCCCGTATAGGCCTTGAAGGCCCGGCTGAAATGCGCGCTGCTGCCAAAGCCGCAGTCCATGGCGACTTCGGTGATGGTGCGCTGCGCATGCTCGGGCAGCAACAGCTCGCGCATGCACAGCTCCAGCCGGCTGTGCTGTATGAAGGCGCCCAGGCTGGTCTGGCTGTCCGCAAAGGCGTTGTGCAAATGGCGCTTGCTGCAGTTGAGCGCGGCGGCCACGGACTCCACCGACAGGCCCGGATCGCGCAGATGGGCCACCACATGGGCGCGTATGCGGTCCTGCAGCGCCAGTTGCTGGGTGCCTGCCGTGCCCTGCCCGGCCAGCTCCTGCAGCGAAAGGTGGACCATGTCCACCAGCAGCTCGCCCGCGCGGCGCGCCAGATGCGGGGCCATGCCGGGCAGCTCCTGGTAGGTGCTGCGCATGGTCTCCAGCGCGATGCGGGCGATGCCCGAGCTGCCGCCCACGTTGCGCCCCATCAGTCCTTCCAGCCGGACGCCCCGGTCCACGATGGCCTGGCGCGGCAGCATCACGATGAGGTGCTCCGACCATTCGGGATTGGCCACCTCGTACTCCTGCGCCGTGTCATAGATGACCCAGCTGCCCTTGCGCACGCTGGCCTCGCGGTTGTGCTGGCGCACGCTGGCCACGCCCTCCCAGGGCGCAACGATCTTCAGATAGGGCGACTCATGGGCACGCAGGCCCTGCATGCTGCGCATGACGCGGTGGCGGCCCGCCTCCAGCCGGGTCAGGACCACATCGCCGGCATTGGCCACGCGCACATGGCCCTCGAACAGGCGTTCGCCATAGAGATCGGTATCCAGGCCCGCAAACAGGCTCGACATCCAGGCATGCCAGGCCGACGCCGTCTCGCCGGGCGGCAGTCCGTCGGTGCTCAACACCATGGCATCGGTCATGTGCGGTCTCTCCTGATCGCCGCACGCGGGAAGGATCTGTGTGCGGCCATGGACGTGATTATGGGAAAGTGCAGGCCCGTCGCGCCCCATGGCTTTCCCCGCGGACAGCCAGGACAAGGGTAAACCCCGGAGCCTGTGCACGATCCGTCATGCGCTTTGTGCGCGCAGCGGGCTGCCTGCGCCATCGCCTGCTTCTACGATGACCGGCACGCCCGGCAGCGCCAATGCCAACGCCATTGCCAACGCCACAACCGCATACCAAGGAGACAGTCATGATCGAACAAACCATGCTCATCGCAGGCCAGGCCGCACAGGCCGGCAATGGTGCCACCTTCGAGCGCCGCAACCCGCTGGACGGATCGGTGGCCACGCGCGCCCCGGCCGCGACGCCGCAGGATGCCGTGCGCGCGGTCGAAGCCGCGCAACAGGCCTTCCCCGCCTGGGCCGCGCTGGGCCCGACCGAGCGCCGCCAGATGCTGATGAAGGCATCGCAGGCGCTGGAGGCCAAGACCGAGGCCTTTGCCGCCGCCATGGCCGCCGAGACGGGCGCCTCGGGCATCTGGGCCGGCTTCAACGTGCACCTGGCCGCCAACATGTTCCTGGAGGCCGCATCGCTGACCACCCAGATCAATGGCCAGATCATTCCCTCGGACGTGCCCGGCAGCCTGGCCATGGCCGTGCGCCAGCCCGCTGGCGTGGTGCTGGGCATTGCGCCCTGGAATGCACCCGTCATCCTGGCCGTGCGCGCCATCGCCACGCCGCTGGCCTGCGGCAACACCGTGGTGCTCAAGGGCTCGGAGCTGTGCCCCGCCACGCACGGCCTGATCATCGAGGCCCTGCAGGAAGGCGGCCTGCCGCCCGGCGTGGTCAACTTCGTGACCAATGCGCCCGAAGATGCCGGCGCCGTGGTCGAGGCCATGGTGGCCCACCCGGCCGTGCGCCGCGTGAACTTCACGGGCTCCACGCGCGTGGGCCGCATCATCGGCCAGACCTGCGCCAAGTACCTCAAGCCCGCCATCCTGGAGCTGGGCGGCAAAGCGCCCTTCGTGGTGCTGGACGATGCAGACATCGACGCCGCCGTGGCCGGCTGCACCTTCGGTGCCTTCGCCAACTCGGGCCAGATCTGCATGTCCACCGAACGCATCATCGTGGACGAGGCCGTGGCCGGGGATTTCCTGGACAAGCTGGTGGCCCGTTCCACCTCGCTGCCGCTGGGCGATCCGCGCAAGGGTCCCGTGGTGCTGGGCTCGGTGGTGGACATGGCCACCGTGGAGCGCGCCAACCGCCTGATCGACGACGCGCTGGCCAAGGGCGCAAAACTGCTGTGCGGCGGCAAGGCCACCAACACGCTCATGGCCGCCACGCTGATCGACGGCGTCACGCCCGAAATGGACATCTTCCGCGAGGAAACCTTCGCCCCCGTCAAGGCCATCGTGCGCGTACGCGGCGAGGAGCAGGCCATCGCCATGGCCAACGACAACGAATTCGGCCTGTCCTCGTCCGTCTACACCCGCGATACCGCACGCGGCTGGCGCGTGGCCGCGCGCATCGAGGCCGGCATCTGCCACGTCAACGGTCCCACCGTGCATGACGAGGCACAGATGCCCTTTGGCGGCGTGAAAAACTCGGGCTACGGCCACTTCGGCGGCCAGGCAGGCATCGACGCCTTCACCGAGACGCGCTGGATCACCATGCAGACCGCGCCCCGCCACTATCCGTTCTGATCGGCAGGACTCGCCGCCCGGCCTGCGCAGCAGCCGGGCCGCCGTGGGAAAATCGCGCCAACGCGGCCGCCGGCACGCCTTCGTCAAACAAGGGCGCGCGCGGCGGTCTTTCTTTTTCCCCACTGCGGCATGGGCCGCACAAGCTGCACACCATGGAAATCACAGAACAATGCGTGGTCGCTCTGACCTGGACCCTCAAGGACACCCTGGGCGAGGAACTGGACGTGCTCGATGAGCCCGTGGAGTTCCTGGTCGGCGGCGACGACCTGCTCAAGCGCATCGAGGAGGCCCTGCAGGGCCACGGCCAGGGCAAGGTCCTGGACCTGCACCTAGAGCCCGAGGAAGCCTTCGGCGACTACAACGAAAGCCTGATCTTCCTGGAGCCGCGCGCCCTGTTCCCGGCAGAGCTGGAAGAAGGCATGAGCTTCGAGGCCAGCGCCCTGCCCAAGGGCTGCAGCGCCGTGCAGCCCGACCTGCTCTACACGGTGACCGAGATCTATCCCGAGCATGTGGTGCTGGACGGCAACCATCCGCTGGCCGGCATCGCGCTGCGCCTGCACCTGAAGGTCGAAGGCGTGCGCGAAGCCACCGAGGAGGAAATCGGCCGCGGCTCGGCCGGCACCGGCTTCTTCCGCATCCAGCCCATGGCACCGGGCAACGACACGCTGCACTGAAATTGCCGCGCTGAAATGGCAAAGGGCTCCCTTCAGGGAGCCCTTTTGCATGGAGCGAGCCTGGTACTCAGCGCAGAAGCTGGTTGTTGTCCACGCGCACGCTCTCGCCTACGCGCAGCTGCGGATTGCTCTGGTAGTCGAACACGCGCGTGCTGCCGTCGTTCAACTGCACGGTGACACGGTAGACATCGCGCAGGTCGCCAGGGCCGGTGTTCTTCTCGATGGCATTGCCCGCCATGGCACCGCCCACCACGCCCGCAATGGTGGCGATGTCGCGCCCACTGCCCTTGCCCACCTGGCGGCCCAGCACCCCGCCGACCACGCCGCCCACCACGGCCCCGGCGCCTATGCCCGAGCCGCCAATGCCGCTGGGCTGCTGGATCTGCACCAGTTGCACATTGGTCACACGCCCCTGCTGCACATAGCCACCGCCGCCCGGGTAGGCCGTGCCGGGCTGGCCGCCGCCGGGATAGCCACCGCTGGGGTAGCCGCTGGTCGGATAGCCCCCGGCTGGATAGCCGCCGGCAGGGTAGCCGCCACCCGGGTATCCGCCCTGCTGGGGGTAGCCCGCGCAGGCGCTGAGCATCAGCGCGGCAATGCAGCCGGCGCCCATGGCGCTCAAGCGATGAATGGAAGGCATGAGATTCTCCTGTGTACTGTCCGTGGATCGATCAAGGGCAGCCACCGGACCGGCCAGCGGCTGCATACCGCTTCAACGTCCCAGGCCCCATGCCTGCCGACCGGACAGAACACTTGCTGACAAAAATCAGCCCGCCGGCCCGGCCTCAATTGCGTGCGCGAATGCTGAGCACGTTGCCGTTGTTGCCATCGACATAGAGCTTCACGGGACGGCCATCGCCGGTCTGGCCCTTGACCTGGTAGAGGCCGTCTTCCCACTCGATCTCGCGCAGGTCGCGGTAGCCCAGGCCTTCCATGCGCTCGAAGACTTCGCGGATGCTCAGCCCCGGCCCCTGGAAGGCGCCGCGCACGGAGGCCACCGTGGTGGCCACGGCTTCGCCGGCCTGCACGGTCACCGAAGGACCGCCCGTGGCGGCGGCCTGGGCCTGCACCTGGGCGACCATCCCGGCAGTGGCGATCAGAACAATGCCCAGGCCCGTCAGGCCATGGCGTGCAGCGCGGGAAATCAGTTGTCGGATGGAAGGCATGAGGTTCTCCTTGGCATGTGAAGGTCGGCGTCTGGGCCGGCGTCTGGGCCGGCGACTGGGCCGGCGACTGGGCCGGCGACTGGGCCGGCGACTGGGCCGGCGACTGGGCCGGCGATTGGGTCGGCGATTGGGCTGGCGATGCATTCGAAAAGGCCGCATCTGCCGGCTGCTGCGCCTTCGTTTCCGGTGGATTGCGACGGCGTGCAGCCATTGTTCGATGCAGGCCATGAACGCAAGCTGAAGCAGCCGTTCATCCGAGGTTCATCCACGCTGGGCTATAAAGTTTTCCATGCCCACTCCATCCTTCTCCATTCCTCGCAGGTCCTGGATGCTGCTGGCCGCACTGCTGCTGATGGCGGCGGCCCTGGCCTCCTGGACCACGCCCTCGGATGCCGGCGACAGCGACCATGAACTCGCTCGCCAGGCCTTGCAGCAAGGCCGCGTGCTGCCGCTGCGCACCGTGCTCGACCAGGTCGAGCGCGACTACCAGGGCCAGGTCATCAAGGTCGAGTTCGAGCATGACGACGGCCGCTTCATCTACGAGATCCGGCTGCTGCAATCGGGCGGCCGCGTGGCCAAGCTCAAGATCGATGCACGCGATGGCAAGGTGCTGAGCTTCAAGCGCAAGGACTAGACGCAGATGCGAATCCTCGTGGTGGAAGACGAGCCCACGCTGAGCAGCCAGCTCGTGCAGGCGCTGCAGCAGGCCGGGCATACGGTGGAGACGGCGGCCGACGGCGCAACGGCCCAGTACCTTGGCGAGGTCGAGGAGTTCGATGCCGCCGTGCTGGACCTGGGCCTGCCCGTGCGCGATGGCCTGACGGTGTTGCGCGCCTGGCGCGACCAAGGGCGGGTCATGCCGGTGATGATCCTCACGGCGCGCGGCGCCTGGCATGAGAAGGTGGCCGGCATGGATGCCGGCGCCGACGACTATCTGGCCAAGCCCTTCCACATGGAAGAGCTGATGGCCCGCCTGCGCGCCCTGCTGCGCCGGCTCAGCCCGCACGCCAGCGCCCAGTGGCAATGCGGCCCCATCGTGCTGGACTCGCGCCAGGCGCGTGTGAGCGTGGCGGGCCAGCCGCTCACGCTGACCAGCCATGAATTCAAGGTGCTGGCCCTGCTGATGCAGCGCGTGGGCCAGGTGATATCGCGCACCGAGCTGTCCGAACACATCTACCCGCAGGACAGCGACCGCGACTCCAACACCATCGAGGTCTTCGTCGGCCGCCTGCGCAAGAAACTGCCGGCCGGCAGCATAGAAACCGTGCGCGGAATGGGCTACCGGCTGGTGGAAGGCGCGCCCGCTGCATGAACGCACCACAGGAAAGACAGGTATCCCGGCTCGGTGATTCGCTGCGCCTGCGCCTGCTGGCCGGCACGCTGGCCTGGGTGCTGGCGGCCGTGCTGCTGGCCGGCTGGGGACTGCGCGGACTGTTCCGCGATCACATCGCGCAGCAGTTGCAGGCGCAGTTGGTGCTGCAGCTCGACCAGCTCAGCGCAGCCGTCAACAGCCTGCCTGGAGGGCGCATCGAAGTCGGACTGGCCGTGGGCGATCCGCGCCTGGCGCAGCCGCTGTCAGGCCTGTACTGGCAGATCGACCAGGTGAGCGATGGGGCGGGCCCACCCGAGAAGGCCGGCCTGCTGCGCTCTCGTTCGCTGTGGGACCAGACGCTGGACTGGCGCCAGTTCCGGGCCGATGCCGGCAATCCCGGCGAACACCGGGAAGACACGGCGTTGAGCACGGGCATGCTGCCCGATGGCCAGGGCCACCCGCTCGTGGCCGTGGCACGCCCCCTGCAATTGCCCGAAGCCGACGCGCCGCCGTTGCGCCTGATCGTTGCGGCCGACAGCGCCCTGCTGGCCGAGCCCATGCAGCGCTTCACCACCATGCTGATCGCCGCACTGGGCACGCTGGCGGCCGGGCTGGCGCTGGCCGTGGTGCTGCAGCTGCGCCTGGCGCTGCGGCCGCTGCAGTTGCTGCGCACAGGCCTGGCCGACGTGCGCAAGGGCGCCACGCCGCGCCTTGAAGGCCGGTTTCCGCAGGAACTGCGCCCCCTGGTGCAGGAGTTCAACCATGTGCTGGATGTGAACGCCGACATGGTCCAGCGCGCGCGCACGCAGGCCGGCAATCTGGCCCATGCGGTGAACACGCCGCTGTCCATCCTCGGCAATGCCGCCGCGCAGGAAGGCGGGACGCTGGCCGAGTTGGTCCGCGAGCAGGTCGCCAGCGCCAGCCGCCAGGTGGACCACCATCTGGCACGCGCCCGCGCTGCGGCCCGCCAGGCCACAGGCCTGCGCACGCCGCTGGAGCCGCCGCTGGCCTCGCTGGTGCGCACCATGGAGCGGCTGCACGCCGGCCGCGGCATCCGCTTCACGCTGAAGGGGGATGCGCAGCCTTGGGACTTTCTGGGCGACGGCCAGGACCTGATGGAAATCCTGGGCAACCTGCTGGACAACGCCGGCAAATGGGCGGCCCAGGCCGTGAGCCTGGAAGTCCAGGGCCTGGAGCACGATCAGGCCGGCGGCCCCTTGCTGCTGACAGTGGACGATGACGGCCCCGGCATCGAAGACGCCGACCTTGGCCGCATCTTCGAGCGCGGCGAGCGCCTGGACGAACGCAGGCCCGGCGCAGGCCTGGGCCTGGATATCGTGCGTGACCTGGTGCAGACCTATGGCGGCAGCATCGCGGCCAGCCGCTCGCCGCTGGGCGGCCTGCGCATGCAGCTGCGCCTGCCCGGAGCGCGACGAGAGGCATGAGCGCGGGAGGCCGCAGGGCAGCGGCTCAACCCCCTCTCAGCGCACGCAGCACCTGCACCAGGGTGTCTGCCTGGGGAAACAGCCAGTCGGCCGCAGCGCCCAGCGCCACGGCGGCCACCAGCGCGCCCAGCACCGGCTTCCAGCTCAGGCGCAGCGCGGCCAGCAGCCAGCCTTCGCGCTCCACCACGTAGAGCGTGCGCGCCATCAGCAGCGCAAAGGCCACCTCCACCGCCACGGCCAGGAACAGGTCGGCCCCAAAGACCAGCCACAGCAGCGACCCGGCGCCCGTGACCGCGACCAGCAGCGCCGCAAACACCAGCAGCACCGGCACCAGGACGACAGCGCCTTCGTCCAGCCCATCGATGCCGGGCACGTCAAAGCCTTGCGACGCCGAGGAAGCGGCCTCGGACATGGCACCGCCGTCGTCCCAGCTGCCGCTGGAGCCACCGCCGCCATAAGAGCCGCCCTGCCCGCTCTCGAATCCGCCAGCCTCGGGCGTGCGGGCCGGTGAAGAACCGCTGCCGCCGGGCGTCACATCGGGAACATCGGACACCTCCCAGTCGCGGCGCAGCATGCATTCGGCCCACAGGCGCAGCAGCAGCAGATACAGCAGATAGCCGCAGACCAGGGCCACGCCGTAGCGCAGCGCCATGCTGTGCAAGCCCGCATGCAGCAAGGCCAGGCTCAGCAGCGACATGCCGGCCAGGCTGAGGCCGCCCGTCAACGCCGCATGCAGTCGCAGCCAGTGGCGCTGCTGCAGGCGCCACCGCATGCGGTCTTCCTGCGTGAGCACCACGCGCGTCCACGACGCGGATGGGCGATGGCGCGTGCGCCGGGATGGCCTGGCCATGCGGACTCCTCCCTGAAGCGATGCCCTGGCAGCGCAGCTGCGGGCGATGTCTGGCGGAAAGCCTTATTGCTTGCCGGTGGAGCCGTAGCCGCCCGCACCGCGCTCGGAGGCCGACTCGAACTCCTCGACCACATTGAAGCTGGGCTGCACCACGGGCACGATGATCAGCTGGGCCAGGCGGTCCATGGGCTGCAGCGTGAAGGCCGTGGCCGAGCGGTTCCAGGCGCTGACCATGAGCTGGCCCTGGTAGTCGCTGTCGATCAGGCCGACCAGGTTGCCCAGCACGATGCCGTGCTTGTGGCCCATGCCCGAGCGCGGCAGGATCATGGCGGCGTAGCCGGGGTCCTTGAGGTACATGGCCATGCCCGTGGGCACCAGTTGCCATTGGCCGGGCTCCAGCGTCAGCGGCGCATCGATGCAGGCGCGCAGGTCCAGGCCCGCGCTTCCCGGCGTGGCGTAGGCGGGCATGTTCTCGCGCAGGCGCGCGTCAAGGATCTTGATATCAACGTTCATGGAAACAATCTGGGGAGCGCCTCACGGCAGGCTCTCTTGAAAAGCAAAGCGCGCATTGTGCCCCGCGCCGTCACCCGGACGACTTGAGCCCGCTGCGAAAGCCTTTGACGATGGCATTGATGATGGTGAGCAGCAGGATGAAGGGGCCGACGCCCGGAATCACCACGGCCAGGATCAGGCCGATCACGATACCCAGCAACTGGCCCGGACCTATCTTGAAGACCGTCTTCTTGACAGCCTTGGCGGCGGAGGAGGCCTGGGCTTGCTGTGCCCGCGCCGCCTGCCGGCCGCGATCGGCCCTGCCACCATTCCTGTCGCCTGCAGACGGCGGGCGCCCCGGCAGGGCAGGCACCGACGCCTGCTGCGCAGCAATGCGCGCCTTCTCGGCCGCAGCCTGCACCTGCTCGCGCACGCGCTCGACCACGGACTGGGACTGCGCGCCCGGAGTGGCCACCGCGTCGGTGAAATCGCTGCGTCCCTGCGCCATCCAGCCATGGGCCGCAGAGCGGTACAGGGGGCTGGCGCGCAGCAGCTCATCCACATAGCGCACATAGTCGCCGTGGCGGGGACCTTCGTAGGTGTTCTGTGACATGCGGGCCTTCGGTGGTGTCAAGGGGCGGGCGGCAGGCGCCGGGCGATCTCGGCCACCAGCTGGCGCGCCAGCAGGGACTTGGAGGCGTGCGGCAACTCCTGGGTGCCGGACTCGTCGATCAGCAGCAGGGCATTGTCATCCCTCCCAAAGGTTGCGGGACCGATATTGCCCACCAGCAGCGGCACCTGCTTGCGCAGGCGCTTGGCGCTGGCGTACTGCAGCAGGTCATGGCTTTCGGCGGCGAAGCCCACGCAGTACAGCCGTCCGCTGCGTGCGGGCTCGGACTGCGCGGCGGCCGCCAGGATGTCGGGGTTCTCGACGAAGGTCAGCGTGGGGGTCTGGCCCGAGCCGTCCTTCTTGATCTTCTGGTCTGACGCCGTGGCCGGGCGCCAGTCGGCCACGGCCGCCGTGGCGATGAACACGCCAGCCTGGGGCAGTTGCTGCTGCACGGCATCGAACATCTGCTGCGCCGATTGCACGTCGATGCGCTGCACGCCGCGCGGCGTGCGCAGGTGCACGGGCCCGGCCACCAGGGTTACCTGGGCGCCCGCCTCGCGTGCGGCGCGCGCAATGGCAAAGCCCATCTTTCCGCTGGAATGGTTGGTAATGCCGCGCACGGGGTCGATGGCCTCGAAGGTAGGGCCCGCCGTGACCAGCACCTGGCGGCCCTGCAGCAGCTTGGGCGTGAAGAAGGCAGCCAGCTCCTCCATGATTTCCTCGGGCTCGAGCATGCGGCCGTCGCCCACCTCGCCACAGGCCTGGTCGCCCGTTCCCACGCCCAGCACCAGCGCGCCGTCGGCGGCCACCTGCGCCAGGTTGCGCTGCGTGGCCGGGTGTGCCCACATCTCGCGGTTCATGGCCGGAGCCAACAGCAGGGGCACGCGGTCCATGGGGCGCGCCAGGCACATCAGGCTCAGCAACTCGTCGGAGCGGCCCTGCACCAGGCGCGCGATGAAGTCGGCGCTGCAGGGCGCGATCAGCATCGCGTCGGCCTCGCGGCTGAGGTTGATGTGGGGCATGTTGTTGGGCTCGCGCGCGTCCCACTGCGATCCGTAGACGGGGCGGCCCGACAGCGCCTGCATGGTCACCGGCGTGATGAACTGCTCGGCCGCCTCGGTCATCACCACCTGCACGGTGGCCCCGGCCTGTACCAGCAGGCGCACCAGCTGGGCAGATTTGTAACAAGCCACGCCTCCGGAGAGGCCGAGCACCAGATGTTTACCAGCGAACACTTCAGTCATGGCGCGCAATTTAGCAGAGCCGCAACGTCCGAGCAGCCCCGCGCGGCGCGGCGAATTCGGCAGCGCATCTATAATCCTGCTTTACCACCACCAATAAAAGACATGACCAAATTTGTCTTCGTCACAGGCGGTGTGGTGTCTTCCCTGGGCAAGGGAATCGCCTCAGCCTCCCTTGCTGCGATCCTCGAATCGCGCGGCCTCAAAGTCACTCTCATCAAGCTGGACCCGTACATCAACGTGGACCCGGGCACCATGTCGCCCTTCCAGCACGGTGAAGTGTTCGTGACCGACGATGGCGCAGAGACCGATCTGGACCTGGGCCACTACGAGCGTTTCATCGAAACGCGCATGAAGCAGTCCAACAACTTCACCACCGGCCGCATCTACCAGAGCGTTCTGGAGAAGGAGCGCCGCGGCGACTACCTGGGCAAGACCGTGCAGGTGATCCCTCACGTGACCAATGAAATCCAGGAGTACATCAAGCGCGGCGCCGGCATCGGCACGCCGGATGCCGTGGACGTGGCCATCTGCGAAGTCGGCGGCACGGTGGGCGATATCGAGTCCCTGCCCTTCCTCGAAGCCGTGCGCCAGCTGGCCCTCAAGCAGGGCCCCAACAACACGGCCTTCGTGCACCTGACCTACCTGCCCTGGATCGCCACGGCCGGCGAGCTCAAGACCAAGCCTACGCAGCACACCGTGCAGAAGCTGCGCGAGATCGGAATCCAGCCCGACGCCCTGCTGTGCCGCGCCCAGCACCGCGTGCCGGACGAGGAAAAGGAAAAGATCTCGCTGTTCACCAACGTTCCCGAATGGGGCGTGATCTCCATGTGGGACGTGGACACCATCTACAAGGTGCCCCGCATGCTGCACGAGCAGGGCCTGGACGGCCTGATCTGCGACAAGCTGCGCCTGAACACGCCGCCCACCAACCTCAAGCGCTGGGATGACCTGGTCCACGAGACCGAGCACCCGCAGGGCGAGGTCAAGATCGCCATGGTCGGCAAGTACGTCGAGCTGTCGGACGCCTACAAGTCCGTCAACGAGGCGCTCAAGCACGCCGGCATGCAAAGCCATGTGGCCGTGAAGATCACCCATGTGGACTCCGAGACCATCAGCGACGCCAATGCGCGCGACAAGCTCTCGCAGTACGACGCCATCCTCGTGCCCGGCGGCTTCGGCTCGCGCGGCGTGGAAGGCAAGATCTCCACGGCCCGCTACGCCCGCGAAAACAAGGTGCCCTACCTGGGCATCTGCCTGGGCATGCAGGTGGCCACCATCGAGTACGCCCGCCATGTGGCCGGCCTCGAAGGCGCCAACTCCACCGAGTTCGACCCCAAGTCCGCCAACCCCGTGATCGCCCTGATCACCGAGTGGAAGGATGCCGACGGCACGGTCAAGACCCGCGACGAGAACTCCGACCTGGGCGGCACCATGCGCCTGGGCGCGCAGTCCTCCGACGTGCAGGCCGGCACGCTGGCCCACAGCATCTACGGTGACGTGGTCACCGAGCGCCACCGCCATCGCTACGAAGCCAACGTCCAGTATCTGGACCAGCTGCGCGAAGCGGGCCTGGTGATCTCGGCGCTGACCCAGCGTGAGCAGCTGACCGAGATCGTCGAACTTCCCAAGGAAGTTCACCCCTGGTACATCGGCGTGCAGTTCCACCCCGAGTTCAAGTCCACGCCGTGGAGCGGCCACCCGCTGTTCAATGCCTTCGTGAAGGCTGCGATCGAGCGCCAGAAGGCACCGCGCAAGTCCTGAGCCCCGCAACGCCGCCCACCATTTCCCAAGGAATCCCCACCATGAAACTCTGCGGCTTCGACGTCGGCCTCGACCGGCGCTTCTTTCTCATTGCAGGTCCCTGCGTCGTCGAGTCCGAGCAGCTGCAGATGGACGTGGCGGGGCAGCTCAAGGAAATCACGGCGGCCCTGGGCATCCACTTCATCTTCAAGAGCAGCTACGACAAGGCCAACCGCAGCTCGGGCGCCAGCTTTCGCGGCCCGGGCATGGACAAGGGCCTGGAGATCCTGGCCAAAGTGAAGAAGGACCTGCAGGTCCCCATCCTGACCGACGTGCACACCGAGTCCGAGATACCGGCCGTGTCCCAGGTCGTGGACGTACTGCAGACGCCGGCCTTCCTGTGCCGCCAGACCGACTTCATCCGTGCCGTGGCCCAGTCGGGCCGGCCGGTGAACATCAAGAAGGGCCAGTTCCTGGCCCCGCATGACATGAAGAATGTCATCGACAAGGCCCGCGCCGCCGCCAAGGAGGCCGGCCTGCCCGAGGACAGCTTCATGGCCTGCGAGCGCGGCGCCAGCTTCGGCTACAACAATCTGGTCTCGGACATGCGCAGCCTGTCCATCATGCGCGAGACCGGTGCGCCCGTTGTCTTCGATGCCACGCACAGCGTGCAGCTGCCCGGCGGCAACGGCACCAGCAGCGGCGGCATGCGCGAGATGGTGCCCGTGCTCTCGCGTGCGGCCGTGGCCGTGGGCGTGGCCGGACTGTTCATGGAAACCCATCCCAATCCTCCCTGCGCCCTCAGCGACGGCCCCAACGCCGTGCCGCTCAAGCACATGAAGGCCCTGCTCGAAACCCTGGTCGCGCTCGACGACGTGACCAAGAAGAACGGCTTCCTCGAAAACGATTTTGGAGTCTGACCCATGGCCAGCGGCTACATCATTGCGTCCGTCACCGTCACCAAGCCCGAGCAGTACGAGGAGTACCGCAAGTGGAGCACCGAGGCCATGCGCGCGCATGGTGCCGAAGTCTGCGTGCGCGGCGGCAAGGTCGAAGTGCTCGAAGGCGACTGGAATCCCGGCCGCACCGTGATCCTCAAGTTCCCCAGCTTCGAGGCCGCCAAGGCTTTCTACGACACGCCCGAGTACCTGCGTGCCCGCGAAGCCCGCGAAGGCGCGGCCATCATGCGCATGGTCTGCGTCGAGGGTGTCTGACCAGATCAATCAATCCATCACTTCCGGAGGAGGACACATTGAAAAAAGCCACAAAAATCATTTCATCGACGAGCATTGCCTTCATCCTGGCCGCTTGCGGCGGCGGCAGCGATGGTCCTCACGAGACAGTATCTGCGGAAAGCTGTTTTGACATCGCAACGTATTCCCCTGGGAGCGCGATCCAGCAAAAATACGAGGATACGAGGTCAAGCCCACCAGGAAGATCTCTCTCGATCAGCATTGCAAGCACCAATGCCACATTCAATGGGAAATCGGATCTTCTTGCATATGAGGAGATGAGAAGTCCTACCGAATATCTGCCAATGGGATTTGGTAGCTCACTCCAGACAAGCTACCTAAGCCCAATAACAGAAAAGGAGCTTACGACTCATGGAAAAGAATCAGAATTTGCCGCAGCGCAATTAAAATCATTTGAAAAAGTAATCTACACCCCCGCGTGGACAGATAAAAAATTCAAGCTAAAGCAAGGCGAATCTCTGAAATATTCCATAGCCGGCAATAGCACAACATCCTCCATCAGTAGCCCCATCCCGGTGAGCAAGGACATCAGCACTGAAATAGAGGTGGTTTTTGAAGGAAAAAATGCAGTAGCCATTGGATCCAGATCGGTCACTGCCTGCAGATTCAATTACAGCACACACCGCGAATGGATCTATAAAGGAATACTCATCAAGATGGATGATGGCACTGGCAAGACCATCTTGACAACTGAAGAACTGACCCGGAACGGTCAGCCTTATTAATCGTATTCTCCAACTCTCTGACAAGAGGTAAAAATTGAGTGCAATCGTTGACATCGTAGGCCGCGAAGTGCTGGACAGCCGCGGCAACCCCACCGTCGAGTGCGACGTGCTGCTGGAATCGGGCGTGATGGGCCGCGCGGCCGTGCCTTCGGGCGCGTCCACCGGCTCGCGCGAAGCCATCGAGCTGCGTGACGGCGACAAGAGCCGCTACCTGGGCAAGGGCGTGCTCAAGGCCGTCGAGCACATCAACACCGAGATCTCCGAAGCCGTGCTGGGCCTGGACGCCTCCGAGCAGGCCTTCCTGGACAAGACCCTGATCGACCTGGACGGCACGGACAACAAGGGCCGCCTGGGCGCCAACGCCATGCTGGCCGTCTCCATGGCCGTGGCCCGCGCCGCTGCCGAAGAGGCCGGCCTGCCGCTGTACCGCTACCTGGGCGGCATGGGCGGCATGCAGCTGCCCGTGCCGATGATGAACGTCATCAACGGCGGCGCACACGCCAACAACAGCCTGGACCTGCAGGAATTCATGATCATCCCCGTGGGCGCGCCTTCGTTCCGCGAAGCCGTGCGCTGGGGTGCCGAAGTCTTCCACGCGCTCAAGAAGATCATCCACGACAAGGGCATGAGCACGGCCGTGGGCGACGAAGGCGGTTTTGCGCCTTCCGTGGAAAACCACGAAGCCGCCATCCAGCTGATCCTGCAGGCCATCGAAAACGCAGGCTACAAGGCCGGCGAACAGATCGCCCTGGGCCTGGACTGCGCCGCCAGCGAGTTCTACAAGGACGGCATGTACGTGCTGGCCGGTGAAGGCAACCTGACGCTGACCGCCACCCAGTGGACCGACATGCTGGCCGGCTGGTGCGACAAGTACCCCATCATCTCCATCGAGGACGGCATGGCCGAAGGCGACTGGGATGGCTGGAAGATCCTGACCGACCGCCTGGCCGCCAAGGTCCAGCTGGTGGGCGACGACCTGTTCGTCACCAACACCAAGATCCTGAAGGAAGGCATCGACAAGAAGATCGCCAACTCCATCCTGATCAAGATCAACCAGATCGGCACGCTGACCGAAACCTTCGCCGCCATCGAAATGGCCAAGCGCGCAGGCTACACGGCCGTGATCTCGCACCGCTCCGGTGAAACCGAGGATTCGACGATTGCCGACATCTCCGTGGGCACCAACGCAGGCCAGATCAAGACCGGCTCGCTGAGCCGTTCGGACCGCATCGCCAAGTACAACCAGCTGCTGCGCATCGAGGAAGACCTGGGTGACATCGCCCACTACCCCGGCCGCGAGGCTTTCTACAACCTGCGCTGAAAAGCGTTAGGCTTGCAAGCCATCGGGCCTGCAAGCCTTTTTCCTGTCAGCGATATCTGCCCCCATGGTCAACCGCGTCGTCCCCATTGTCCTGCTCGCCCTGCTGGCTGCCGTGCACGCGCAGCTGTGGCTGGGCCACGGCAGCGTGGCCTATGTGAAGGAACTGCAGCAGCAGATCCACGACCAGAACGTGGCCAACGCGCTGGAAAAAGCCGAGAACGACCGCCTGGCCTCCGAGGTCAACGACCTCAAGGACGGCTTGGCCATGGTCGAGGAAAAGGCCCGCAGCGAACTGGGCATGGTCAAGCCCAACGAGATCTTCGTGCAGATCGTGCGGCGCTGAGGATTGGGATTTCCTGCACCAAGGCCGGCTTCATGCCGGCCTTGTGCTTTTGCAACAAGGCGCCTGCGCCCCTTGCCCGGGCCTGCGCGCAAGCCGAGACAGGTACTTGGACACAGACCGCTTGCCCCCGCCCCCGGTGATTCTTCTGGGATCGCCACCCGCGCTCGCGCTTTCCATGGCCCATGCACTGCGCCAGGCCTGGCGGCACCACGGAGCATCTCCTGCCGACTGGCAATGCCTGGCGGCCGAGCCGGGGCAGTCTCTGCCGGAACATGGGGCCGTCTACCTGCTGGGACTGGATTGGAGAGCCTCCGTCACCGAGCACGAAGGGGTGAGCGATGGCCCTGCCGCACAGCTCCAGCATTGGCGCGACCAATTGCAAAGCCAGTCACGCGACTACGTGGTGCTCTACGGCAATACCGCCCGGCAATGGCAACAGCTGGCCGAGTCGCTCAGGCTCAAGGCTCCGCAAATGGACTGGTCCTGGCTGCCCGCAAGCCCCGCGCAACGCGGCGCCCGCCTTCGCCCCTACGGCTGCGAGCAATGCAGCGACCCGGACTGCGAGCGGCGATTGTTCGACGCGCTGCGCAGCGGGCGAGACTGAAGCCGGGCGTATTTACTGGACGTTCGTCGAGGTCGGCGGCTGCTTGCCGGCCTCGGTGAACAGCTGAGCTGCGTCGATGGGATCGAATTCGTACTGCTTGCCGCAGAAGTCACAGCCCACCTCGATGCTGCCGCGCTCCTCCAGGATGCTCTCCACCTCTTGGGAGCCCAGCGACACCAGCATGGACGCCACACGGTCACGGCTGCAGGTGCACGCAAAGCGCGGATGCTCCTCGTCCTGCTGGGGCACGAAGCGCATCAGCTTCTCTTCCCAGAACAGGCGGCGCAGTATGGTCTCCACATCCAGCGTGAGCAGCTCGTCGCGCGTGAGGCTGGAGGCCAGCGTGGCGATACGGTTGTAGTCCTCGTTCAGCCCGATGGCATCCTGACCCGACTGCTCGCTTTCGGTGGCAGCGGCCAGGTTGGCCTCACCCTTGACCGGCATGCGCTGGATCAGCAGGCCGGCGGCCACCTGGTCGTCGGCCGCCAGCACCAGCACGGTGTCCAGCTGTTCCGACTGCAGCATGTAGTGCTGCAGCGCATCGGACACCTTGGTGAAGCGCCGGCCCTGCGCATCCTGCAGCGGCACCACGCCCTGGTAGGGCTGCTGGCCCGGCTGGCGCCCCTTGGGGTCCAGCGTGATGGCGCAGCGGCCGCCGCCGTGCACATTGAGCAGTTGTTCCAGCGTGGCGCCTTCGGGAGGGTCGCCGATCAGGGTGGCGGTGGCGCGCAGGCCGAAATCGGACTGCACCTCGGCCACAGCCAGCTTGACCGGGCCATCGCCCATGACCTGGAAGACCAAGGCGCCGTTGAACTTGATATTGGACTGCATGAGCACGCCCGCAGCCGCCATTTCTCCCAGCAGTTCGCTCACGGCAGCGGGGTAGGCGCCGGTCTCGCCGTTGCCCGCGCGGCGCTGCAGGATTTCCTGCCAGGCATCGGTGAGGCGAACGATGGAGCCGCGCACGGGCAGGCCTTCGAAGATGAATTTATGCAGTTCAGACACGCTGATGGATTCCGTAAAAAAGTGCCGGGCCTCGCTCAGCCCAGCTTGCGCAGCCCGGTCTTGAACCGGCGCGCATTGTCGACATAGTGTTGGGCGCTGCGGCGCAAGCCCTCGATCTGCTCGGGCGTCAATTGGCGCACGGCCTTGGCCGGGCTGCCGATGATCATCGAGCCATCGGGAAATTCCTTGCCTTCGGTGATGAGTGCTCCGGCGCCGACCAGGCAGTTGCGGCCGATCTTCGCGCCGTTGAGCACCACGGCACCAATGCCTATCAGCGACTCGTCGCCAATGGTGCAGCCATGCAGCATGACCTGGTGGCCCACGGTCACGTGGCGCCCCACGACCAGCGGCTTGCCCAGGTCGGCATGCAGCACGCTCGCGTCCTGGATGTTGCTGCCCTCACCGATGGTGATGCTCTCGCAGTCGCCGCGCAGCACGGCGCCGAACCAGATGCTGGCGTCTTCGGCCAGCTGCACATTGCCCATCACTTCGGCGCTGTCGGCCACCCAGGCCGACGCCGCCACTTCAGGGGCCACTCCATCCAGTTCATAGATCGCCATGGGTCTTTGTCTCCGTCAATTATTGGTGATGGCAGGAAACCTAGAATTGTAGGGATGGAGTTACGTCACCGCGCCCTTGAGGTCTTGTGCCTCACGGACCCCGAAGAAAAGGCCGCCGCCGCGTTGGACATGTATGCGCGGCAGGCGCTTTATTCAATAGCACCGCAGGCACCGGCCCTGCCGGATCCCGCGCCGGACCTGCCGGGCCGCCCGCTGCGGCCCGAGCTGCGCCACCACACCGCCGTTGCAAGGCGTTCGCCGGCGACGCCGGAAGGCCGGGCCGTGCTGATCCACGCCATAGCCCACATCGAGTTCAACGCCATCAATCTGGCGCTGGACGCCGTCTGGCGCTTTGACGGCATGCCGCAGCAGTACTACCTGGACTGGCTGCAGGTGGCCGCCGAGGAGGCCAAGCACTTTCGCCTGCTGCGCGAGCATCTGCGTGCGCACCTGGGCCACGACTACGGCGATTTCCCGGCCCACCAGGGCCTGTGGACCATGTGCGAGAAGACCGCCCATGACGTGGTGGCCCGCATGGCCCTGGTGCCGCGCACGCTGGAGGCGCGCGGCCTGGACGCCACGCCCCAGATCCAGAACAAGCTGCGCAACACGCGCGCGCCCGATGCGCTGGCGGCGGTGGACATCCTCGACATCATCCTGCGCGAGGAAGTGGGCCACGTGGCCATAGGCAATCATTGGTACCGCTGGCTGTGCGAGCGCGAAGGCCTGGAGCCCGAGGCCCACTACCAGGCGCTGACCCTGCGCTACGAGGCGCCGCGCCTGCGCCCGCCCTTCAACGAACGCGCACGCCGCGCCGCAGGCTTCACCGATACTGAACTGGCCTGGTTGCAGCAGGTCTGAAGAAAGCCTGCCTGCGCCGTGCGGACAGGCCCAGGCCGCTCGTGAAGCCACACAATGGTTTACAAACTAGGATGGGTCCGACTCCGCAATCGGACTTGTCCCAGCAGACACTGCCTGTCGGCATATTTATTCAGAACATTCCTACAATCAGATCTGCTGCTTCCCGTGTCCCTTCGACCGAACACTCCATGACCGAATTGCCTGTCCATCTCTTCAACGATGCCCCTGTGGCCAGCCCCGCGTCCACGGATCGGGGAATGATTGCGCGCCAGGCCATCGTCAACGGGGTGCAGCAGATCATCGGCTATGAGCTTTTCAACCGTTCGCGCGCCTACCCGGACCATACGGCGGCCTCGGATGTGTCCCTGGTGTTCACGGCCCTGTCGCATGCGGGCGAAGAAGATCTGGTTGGCACCAAGCTGATGTTCGTCAACTGCACGCATGAAAGCCTGGCCGGCGGGCATCTGGAGCTGCTCAACCCCGACAAGGTGGTGCTGGAGATACCGCCGCTGGGCCTGGCCGCCCAGCAGGAGGTACAGGCCCGCCTGCCCATCCTCAGCAATCTGCGCGCACGCGGTTTCAACCTGGCCTTCAATCACACGGTGCTGGAGTCCGCCTATGCAGCCTGGCTGCCCCTGGCCGACTACATCAAGTTCGACCTGTCCGTGCTGGCCCCTGACCAGTTGGCCGTGCTGGTCAATTTTGCCGGCCGCCACACGCGCGCCGAGCTGATCGCCGAGAAGGTGGAAAGCGCCCAGCAGCATGAGCAGGTGGGCCGCCTGGGCATACAGCTGTTCCAGGGCTTCTGGTTCGCGCGGCCCACGGTGGTGCGCACCAAGCTGCTGTCGCCCTCGCAGCAAAGCATTGTCCAGCTGCTGAATCTGGTGCGCCAGCAGGCCAGCACCGATGCCATCGAGGATGTGCTCAAGAAGGATGCGGGCCTGGCCTTCAACCTGATGCGCCTGATCAATTCCGTGGGCTTCGGCGTGCAGCGCGAGATCACCTCGTTCCGCCAGGCCGTGATGCTCATGGGCCTCAAGAAGCTGTTCCGCTGGGCGGCCATGCTGCTGACCGCATCGCGCAACGGCGGCCCGCCGCCGGCCATCGGCCAGACCGCCGTGATCCGCGGGCGGCTGATGGAGCTGCTGGCCCAGGAATCGCTGAGCGAGGAAGACTCCGACCAGGCCTTCGTCGTCGGCATCTTCTCGCTGCTGGGCAGCATGCTGGACCTGCCGCAGGACGTGGCCATGAGCCTGATCCCCGTGCCCGATGCCGTCTCCGCCGCCGTGCTGCGCCACGAAGGCGTGCTGGGCGAGCTGCTGATCCTGGCCCAGGCCTGCGAAGCCAGCGACGATGCAGCCTTCCACCGCAGCGCAGGCGCGCTGCGCCTGAGCAGCCAGCAGATCAACTGGGCCCATCTGCAGGCCCTGGCCTGGACCGACCAACTGGCAGACAGCTCGCTATAGCTATAAGCTATAGAACGCCATCGAAAGCCATCGCTCATCCATCTTTCTCAGCTTCCAAATGACTACCAACGACAACTCCTCCGCTCCGCCGCCCCCCCTGCCAGCCGGGGTGGAGGACGGGCAGGTGGCCGTCATTGCGCGCCAGGCCATCGTCAACGAGGCGCGCGATGTCTTCGGCTATGAGCTTTTCGACCGCTCCACGGCCCAGCATGCGCACACGGCGGCCTCCGATGCCGCCCTGCTCTTCAACGCGCTGTCGTATGCGGGCGCCGAAGCGCTGGTGGGCAAGAAGACGGTCTTCATCAACTGCACGCATGACAGCCTGGCCGGCGGCCACCTGGAACTGATCCACCCCGACAAGGTGGTGCTGGAGGTGCCCACGCTGGGCGAGAACGCCACGGCTGCCGATATCGAGGAACGCCTGCCCACCTTCCAGGCCCTGCGCCAGCGCGGCTTCCGCCTGGCCTTCAACCAGCACCTGCTGCGCCGCGCCTATGCCAGCTGGCTGCCTGCGGCCGCCTTCATCAAGCTGGACATGCAGACCTTCGCACTGGCCGATGCCGAGACCCTGGTGAAGTTCGCGCGCGCCCATACCAATGCCCAGATCGTGGCCGAAAAGGTCGAGACCTCCGAGCAGTTCGAGCGCATGCGCGACCTGGGCGTGCGGCTGTTCCAGGGCTTCTGGTTCGCCCAGCCGCAACTCGTGCAGGCGCGCACCATCCGCCCCACGCAGGCCACCATCATCCAGCTGATCAATCTGGTGCGCCAGCAGGCCAGCACGGACGAGATCGAAGCCCTGCTCAAGAAGGATCCCACGCTGTCCTTCAACCTGCTGCGCTTCATCAACTCCTCGGGTTTCGGCCTGTCGTGCGAGATCACCTCGTTCCGCCACGCGGTGATGATCCTGGGTCTCAAGAAGCTGTTCCGCTGGGCGGCCCTGCTTTTGACCACTTCGCGCGCGGGCGGCACGCCGCCGGCCGTGGGCCAGACCGCCGTGGTGCGCGGGCGCCTGATGGAGTTGCTGACGGCCGAGCTGCTCTCGCCCGAGGAGTGCGACAACGCCTTCGTGGTCGGCGTGTTCTCGCTGCTGGACGTGATGCTGGGCCAGCCCATGGAAAAGGCGCTGGAGTCCATCGCCCTGCCCCAGCCCGTGATCGATGCGCTGGTGCACAACAAGGGCGTGTTCGCGCCCTTCCTGGAGTTGACGCGTGCCTGCGAAAGCGGCGATGACGAAGGCTTCGCGCGCGCAGCCAATGCACTGCAGCTGTCCAACCACCAGGTCAACTGGGCGCATCTGCAGGCCCTGGCCTGGGCCGACAATCTCACGGCGGACGAGCCCATGGCATAGGCGGGCCCCGCACATCCGGCACCAAAGACAAAGGGCTTGCGGCCATGACGGCTGCAAGCCCTTTTTGCATGGGCGCCGGTGGCGCCCTGCGCTCCATCAATTGAGCTTGATGCCGGCTGCGCGAATGATGCGCGCGTTGGACTGGGACTCGGCCTCGATCTGGCGTGCAAAGTCCTCGGCCTTGCCGCCCATGGCCACGTTGTCGGTGGCCTCCAGCTTGGCGCGCATGTCCGGCTGGGCCAGCACCTGGTTGATCTCGGCATTGAGTTTTTGCAGCACGGGCGCAGGCGTTCCAGCGGGCGCGAAGATGCCGAACACCGAGGTCATGTTGGCGCTCTTGTAGCCCAGTTCAGCCAGCGTGGGAACGCCGGGCAGCGACTCCAGGCGCTGGGGTGCGCCCACGGCCAGGGCCTTGAACTTGCCCGCCTTGATGTGCTGCAAAACGGCCGGGCCGGCATTGGTGGACAGCACTTCGAACTGCGCGCTCAGGCCGTCATTGAGCTGCTGCCCGCCGCCCTTGTAGGGAATGTGCGTGATCCGGACCTGCGAGGCATGCATGATCTGCTCGAGCATGATGTGGCCCAGCGAGGCGAGGCCGGCCGTGGCCCAGCGCACTTCACCGGGCTGCGCCTTGGCCTGGGCCACCAGCGCATTGAAGTCGGCCGCCGTGGAGCGGGCCGTGCCCAGCAGCAGCACGGGCGAGTACATCACGCTGGTCACGGGCACCAGGTCGCGCTGCGGATCGAACAGGGGCTTGCCCAGGTGCGGGCTCAGCGTCAGCGGGCTGATGGAGGAAAAGCCCAGCGTGTAGCCATCGGGTGCGGCCTTGGCCACCAAGTCCAGGCCGATGGCGCCGCCGGCGCCGGCCTTGTTGTCCACCACCACGGGCTGGCCCAGGCGGGCGGCCAGCTTCTCGCCCAGGGCGCGGGCCACCACATCGCTGACGCCGCCGGCCGGGTAGGAAACCACCACGCGGATGGGCCGGCTGGGCCATGCCGCATCGGCAGCCGACGCAGACATCGGCAGGGCCGCGGCAGCCACCGTCGCCGCCAGCATGGAAGTCACCAGCACATGCCGGCGCAGGAAATCAGTCATCGAGAACTCCGCAGAAACACATCGAACACGGCGGTGATTGTTGTGCAAAGCACATATCCCCGAGGCGGGCTTTGCCACTTCGACGGTTTCAACGCCAGAAATAGGCAATCCGGCGAACCGACCACATCCAATCAACCACGCGGATGGTGCAAAGCGTGCAGGGCCTTGAGCCGCTCGCGCGCCACATGGGTGTAGATGGTGGTGGTGGAGATATCGGCATGGCCCAGCAGCATCTGCACCACGCGCAGGTCTGCGCCATGGTTGAGCAGGTGGGTGGCGAAGGCATGGCGCAGCGTGTGCGGCGACAGCGGTGCCGTGACACCCGCAACCTGCGCGCAGCGCTTGACGATGACCCAGAACATCACGCGGCTCATCGCAGCCCCGCGCTGGGTCACGAAGACCGCATCGCTGCGCTGCCCGCCCAGGATGGCACCGCGCGCCGTGGCCAGATAGCGCTCCAGCCACCAATGTGCCTCCTGGCCGAAAGGCACCAGTCTTTCCTTTTGCCCCTTGCCGGTCACGCGCAGCACGCCCGAGCGCAGATCGATGCCATGCATCGGCAGATCCACCAGCTCGCTCACGCGCAGGCCGCTGGCGTACATCAGCTCCAGCATGGCGCGGTCACGCAGGCCCAGCGGCGTATCGACATCGGGCGCCTTGAGCAGCGCCTCCACCTGAGCCTGCGTCAGCGTATGCGGCACGCGCGGCGGCTGCCGTGCCGCCAGCATGCGCACCGTGGGATCGGCCGCAATGCGCTGCTCGCGCAGCGCCCAGTGGTAGTAGCGGCGCAGCACCGTCAACCGCCGGTTCGACGAACTGGCCTTGGTCTGCTCCACGCGCACCGCGAAATAGCCCTGCAGTTCCAGCTCGCCCGCCGCATCCAGCGCCAGCGGCGGCCGCTGGTGCGCCAGCCACCGCCCCCAGGCCGTCAGATCGCGGCGGTAGGCCGCCAGCGTATTGCGCGACAGCCCGTCCTCCAGCAGCAGCGCATCCATGAACAGGTCCAGCGCATCCAGGCTGGCCGGCAGCGGCGCGGGCCAGGATGCAGGATCGGCAGCAGGTTCGGCTTCGGCAACCGAGGGGGACATGATGGAAGCGGCAGGCACTTGGGACATCCCATCAAGCCTACAACGAAAAAAACCCGAGGTCCGCAAGGAACCTCGGGCTCTGATCCAACCGCTCTGGGCGGTGCTTACTCCAGCGTGAGTTTTTGCTGGGCAACCACCTTCTTGTAGGTCTCGTACTCTTCCTTGATCTGCTTGGCGAACTCTTCAGGCGAGTTGCCGATGACCAGGGAGCCCGTGTCCTCGATGCGCTTGCGCACGGCCGGGTCCTGCAGCACCTTGCGCACGGCGGCGTTGATCTTGTCCACCACATCCTTGGGCATGTTCTTGGGGCCCAGGATGCCGTAGTAGGCCATGCGGTTCACCGGCTCCAGGCCCACTTCCTTGAAGGTGGGCACATTGGGCAGCACGGCCAGGCGCTGGGGCGCGGCCACCACGATGGGCACCAGGCGGTTGTCCTTGATGAACGGCAGGGCCGAGGGCAGGTTGTCCAGCACCATGGGCACCTGGCCCGCCACCACGTCGTTGAGCGCAGGGCCCGCGCCGCGGTAGGGGATGTGGGTGACGAAGGTGTTGGTCAGGCTCTTGTACAGCTCCATCAGCATGTGCTGGATGCCGCCCGTGCCCGAGGACGCATAGGAGTACTTGCCCTGGGACTTCTTGAGTTCGGCCTCGAAGCTCTTGTAGTCCTTGGCGGGGAACTTGGGGTTCACCGCAATCACGTTGGGCGTGGCCGCCACGTTGATGATGGGCGTGAAGTCCGTCAGCGTGTTGTACGAGATCTTGGGATTGATCGCGGGGTTGGTCGCCGTGGTCGAGACCGTGGCGATGCCCAGGCTGTAGCCATCGGGCTGCGAGCGCGCGGTTTCCATGGCGCCGATGACGCCACCGCCACCGCCGCGGTTGTCCACCACCACGGGCTGGCCCAGTTCCTTGGTCAGGGGTTCGGCGATCACGCGGGCGATGATGTCGGTCGTGCCACCGGGGGCGAAGGGCACCACCAGCTTGATCGGCTTGGTGGGATAGGCCTGGGCCAGGGCTCCGGTGCTTGCGAGGACCAGGGTCAGGCCCATCCAGCTGCGACGATTCATACAAGATCTCCTTTTGGGGGTCGTGTTGACGAAGAAGGTTTCATGGACATCCGCAAGGCCGTGCCTGCGGATGGATGGTCTGCGAAACGAAGGCTCGCAAACGCTGCCACGGAACAGCCATGGTGGGGCCTGGAGCCCGCTGCGCGCTTGACGGTCGTCAGGACCTGCGCTTTCGGATCGGCTGTGTGGACCCCAGCGATGCTAAGGCCCGGGGCCCGGTTGTCACAGTTTGTCGCAGCACTGATTTCCCGGTGTTTACCCCTAGCCTCGCGCCATGGTTTCTCGGGAGACGCGGCGACTGCGGGGTTGCGCTTATGCTCTGCCCCCGTGAACTACGCCGTGCTGCTCTTCCCCGATTTTTCGCTCATCGTGCTTGGCTACGTGCTGTGCCGCTTCACACAGCTCAACCGCACGGTCTGGCAGGCGGTGGAGGCGCTGGTGTACTACCTGCTGTTCCCGGTGTTGCTGTTCCACTCCATCGTCAAGAGCCCGGTGGACTGGGGTGCCACCTCCCACTTGCTGGCCGCTGGCGTGTGTGCGGCCCTGGTCGGCATCGGCCTGGCCTACAGCCTGCCCTGGTGGCCGGGCCTGCGCGGCCGGATCGACACACGCGAGCATGCCGGCGCCGTGCAGGTGGCGTTTCGCTTCAACTCCTTCATCGGCCTGGCGCTGGCCAGCCGGCTGGCGGGGCCTGAGGGCCTGCTGTTCATCTCGGTGCTGATCGGCGTCAGCGTGCCGCTGTGCAATATCGCGGCCGTCTGGCCCATGGCGCGCGGCAGCAACCAGCATTTCCTGGGGCAGCTGGTGCGCAATCCGCTGATCGTGGGCACGCTGTCGGGCTTGGTGTTCAGCGCGCTGGGGTTGAAGCTGCCGGCGCTGATCGAGCCGTCGATCTCCCGCATAGGCGCAGCCTCCATCGCGCTGGGCCTGATGTCGGCCGGCGCCGGCATGCAGTTCGGCGCGCTGGCCGCCGGCAAGCTGCTGGCCGTGTGCCTGCTGGCCGTGCGGCATCTGGTGCAGCCGCTGATCGCCTATGCCATGGTGCGGGCGTTTGGCCTGAGCGGTGCGCAGGCGCTGATCCTCATGGCCTTCTCGGCCCTGCCCACCGCATCGTCGTGCTATGTGCTGGCCGCACGCATGGGCTACAACGGCTCATATGTGGCGGGGCTGGTCACGCTGTCCACGCTGCTGGGCGTGCTCAGCCTGCCGTTTGCGCTGAGCCTGCTGCAGTTCTGATGCCGCTGTGCCGCGGCGCCCCTACAGCACGGCACGCATGTCGTCCGTGAAGGCGGCCGTGATGTCGTCCTGGCGTGCGCGCTTCCTGGCCACCATGGTGATGTCCACGTCATAGCTGAAGAGGGATTCGTCCAGCGCATGCAGCAGGCCGGCAGCCACATAGGGCGCCGCGTAATGCTCTGGCAGGTAGCCCAGGTGGGCGCCTGACAGGATGAGGATGGCGGCCGCCTCCATGTTGTCCGCCTCTGAGGTGACATGGCGCGGGCGCCCTGTCAGCGGTGCCTGCGGCAGCGGATAGGTGCGCCAGGTCCAGTCGGCCTCGCCCGCCTCCTGCGCGCCGATGCGGCCCGCGCGTGCGGCAAATGGATGGCTGGCGCTGCAATAGGCCACCTGCCTTTCGCTGAACAGCAGCGTGTATTCCAGCGCCGGCGCACGGTGCAGGAAATAGCCCACCGCGACCTGCAGCTCGTCGCGCAGCAGCATTTCCTCCAGCTCGCGCGGCCCGCGCACCAGCACCGACAGGCGCACGGCCTCGTCGCGCTGGCGAAAGCGCTGTATGGCCCGCCCCATCAACGCGTTGTATTCCGTGGGTGCATTGCCGATCAGGCCGATGGCCAGGCTGCCGACCAGTTGCCGGTGCATGTTGCGCGCCTGCGCGCTGAATCCTTCCAGGCCCTGCAGTGCAGCGCGGGCCAGGTCGACGAAGCGCCGGCCCTTGGCCGTCAGGCGAAAGCCGCCGCGCCCGCGCTCGCACAGGCTGAACCCCAGGCGTGTCTCCAGCGTGGACAGCTGGCTGCTGAGCGTGGACTGCCCCACGCCAAGAATGGCCTGCGCAGCCGATACACCGCCCGCGTCGACGATGGCCAGAAAAACGCGCAGCAGCCGCAGGTCGAGATCTGAAACGGTATGGAGCATGGGGTTTTCACTCAGCAAAGATCGATGTTCATCGATGTTTGTAGATGGAACTTGAAATGGATGCAAGCCCGGCTGCTGTCTAGCATTCACGGCTGTTGCGGCGCGCTTCGGTTCACCGGAGCACGCCGCCAGCGCAGAACAAGAGGGGCGGTCCGTGACATTCACTTGCGTGAATACCGCTGTTTCAGAAGGACCCTGCACACGGGGTCGGAACAAAAGGGGAGAGAGACCATGGTGCTTGATATCTCGGTGGTAGTGATCTACGCGGCAGCCATGCTGCTGCTGGGCTGGTACGGCATGCGCCGCGCGAAGACGCAGGAGGATTTTCTCGTGGCGGGCCGCAACCTCGGGCCGGGCCTGTACATGGGCACCATGGCCGCCACGGTGATCGGCGGGGCCAGCACGGTGGGCACGGTACGCCTGGGCTACGTGTACGGCATCTCGGGCTTGTGGCTGTGCGCGGCTCTGGGTGCGGGTCTGCTGGTGCTGAACCTGTTCCTGGCCAAGCCCCTGCTCAGGCTGCGCATCTGCACCGTGACCCAGGTGCTGGAGCGGCGCTACAGCGCCCGCACCCAGCAGGCCAGCGCACTGGTGATGCTGGCCTATGCGCTGATGCTGGCGGCCACGTCGGTGATCGCCATCGGCACCGTGATGCAGGTGCTGTTCGACCTGCCTCTGTGGATCTCCATCCTGGTGGGCGGGGGCGTCGTGGTCATCTACTCGGCCGTGGGCGGCATGTGGTCGCTGACGCTGACGGACATCGTGCAGTTCGTGATCAAGACCGCGGGCCTGATGCTGATCCTGCTGCCCATCTGCCTGTACCGCGTGGGCGGCTGGGACCAGCTGGTTGAACGGCTGCCTGCGTCCAGCTTCGATGTCACATACATCGGCTGGGACACCATCGCCACCTACTTCGTCATCTATTTCTTCGGAATCATGATCGGCCAGGACGTGTGGCAGCGCGTGTTCACGGCCCGCAGCGAACGCGTGGCCGCCGTGGCGGGCAGCCTCGCCGGCCTGTACTGCGTGGTCTACGGGCTGGTCGGCGCCCTGGTGGGCATGGCGGCGCGGGTGCTGCTGCCGGAACTGGACAATCCCAACAACGCCTTTGCCGCCATCGTGCAGGCCAGCCTGCCGGACGGCGTCCGCGGCCTGGTGATCGCTGCCGCGCTGGCCGCCATGATGTCCACCGCCAGCGCGGCCATGCTGGCGGGCTCCACCGTGCTGGCCGAAGACCTCGTGCCCCTGCTGCGGCAAGGCAAGCCGCTGGCCGATGTGCGCTGGCACCGGCTGCTGACGCTGCTGGTGGGCCTTGCCGTGCTCGGCATCGCCCTGGTGGTGGACGACGTGCTCAATGCCCTGACCACCGCCTACAACCTGCTCGTGGGCGGCATGCTGGTGCCGCTGATCGGCGCCATCTACTGGCGCCGCGCCACCACGGCGGGCGCCATTGCCAGCATGCTGCTGGGCTGCGCCACGGCAGTGGTCTTCATGGTCCGCGACGGATTGGCCGCCAACACGCCGATCTACGCCAGCCTGGCCATGAGCACGGCCAGTTTCGTCCTCATCAGCCTGGCGCAGCGCTCGCAGCAGCGCTCCCTGTCGGGCATCCAATCCTGAACCAAGGGACACCCATGACCCTCTTTACTGCAGACAGGCTGGCCGCGCTGCGTGCGCGCTTCGGCGGAGACAACGAGTCCGTCATCCACGATCCGCATTTCCGCACCGTGGCTGCCCACATCATCGACGCCAGCGGCACGCGCAGCGCACCCTACGCAGGCATTCCCACGCTGCTGGATGCCCCCATGCACCCCATGGACTGGAGCCGCCCGGACTTCGGCGAACTGCAGGCCGCGCTGATCGGCGTGCCCATGGACCTGGGCATCAGCAACCGCAGCGGCTGCCGCTTCGGGCCCAGGGCGCTGCGCGCGATAGAGCGCGTGGGCCCCTACAACCATGTGCTCAGATCCGCGCCCACGCGCGAGCTGCGCGTGGCGGACATCGGCGACGTGCCGCTGTCCAGCCGCTACAGCCTGGATCAGTCGCACCGCGACATAGAGTCAGCCTTCGCGAAGATCCATGCGGCCGGCGTGATTCCGCTGTCTGCAGGCGGAGACCACTCCATCACCCTGCCCATACTGCGCGCGCTGGGCCGCGACCAGCCACTGGCCCTGGTCCACTTCGATGCCCACTGCGATACTGGCGGCCCCTTCGACGGCAGCCGCTTCCACCACGGCGGCCCCTTTCGCCAGGCCGTGCTGGATGGCGTGCTCGACCCCACGCGGACCATCCAGATCGGCATACGCGGCGCGGCCGAATATCTCTGGGAGTTCTCCTACGAGTCGGGCATGACGGTGATCCACGCAGAGGACCTTCCCGCGCTGGGCGTGGACGGCGTCATTGCCCGCGCACGCGAGGTGGTGGGTGATGCGCCCGTCTACGTCTCCTTCGACGTCGACTGCCTGGACCCGGCCTTTGCGCCCGGCACGGGCACGCCCGAGGTGGGAGGCCTGACGGTGCGCGAAGCCCAGGCCATGGTGCGCGGCCTGGCCGGCATCCACATCGTGGGCGGTGACGTGGTCGAGGTCTCGCCCGCCTACGACGCCACCACCAACACCGCCCACGCGGGCGCGCAGATGCTGTTCGAAATCCTCAGCCTGATCTGCGCACGCCACGCCGACCGAGGCGCCGCAAGCCCTGTCTAGGTGCCCGCCCCGTCCCCGTGCCAGGTGGACGGCCCCATGCCCTCCACCCCCGCCTCACGCAGCAGCTCCAGCGGCGTGCTGCCGTAGCGTGCCCTGAAGCGCCGGGAAAAATGCGCGAGCGAGTTGAAGCCGCAGCGCTGCGAGATTTCCGTGACGCCCAGCGTTCCCGGCTTCGCTGCGCGCAGCAGCGCATGGGCGCGCTCCAGTCGATAGTCCATGAGTTCGGCGCTGAGGCTGGTGCCTTCGCGCGACAGCCGCGATTGCAGCGAGCGCACGGAAAGTCCCAGCCTCGATGCCACGCGCTCCGGCCCCAGCGCCGGGTCCGGATATTGGCGGGCGATCAATTGGCGCACCCGGCACAACAGCACGTGCATGGGCGCGTCAGGCCGGGCTGCAGCACTTTCGGCCCCGGCCTGCAGCACGGTCTTCAAGGTGTTGATGACCAGATCGGACAGCTGCGCGGACTCGCCCTCGGGCAGGGGCGCCTGCCATGCATGGATCAGTTGCATCTGCTGGACGAGCAGCTGCAACGACGCGCAGTCAGGCAGGCTGCGTGCCAGCAGTTGCGAAGCCATGCCTGCGCACGAATCGATCAGCGCCAGCGGCACGGCCAGCACGAGCAGGTCCACGGCTTCGTCCTGCCAGATGCGGTAGCCGCACCGCTCGTCCAGCAGGAACAGTTGGCCGGGCTGCGCATGCGACTCGCCGCCCGCAACCGCCGCGCCCGGCCCATCGAGCGCAGACACCCGGGCGCGACCCTTGAGGTAGAGCAGGCACAGCAGGCTGGCCGGGCTCGCGCGCTGGCAACCCGCCTGCAGGCGCTGCATGCCGTGGCCCGCCGCCATCTGGATGCGGTTGAACACCACCGCGCCCACGCCACGCGATGTGAGCACGGCCTCGAAGCGCTCGGGCCGCGCCACCAGGGGCGTGTGCGGCATCTGCGCCTCACGGCTGGCATCGCTCCAGAATTGCGCTCGCCCCAGGGGGGCGACATGCATCGTGGACCACCGGTTGTATGTCATACATTCCTCGCCCGGCGCGCAGCGCGCGGCCTGTTTTTGTGAGGGGCTGTGCGGGGAAGTCGATCGCGCCCCGGGGACTCGGGCAGACGGACCGACGACAGGGCCACGCGGCAGCATGAACCCTGGATTTTCGGGATTCCGGCGCCATCAGGCCATTGGACCATTCTGAAAATCGGCAGTCGACCGGGATGAATTCCTAGGCCGTTGCGCCGAAGCGGCCCGGATCACCGCGCGATGGCTGGCAGCCGCTCGCTCCACAGCGTGGACTGGTTGCGGCCATTGCGCTTGGAGTAGTACAGCGCCGCATCGGCCCGCTCCAGGCAGCCCTGGGCCGATGCATCGCTGCGCTGCAGCTCGTACACGCCCAGGCTGATGGTGATGTGCAGGTCTCCGGCCTTGCCCGCATCGATGGCCTGCCCGGCAATGGCTTCGCGCAGGCTTTCGGCGCGCCGCAGGCCCACCTCCGCATTGGTGTCGGACAGCAGCACAGCGAATTCCTCGCCGCCCAGCCGGCCCACCATGTCTTCCCTGCGCATCTCCTGCGCCACCGAGGCCAGCAGTTCCTTGAGCACGATGTCGCCCACCGCGTGGCCGTAGCCGTCGTTCACCTGCTTGAAGTGGTCTATGTCCAGCATGATCAGCGTGGAATGCGCGACCAGGCCGCTGCGCAGATGGTCCAGCTCCATCGCCAGCCGCTCCAGGAAGGCGCGACGATTGGGAATGCCCGTCAGCGCGTCGGTCAGCGCCAGCGTTTCCAGCTGGGATTCGCGCTGCTGCCGCTCCGTCGCATCGTGGAAGACCCAGCAATGGCCGATGGAGCGGTCGCCGTCGCGCAGCTGCATGCCCTCGATCTCCACATAGTGGCCATCGGGCAGCGCATGCAGGGAGCGGCCGGCCACGGGCCCTGCGCTGAGCACGTCCGCCACCGACGCCGGCAGCAGCTGGATCAGCGCCGGCATGCCCAGCCCCACAAGGGCGGCAGGCGCCATGTCCAGTTGCAGGGCAGCGGCCAGCATGCGGTTGGCCGCCAGCACATGGCGGCCCTGCGCGTCGGTGACCAGGATGCCTGCGGGAAAGCGGTCGATGATGGCCTCCAGCCGGTGCTGGGTCTCGGCCAACGCGGTCTCGGCGCGCCGGCGCGCATCGGTGTCGATCATGGTCCAGATGACGCGGCCATCGTCCTCGTCGGGGTCCAGCAGCGAGCCCTGCATGTCGAACCAGTGGTCCGAGCCCGACGGCATGCGCAGGATCCATTCCGTGCGCACCGTGCCGCGTGCGTTGAGCTGCCCGTACAGCTGGCCGAAGCGTTCGAAACTCTCGTCGCTGACATGCAGCGAGCGCAGGTTCACGCCACCGGGCAGCCGCTCCGTCTCGATCTGGAAGGTCTGCGCCGCGCGCTCGTTGGCATAGAGGATTTCGCGCTGGGGACCGGCCATCACGATGAGGGCGCTGCCCCGGTCCAGCAAGGCCTTGATCAGGCGGGACTGCTCCACGCGCTGCTGTATGTCGGTGTGCGTGCCCAGCATGCGCACGGGCTTGCCGTCGGCATCGCGCTGGGTGATCTCGCCGCGCGACTCCACCCACAGCCAGCTGTCGGCCGAGCCGCGCAGCCGCATCTCCACACGGAAGTCGGCCCCGGCCTCGGCATGGCGCTGCAGCCGCGCCAGCACGCGCGCCCTGTCCGAGGGATGGACCATCGCGCAGAAGGCGTCGTAGTTCATGGGGAACTGGCCTGCCTCGAAGCCCAGCATCTGGTAGCAGCGCGCATCCCACTCCACATGGCCGCTGCGGCAGTCCCACTCCCACAGGCCGTCACGCACGGCGCCCACCGTCAGGCGCAGGCGCTCCTCGCTGTGGCGTATGGATTCCTGTATGGCCTGGTCCTGCGTGACGTCGTGCACATAGCCATGCCACAGCAGCGAGCCGTCTTCCTCCTGCTGCGGCCGGGCGTGGCCGTGCAGCCAGCGCAGCTCGCCTCCAGGCCCGTAGACGCGGTATTTGTGCTCCCAGACATCCTTGCGCCCCACGCTGTCCTGCACCGAGGTCGCCAGGGCGGGCAGATCCTCGGGGTGCACGCGCTTGAGCAGTTCATGGTCGGCGAACCGGACGGCGTCGGCCCTTGCGCCATGCAGCTCGAAGAACCCCGGGCTGGTGAAGGGAAACTGGAACTGGCCATCCGCGCCGATGCGGAACTGGAACAGCCCCCCGGGCACCTCCTGCGCCAGCCGCGCGAAGCGCCGCTCGCCCTGCAGCCGCATGCGCTCGCTGAGCTGGCGCTGGCGCGCCAGCCACAGCGTCAGCAGTACGGCCAGCAGCAGCACCGCCGTGCCTATGCCATTGCGCAGCAGGCCGCGCTCCAGCGATTCCTCCAGCGATTCGAAGATGGCCTTCTTGTCCAGCCCTGCGCTGACGATCAGCGGATAGCCCTCCACCCTGCTCCAGGCATACATGCGCAGCACGCCATCGACCGAGGACTCGGCCTCGTAGGTGCCGCGCTCCATGGCCGGCGCGAACTGTGACACGCGCACATCGGAGACCGAACGCCCCATCACCTCGTCCTGTCCCTGCGAGCGCGCCAGATAGACACCGTCGGTGCGCAGCAGCAAGATCACGTCCTTGGCGCCATCGAAGATGGACTGGAAATACCCCGAGATGTAGTCGGGCGACAGCGACAGCACCAGCACGCCCGAGAAGCGCCCCTGGCGGTACAGCGCGCGGCTCAGCTGTATGGTCCATTTATGGGAGACGCGCCCCTGCACGGGCCGGCCGATGAACATCCCCATGGTCTCGCGGTTGGCATGGACCTGGAAATGCTCCCGGTCGCGGATCGAGACCTTGGCGGCCCGGGTCTGCGCATCCTGCTGCAGATTGGAGTAGACGATGTCCCCGCTCTCGTCGGCCACGGCGATCTGCAGGAAGGTGCCGGCCGGATAGGCATCGAAGGTGGTCTGCACGGCATGCTGAAAGACGTCGGCCTCGCCATCGGCAAAGTCGGACTCCAGGCCGCGCATGGTGTAGTCCAGGCCGGACAGCAAGGTCTGCACCTGCACCGAAACCGCATGCGACATCTGCCCCACGCGCAGCCAGGACTGGGCTTCGGTGAAGTTTCGCTGCGTGCGATGGTTGTCCACCAGCACCGTCCAGTACGCCACCGTGGCCAGCAGCACGCAGCACAGGCCTACCCAGACGGCCACGGCGGTCTGGGTGAGAGGTTCGGCGTTCAGCAGACGGAAAGGCTTTGCGCGCATATCGAACACCATGTTGAGTCACACAGACCCCGCGCCCTCAGGGGCGGTGGCCCGCAACAGGCCGCCGGGGAGCCCTCAGACTGAGCGCAACAATTGTTTCACACACCAGCGCCCCGGCTTATCAGCTCAATCCGATCTTTGCGACAGTGCCCAGGCCACATGCTCGCGCACCATGGCGTCGGGATGTTCGGCGCGGCTGGCCAGCGCCTGGCGCAGTGCCGTATCGCCGGTTTCACGCCAGGCGTTTCCCAGCGCCACGGCCACGTTGCGCAGCCAGCGCGCATGGCCTATGCGCCGGATGGGACTGCCTTCGGTCAGGCGCAGGAAGGTCGCCTCGTCCCAGGCGAAGAAGTGCACCAGCTGCCCGCCAGCCAGAATCTCGCGCGCATCGAAATCAGGCAGGCGGCTGGGCTGGGCAAACTTGTTCCAGGGGCAGGCCAGCTGGCAGTCGTCGCAGCCATAGATGCGATTGGCCATCAGCGGCCGCAACTCCTCGGGAATGGCGCCCGCATGCTCGATGGTCAGGTAGGAAATGCAGCGCCGCGCATCCACCCGGTGCGGCGCCACGATGGCGCCCGTGGGGCAGGCCGTGATGCAGGCTGCGCAGCTGCCGCAGTGCGCGGTCACCGGCGCCGTGGGCTCCAGCGCCAGGTCCACATAGATCTCGCCCAGGAAGAACATGGAGCCTGCCTCGCGGTTGAGCACCAGCGTGTGCTTGCCGCGCCAGCCCTGGCCGCTGCGCCGGGCCAGCTCGGCCTCCAGCACGGGCGCGGAATCGGTGAAGGCGCGGTGGCCGAAGGGGCCGACCTCCTGGGCGATGCGCTCTGCCAGCTTCTGCAGCCGGTTGCGCAGCACCTTGTGGTAGTCACGGCCCCGGGCATAGACGGAGACGATGCCCTCGGCGGGCCGCTGCAGCCTCTCCCACTCCATGGCCTGCCAGGCGCCGGGCGCGTCGGCGGGCGTGTCGCGCGGCAGGTAGTCCATGCGGGCCGTGATCACGCTCACGGTGCCCGGCACCAGCTCGGCAGGCCGCGCGCGGCGCAGTCCGTGGGCCTGCATATAGTCCATCTCGCCATGGAACCCCTGGGCCAGCCACTGCATCAAACCCGGCTCCGCAGACGACAAATCCACGCCAGCCACGCCAATTTGGGAAAATCCCAGTTCGCGGGCCCAGCCTTGCATCAAAGGAACCAATTGACTGCTGCACAACATACTCCCTCGATTGTAGAAAGCGCCCGGCCGCAGGATGCGGAAACTGCGGGCCATCGCTGGATATGGGGCAGCGAGGAAGACACGCAGCGGTTTGCGCAGCAGCTCGCGGACCATCCGGCGCTGCGCAATGCCTACGTCACGCTGCACGGCGACCTGGGCGCCGGCAAGACCACGCTGGTGCGGCACTGGCTGCGCGCACTGGGCGTGCAGGGCCGCATCAAAAGCCCCACCTATGCCGTGGTGGAGCCGCACGAGGCGCCGGGCCTGTCCATCTGGCATTTCGACTTCTACCGCTTCGACGATCCGCGCGAGTGGGAGGATGCAGGATTTCGCGATATTTTCGCCAGCCCCGGTCTCAAGCTGGCAGAATGGCCCGAAAAGGCCGCAGCGCTTACGCCTGCGGCAGATATAGCTATTCATATCGAAGCAATCGACGAGACGCAGCGCCAGGTGAGCCTGATCGCCGGCACGCCCGTCGGACGCGCCGTGATCGAAGCACTCAAGGCATGAGCGACGCCCAACCCTTCTCCTATCCGTCCGGCCTGTCGCGCCGCAACCTGCTGCAGGCGGGCTCCATCGTGCTGCTGCTGGGCCGCCAGCACATTGCGCACGGCGCCACCATCGTGGCCGTGCGCGTCTGGCCTGCGCCAGAGTACACGCGCGTGACCATCGAGTCCGACCGGCCGCTGGCTGCCAAGCAGTTCTTCGTGGACCAGCCGCCTCGGCTGGCCGTGGACATCGAAGGCATCGACCTCAATCCCGCGCTGCGCGAGCTGGTCGCCAAGGTGCGCTCCGACGACCCCAACATCGCATCCATCCGCGTGGGCCAGAACTCGCCCAGCGTGGTGCGCCTGGTGATCGATCTCAAGCAGCCCGCCAAGCCCCAGGTCTTCACCCTGCAGCCGGTGGCGGCCTACAAGCACCGGCTGGTGTTCGACCTGTACCCGGCCAAGGCCGTGGACCCGCTGGAGGCGCTGATCAGCGAGCGCCTGCGTGATGCCTCCGGCGACGACACCGCCGTGGCGGCGGCACCTCCACCACCTCCTGCACCCGCAATGCCCCGCCCCCCAGGCGCCGCGGCGCCGGCCCCCGACCCCCTGGGCGACCTGATCGCCCAGCACAGCGGCGGCCCGGGCGGCAAGACGCCTGCGCCGCCGCCTGCCGTGATCGCGCAGGCGCCGGCTCCCGCGGCTGCGCCGCGTCCTCCTGCCCCAGCGCCTGCGCCCGTTCCGGCCCCTGCCCCCATTGCCGCGCCCAACATCGCCACCTCGCGCCAGACCGACCGCATCATCATCGTGGCGCTGGACCCGGGCCACGGCGGCGAGGACCCCGGCGCCACCGGCCCCAGCGGCACGCGCGAGAAGGATGTGGTGCTCAAGATCGCCCACCTGCTGCGCGACCGCATCAACAACACCCGCATCGGCGGCAGCCCCATGCGCGCCTTCATGACGCGCGACGCCGACTTCTTCGTGCCGCTGGCCACCCGCGTCGAGAAAGCCCGGCGCGTTCAGGCCGACCTTTTCATCAGCATCCATGCCGATGCCTTCACCACGCCGGCCGCGCGTGGCGCCAGCGTCTTTGCGCTCAGCGACAAGGGCGCCTCCAGCACGGCCGCGCGCTGGCTGGCCAACAAGGAAAACCAGTCCGACCTCGTGGGCGGGCTGAACATGGGCTCGCAGGACCAGCACGTGCAGCGCATGCTGCTGGACATGAGCACCACGGCCCAGATCAAGGACAGCCTCAAGCTCGGCGGCGCCCTGCTGGGCGAGATCGGCAACATGGCCAAGCTGCACAAGCCGCGCGTGGAGCAGGCCGGCTTTGCCGTGCTCAAGGCGCCCGACATCCCCAGCGTGCTGGTGGAGACCGCCTTCATCAGCAACCCCGAGGAAGAAGCCCGGCTGCGCAGCAGCGCCTACCAGGTGCAGCTGGCCGACGCGCTGATGCGCGGCATCCGCAACTACTTCGCGCACAACCCGCCGCTGGCCCGCAGCCGCTCCGTCTGAGCCGCGAGGGTTGCCACAGGCACGGCGGCATGCCGTCCGCCGCCGCTGTCGGACAGGCAGGACCGGACGCTTCCAAACCGCCCGGCCCCAGCTCGGGCAACTCTCCTACCACGGCCGCAGGCCGTGAATGAGAGCATGCCAACATGTTCCACACAATGCTTGCGCCACCATCCATCCGCCGAAGCAACGCAGGCCACGACAGGAGATGAACATGAAGACACGCCTTTATTCCATTGCCGCCGCTGCCGCCATTGCCTTGTTCTCTGCCGGCTGTTCCACCAACCCCAGCAACGCCCAGATCGGTACCGGCGTCGGCGCCGTGGCCGGTGGTGTGGTGGGTGACGCGCTGTTCGGCAGCACGCTGGGCACCGTGGGCGGCGCAGCCGCCGGCGCACTCATCGGCAACGAGGTGGGCAAGCGCAACGACCGCCGCTGACCCCTGCCGCCGCCGTTCGGCCACTGAACGAAAAAGCCCCTTGCGCCATCACGGCGCAAGGGGCTTTTTGCTGTGCGCTGAAGGCTCAGGAAGCCGTCTTGGGCGCGCGGCCCGCGCGCCATGCGCCGAAGATGGCGATCAGGCCCGGCACCAGGATCAGGCCCCAGATGATCTTCTCCAGGTTCTCGCGCACCCAGGGCAGGTTGCCGAAGAAATAACCGGCGGCGCTGATGCCGAACACCCAGACAATGGCTCCGCCCACGTTGAACGCCGTGAACTTGCCTCGGTCCATGGCAGCCACACCGGCCACGAAGGGGGCAAAGGTGCGGATGAACGGCATGAAGCGCGCCAGCACGATGGTGATGCCGCCGTAGCGCTCGTAGAACGCATGGGCCTGGTCGAAGGCACGCCGGTTGAACCAGCGCGAATCCTCCCACTGGAACACCTTGGGCCCTATGTAGCGGCCTATGGTGTAGTTGCACTGGTCGCCCAGCACGGCCGCCACCAGCAGCACGGTGCAGGCGATCGAATAGTCCATCAGCCCCACGCCGCACAGCGCGCCGACGATGAACAGCAGCGAGTCGCCGGGCAGAAAGGGCATGACCACCACGCCCGTCTCCACGAAGACGATGAGAAACAGCAGCGCGTACACCCAGGGTCCATAGGCCACGACGAAGGCCTCCAGGTGCTTGTCTATGTGCAGGATGAAGTCGATCAGGAACTGAATGATTTCCAAAAGAAGGTCCTCCGCGGCGGGCGCCGCACCGGCCCGTACTGTACTTCGCCGGCATGCCCCCACAGCCGAGCCAGAGCCGATCGCACCGCCGCGCACACCGGCGCTTGCATGGAACTACAAATGCTTGGAATCGCGCCTGTTTTGTTACACAACTTGATAAAACTCTACGAAAAACTCACGAGTGCGTCAGCTTTTTGCAGGCAAAGTCCTTGCATGCCGTCGGCACCGCCGGCCTGGCCTCACCACCATCATCAGGACAAAAGGAAGCAAGCCATGAACAAGACCCTTCGCACCTTCGAGCGCATGACTGAACGCAAGTCGGGCACCACCATGGGCCGCAGCCTGGCCGTCGCCGCCCTTGTGGCCGGCGCGCTGGCCCTGGGCGGCTGCGCCCACCGTCCCAACAACGCGCAGCTGGGCACGGGCGTGGGTGCCGTGGCCGGTGGCGTGCTGGGCAGTGCCCTGTTCGGCACCACGCTGGGAACCGTGGGCGGCGCGGCCGCCGGTGCGCTGGTCGGCAACCAGATGGGCAGCAACAGCGACCGTGCCGGCCGCCGCCGCTGAGGCCGCGCGGCCCCGGCCGCCCTCATCAAAGAGTGCCCCCGGCTCTGGCCTTTGTGGCCGGGGACGCCTCTTGGAGCCGCCTGTGCGGCTCCTTTTTTTGCGCGTGCCCAAGGCACTCCGACCCCATTCCCACAGGCCTCAAGCGGTGGATGCGAGCCCCTAGAATTGCCCTGTGAACGCATCCACCCCCTCCCCCGACACCCTTCCCCGCCGCCCCATCCGTGACCTGCCCGACGAGCTGATCAGCCAGATCGCGGCCGGCGAAGTCGTCGAGCGTCCTGCCTCGGTGGTGCGCGAACTCGTGGACAACGCCCTGGATGCCGGTGCCCGCCAGATCAACGTGCGGCTGCTGGCCGGCGGCGTGCGCCTGATCTCGGTGGAGGACGACGGCGGCGGCATCCCGCGCGATGAGCTGCCCGTGGCGTTGCGCCGCCATGCCACCAGCAAGATCACCGATCTGCACGACCTGGAGACCGTGGCCACCATGGGCTTTCGCGGCGAGGCGCTGGCGGCCATCTGCTCGGTGTCGGAGGCGTCCATCCTCTCGCGCCCTGCGGGCCAGGACTCGGCCTATCTGCTCGATGCGCGCAGCGGCGAGCTGCGCCCCGCCGCGCGCAACCAGGGCACGACGGTCGAGGTCAAGGAGCTGTTCTTCTCCACCCCGGCCCGCCGCAAATTCCTCAAGAGCGATGCCACGGAGCTGGCCCACTGCATAGAGTCCGTGCGCCGCCATGCCCTGGCCCGGCCCGACGTGGGCTTTGCCATCTGGCACGAAGGCAAGCTGGTCGAGCAGTGGCGTGCCGCCGGCAGCATGTCGGACGAAGCCCTTGCGCGCCGCCTGGGCGATGTGCTGGGCGACGCCTTCGTGCAGAACTCCGTGACCGTGGAGCACTGGTCGGGCGCCGTCCATGTCACGGGCCGCGCGGGCATTCCCGATGCGGCGCGCTCCCGTCCCGACCACCAGTTCTGCTACGTCAATGGCCGCTTCGTGCGCGACAAGGTGCTGACCCACGCCTCGCGCAGCGCCTACGAGGATGTGCTGCACGGCCACAAGCAGCCCGTGTATGCGCTGTATGTGGAGATCGACCCCGCGCGCGTGGACGTGAACGTGCACCCCACCAAGATCGAAGTACGCTTTCGCGACAGCCGCGAGGTGCACCAGGCCGTGCGCCACGCCATAGAGAACGCGCTGGCCGCACCGCGTGCCGCCGCAGCAGCCGCTGCGGCTGCCGAAGAGGCCGCGCGCACGCCCGAGCTTGCGCCCGCCGCTGCGGCAGCGCCGGCCACGGCGCCCAAGGCATCCATGCCCGCCTGGCCCCAGGCCCGCATGAGCTTTGGCGATGAGCAAGGCGGCCACAAGGTCAGCAATATGGCGGGGCTGTGGGCCCCCATGCGCGAGGCCGCAGCCGCAACGATTGCAAGTCCGGCCCAGGCCTTGGCCGCCGAGCAGCCAGCCGTGCTCGCCGTACCCGCTGTGCCCACTGCTGCCCTGGCCCCCGTCAGCTACGCGCCCCCGGCTTACGCGCCGGCCGTCCAGTCCCCGACTGTTGCCGTTGCCGAGCCTGCTCCTGCGGATTTCTCTGCGCCCCGCACATCATCCGCAGCGGCCCCGGCAGCGTCCGACGAGCCCGTCTGGCCCCTGGGCCGCGCCGTCGCCCAGATCCACGGCGTCTACATCCTGGCCGAGAATGCCCAGGGCATGGTCGTGGTGGACATGCATGCGGCGCACGAGCGCATCGTCTACGAGCAGCTCAAGAATGCCGTCAATGCGGCAGAACAGATCCCCAGCCAGCCGCTGCTGATTCCCGCCACCTTCGCCGCCACACCCGAGGAAGTGGCCACGGCCGAGGCCCATGGCGACACGCTGCAGGCCCTGGGCATGGAGGTTTCCCCCTTCTCGCCCAAGACGCTGGCCGTGCGTGCCGTGCCCGCCACCCTGGCCCAGAGCGATGCCGTGGAGCTGGCGCGCAGCGTGCTGGCCGAGCTGGCCCAGCACGACGCCAGCACCGTGGTGCAGCGCGCGCGCAATGAGATCCTGGCCACCATGGCCTGCCACGGCGCCGTGCGCGCCAACCGCCGCCTGACGCTGGACGAGATGAACGCCCTGCTGCGCCAGATGGAAGTCACCGAGCGCTCCGACCAATGCAACCACGGCCGCCCCACCTGGCGGCAGATGAGCATGAAGGAGCTGGACGCGCTGTTCCTGCGCGGTCGCTGAACCTGCGCGGCTGCCGTCAGCGCCGTCAGCGTCGTCAACACCGTCAGTCGCGCATGTTCGCGAAGGCCGCGAGCTTCTCGTACTTGCGGTCTTCCTCGGCGATCAGGCGCGCCAGGTCCTCGCGGCCCGTGGCCGGCACCATGCCTGCATCTTCCAGGCGCTTGCGCACGGCGGGCTCGGCCAGCGCCTCCTGAAGGGCCGCCGTGATGTGCTGCGCGGTGGCGGCGGGCAGCCCGCGCGGCGCCATCAGCGCAAACCAGCCCACCAATTCATAGCCGCGCAGCGGCGCCAGCTCGGCCATGGCCGGAACCTGGGGCAAGGCGGACAGGCGCTGCGCGCTGGTGACCGCCAGCGGCACGATGCGCCCGCTCTGCAGGAACGGTTGCGCCGCCGTGGGCGAGAGCACGGCCAGGTCCAGGCTGCCGCCCGCCAGGTCGCTGGTCAACGGCGCCACGCCGCGGTAGGGCACATGGGTGATGGAAACACCGGCGCGCTGCTTGAACAGCTCTCCCGCGAAATGCAGGGTCGACCCCACGCCCGAGCTGCCGTAGCTGAGCTTGCCGGGCTGGCGCTTCGCCAGCTCCAGCAAGTCGGCCATGCTCTTCACGCCCAGGCCCGGGCGTGCGGCCAGGATCAGCGGGCCGGTGGCCACCAGGCCCAGCGGCGTGAAATCGCGGCGGCCGTCGTAGCGCTGCGCGGGGTTGACGATGCGCGTGGCCACCAGCTCGTTGCTGGCGCCCACCAGCAGCGTGTAGCCATCGGCCGGTGCCGAGGCCACGCGCTGGGCCGCAATGGCGCCGGCCGCCCCGCCCACGTTGTCCACCACCACCGTGCCGCGCAGCCGCGCGGCCAGCGCATCGCCCACCACGCGGGCGACCAGGTCCACCGAACCACCGGCCGGGTATCCG
Organism: Delftia sp. WSY_7; assembly: GCF_043104845.1. Taxonomy (NCBI): domain Bacteria; kingdom Pseudomonadati; phylum Pseudomonadota; class Betaproteobacteria; order Burkholderiales; family Comamonadaceae; genus Delftia; species Delftia sp. WSY_7. Next base: position 178,526 of record NZ_JBICLB010000035.1, on the reverse strand, counting down.
ACGACCAGCTTCAAGGGCTTGGCAGGAAAGCTGCCCTGGGCAGCAGCCGGCAGGGCCAGCCCCAGCGCAGCGGCGCCCAGAAGGCTGCGGCGGCTCAGGACCTGGCGGGCCTCGGAGGAGAGAGGAAATGCAGTGCGCATGGTGGCAATCGCAGGTGAAGTCGTGAAAGGAATCCGGTGCGGGCGCGGTGCCTCAGGCGGCGGACAGAAAACGCCGGGCCAGCTTCACCCAGTAGGTGGCTGCCAGCGGCAGGATGCGGTCGTTGAAGTCGTAGCCGGGGTTGTGGACCATGCAGCCGCCCGTGCCATGCGTGTCGCCCACGCCGTTGCCCACGATCAGATAGCTGCCCGGGCATTGTTCGAGCATGAAGGAGAAGTCCTCGCTGCCCGTCAGCGGCTGCAGGTCGGCGATCAGCCCCTGCTCGCCCAGCCAGTCGCGCGCCACCTCGCGGGCGAAGGCCGTGCTGGCCGCATCGTTGACCAGGGCCGGATAGCGCCAGCGGTAGTCCACCACGGCCTCGGCCCCCAGCGTGGCGGCCTGGGCATGGGCCAGCGCGGTGATGCGTTCGCGCAGCAGGGCACGCACCTCGGGCCGGTAGGCGCGCACGGACAGGCGCAGCTCCACCTCGCCAGGGATCACGTTGGGCGCATCGCCGCCATGAATGGCGCCCACGCTGACCACGGCCATGTCGCGGGGATCGACATTGCGCGAGACCACGGTCTGCAGCGCCAGCACCAGGTGGGCCGCCGCCACCACCGGGTCGGCCGACAGGTGCGGGGCCGAGCCATGGCCGCCCTTGCCGCGCACGGTGATGATCACCGTGTCCGACGAGGCCATGAACGAGCCCTCGCGAAAGCCGAACTGCCCCTCGGCAAAGCCCGGCATGTTGTGCAGCGCAAAGATGGCATCGCAGGGGAAGCGCTCGAACAGGCCGTCCTCCACCATCTTGCGGCCGCCGCCCAGGCCCTCCTCGGCCGGCTGGAAGATCAGGTGCAGCGTGCCGTCGAAGCCGCGTGCCTGGGCCAGCTCGCGCGCGGCGGCCAGCAGGATGGCGGTATGGCCGTCGTGCCCGCAGGCATGCATGCGGCCCGCATGGCGGCTGGCGTAGGGCAGGCCGGTCTGCTCGTGGATGGGCAGCGCATCCATGTCGGCGCGCAGGCCCAGCCGGCGCGTGCCCGAACCGCAGCGCAGCGTGCCGACCACGCCCGTGCCTCCCAGCCCTCGATGCACTTCATAGCCCCAGGAGGCCAGGCGCTCGGCCACCAAGTCGCTGGTGGCGAACTCCTCGAAGGCCAGCTCGGGATGGGCATGCAGGTGATGGCGCAGGGCCACCATCTCGGCCTGCGTGGCGCGTATGCCGGCAAGCACCGGATCGGCGGCTTCGGCCGTGGTGGAAACGGGCGGGTCAATGTTCATGCCCGCAGTCTAGGAAGCGTGGGCAGCGGGCGGAAGACCGCCAGCGCCTGCCCTGCCAGGCATTGCCTGTCATCCCCCGGCATGCGCCGATCACAGCAATGGCAGGGATGGCGGCCATGGCACGAAACCTGCAAGATCGGCCCATGAATTCCCAGCCCCACCTCGATGCCGGTCCCGCCATGAAGCTGCACCAGATGCGCTACCTCGTCGCCGTGGCCGGCTGCGGCAGCGTGCGCGCCGCGTCACGCGCGCTGGGCATCACCCAGTCGGCCATCACCCAGGCCCTGCGCGAGCTGGAGGAAGGCCACCGCCTTGCGCTGTTCGAGCGCCAGAGCAGCGGCATCGTCCTCACGCCGGCCGGGCGCACGCTGCTGCGCCATGCCCAGCTGATCACCGGGCAGATGGCCCAGGCCGAGGATGAAATGGCCCGCCTGCGCGACACCTGCGCCGTGGCGCGCCTGTCCGTGGGCGTGACGCCCTGGGTGGGCCAGAGCCTGCTGCCCCATGTGCTGCGCGCCTTCCGCGCCGAACTGCCCCAGGTGCGGCTGGAGCTGTTCGAGGGCCTGTCGGCCGTGGCCCATCCGCGCCTGCGCGAAGGCACGCTGGACCTGCTGATCGGCCGCGTGCCCTCGGGCCCCTCGGGCGGCGACCTGCACGGCACGCCGCTGTTCCGCTATGACGCCACCGTCGTGGCCCGCACGGGCCATCCGCTGGCAGGCGCCCGTTCGCTGGCCGAGCTGATGGACTGCGACTGGCTGCTCAACTACACGCCGCCTGAAGAAGACGACCTGGTGCGGCGCCTGTTCCTGCGCCATGGCCTGCCCGTGCCCGTGGGCCATATCCACCTGGTGCATTCGGCATCGCTGCTGCTGCACCTGATCGCGCACAGCGACATGCTCTCGTTGTGCCCCTGGCCGCTGATCGAATCGGGCGTACCCCAGGGCACCCTGGTGCCGCTGTCCCTGCGCGAGCAGTTCGAGCCCCACACGGTGGGCGTGGTCCAGCGCGGCCACGGCCCCCTGCCCTGGGTGGCCGAGCGCTTCGTGCACCACCTCATGGAGCAGGTCCACGCCTGCCGCCACAGCCCGGACCCGATGCTGCAGCGCGTGTTCCGCTCCATTGACGTGCTGGCCTGAGGGTGCCTCAGCGCAACGTGGCCTGGGCCACCGGCACGTTCGCCGATTCGCCGGCCGGCACGTCAGCCGGCACATCCCAGCCCCCGCCCAGCGCGCGGATCAGGCCCACGGCGGCCTGGTACTGCGCAGACTTCACCTGCAGCGCCTGGCGGCGGTTGCGCAGTTCGCTGCGGCGCGCATCCAGCAGATCCAGCTGGCTGACGTAGCCGTTGCGGTAGCGCGTGTCCGACAGGCTGGTGGCGCGCTGGGCGGCCACCACGGCCTGGCCCTGCACGGTGGACTGCTCCTGCAGGATGCGGATGGAAGACAGCTGGTCCTCCACCTCCTGGAAGGCCACCAGCGCCTGCTGGCGGTAGGCGGCCAGCGCGGCATCGAGCTGCGCGCCTGCGGCCTGCACGCCGGCCTCGCGCCGGCCGCCGTCGAACAGCGGCAGCGACAGCAAGGCGCCCACGCCCCAGGAGCGCATGGACCACTTGAACAGGTCACCGACCTCGGGCGAGGCATGGCCGGCCGCGCCGGTCAGCGAGATGCTGGGGAACCATGCCGTCTTCGCCACGCCCACGCGCGACTGCGCGGCGAACACGGCGCGCTGGGCGGCCGAGATGTCGGGCCGGCGCATCAGCACCGTGGCCGGCACGCCGGCAGGGATGGCGGGCAGCGCCGTGGTCCAGGCACCTTCGCCCAGGCCGAAGCGCGAGGCCGAGTCACCCACCAGCACGGCCAGCGCATGCTCGACCTGGGCGCGCTGGCGGTCCAGTGCCAGCGCGTCCGATTCGGTGGCCGACAGCTCGGCCTGGATGCGCGCCACGTCCAGCTCGGCAATGTCGCCGGCCTGCAGCCGCCGCTCCGACAGGCGCAGCGTGTCGCGGTAGGCCTCCACGGTCTCGCGCATCAGGGCGCGCTCGGCGTCCAGCGCGCGCAGCTGCAGATAGGTCTGCGCGACCTCGGCCTGCACGGCCAGCCGCGTGCTTTGCAGCAGGGCCTCGCGGCCCTCGGCGTCCAGCCGCGATGCGTCGGCCGCCTGGGAAATGCGGCCGAACAGATCGACCTCATACGACAGGTTCAGCCCCGCATTGACCAGGGTGGCAGGCCGCGTGCCCGAGGCCTTGTCCAGCCCCGCGCCGCGCGTGGCCCCTGCGCCCAGGCCCAGTTGGGGCAGGCGCTCGGCATTGGCGCTGCGCGCCAGGGCGCGGGCCTCGGCCAGGCGTGCGGCCGCGGCCTGGATGCCCTGGTTGTCCAGCGTGGCCTTGTCCACCAGCGCGTCCAGCGCCGGGTCGGCAAAGGCCAGCCACCATTGGCCTCGTGCCTGGGCTTCAGCGGGCAGGGCCTGGGTCCAGCCCGCCTGCGGCGCGGCGCCCTGCTCCTTGAAGGCAGGGGCGGCCGGCAGCTCGGGCAGGCTCTGGGACACGCTGGCGCAGCCGGCCAGGGCCAGCGCCGCCACCAGGGGCAGCAGACGCCTGGACAGTTTCGAAAGCGATGGGATCTTCATGATCGGTTCCTGTTCTTGTGGTGTGGGCTCATTCATGCTCGCCACGCGCAGCAGAGGGCATGGGCAGCGCGCCGCCACCCGAGGCATGGCCGTGGGCGGGTGCATGTGCAGGGGCCTCTTCCTCCATCTCTGGACCATGCTGCTTGAGCGGCCGGTTGCCTGCCAGGCGGCGCATCAGCACGTAGAACACGGGCGTCAGGAACAGGCCGAAGGCCGTCACCCCGATCATTCCCGAGAACACGGCCACGCCCATGGCACGGCGCATTTCCGAGCCCGCGCCCGTGGACAGCACCAGGGGCAGCACGCCCATGACGAAGGCCAGCGAAGTCATCAGGATGGGGCGCAGGCGCAGCCGGCTGGCCTCGATGGCGGCCTGTATGGGCGTGCGGCCCTCGAACTCCAGCTCCCGTGCGAACTCCACGATCAAGATGGCGTTCTTCGCACTCAGCCCCACCAGCACGATGAGCCCGATCTGCGTGAAGACGTTGCTGTCGCCGCCCGACAGCCAGACGCCGGTCATGGCCGCCAGCAGGCCCATGGGCACGATCAGGATGATGGCAATCGGCAGGGTCAGGCTTTCGTACTGCGCGGCCAGCACCAGGAACACCAGCAGGATGGCCAGCGGGAACACCAGCACCGCCGAATTGCCGGCCAGGATCTCCTGGTAGGTCAGGTCGGTCCATTCGAAGTCGATGCCCTTGGGCAGGGTCTCGGCCGCGATGCGCTTGATGGCGTCCTGTGCCTGACCCGAAGAGAAGCCCGGTGCGGCACCGCCGTTGATGTCGGCCGTGAGGTAGCCGTTGTAGCGCATGGCGCGCTCGGGGCCGAAGCTGGAATCCACCTTCATCAGCGCCGACAGCGGAATCATCTCGCCCGAGCTGGAGCGCACCTTGAGCATGCCCACGTCCTCGGCACGCGCGCGGTAGGGCGCGTCGGCCTGCACGCGGACGCTGTAGGTGCGGCCGAACTTGTTGAAGTCGTTCGCATACAGGCTGCCCAGGTAGATCTGCATGGTGTCGAAGATGTCCGTCACCGGCACGCCGAGCTGGCGCGCCTTGGTGCGGTCGATGTCGGCATACAGCTGGGGCACGTTGACCTGCCAGCTGGTGAACATGCCGGTCAGCTCGGGCGTCTGGTAGGCCTTGGCCATGAAGGCCTTCACGGCCGCGTCCATCTGGTCATAGCCCAGGGAGGCGCGGTCTTCCAGCTGCAGCTTGAAGCCGCCCGTCGTGCCCAGGCCCGCCACGGGTGGCGGCGGGAACATGACGATGAAGGCGTCCTGGATGCCCGCAAAGGCCTGGTTGAGCTGGCCGGCCACGGCACCGCCGCTCTGGTCGGCGCGCTTGCGCTCGTCGAAAGGCTTGAGCGTGGCGAAGACGATGCCCGAGTTGGAGCTGTTGGTGAAGCCGTTGATGGACAGGCCCGGGAAGGCGATGGTGTCCTCCACGTTGGGGTTGTCCTTCATGATCTCGCCCATGCGGCGGATCACCTCGTCCGTGCGGTCCAGCGTGGCGCCGTCGGGCAACTGGGCAAAGCCGATCAGGTACTGCTTGTCCTGCGCGGGCACGAAGCCCGAAGGCACGGCCTTGAACAGGCCGAAGGTCACGGCGATCAGCGCCAGGTAGATGGCCAGCATCAGCGCCTTGCGCGAGATCACGCGGCCCACGCCGCCGCTGTAGGCCTCGGAGCCCCGGTGGAACATGCGGTTGAAGCCGCGGAACAGCCAGCCGAAGGCCCGGTCCATGCCGCGCGTCAGCGCGTCCTTGGGCGCATCGTGGCCGCGCAGCAGCAGGGCCGCCAGCGCGGGCGACAGCGTCAGCGAGTTGATGGCCGAGATCACCGTGGAGATGGCGATCGTCACCGCGAACTGCTTGTAGAACTGGCCCGTGAGGCCGCTGATGAAGGCCAGCGGCACGAACACCGCCACCAGCACCAGGGCGATGGCGATGATGGGCCCGGACACTTCGCGCATGGCGCGGTAGGTGGCGTTGCGCGGCGTCAGGCCCGCCTCGATGTTGCGCTCCACGTTCTCGACCACGACGATGGCGTCATCCACCACGATGCCGATGGCCAGCACCAGGCCGAACAGGCTCAGCGCGTTGATGGAAAAGCCCAGCAGATGCAGCACGGCGAAGGTGCCGATCACCGACACCGGCACGGCCAGCAGCGGGATGATGGAGGCGCGCCAGGTCTGCAGGAACAGGATCACCACCAGCACCACGAGCACGATGGCCTCCAGCAGCGTGTGCACCACCGATTCGATGGAGGCGCGCACGAACTGCGTGGGGTCGTAGGCGATGCGGTACTCCAGGCCCTCGGGCATGTTCTTGTTCAGGGCCTCCATGGTCTTGCGCACGTTGGCCGAGATCTCCAGCGCATTGGAGCCCGGCGCCTGGAACACGCCCATGCCCACGGCCGGGTCGTTGTTCAGCAGCGAGCGCAGCGAATAGTCGGCCGCGCCCATCTCCAGGCGGCCGATGTCGCGCAGGCGGGTCACGGCGCCGTCGGCGCCGCTCTTGACGATGATGTCGCCGAAGTCCTCCTCGCTTTGCAGGCGGCCCTGGGCGTTGATGGACAACTGCATGTCCACGCCCGGCAGTCCCGGCGAGGCGCCGACCACGCCGGCCGCAGCCTGCACGTTCTGGCCACGGATGGCGGCCACCACATCGCTGGCCGACAGGCCGCGCTGCGCCACCTTCTGCGGGTCCAGCCACACGCGCATGGCGTAGTCGCCGCCGCCGAAGATCTGGATCTGGCCCACGCCCTCGATGCGCGCCAGCGGGTCCTTCACGTTCAGCACCGCGTAGTTGCGCAGGTAGTTGATGTCGTAGCGCTGGTTGGGCGAGACCAGGTGCACCACCATGGTCAGGTCGGGTGCGCTCTTGACCGTGGTGATGCCCAGGCGGCGCACTTCCTCGGGCAGGCGCGGCTCGGCCTGCGAGACGCGGTTTTGCACCATCTGCTGCGCCTTGTCGGGGTCGGTGCCCAGGCGGAAGGTGACGGTCAGCGTCATCACGCCGTCGCTGGTGGCCTGGCTGCCCATGTAGAGCATGCCTTCGACGCCGTTGATCTGCTCTTCCAGCGGCGTGGCCACGGTCTCGGCGATCACCTTGGGATTGGCGCCCGGGTACTGGGCGCGCACCACCACGGACGGCGGCGCGACCTCGGGGTATTCCGAGATCGGCAGCCCGCCCATGGCGATCAGGCCGGCGATCAGCATCAGCAGCGAAAGCACGCCCGCGAAGATAGGCCGGTCAATGAAGAATTTGGATAGGTTCATGGTGTTTGGCTCCGCCACGGCAAAGCGCGGCCCATGCCGCCTGCGGTCAGGCGGCATTTCAGAGGCAGGAAAGGTGTGCGGCTAGATCAGGACTTGGTTGCGTCAGCCACTTGTTCGGCTGCCTGCCGGGTGCCCGGCTGGCGGGCATCGGCCCGCGCATCCATGGACACCTCCTTGGGCGCGACCAGGGCGCCGGGGCGGATGTGCTGCAGTCCGTTGACGACCACGCGTTCGCCGGGCTGCAGGCCCTGGGTCACGTTGCGCAGGCCGTTGACCGAGGCGCCCAGCACCACCTCGCGGTAGACGGCCTTGTTGTCGCCGCCCACCACCATCACGTACTTCTTGCTCTGGTCCGTGCCGATGGCGCGCTCGCTGACCAGCAGCATGCTGCTGTCGCGCGCCTGGCCCATGCGGATGCGGGCGAACTGGCCGGGCATGAGGGCGCCGTCCTTGTTGTCGAAGGCCGCGCGCACGCGCACCGTGCCGCTTCGGGCATCGACCTGGTTGTCGATCAGCTGCAGCCGGCCCTCGAAGGGCGTGCTGCCGGCCGTGGCCGTGCCCATCTGCACGGGAATGCTGTCGATCCTGGCGCGGTTGCCCGCGCCGCCGCCCAGCTCCTTGAGCGCGCGCGTGATGACCTGCTCATCGGCATCGAAGCTCGCATAGATGGGGCTGACCGAGACCAGCGTGGTCAGCACCGGCGCGCCCGGGCCTGCGGCCACCAGGTTGCCCACGGTGATCTCGCGCTTGCCGATGCGGCCCGACACGGGGGCGCGCACCTGGGTGTAGCCCAGGTTCAGCCGCGCCGATTGCAGGGACGCCTGGGCCGCGCGCAGATTGGCCTCGGCCTCGCTGCCTGCGTTGATGCGCTCGTCCAGCTCGCGCTGGGCAATCGCCCGCTCGTCCCACAGGCGGCGTGCGCGCTCCTGCTCGCTGCGTGCATAGGACTGGCGTGCCTGGGCCGAGGCCACCTGGGCTTCGGCACGCTCGACCTCGGCCGCATACGGTGCGGGGTCGATGGTGATCAGCAGATCGCCCTGCTTGACCAGCGCGCCCTCGCGAAAGTGCACGGCCTGCACGGCGCCAGCCACGCGGGAGCGGATGTCCACGCGCTCCACGGCTTCAAGGCGGCCCGAGAACTCGTCCCAGGCGGTGACCTCGCTTTCGGCGACCGTGGCCACCGACACAGGCGTGGCGGCGGGCTGGGCGCTGGCGGGCGCGTCATCGGCCTTGGCATCGAAGCCGTGCAGGCCGAACAGGCCGGCGCTGACGGCGAGGATGGCCGCAGCGGCGGCCGGCAGCTTCCAGCCCTTGCGCTGGGCCGAGGCGGAAGAAGAGGGTGAGGAGGATGAGGTGGATTGGGTGGACATGGTGTTTTTTTGCGTAATTCAGGGAACACGATGCCCGCCCGGCGCCTGAACGCGCCGGGAAGGCGGAATCGAAATGGGAAAACGGGGGCAGCAAGGTTCGCCGGCTGCGGCGGCGCGGGGCCTAGCCCGGTGCTGCGGGCTTGTTCATGGTGGCCTCGAAGAAGTCATGCACATGCTGGAACACGGCGGCGCTGCAGGCCGTACAGGCCTCGGCCTCGGACAGGGCCTGCGGCCAGTTCGACGCGCTGGGCAGCACATGGCTGCTGGCCGTCACGCCGGCCGCGCGCAGGCGGGCCGCATAGGCCTGGGCCTCGTCGCGCAGCGGGTCGTCGCCACCCACCAGCACCAGGGCCGGCGGCAGCTGGGCCAGGCGCAGCGAGCTGCCGGGCACGGCATAGGGATGCATGGCGTCCTTGGGGCAGCTCAGGTACTCGCGCCAGCCCGTGGCCCAGCGGCATTCGCCGGCCTCGGGCGTGGCCTCGCGCTGCGAGGCGGTGCCGGTGCAGGGATCGAGCATGGGCGACACCAGGATCTGGCCCGCCAGCGGAGGGTGGCCCCGGTCTCGCGAGATCACGGCCACGGCGGCGGCCAGGTTGCCGCCGGCTTCTTCACCCGCGAGGAACAGCGGCGCGCCCTTGCCCGCCATCTTCACGCGGTGCTTGTACAGCCACTGCAGCACGGCGTAGCCCACCTCGATGGGCTGGGGAAACGGATGCTCGGGCGCCAGCGGATAGGCCAGCGACACCACGACGGCGCCCGCCTCGGCCAGCAGCCGGCCGATGTAGCGCCCGTTGTCCAGCGTGCCGCAGACAAAGGTGCCGCCATGGAAATGCAGCACCAGAGGCGAAACCGTGCCGGGCCTGCGCTGGCCATAGGCGCGCGCAGCCACGGTGCCGTGCTCGGGCAGCTCGATGGAGAATTCTGTTTCGGCAATCTGCGCCCCGGCGGCGGGGCCGTTCGGAGGCGACGAGGAAGTGGACATGGCGCGAACCTGCGGCAATGGTCGATGGTTGGAATATAGGCGGCGCCGGCCATGTCTGAAATAGCAACGCAGCCATCGCTCTGTTTCCGTTTCACGAACAATCGCCCGATACCGCGCATGTGAGAATTCCGCCGAGCCGGCATTCCCTTGCCGGGCGCTGCAGGAGCAACTTTCCATGGACCAGATCCAGGCCATGCGTGTCTTCGTTCGCGTGGTGGAAGCCGGCAACTTCACCCGCGCCGCCGATTCGCTGGACCTGCCCAAGGGCACGGTCACCAAACAGATCCAGGCGCTGGAGGCGCGCGTGCGCGTCAAGCTGCTCAACCGCACGACGCGGCGCGTCACCGTCACGCCCGATGGCGCCGCCTACTACGAACGCGCGGCACGCCTGCTCAACGACTTCGACGATCTCGAAGCCAGCATGGTCAACACCCAGACCGCGCCCAGCGGGCGGCTGCGGCTGGACGTGGGCAGCTCCATGGCCCGGCTGATCATCATTCCGGCGCTGACCGAATTCTGCGAACGCTATCCCGACATACAGATCGACCTGGGCGTGGGCGACCGCCTGGTGGACCTGATCAGCGACAACGTGGACTGCGTGATCCGCGGGGGCGAGCTCAGCGACCAGTCCCTGGTGGCGCGCCGCATCGGCTCGATGAACTGGGTCACCGTGGCCTCGCCCGCCTACCTGGCACGCCATGGCGTGCCCCAGCATCCGTCCGAACTGGATACGAAGCACCAGATCGTCGCCTTCTTCTCGGGCCATACGCGGCGCATGTACCCGCTGGAATTCCAGCGGGGCGATGAATCCATCGAGGTGGCGGGCAACTACCGCATCGCGGCCAACGACAGCAATGCCTACACGGCCGCCGTGCTGGCGGGCTTTGGCATCGCGCAGTTGGTCACGGCCTTTGCCCAGCCGCTGATCGACAGCGGCGAACTGGTCGAGGTCCTGCCCGATTGGACCCAGCCGCCGCTGCCCATTCACGTGGTCTACCCGCCCAACCGCCACCTCAGCGCCAAGGTGCGGGCCTTCGTGGACTGGGCGGCCGACCTGTTCGCGCGCCATCCCCAGCTGCAGCGCAGCTGAAAGGCCGGCGATGGGATGGCCGGGCGGGCCCAAGCCCCGTCCGGCTGCAAGGCCTTCCCAGCCACTCTTCATGTCAGCGGGCATGGCGCCAGCCATTCCCATTCGCCATGACCATGCACGCCACCGGATACGGCCGATCCAGGAGCCTGCCTGCCCGCCCACTGCTGCACGCAGCTTTCTGCCATGCACCAAATACCGTCAATCCCCTCTGAAGATGCACCGAAACACGGCACGAAGGCACCAAGCTCGGGCGCCGCTCACCAAAACGATGCATGACGGCATAACTTTTAGGCATAATCTTGGTTTGCACTCACCCCTCCCCGCAGCCGTTTTTAGTCAGAGGTTTTTTCCATGAAGTACGAGTCCGTCGGCCAGTTCCTTGATGAAGTCGCGCAACGCAATCCCGGCCAGCCCGAATTCCTGCAAGCCGTCACCGAAGTGATGGAAAGCCTGTGGCCCTTCATCGAGAAGAACCCCAAGTACGCCGAGCACGGACTGCTGGAGCGCCTGGTCGAGCCCGAGCGCGTGGTCATGTTCCGCGTGAGCTGGACCGACGACAAGGGCCAGGTGCAGGTCAACCGCGGCTTCCGCATCCAGCACAGCATGGCCATCGGCCCCTACAAGGGCGGCCTGCGTTTCCACCCCTCGGTCACGCTGTCGGTGCTCAAGTTCCTGGCGTTCGAGCAGACCTTCAAGAACGCGCTGACCACGCTGCCCATGGGCGGCGGCAAGGGCGGCTCGGACTTCGATCCCAAGGGCAAGAGCCCCGCTGAAGTCATGCGCTTTTGCCAGGCCTTCGTCACCGAGCTGTTCCGCCACGTGGGCCCGGACACCGACGTGCCGGCAGGCGACATCGGCGTGGGCGGCCGCGAAGTGGGCTTCATGGCCGGCATGTACAAGAAGCTGTCCAACAGCGCCGCCAGCGTGTTCACGGGCAAGGGCCTGTCCTTCGGCGGCTCGCTGATCCGCCCCGAAGCCACCGGCTACGGCACCGTCTACTTCGCCCAGGAAATGCTGGCCACGCGCGGCCAGTCCTTCGCAGGCAAGACCGTCTCCATCTCCGGCTCGGGCAACGTGGCCCAGTACGCCGTGGAGAAGGCCATGCAGCTGGGCGCCAAGGTGGTGTCGGTCTCCGACTCCTCGGGCACCGTGTATGACCAGGACGGCTTCACCACCGAGAAGCTGGCCATCCTGATGGACGTGAAGAACCACCGCTACGGCCGCGTGGACGAGTACGCCAAGCTGGTGGGCGCCGAGTTCCTGCGCGGCAAGACGCCGTGGCACCTGAAGGTGGACGTGGCCCTGCCCTGCGCCACGCAGAACGAACTGACCGAGGAAGATGCCAAGGTGCTGATCGCCAACGGCGTGGTCTGCGTGGCCGAAGGCGCCAACATGCCCTCGACCATCGAAGCCGCCAAGGCCTTCGAGAAGGCCGGCGTGCTGTACGCACCGGGCAAGGCCAGCAATGCCGGTGGCGTGGCCACCTCGGGCCTGGAGATGAGCCAGAACGCGGCCCGCCTGTCCTGGCCCGCCGAGGAAGTCGATGCCCGCCTGCTGCAGATCATGCAAGGCATCCACGCCGCCTGCCTGAAGTACGGCAAGCGCGAGGACGGCACGGTCAGCTACATCGACGGCGCCAACATCGCCGGCTTCGTCAAGGTAGCCGATGCCATGCTGGCCCAGGGCGTGATCTGAGCATCAGCGCTCCCCATCCCTGACGAAAGCCCATGCAGCCTGCTGCATGGGCTTTTTTCATGGAAAGAGATGGATTCGCGCGCCTTACCTGTCGCGCACCGCATCGGCCAGCGCCGCCCAGGCCTTGAGCGTCAGCGCATGCGTGAAGGCCGCGCCCGCCACCGGGTGCGATGACAGCTTGACCACCACCATCTGCGCGGCCGGGTTCACGTGGATGAACTGGCCGTGAATGCCGGCGGCCTCGTAGGCGCCATCGGCGTTGTGCAGTACCCACCATTGGTTGCGGTAGCTGTAGCCGGGCCGCGCGGCCTGGATGCCGCGGAACTTGAACTGCTCGCGGTCGCCGCCGCGCGCAATGTCGTCCAGTACCGCCTTGTCGAAGATCTTGTGGCCGTTGAAGCTGCCGCCCAGGCGCAGCATCTCGCCCACGCGCGCCAGGTCACGCGCCGTGGCGTTCAGGCCCGCGCCCTGCAGCGGCGTGCCGGTGCTGTCCACCATCACATAGGCGTCTTCCTGCATGCCCAGCTTCTGCCAGATGTTCTCGCTCATGAGATCGCTCCAGCGCCGGCCCGTGACGCGCGAGACGATCCAGCCCAGCACCTCGGAATGCACGGTGCGGTAGACAAAGCCCTCGCCATGCGTGCCTTCCTTGGGCAGCGTCTTGAGGAAGTCGTACACATTGGTCGGCCCCGCGTAGCCGGGCGGGCGCGGCAGCATGCCCGAGGCCCAGGAGTAGCCGAAGATCTCGGTCTTGGGGTCGGTGTAGTCCTCGCGAAAGCGCACGGCCCCGGTCATGTCCATGACCTGGCGCACCGTCATGTCGCCCCAGGCCGAGCCTTCCAGCTCGGGCACGTATCTAGTGACCAGGGCCTGGGGGTCGATGCGCCCGTCGTGGGCCAGTTGCGCGGCCATCAGGCCGGTGAACGATTTGGTGACCGAGAACAGCAGGTGGGGCGAGCTGGCCTGCATCTGGTTCTGGTAGCGCTCGAAGACCACCCGTCCCTTGTGCAGCACCACGATGGCGTCGGTATAGGTGCGGTCCAGCCACTGGTCCACGGTGATGGGCTGGCCCTTGTCGTCGTCAAAGCGCAGGCCGCCCAGGGCCATGGGCGCTTCGGGCAGTGACGAGGGCGCCGCCGCGCCGCGCCGGATGTTCTGCGTGGGCTGGATTTCGCGCAGGTGCTGCACCACCCAGCGCAGCTGCGGATAGCGGTAGCCGTTGGACACGTCCACGCGCTTGTCGGCGGCCGGCGGAAAGCCCTGCATCAGCCCCAGCTGCTCCAGGCGCACGCTGTCGGGCGGCGGCAGCGCGGGCGCTGCGGGGGCCTGTGCCTGGGCCGCCACCCAGCCGGGCAGTAGCACCAGCAGGGCCATGGCATGCCGGGAACGCCGAAAGAGCGGACTGACCATCGTTGTCTCCTTGGTTTTTGGAAACGGCCAGTCTTGCAGAAAGCCCCCGGCCGGTCACGGGTGTTCGCCCGCCCGCAGGCCGCAAGGCTGTCGTCTGCGCGACGAAGGTTTTAGTGGGGCATTCAGCGGCGCATCAAGGCCGCATCGCACCAGCGCTGCGCCACGGCCGGAGAAGTGGTGCAGACCGTGTCGTGCGTCACCGTGGTCACGGCGCGCTCCAGCAGCTGGATGTCGGCCTCGTGCTGGCGCGCCACATGCGGGTCCTCGAAGAAGATCACGCGCTGGCAGCGGCGGTCCAGCACCAGGTCGGCGATCTGCGCATCGCCGCCCAGCGGGCCGCTGTTGTAGCGGTCCACCCAGGGCCGGTCCTCGGGCCAGCCACGGCTCCAGGCCATTTCGTTGAGGCGCTGGCCCGTGGTGCCCGTGCCCACGCGCCGGCCAAAGCGCGACAGCAGCTCGAAGTTGCGCGCCGCGAAATCCAGCATGGTGGGCTTGAGCGCATCGTGGGCGATCAGCGCCAGCGTCTGCTGTGCGTAGTCGTGAAAGCGCTGCGCACCGGCATCCTTGGGCAGACCTGCCTGGATGCGCTCCATCTCGACCCAGTCCCGCGCCGAGGCCACGGTGGACAGGAAGGGCTTGCCATGGATCACGCACTGGCGCTTGAGCGCCACGGCCTCGGGAAAGATGGAGGACGGATCCACCGGGTCGGTGAAATAGATGGCCCCGTCGATGGTGCGCTCGTCGCCTTCCACGCCCACCACCTCGGCCACCAGTTTCATCAGCCCGCCTTCGCGGCCATAGGGATAGCGGCGCAGGCCCCGGTAGGACGCCAGCATGCCGGCCGCCTGGATGGCATCGAAGGTGCGGCCCACGGCATGCAGGCCCAGCTGCAGCTCGCGGATGCCGGACTCGCAGGCGCGCAGCCAGCCGAACAGTGCGGCATCCTCGGTTTGGTGGTGGATTCGGTTGGCGGCCAGGCCCAGGCGTATCGGCATACAGGTTCACTCATCAACAGTGGGGAGAGGCCCGTGCAGCCAGGACAGCCTGCGGACCAGCGGCAAGAATAGCGCCAATCCATGACAGCGCCGGCCGGCACGGCAGCGGCGCTGAACTTTTGGCCGGCCCGTGCATCCATTGTTGCGTCATGCCCTCACTGCTTTCCCACCTGTGGCCCCGACGGCGCCTGCACCGGCTCACGGCAGCGCTGGGCGTGGCCGCGCTGCTGGCGGCCAGCGGCTGCTCCGTGCTGGACACCAAGCAGCGCGAATGGATCTTCCAGCCCAGCGACCGCAGCTGGCCCGGCGCCAACACGGCCGGCATGGAAGATGTCTGGATCGACATGCCAACGCAGGACGGCGCCCGCCTGCATGCGCTGTGGCTGCCCCAGCCGGCCACGGCCGGCAACGCCCCCGTGCTGCTGTACCTGCATGGCGCGCGCTGGAACGTTGCCGGTTCCTCGCCGCGCATCCGGCGGCTGCACGAACTGGGCTTTTCGGTGCTGGCCATCGACTACCGGGGCTTTGGCAAGAGCAGCGCCGGCCTGCCGTCCGAGGAATCGGCCGCCGAGGACGCACGCGCAGGCTGGGACTGGCTGGGCCGGCACGCTCCGGGCCGGCCGCGCTTCATCTTCGGCCATTCGCTGGGCGGCGCCATCGCCATCGACCTGGCGCGCAGCGTCCAGGATGAGGCCGGCGTCATGGTCGAGGCCACCTTCACCAGCATTCCCGACGTGGTCCGCAGCTTCCGCTGGGGCTGGCTGCCCGTGGGGCCGCTGATCACCCAGCGCTTTGCCTCCATCGACAAGGTGGCCGGCATAGGCTCGCCGCTGCTGGTCGTGCACGGCAGCGCCGACCCGCTGATCCCCGCCACGCTGGGCCGCCAGCTGTTCGACGCGGCCAGCGAGCCCAAGCGCTTTGTGCTCATCGAAGGCGGCAACCACCACAACACCCAGTCGCGCGCCATGGAGCAATACCGGCAGGCGCTGGGCGAGCTGTTCGGGCTGCGCCTGCTCGCACAGGCGCCCACCGCGCCTGCAAGCCCGCGCTGAGCGGCGCAGCCTGCGCCGCCTTCCGCGCTACGGGCAGCTTGCCGCGTTCTGCGAGATCACGGCACGCAACTGCCGCGTGGTGGTGCTGTCATCCGGGCCCACGGTGTTGCGCGTGTAGCGGCAGCCATAGGTCGGCGCGGCCACCGTGGCGGCCGTCTGCACATCGTCACCGCCCGGCTTGGCGCCGCCCTGCTCCCACTGCACCATGGCATCGAAGGCCTCCACCTGCTCGGCCACGGTGAAGTCGCAGTGCGATGCGCCGCGGATGGCGCGCTGCACCAGCCAACGGTCCTTGCCCTTGTCGGCCACGCGTCGCTGGTAGATCTGCTGCATGCTGAACGGCACATACAGGTCGCCCAGCGTGTGCAGCGTCACCACGGGAATGCCGATGTCGCCTGGGCTCACGGGAATCCAGCGCAGGCCGTCGCGGCGCAGCCGGTTGGCATCGGGCGCGGCCGTGCGCTTTTGCGCGGCGGCATTGAGCGCGGCCGAGGCCGCTGCATCCCCATCGATGCGGTAGGTGAAGCGGTTGGTATCGGTCACGTTGCGGTTCAGGATGCCGTTGACCGAGCCGTCGCTACCGAACACGCCCCAGACCGGAGCGAACGAGCCGCCCACGGCCACACCCAGGTCGAACAGCGGGCGCGGACCGCCCGTGAGATTCTGGATCACCGACAGATAGGCGCGGCCCGTCGCGGTAGGTGCAGACGGGAAGGTCGTGAACAGGGCCGATGTCACCTTGCCCTGGATGGCCGCCCAGTCGGTGACGGCATGCTGGGCCTCGCCCGCCAGGGCCTGGGCAGTGACCTGGGCTGCCGCGAAGTAGTCGAACAGCTGGGTATCGCCCATCACGCCGCACATGGGCACGGCGCCCTGGTAGCGCACCTTGTTGCGGGCCGTTGATTGGGCTTCGGCCTCGATGGCCGCCGCCGTGACATGGCCGCCCATGGAATGGCCGGTGATGTACAGGCGCTGCGGCTGCGCCAGCGGCCGGCCGTGGGATGCGGCCAGGCGGTTGAAGGCCAGCGCCAGCGCGTTCGTGTCCTCCACGCCGGCGCGCACGTCGTAGTAGTTCTTGCTGTAGCTGGATGCTGCCCAGGCATAGCCGTTCTGGATCAGGTAGCGGCGTATGGACGGATTGGTGACGTTGAGCGCACTGCCCTCGCCCGCATAGCCGTGGGCATACATCACCAGGCGGCCATTCCAGTTGGCCGGCACCTCGATGCGGTAGGCCGCGCCTTCCAGCACTCCGGCCCAGCGGCTGGTGCTGGCATTGTCCACCGTGTCGCCAGCGGCAGCCGCCAGCGCATCGAACGTGGTGGCAGAAGGATTGGCCGGCGCAAAGCTGCGGCTGTCCTGGGCCCGGGTTTCCTCGGGCGCATCACCGTCCCCCCCGCCGCAGGCCGCAAGGCCCGTGACCGCCAGCAGACCGAGATACTTCCAACGATTCCAACGCAGGGCTCGCATAAGACTGTCTCCTTGGGATGAAGGTTTGAAGGGGAACGCGCGCAAAAAATCCGTTTCAAGGGGGAGTGCCGACGCAGCCTATGCCAGACAACTGGCCCGCCATGCGGGTAGGAACCCGCAAGCAGGGGCTGCCGGCTGTCACCCAGATGACTGTCGCCTTGCGATAACATCCGCGCTTGCGGTGCAGGCCGCACCCGGACCTGCGGGAAGGGTTGAACCCACCTGTATGCGCCTCTCGGCGTTTTTCTCTTGCCACATGCCTTTGTGCGCCAAGCTGCAGGTCATTGGCCTTCGTGCACGGAGGTATCCCTGTGAAACGCATTCCCGCCCGGCCCGACATGGGCCATCTCAAGAAACAGGCCAAGCAACTGCTGGCCGCCTATCGCGCAGGCTCGGCCCAGGCCATGGAGCAATTGCGCGCCCACCTGCCCGCTGCCCGGGGCCGCACGAATGAGGCGCTGGCCGCCATGGACCTGCGGCTGCACGACGCCCAGTCCGCCGTGGCGCGCGAGCACGGTTTCGCCTCATGGAGCGAGCTGTCAGGCTACGTCGAGGCATGCCAGCGCCTGGCGGCGGACCTAGAGACATCCCGGCTGCACTGGCTGGCCCTGGTCTATGCCGGCGATGTGGCGGGCGGCACGCACCGCGCGCAGCCCGCGCTGGCCCGGCGCCTGCTGGACGAGCGGCCGGAGCTGCCGGGCAATGATCCCTGGATGGCCTGCGCCATCGGCAACCTGGCCGCGCTGCGCGAAGCCACGCACAGAGATCCCGGCTGGCTGCAGCGCGCAGGCGGGCCGCTGGGACTGCCGCCGCTGGTCGCCGTCACGCACTCGTGCCTGCTGCGTCTGCCCGAGTTCGCCGAGCCGCTGCGCGCCTGCGCGCGCTGGCTGCTGGACGCGGGCGCCGACCCGCTGCAGACCGTGGGCAATCGCTGGCCGCCGGCCTCGCTGCAGGCGCCCTCCGAGACCGAGCGGCTGTCAGCACTCTATGGCGCAGCAGGCCAGAACCATGATGCGCAACTGACGCAGATGCTGCTGCAGGCCGGGGCCGACCCCAACGACGGCGAATCGCTCTACCACTCTCTGGAAGGCACGCCGGCCAGCCGCGAATGCACGCGGCTGCTGCTGCAGGCGGGCGCGCGCGTGGAGGGCAGCAATGCCCTGTTCCGCGTGCTGGACCTGGACGATGAGCAGGCCCTGCGCCTGCTGCTGGACCACGGCGCCGATCCGAACGAGGACAACGGCCAGGGCGAATGGGGCCGCCCGCTGCTGTGGGCCATACGCCGGCTGCGCTCGCCCGCCCACGTGCAGGCCTTGCTGGATGCAGGAGCCGACCCGGCCACCCGCACACCGCAAGGCCTGGGCGCCGCCCGCCTGGCACGGCGCTTTGGCCTGGCAGACGTGGCCGTCCTGCTGGAACAGTCCACGGGCGCTGAAACCGCCACGCCCGAAGAACAGTTCGTAGCCGCCTGCGCCATGGGCGACCGGGCCCGGGCCGGAGGGCTTCTCGCGTCCCACCCGGGTCTGCTGCAAGGACTGTCTCACGAGCAGCTGCGCATGCTGCCCGAACTGGCAGCCCTGGGCCGCATGGAGGCCGTGCGCTGCATGGTGGAACTGGGCTGGCCCATCGCTGCGCGCGGCGGCGACTGGGATGCATCCGCACTGAACCAGGCCGTTTTCCGTGGCGATGCCGCCATGGCGCGCTTCCTGCTGGAGCACGGCGCACAGTGGACCGAACGCCACGCCTATGGCGACAACTGCGCAGGAACCCTGTGCTGGGCATCGCTGAACCGGCCCGAATCCACGGAACCCGGCGGCGGCGACTGGCTGGGCTGCGCCCAGGCCCTTATCGACCACGGCATGCCCCTGGCCAGGCCCGACCCCGAGGCGCCCGGCTGCGTGCTCATCGACGGCAACCGGCAGCGGTATCCGGACGAGATCACGGATTTGCTGCTAGGGGTTGACGCGGACTAGGTCCGCCCGACCCGAAAACCCGTCCTGCCGGCTGGCCCGGCAGGATTCAGCTGCAGTGCCTGCATGGGTCAGAACAGATCAAACCGGCTCATGTAGGCATCGCATGCCAGCAGCCACGCATGTTCATCATTGGACCCCGAAGGCGGCGGGCCGATGAAGTTGTTGAGCCGGGATCTGGCGCGCAAAGGCTTGAGCAGGCGTGCCGCCTCGCCAAAGGCGGGCAGCGTCAGCCCCTGGTCCATATCCCCCAGTCCTGGGAAATCTCCTGCCCGTATCCCCAGACAGTTGCCTACATCCCCAGCCGAAAGATACTGGCTGGCCTGAACCTGCTTGCGCACCGCATCCCGACCACCCAGCTTTTCCAGCAAGGCATCACTCACAAAACTCAGCCAGTTGATGCTGTACATGGCGTTGTTGAAGTCATGGCTCATCAGCGCAAGACTGCCCAGGGCATTCAAACCCGGGAAACGCTGCAGGTAGGGATACAGTATTTGCTGCCCTTTGCCGTCGGGTCCGATATTGCGTTCTTCCACTGCGGGCATGACGCCCCAACCTGCAATGGCCCAATAGGGCTGCATCAACTCCACAATCTGGGTGGTGAGGCGGCCCACATTGCGCTCTGGCGGTTGATCCATAATCCACCACGCGGGAAATGCCATGCGAATGAAAGACATGGCCGGGCCCTTTTTTATCGACCCATATCTCTCACGATACCAAATACCTTCATCATTCTCAATACGGCAATAAAGGCGAAAGTCTTGCGCATTATTCTCCCACACCTCAGGAGGATTTGGCTTACCCGAAGCCATATGAAATATCAGGGCATAACCTTTTGGGTTATCAAAGCTTTTCTGCTTCTTTGCAGCCAACTTTCTTTGTGCTATCGCGCTGGTCAGCATGGCAGGCATTCCGTCGTACCAATAAACCAGTTTCTCCTTCCCTACAGCCTCACAAAAAAGATCGACCACTTCCCATGCACGCTCACGCACGGCCAATGAATCCCCGTCATGGAACACCATCTCGATCGTCCAGCCTGCTCTTGCACAAATACGTCCAAATTGATTCTGTAATACCAGCGCCTTGAGAATATCCATCGTCGCCACGGTGGCTTTTTGCAGTTCTCTGGTGCTCAAAGGTTTGTTGAAGTCTTTTGCCATATCCATCCTCCATATTTCACTCAATCCAATCCATCAACTTCAGAATGACAACCCGAGGAATCTCGCCAGTGCGCTCCCTACCGCACCAACACCTCGCAGTGCCCTCCCCAGTGCGGATGCACCGGCCGCAGCCCCGACGGCCGCCGCCGTATCCTTGTTCACCCGCTCTGCCAAAGAGATGGCCTTTTCCCTGTTGGCCTGCCATCGCGCTGCCTGGTTCAACACGCCTTCGTTCGCACTTTCTCCATCGCTGTCGCAAGCGCAGCTTCCGGCGTCCAAGGCATCCTTGAGAAACTTGTCTTCAAAAATATGTGAATAGGCCTGATGCTGTGTCCTGCCGTCTGTCCCTTCCGCATTGGAAAAGCCATCCCCCGGAAACTTCATCTCATAGACCCGCTGCACGTTGTCCAGCACAGGCGGCAGGCGCGGGTTCTTCACCACGACCACATCCGGAATGCGCGAGCCCGCAGGCCGGCTGCGCGTGGGGCGCACGGGCTCGTTGCGCGACATGACAGGTGCTCTGTTCAGGTACGGCACTTCCTGCTTGTAGTAGCCCCGGTAGCCTTCAAACCCATCGGCCTGCATGACCACGCCGGCCACGCAGCGCTGGCCCAGGCCGCCGGTCATGCAGCAGCAAAACAACTCGCACAGCGCCCTGCGGTCCAGTTCGTTGTCGAAGTCCCGGGTGCCGCATACCTTGTTGAAGCCCACAAGCACGACAGCCTTGCACAGGTCCCTGGACCGCTTCAGGCGATTGAGGGCAATGAAGGCGGGAACCAGTTGCCCGCAGCTCATGTATCCGAGCGGATGGCCGGTGGCCGCTCCACTGCCCCATTCAACTCGTGGAAACGCCCTGCGCGGCTCAATGGCGCATGGATGTCTATCCTGAATGTCATTGGCTCCTTCGCCTGTGAAAGGCGCTCCCTTCCTTCTGAAAGGAAAATAATAGGAGCAATGAATTGGGCACGTAAATCCTATTTTCCAGAGATTTCCAGGACTGAGCTGCCCGCAATTGGCAGCGGTCTCCTCTGAAAACTGGCAGAAAAAAGCCTAGGACAAGCAATGGCCAGAAAGCCTGTTTCAGGCGCCGCTCTCGCCTGTCACTCGGCAATCACCTACTGCTGCAGGTCAAAGCCCCTGCGCTCCCGCACGCTCGTGCAGCCAGCGCCGCAACACAAATCCCAGCCACAGCGCCGTGAACACGGCCGCGCCAAAGACCCAGCCCGACAGCGCGCCTGCCATGCTGCCCGACAGCAGCGTGCCAATGGTGCAGCCCAGCCCCGTCATGGCGCCCCAGCCCAGCAAGGCGCCACCGGCCAGGCCGCGAGCCGCATCGCGCCAGGTGGGGCGGCGCGGCGTCCACTGGCGGCTGGCCACGGCGGCGCCCCAGGCGCCGGCCACCAGGCCCAGCAGCAGCACGGCATGGGGCGTGAGCAGGCTGTTGAGCACGGCCGTGGCGCATCCGCCCAGGGTATCCAGGCCGTGCAGGCGCTCGGGCACCCAGCCGCCCGCCTGGGCCCAGCCGCGCACGGTGCTGCCCAGCGTGGTGGTCACTCCCAGCGGCCGCATGCGCACGATGGCGGCGGCCGCGATCAGGCCCACGGCCAGGCCGCCCAGCGCGGCGTTCCAGCGGCCTTGCCACAGTGACAGCCACAGCTGGCGCAGGCCCGGTGGCTGCGCCGGTTCTGCCGCAGGCCGGGGCCGTGCGCGGCCCGAGCGCCCATGAATGCGCCAGACCCAGGCCGCCAGCAGGCCCAGCACGGCCAGTTGCAGCGCCAGCGCGCCGCCATAGCCCAGATGGGCCGGCAGCCAGATGACGGGTGCATCGGCAATGGCCAGGCTGTACAGCGGGTTCCAGCTGCGAAACCCCAGCACGAAGCCCAGGCCCGTGCCGACCAGGGCAAACGGCGCCACGGGCGAGCCCTCGCCCAGCCGGTACCAGTGGGCGCTGATGCACGAGCCCGAGACCGACATGCCCGCTCCAAAGGCCAGGCCCGCAAGGACCAGCACCCAGCTCACGGGACCTATGTGCATGTCGGGCGGCAACTGCCCGGGCTGGGGCACGGCCACCCAGCTGCCCAGCACCACGGTCATGCCCGCCGAGCCCACGGCCAGCGCCAGCAGGATGGAGAGCACGCCGCGCGGGTCGCCGAACTCGAACCAGTCGCGCGCATGGCAGTAAAAGCAAAAGCGCGAGCGCTGCAGCACCAGCCCCAGCAGCAGGCCCAGCGCCAGCGCAAAGACCAGGGTGCGCCCGCCGCCTTGCAGCTGCAGCTGCGCCGCCACAGGCCAGGCTGCGGCCAGCACGGCGGCCAGGGGCAGCCATCTGGTCCAGTCCCTTGCCCTGTGCCTGCCATTCACGTTCTGCGTGTGCTCACCGGTCACGCTTGTCATTCCTGCCCCCTTTGTTGCCATCCGCGCATAAAAAAAGGGCCCGCAGTCTGCGGGCCCCAAAGGAGCCGAGCTTTTGCCAAAGCCACACGTCACGCACCTGATCCGTCGAACCAAGAGCACTGACACCCCTCGCCCGGCCCCCGCCTTCAAGACAGGTTGATCGACGGCGGGATCATTTCGCGGCCCAGATCGTGCCGGCCGGGTTGTTGATCGGCACACCCACGGAGTTGCCGTATTCGGTCCACGAGCCGTCGTAGTTGCGCACCTGGTAGCCCAGGATCTTGGACAGCGCAAACCAGGTGTGGCTGGAGCGCTCGCCGATGCGGCAATAGGTGATGACGGGCTTGCTGCCGTCGATGCCCACGCCCGCATAGAGCTTCTTGAGTTCTTCGGCGGACTTGAAGCTGCCGTCCTCGCGCACGGCCTGCCCCCAGGGCACGTTGACGGCGCCGGGGATGTGGCCGGCGCGGATGGCCAGCTCCGGCACGCCGGCCGGGGCGAAGACCTTGCCCTGGTATTCGTCGGCCGAGCGGATGTCGACGAGCCTGGCGTCGCTGCGACCTTCGGCCGAGGCCAGCGCATCGGTCAGGCGCGCGCGCAGCGCGGTGTTGACCTTGCCCACGCGGTAGGTGGTGGCCGCATATTCCGGAGCGCGGTTGTTGAGGGGGCGGTTTTCGGCCTCCCACTTCTTGCGGCCGCCGTCCAGCAGCTTGACGTTCTGCACGCCATAGATGTCGAAGACCCAGGCCCCCCAGGCCGCGAACCAGTTGTTGGTATCGCCGTACAGCACGACCGTGGTGCCGTCCTTCACGCCGGCCTGCGACAGCAGTTTCTCGAACTGCTCCTTGCCCACGATGTCGCGGCGCACCTTGTCGTTGAGATCGTTGTGCCACGAGAAATTGACCGCGCCCGGCACATGGGAGCGCTCGTACAGGCCGGGGTTGACGCTGACTTCGACGATGCGCACGTCGGCGCGGTTGAGGTTGGCCGCCAGCCATTCGGTGCTGACCAGCGGACCTTCGGGAACGGGCGCATTGGCATGGGCCGTGCCGCCGATCAGGGCCGCGACGTACAGCACGGTGCAGGCACCCTGGCGCAGGGTGGCGGGGATGGTGGAGAAAGCGGTCGGCGTTGCCATCACGGTCCTTTGTTCGCAGTTGCGTTGATTGCTCGGTTGGGGTCGGGTTGCTCTGCAATGCAATGTAGGCAGGGGCGGGCCGGTTCCCAACTGCGCAATCCGCAGATGGATATGCGCCGCCAAGGCATGGACAGCGGCACCCCGGGTTCTCTGCTACCCTCGGGCGCCTATGTCAGCGCCCCTGTCTCCCGCCGTCGCGCAAGCGCAGCCGGCCATGTCCCCCGTCCTGGTCGTCATCCTGCTCGGCCTGCTGCTGGGGCTTCAGCCGCTGGCCACAGATCTGTACCTGCCCGCCCTGCCCTCGATACAGGCAGCCTTCTCCACCCAGGTGTCCCAGGTGCAGCTCACGCTGACGGCCTTCCTGCTGGCCTTCGGCTGCTCGCAGCTGGCCTGGGGGCCGCTGTCCGACCGCTTCGGGCGCAGGCCCATCCTGCTGGCCGGCATGTCCATCTATGTGCTGGCCGCGCTGGGCAGCGCCAGCGCCGAGACCATGGAATCGCTGATTGCCTGGCGCGCGCTGCAGGGGGCATCGCTGGGCGCCGGCGTGATGTGTGCGCGCGCCATGGTGCGCGACCTGTTCGCGCCGCACCTGGGTGCCCAGGTCATGTCCAAGGCGCTGACCGGGCTGGGCGTGATCGCCTTCCTGAGCCCCGTCAGCGGCAGCCTGCTGGTGGATTCGCTGGGCTGGCGCGCCACCATGCTGGCCCAGGCCGTGATGGGTGCGCTGGCCCTGCTGCTGGTGGCCCTGCGCTTCACGGAGACACTGGCCCGCACCAATCCCACGGCGCTGCAGCCGCTGGCCCTGGCGCGCAACTGGATCACCATCGTGCGCCACCCGGGATTCCAGTCCTACCAGTTGCTGACCTGCTGCACCTATGCGGCCCTGTTCACCAACCTGGCCGCATCTTCCTTCACCTATATCCATGTGCTGGGCGTAAGCCGCACGGGCTACGGCCTGCTGATGGGCAGCAATGCGCTGTGCTACATCGCGGGCACCTTCCTGTGCCGCTGGCTGCTGCAGCGCATGGATGTGCGGCGCGCCGTGCAGATTGCCGGGCTGGCCAGCCTGCTGTCGGCCACGGCCATCGGCATTGCGGCGCTGGCCGATGCGCGCAGCCTCTGGGCCTATGCCCTGCCCTTCTATATCTTCCAGATCGCCCATGGCGTGCACATGCCCTGCGGCCAGAGCAATGCCATCGCGCCCTTCCCGCAGTCGGCGGGCACGGCCTCGGCGCTCAACGGCTTCACCATGATGCTCATCGCCTTTGCCATGGGACACTGGCTGGGCCTGCACCTGGACGGCCAGTCCACCCGGCCCATGGCCTTCGGCATCTGGTTCTGGGGCGTGTGCACGGCCCTGGTCGCCTGGGGGCTGGTGCGCCGCCACGGCGGGGTCGATGGCCACCGCTGATTTTCATTTCCTGCGTTTGCGTTTTTTGAATGTCCACCGCTTCCCCGCTCCCCTGCCTGGCCATCGCCGGCCCCACCGCTTCCGGCAAGACCGCTGCCGCCCTGGCCCTGGCCAGGCTGCTGGCCGAACGCGGCCAGGCCGCAGAAATCATCAGCGTGGACTCGGCCCTGGTCTATCGCGGCATGGACATCGGCACGGCCAAGCCCACGCCCGAAGAACTGGCTGCGTGCCCCCATCACCTGATCGATATTCGCGACCCGCTGCAGGCCTACAGCGCGGCCGAGTTCGTGCAGGACACGCAGCGCCTGGTGGCCGAGATCCGCGCGCGCGGCGCCCTGCCGCTGCTGGTGGGCGGCACCATGCTGTATTTCAAGGCCCTGCAGGATGGCATTGACGACATGCCGGCCGCCGACCCCGCCGTGCGCGAGCGGCTGGACGCCCAGGCCACCGAGATCGGCTGGCCCGCCATGCATGCGCTGCTGGCCCAGGTCGATCCCGCCACGGCCGCACGCCTGGCGCCGGCCGACAGCCAGCGCATACAGCGCGCGCTGGAGGTCTGGCATGTGTCGGGCAAGCCGCTGTCCAGCTTTCATACGCGGGCGGGCAAGGATGCGGCACAGGGCCTGATCAGCCCCGGCGGTTTCTTCTCGCTGGAGCCGCAGGACCGCGCCTGGCTGCATGCGCGCATCGCCCAGCGCTTCGACGCCATGCTGGACGCCGGTTTCATCGACGAAGTGCAGCAACTGCGCGCGCGCGGCGACCTGCACCTGGACCTGCCCTCCATCCGCTGCGTGGGCTACCGCCAGGCCTGGGAATCGCTGGACGGCCTGTACTCCATGAACTCGCTGCGCGAACGCGGCATTGCCGCCACGCGCCAGCTGGCCAAGCGCCAGATCACCTGGCTGCGCAGCATGCCCGCCCGCCATGCCATTGCCTGCGATGCGCCCGATGCCCAGCAGCAACTGCTGCAGGCAGCGATGGCCGTGGTGGCTGCAGCAAACCTGGCCCGCAACGGCTGAACAGGAAACCGCCTTCATGACTGCCGCGCCCCGGGACAACACGCCGCTGACTCAGCCGCCGCTGCTTCAGGTCCAGGGCCTGGCGCGGCGCTACCGCAACGACGGCGGCACGGAAACCGCCGTCTTCGAGAACGTGGACTGCAGCGTGGCGCGCGGCGAGTTCGTGGCCATCGTGGGTGACTCGGGCGTGGGCAAGTCCACCTTTCTCAACTGCCTGGCCGGGCTCGATGAGTGGCAGCAGGGCCGCGTGCTGCACGAAGGCCAGGACCTGTCGGCCCTGGATGAAACCGGCCGTGCGCTGTGGCGGCGCAGCCATGTCGGCTTCGTGTTCCAGGCCTTCCATGTGCTGCCGCACCTGGATGTCTGGCACAACGTGGCCCTGCCGCTGATGCTGCTGCAGCGGCTGGATGCGGCGGGCCGCCAGCGCGTGCAGCAACTGCTGCAGGCCGTCGGGCTGCAGGGGCTGGAGCAGCGCCTGCCCTGGCAGCTCAGCGGCGGCCAGCTGCAGCGCGTGGCCATTGCACGTGCCCTGGTCCACGGCCCGGCCCTGCTGCTGGCCGACGAGCCCACGGGCAACCTGGACCCCGGCACGGCCGCACAGGTCATGGAGCTGCTGCTGCAGCAGACCCGCGAGCACCAGGCCGCCCTGGTGCTGGTCACGCACTCCATCGAGGCCGCTCGCCGTGCCGACCGCCTGCTGCGCCTGACCGCACAGGGCATGCAGCCCGCCTAGCGCCAGAGACCATCCGCCCATGCTCGCCCTGCTTCGCACCTTTTCCTGGCAGGAGCTGCGCCAGCATCCCTGGCGCACGGCCACCGCCCTGGTGGCCATCATGCTGGGCGTGGCCCTGGGCTTTGCCGTGCACGTGATCAACCAGTCCGCGCTCGATGAGTTCTCGCGCGCCGTGCGCACGGTCAGCGGCCAGCCGGACCTGGAGCTGCGTGCCATGCAGGGCGGCTTGCCCGAATCGCTGTATGGCCGTGTTGCGCAGCAGCCCCAGGTCAGCCTGGCCGCACCCTGGATCGAAGCCACGG
Organism: Delftia sp. WSY_7; assembly: GCF_043104845.1. Classification (NCBI taxonomy): domain Bacteria; kingdom Pseudomonadati; phylum Pseudomonadota; class Betaproteobacteria; order Burkholderiales; family Comamonadaceae; genus Delftia; species Delftia sp. WSY_7. The sequence goes on along the minus strand of NZ_JBICLB010000035.1, from coordinate 151,017 downwards.
CCCTGGCCGGCACCGCCACGCCGGTGCAGTTGCGCGTGCTGGGCGGCGATGCGCTGCGGCTGGCGCCCGTGGCGCCTGCGCTCATGCCCCGGCTGTTCGATGGCGGCGGGCGGCTGGACCTGTTCGCGCCCGATGCGGTCTTCCTCAATGCAACGGCACTCGAAGCCCTGGGCCTGACGCCGGAGCAGGCGCGGCACACACCCCTGCCATGGCAACTGGGCGGGCGCGCGCAGACCCTGCGCATCGCGGGCACGGTCGCCGCATCCGGCCCGCCGCTGGCTGTGATGGACATCGGTGCGCTGCAGGACAGCCTGCAGCGCTGGGGCCAGGTGGACCGCATCGATGTGCTGCTGGCCGAAGGCGCCACGCGCGAGTCCCTGCTGGCCGAACTGCGCCGCCTGCCCGACTGGCCCGCCCAGGCCCTGGCCGGCCGCCCCGGCGACGACCAGCAGCGCATTGCCGAGATGTCGCGCGCCTACCGCGTCAACCTCACGGTGCTGGCCCTGGTGGCGCTGTTCACGGGGGCGTTCCTGGTGTTCTCGGTGCTGGCGCTCAGCGTGGCCCAGCGCGCGCCGCAGTTCGCCCTGCTGGCCGTGCTGGGACTGACACCGCGCCAGCGCCTGGGCTTGGTGCTGCTGGAGTCGCTGCTGCTGGGCATGGTGGGCAGCGCGGCCGGCATTGCGCTGGGCGCGGGACTGGCCTGGCTGGCCCTTCACCTGCTGGGCGGTGACCTGGGCGGCGGCTACTTTGCCGGCGTGCAGCCTGCGCTGCAGTGGAGCGCCGGCGCCGCGCTGACCTTTGGCCTGCTGGGTGTGGCCGCCACCGTGGCTGGCGGCTGGTGGCCGGCGCGCCAGGCGATGGAGTTGCCGCCCGCCGCCACGCTCAAGGGCCAGGGCGCGGGCTCCGAACGCGCGGCGCGCGGCCTGCCGGCCCTGCTGCTGATGGCAGCCAGCGTGGCCCTGGCCTTTGTGCCGCCCGTGGCCGGCATTCCCCTGGCCGCCTATGCCGCCGTGGCCCTGCTGCTGCTGGGCGGCATGGCTGCCCTGCCCTGGCTGCTGGGCCAGCTGTTGCGCCTGGTGCCGCAATCGCTGCTGCGCCAGCCGCTGGCCCTGCTGCCCGTGGAGCGCGCACGGCGCATGCGCCGCAGCACCACGGTGGCCGTGGGCGGCGTGGTGGCCAGCCTGAGCCTGGCCGTGGCGCTGACCGTGATGGTGGCCAGCTTCAGGGACAGCATGATCGCCTGGCTGGATGCCGTGCTGCCCGCCCCGCTGTACCTGCGCACGGCCGGCAGCGCAGGCCGTGCCGATGCCGCGCCCCTGCCCGCCGATCTGGCGGCGCGCATTGCCGCCCTGCCTGGCGTGCAGCGCGCCCAGCCCATGCGCAGCACCAGCCTGTGGCTCAGCCCGGATCGCCCTGCCGTCAGCCTGCTGCTGCGTCCGCTGCATGGCCCCCAGGGCCAGCAGTTGCCGTGGATACAAGGCCCCGTGCAAGCGCCCGCTGGCAGCACGCCCGTCTATGTCAGTGAAGCCGTGGCCCAACTCTATGGCGTGCGACCGGGCCAGGAGTGGCCGCTGCTGGCCCAGGCCCTGCCGTCGGAAGATTCCCGCGTGTTTGTGGCCGGCATCTGGCGCGACTATGTGCGCCAGTTCGGCGCCATCGCCATGGACTGGGACGACTACCAACGGCTTGCCGACGGCAGCGCCACCACGGCAGGCCCCACCGAAATCGCCATCTGGCCGGACGGCGACGACACGGCCACGGAGCAGCAGCTGCAGGCGCGCATCCAGTCGCTGATGGCCGGGCCGGGCGCCGCGCAGGCACTGGAGTTCGCCAGCAGCGGCGCGCTGCGCGAGCGCTCCATGCGCATCTTCGACCGCAGCTTTGCCGTGACCTACTGGCTGCAGGCCGTGGCCATCGGCATCGGCCTGTTCGGCATCGCGGCCAGCTTCAGCGCCCAGGTGCTGGCGCGGCGCAAGGAATTCGGCCTGCTCGCCCACCTGGGCCTGACGCGGCGCGACATCCTGGCCGTGGTGGCCGGCGAAGGCATGGCCTGGACCACGGCCGGCGCCATCGCCGGCAGCCTGCTGGGCCTGGGCGTTGCCGTGATCCTGGTGCACGTGGTGAATCCGCAAAGCTTTCACTGGACCATGGAGCTGTCCCTGCCGTGGCCCCGCCTTTTGGCGCTGGCTGCCAGCGTGATCGCAGCAGGCACGCTGACGGCCTGGCTGGCCGGGCGTGCGGCGGCAGGGCGCGAGGCAGTGCTGGCGGTCAAGGAGGATTGGTAAACCCCATCCCCAGCTACATACCGATAGCTAAATGAAAATGAAACCACCCAATCAATTGTTAATTTTTCTTACAGAAGAATTAATTTCTATCTGATCATCTGCCCGAATTCGGCGGGACACGACCTACATAGAAGGCCCCCTGCCTCGACAAATCAGACCAGGCACATCACCGCCTGGATTCGGGAGATCGGACTCATGGCAGGTTTCGGAAAACGTTGGGCTGCGTCGCTGGCCCTGGGCACGGCGCTGTGCGGCTCGGCCTGGGGGCAGATTGTCTTTCCTCCAGGCTCCAGCATCGATCTGGCTGGCGGTTCGTTCAATTCGTTTTGCGTCCCCGTTTCGATGGGCGGGGAACTGGCCCTGGGCACGGGCACCTTCGATTCGGGGTCCTTTGCCTTTGACGCGGGCTCCACGGTGACCGGCACGGGCGGCCAGCTCAACATCGGCGGCGACCTGACGAGCGCGGCGGCACTGAATCTCGGCACCAGCAGCGTTGTGCTTTCAGACACCTGTGCACCCGGAACGACCCTGACACTCAGCGGCAATATCGTCGTGAAGGATCTGACACTGATCAGCACCGGCCCGACACCCCCGACCATCGTTCTTCCCGCAGGTACCAACCTCACCGTGCTGGGCACGCTCACGCTGGGCTCTCCCGGCAAGCCGGTGGTGCTGACCTCTTCCGGCCCTGGCACCGCCGTGGTGACCATGGGGCCGTCGGCGACCCTGGTCAACAGCAGCGGCAGCGTGGTGCCTGGCAACGTGCAGATCGGAGCGACTGTGGTGACGGCTCCAGCCAGCATCCCCACGCTCAGCACCTACGGGCTGATGCTGATGAGCCTGCTGCTCGGCGGCATGGCCCTGCACCGCCAGCGCCGCGCAACACGCCTCTGAGCAGGCCGGGCGCCCCGGCATCCGGCCCCTGGGCCGGCCCATTCTTCTTCCATCCTGGCGCCCGCCACGCGGGTGCCGGCTTTCCGCGCGTATTCATCCAAGCAGCATCTGAACCATGGACCGTCGCAACTTCCCCATCCCTCCCCGCCTTCTCTGGTCGCTGTGCATCAGCGCGGGAATCTTCAGCCCGGCAGCCCATGCCGCCGACGTGAGCATCACTATGCCGGCCGGTGGCAATTTCGTGATCAAGAATTCTGCGGGGGCCGAACGCTTGCGGGTACAGAACACAGGGGAGGTGCTGGTACCAGCCCTGCCTGCCGATGCAGCCACTGGCAACCAGCTGCTGTGCGTTGACGGCGCCACGGGGCAATTGGTGCATTGCGCGCCGGGTGTGGGCGGCGGGGCAACTGGCGCTACGGGAGCCACAGGTGCGACCGGCGCCACAGGGGCAACAGGCCCAGCAGGCGTGACCGGCGCCACGGGGGTGGCTGGACCGACAGGCGCAACGGGAGTCACTGGTCCGACTGGGGCCACCGGTGCGGGCACCCCAGGCACCACGGGTTCGACGGGGGCCACTGGCGCGACTGGACCCACCGGACCTACAGGGGCCACGGGTGCAACCGGCCCGACGGGCCCGACCGGCATGACAGGGGCTACGGGCGTGACAGGGGCCCAGGGTGACACAGGTCCCACAGGGCCCCAGGGCGCGCAAGGCATTCAGGGAATCCAGGGCATCCAGGGCGTGACGGGTGCCACAGGAGCTGGACTTCAAGGCCCCACAGGCCCTGCAGGAGTCCAGGGGCCTGCAGGCTCGGGTGGGTTTTTCCAGACGTATACAACTCCTGCCCGCGGCAACAGCGCTGGCAACGGCACAATTTATTTGTTTGCCAACGGCGGCGGTAACACATTCGAGACCGATGCGCAGCGCATGGTACACACCTCATGCACCAATGCTTCATTGCGCGCCATGCTGACAGAGAACAGGGCGTTGAGCCTGACGCTGCAGCTGCGTCGAGGCGTGAACGAGAACTTCTCCAATGTGTCGGGCGTGCCAATCTGTACGCTTTCCAATGCCAACCCCACATGTGATGTGTCCGGCCCCGCCACTTACGCACCAGGCGACACCATGACTGTGCAGTTGGTTGGCACCCAGGCCTTCAATACGGCGGTTACCGGTTTGATCGTGGTGGCCTCCTGCCAGTGAGCTCGCTATGCGACCTGCGCGCCGCGTCCATATCTGCCTGAACATGATCGTCAAGAACGAGGCCCCGGTGATCGCGCGTTGCCTGGCCTCGGTCAAGCCGTGGGTAGACCATTGGGTGATCGTGGACACGGGCTCCAGCGATGGCACGCAGGACCTGGTGCGCCAGTGCATGGAGGGCGTGCCCGGCAGCCTGCACGAGCGGCCCTGGGTGGACTTCGCCCACAACCGCAACGAGGCGCTGGAGCTGGCGCGGCCGCACGGCGACTACCTGCTGTTCATCGATGCCGACGAGCAGTTGCGCGTGCCCGAAGGCTTTGCATGGCCGGCGCTGGAGGCGGACGGCTGCATGCTGTCCTGCCACATGGCGGGCACCGAATACCAGCGCAATGCGCTGATCGCCACGCGCGTGGACTGGCGCTGGGAAGGCGTGCTGCACGAGTACCTGACCGCCCCGGCGCACCAGCCCTGGCAGATGCTGGCGGGGCCGTTCATCGATGTCTCGCACGATGGCGCGCGGGCCCGGGACCCGCAGACCTACCTGCGCGACATCGCCGTGCTCGAAAAGGCCGTGCGCGAGCAGCCCGGCAACACGCGCAACGTGTTCTATCTGGCGCAAAGCCACCGCGACGCGGGCCAGATCGAGTCCAGCCTGCATTGGTACCGGCAGCGCGCCGCCATGGGCGGCTGGGCCGAGGAGCAGTGGTTTGCGCTGTTCCAGATCGGCGTGCTGCTGGAGCGCTCGGGCGCCGAGCCAGCCTCCGTGCGCGAGGCCTATCTCACCGCCTATGCCGCGCGACCGCAGCGGGCCGAGCCCCTGTGCGAACTGGCGCGCTACCACCGCGAGCGGTCCGAGTTCGCCCTGGCCTGCCTCTATGCGCGCCAGGCCGCCGCGCTGCCGCGCCCGGCCGAGGACATCCTGTTCATCGACGCCCAGGTCTATGCCTGGCGCGCACTGGACGAGCTGGCCGTCAGCGCCTTCTACACCCCGCTGCGCGACCTGGGCCGCGCCGCGCTGCAGCAGTTGCTGGCCGAACGCCGCTACCCTGCCAGCGAGCAGGCACGCATCGAGGCCAATCGCCCCTTCTATGGCCTGTAGCCGCCTGGGCCGGGCGGCCTGCGACAATGGCCGCCATGCCGCACACCACCTCCCCCTGGCTGCATGAAGCCATCAACCGCATCGAGGCCGACTACCAGCGCAGTGCCGACACGCACTTGATACCGCTGCCCCTGCCCGGCTTTGCCGGCCTGGGGATCGACCTCTACCTCAAGGACGAATCCACCCATCCCACGGGCAGCCTCAAGCACCGGCTGGCGCGCTCGCTGTTTCTCTATGCGCTGTGCAATGGCTGGGTGCACGAGGGCTCGACCATCGTCGAGGCATCGAGCGGCTCCACGGCCGTGAGCGAGGCCTACTTCGCGCGCCTGCTGGGCCTGCCCTTCGTGGCCGTGATGCCGCGCAGCACCTCGGTGGAGAAGATTGCACTGATCGAGTTCTACGGCGGCCGCTGCCATCTGGTGGACAGCGCCGCCCAGGTCTATGACGAGGCACGCGCCGTGGCCGCGCAGGCCGGCGGCCACTACATGGACCAGTTCACCTATGCCGAGCGCGCCACCGACTGGCGTGGCAACAACAATATTGCGGAGAGCATGTTCACCCAGATGCGGCGCGAGCGCCATGCCGTGCCGCGCTGGATCGTGGTGGGCGCGGGCACGGGCGGCACCAGTGCCACCATCGGCCGCTACGTGCGTTTCCAGCGCCATGCCACGGGCATCTGCGTGGCCGACCCCGAGGGCTCGGTGTTCGCCGCCTACCACCGCACGGGCGATGCCACCCTCACCGCGCCGGGCTCGCGCATCGAGGGCATAGGCCGCCCGCGCGTGGAGCCCAGCTTCGTGCGCACGCTGGTGGACCGCATGGAGGAAGTGGCGGACTGCGATTCCCTGGCCGCCATGCGCAGCCTGTCCGCACTGCTGGGCCGGCGCGTGGGGCCGTCCACGGGCACCAACTACGTGGCCATGCTCAGGCTGGCCAGCGAGATGCGCCAGCGCGGCGAGCAGGGCTCCATTCTTTCGCTGCTGTGCGATGCGGGCGAGCGCTACCTGCCCACCTACCATGATGCGGACTGGGTGATGCAGCGCATCGGCGACTGCGGGCCGGCCCAGGCGCGCATCGCGCAGCTGCAAGGCTGATCCATGATGCCCCTGCCCCGCCGCCATCTTCTGGGCCTGGCTGCCGGCCTGGGCCTGGGGGCGGCAGGACTGCCCGCCCAGGCACTGCCGCCACGCACGCTGGTCTTCCCGCGCGACCACGGCAGCCACCCCGGACTGCGCACCGAGTGGTGGTACATCACCGGCCAGGCGCGCGCAGCGGGCCGGGCCTGGGGTTTCCAGATCACCTTCTTCCGGTCGCGCGTACAGGCCACGCAGGAGCTGCGCTCCGCCTTTGCAGCGCGCCAGTTGCTGTTTGCCCATGCGGCGCTGTGCGATGTGCAGGGCGCTCGCCTGCACCACGACCAGCGCATTGCGCGCGCGGGCTTCGGCATTGCCCAGGCCAGCGAGACCGATGCCGACGTGCGGCTGCAGGACTGGTCGCTGGCCCGCACCGATGAAGGCGCTGCCGAGCGCTATACCACGCGCCTGCGCAGCAGCACATTCGCCCTGGACCTGCACTTTGACACCCGCCTGCCCCCCTTGCTGCAGGGCCGCGCCGGCCTGTCGCGCAAGGGTCCCGAACCCGATCAGGCCAGCTACTACTACAGCCGCCCGCAGCTGCAGGTGAGCGGCACGCTGGAACTGGCAGGCCAGCGCATGGCGATAGAAGCCGCACGCGAACCCGGCGACAACCGCGCCTGGCTGGACCATGAATGGAGCCAGGCTTTGCTGCACCCCGAGGCCGTGGGCTGGGACTGGATAGGCATGAACCTGTTCGACGGCGGCGCGCTCACGGCCTTTCGCGTGCGACGGGCGGATGGCAGCGCGTTGTGGGCCGGCGGCTCGCTGCGCGGTGTGGATGGCACGCTGCAGGTCTTCGCCCACGATGCAGTGCAGTTCACGCCGCTGCGCCACTGGAGCAGCCCTGCCAGCGGAGCGCGCTACCCCGTGCAATGGCAGGTGGACACGCCCGCAGGCCGCTTCATCGTGAACGCCCTGGTCGATGACCAGGAGCTGGACAGCAGCGCCTCCACCGGCGCCATCTACTGGGAGGGCCTGTGCAGCCTGCAAAAGCCCACCAGCCCGGGCCAGGAGGCGCGAGCCGGTCAGGGATACCTGGAGATGACGGGCTACGCCCGGCCGCTGCAGTTGTAGCTATGGCAGTCAACAGCATGGGCACGTAGCCCACCCCCTTGAAACCGTCCCAACCCGGCTCTCAAGGGGTACGCTTTTTCTGCAGCCGGACGATCAGCTCGCCCATGATGCCCTTGCGGAACAGCAGCACGCAGACCACGAAGATCAGGCCCGTGACGATGGTCACCGACTCGCCCAGCGTGGAGAACCACTCCACGCCCGTGAGACGCTGCAGGAAGAGGCCGAACTCGCCGATCTTGTTCTCCAGCATGACCACCACGGCCGATCCCAGGATGGGGCCGGACAGCGTGCCCAGGCCGCCCATCAGCGTCATCAGGATCACGTGGCCGGAGGTGGTCCAGTGCACATCCGACAGCGTGGCAAAGCCCAGCACCACGGTCTTGAGCGAACCGGCCAGGCCCGTGAGCGCGGCCGAGATCACGAAGGCCAGCAGCTTGAAGCGCGCCACGTCGTAGCCCAGCGAGGTCGCGCGCGGCTCGTTCTCCTTGATGGCCTTGAGCACCTGGCCGAAGGGCGAGTGGATGGTGCGCACGATCAGCAGGAAGGCCAGGACCACGATGACCAGCGTGACGTAGTACATGGTCATGTCGCTGGCCAGGTCGATGAGGCCGAACAGCTTGCCGCGCGGCACGCCCTGCAGCCCGTCCTCACCGCCCGTGAAGGGCGCCTGCAGGCACACGAAGAACAGCATCTGGGCCAGCGCCAGCGTGATCATGGAAAAGTAGATGCCCTGGCGGCGGATGGCCAGCCAGCCGAAGATCAGCCCCAGCAGCGCGCCGCCGGCCGTGCCGGCCAGCATGGCCAGCTCGGGCGTGAAGCCCCAGCCCTTGATGGCGTAGCCCGTCACATAGGCCGCGCCGCCCAGGAAGGCCGCGTGGCCGAAGGACAGCAGGCCCGTGTAGCCCAGCAGCAGGTTGAAGGCCGAGGCGAACAGTGCGAAGCACATGAGCTTCATCACGAACACCGGATACGCGCCCAGCAGGGGCGCCGCCAGCAGGCCCAGCAGCAGCAGGCCATAGCCCCAGGGGGCAATGCGTTGAACGAGAGTCTTGGATTTCATGTGGTCGGCCCCTTGTCCTCGTTCTTGTTATTTCTCTTTGCCGAACAGGCCGGCGGGGCGGATGAGCAAAACGATGACCATGATGAAGAACACCACGGTGGACGATGCCTCGGGCCAGAAGACCTTGGTCAGGCCCTCGATCACCCCCAGGCCCAGGCCGGTGAGGATGGAGCCCATGATGGAGCCCATGCCCCCGATCACCACCACGGCGAAGACCACGATGATGAGGTTCTGCCCCATCAGCGGCGTGACCTGGTAGACGGGCGCAGCCAGCACGCCGGCAAACGCCGCCAGGGCCGCGCCGAAGGCATAGGTCAGCGTGATCATCACGGGCACGTTGACGCCGAAGGCCTCGACCAGGCGCGGGTTCTCGGTGCCGGCCCGCAGGTAGGCGCCGATGCGCGTCTTCTCGATCATGAACCAGGTGGCCACGCAGACCACGATGGAGGCGAGCACCACCCATGCGCGGTAGTTGGGCAGGATCATGAAGCCCAGGTTGGTCGCGCCCTCCAGCAGCTCGGGCGTGTCGTAGCCCAGCCCCGAGACGCCGTAGACCGAGCGGAACAGGCCCTCGATCAGCAGCGACAGGCCCAGCGTCAGCAACAGGCCGTAGAGATGGTCGAGCTTGTAGATCCAGCGCAACAGGAAGCGCTCGATCAGCACCCCCAGCAGGCCCACCAGCAGCGGCGACAGCACCAGCATCACCCAGTAGTTGATGTTGAAGTAGCTCATGGCCATCCAGGTGACCATGGCGCCCAGCATGAACAACGCGCCGTGGGCGAAGTTGATCACGTTGAGCAGGCCGAAGATCACCGCCAGCCCCAGGCTGAGGATGGCGTAGAACGAGCCGTTGACCAGCCCCAGAAGGAGCTGGCTCATCAGGCCTGGCAGGGAAACACCAAAGATTTCCATGGGATGCAACTGTCGTGGTTGGCCGGGTGGCGGTTGAGGGTCAGTGGCGGCGCAGCGTTACTTCCACAGCGCGCACTTGGTCTCGGCCTTGGTGGTCCAGACCTGGTCGGCGGGCAGCGTGGCCACGACCTTCAGGTAGTCCCAGGGCTTCTTGGACTCGGCGGGCTTCTTGACCTCGACCAGGTACATGTCGTGGGCAAAGGTGCCGTCGGGACGGATCGAGCCCTTGCCGTAGAAGTCGTCGATGGGCGTGCTCTTGAGATGGGCCATGACCTTGTCGGCATCCGTGGACTTCACGGCCTGCACGGCCTTGAGGTAGCTGGTCACGGCCGAGTAGTCGGCGGCCTGGATGGAGGTGGGCATGCGCTTGGTCTTGGCAAAGAAGCGCTCGGCGAACTTGCGCGCCGCGTCGTTCTGGTCCCAGTACCAGCTGGTGGTGAACTGCATGCCTTCGGTGTTCTTCAGGCCCAGGCTGTGGATGTCGGTCAGGAACACCAGCAGGCCCACGGTCTTCATGCTCTTGTTGATGCCGAATTCCTTGGCCGCCTTGATGGCGTTGATGGTGTCGCCACCGGCATTGGCCAGGCCCAGGATCTGGGCCTTGGAGGCCTGCGCCTGCAGCAGGAAGGACGAGAAGTCCGAGGCATTGAGCGGATGCTTGACGCCGCCCACCACCTTGCCGCCCTTGGCCTTGATCACCGCCGTGGTGTCGTTCTCCAGCGCGTGGCCGAAGGCGTAGTCTGCCGTCAGGAAGAACCAGTCCTTGCCGCCGCGCTCCACCACGGCCGTGCCCGTGCCCTTGGCCAGGGCCACGGTGTCATAGGCGTAGTGCACGGTGTAGGGATTGCACTGCTCGTTGGTCAGCGCCGACGAGCCTGCGCCGCTGTTGAAGTGCACGCGCTTTTTCTCATTGGCCACCTGCGACACCGCCAGGGCCGTGCCGGAGTTGGTGCCGCTGAACACCAGCGAGATACCCTGCGTGTCCACCCACTCGCGCACCTTGGAGGCGGCGATGTCGGCCTTGTTCTGGTGGTCGGCGCTCAGCAGCTCGATGGGCTGGCCCAGCACCTTGCCGCCGAAGTCATCGATGGCCATCTGCATCGCGGTGACGGCATTCTTGCCTTCCACGTCCGCATAGAGGCTGGACATGTCGGTCACGAAGCCGATCTTCACCTTCTCCTGTGCCATGGCAAGCGGGCTGGCCAGGCCGGCGGCGGCCAGCATGCACGACAGTGCGGTCAGTTTTGCTTTCATTGGTGTCTCCTTCGCGTTGATGTCTTGGGTTTTTTGTCACAGGGCCATGGCAGGAATGCAGCCGGCGAGCCCCAGGCGCCAGCCACGATGGATATCCGGGTCAGACTCCGAGCAGTTCGTTGAGCACGGGCATCTTGGCCTGCAGCTCGGCCGCGCCGAAACGCTCGACCACATGGCCGTGCTCGACCACGTAGAAGCGGTCGGCCAGCGGCGCCGCGAAGTGGAAGTTCTGCTCCACCATCACCACGGTGTAGCCCTTGGTGCGCAGCATGGTGATCATCCGGGCCAGCGCCTGCACGATGACGGGGGCCAGGCCTTCGGAGATCTCGTCGAGCAGCAGCAGCCGCGCGCCGGTACGCAAAATGCGCGCCACCGCCAGCATCTGCTGCTCGCCGCCCGACAGGCGCGTGCCCTGGCTGTGGCGGCGCTCGGCCAGGTTGGGGAACATGGCGTAGATCTCGTCCACGCTCATGCCCTGCTGGCCGGTCTTGAGCGGTGGCGGCAGCATCAGGTTCTCCTCGCACGAGAGGCTGGAGAAGATGCCGCGCTCTTCCGGGCAGTAGCCCACGCCCAGGTGGGCAATGCGGTGCGTGGGCAGGTGGATGGCCTCCACGCCATTGATCCTGATCGAGCCCTTGCGTGCGCCCGTCAGCCCCATGATGGCGCGCAGCGTGGACGTGCGGCCCGCGCCGTTGCGCCCCAGCAGCGTGACTACCTCGCCGGGCTGGACCACCAGGTCCATGCCGTGCAGCACATGGGATTCGCCATACCAGGCCTGCAGGCCCTTGATTTCCAATGCCGGTGCAGTCATCTCAATGCGCTCCCTGCAACTGGCCGTCGGTGGTGCCCATATACGCTTCCATCACTTGCGGGTTGCGCGAAACTTCCTCGTATGGCCCCTCGGCCAGCACGGCGCCGCGCTGCAGCACCGTGATGCGGTCGGCGATGGTGGAGATCACCTTCATGTTGTGCTCCACCATGAGAATCGTGCGGCCTGCCGAGACCTTCTTGATCAGCTGGGTCACGCGGTCCACGTCTTCGTGGCCCATGCCCTGGGTGGGCTCGTCCAGCAGCATCAGCTCGGGCTCCATGGCCAGCGTGGTGGCGATCTCCAGCGCGCGCTTGCGGCCATAGGGCAGGTTGACGGTGACCTCGTCGGCCAGGTCCTGCAGGCCGACTTCGGACAGCAGCTGCATGGCGCGGTCATTGAGCTGCGAAAGGCTTTTTTCGCTGCGCCAGAAATGGAACTCGGTGCCCAGCTTGCGCTGCAGGCCGATGCGCACGTTCTCCAGCAGCGTGCAATGCGGGAAGACGGCCGAGATCTGGAAGGACCGGATCACGCCACGGCGCGCGATCTGCGCCGGCGCCTCCTGCGTGATGTCCTCGCCGTTGAAACGGATGGTGCCGGAGGTGGGCTCCAGGAACTTGGTCAGCAGATTGAAGCAGGTGGTCTTGCCTGCGCCATTGGGGCCGATCAAGGCATGGATGGAGCCGCGGCGCACCGAAAGGTCCACCTTGCTCACCGCCGTAAATCCCTTGAACTCTTTGGTCAGGTTCCGGGTTTCGAGAATAACGTCGCTCATGTGCGCTTCGCCTGCTCCGTTGATGCTGCAAGCCGCCAACGCGTCGCCAGAGGCTCTGGTGGGCGTTGTGCAGGGTCGGACGCATCGTAGGCTTGCCGACGTTGTGCACCGCAGCGGGAAAACGCCTACGTAGGTGCTCCTAAGCACAGGCCCTGCCCCGCACTGCAGCATGGCGCATCAAGACGAGTCGCCGCAAAAACAAGAAGCAACCACTCACACTTGAAATAATCAAGCAGTCACGGGGCTGCAAGGCGCCGCGGCTGCAGGCGGGCCCTAGGGTTCTCCATCACCTCGGCCCGGCGACGCCCACGCGGAAGGCCAGAGCGCTTCCAAAGAGATAGCAAACTACCCTTTTTGCGGCTTGGCAGACAGCGACCAATGTCTGCTGCCTTACGGGAAACACCCAGGTGGGCAATCTCCCTGTGGCCTGCTCAGTCACTATGCGAAAAGCCGCGGATATGCTTGGGTTTGTCGCCCCATCAATTGAATGGCGACAAAGCGACTCGAAGCGCTACTCAATCAATAGCGCCAGGTGATTGCCTGGCATGGGAATTGGCGATCGATCGCCATGAGCGCAATTGTCGCCGCCAAGACAGCATGTGCCCGGAGCAAGTTACTGCAGCGTTTCCTTGCTGCCTTGCGGCAAGGCCAATGGAACCACGGCAATGCCTTCGTCCAGCAATTGCATGGCCTGCTCGGGACTCGCCTTGCCGCGGATGGCGCGCTCTTCGGTCTCGCCGTAGTGCATGCGGCGGGCTTCATCGGCAAAGCGTTCGCCCACGTCCTCGGTCTGCTGCGCGACCTTGCGCGACCACTGCAGCCAGGCGGCCTGCATGGCCTGCAATTGCTCACGCGCCTGGGGCGGCATGGCCGTTGAAGCAGCGGCTGCCGCGCTGGCGGCCGAGGCGGCTGCAGCAGGCTCTGCCGCCGCAGCCGGGGGCAAGCTTGCAGGCTTGGCGCCAAGATTGATGCGGGGGGCGCTCAGGCGCTTGGTGATGTCGCTGTGGCCGCAGACGGGGCACAGCACCAGCTGGCGCTGCAGCTGGCTCTGGAAATCCTCTTCCGAGGCGAACCAGCCCTCGAAGAGATGGCCCTGCGGGCAATGGAGGTCGAGCACTTTCATCGCGCACCCTCATCCATGAAGCAACCGGCACCGCGGCCTCAGCCGCGGCGGTGAATCAGGAAACGATAGACGAAACCCGGGAATGCCAGTGTCAGGAACAACGCCCCCGTGATGGCATAGAACTCCCAGCCCTGGGGTGCAATCTGCCCCACGCGGCGCTCCAGCAGCAGCGCCACGCCGCCGACGATGAAGTACAGCAGCACCATCTCCAGCAGGCACAGGGCCAGCGGCTTGCGCTGGGTGCGCAGCGGCCCCAGCTGCAGCCAGCGGGGGTTGAAGAAAGGCAAATTGGCTGCCACAAGGGCAGCCAATATCACGAGCCAGATCGAAGCGGTTTGCGACAAGCCGATGTCCTCACCGCAGGGCCTTGTGCGCAAGGCCCTGCACAGGGAAAGTGGATCAGGAAGCCAGGGCGCGCACGACGGCGTCGGCGCACAGGGCCATCAGGCCGCCGGGCAGGATGCCCAGACCCAGCACCAGGGCGCCATTGAGGGTCAGCACCACGCGCACGTCCAGCGAAGCGGAAACGCTGGTGGCGGTGATGGGCTCATCGAAGTACATGACCTTGACGACGCGCAGGTAGTAGAAGGCGCCGATCAGCGACATGACCACGGCGAACACGGCCAGGGCGATGTACAGGCTGTGGCCCGAAGCCACCAGCGCCTGCAGCACCGACAGCTTGGCGTAGAAGCCGACCAGGGGCGGAATGCCGGCCATGGAGAACAGGCAGATCGCCATCACGCCGGCATACAGCGGGCTGCGCTGGTTCAGGCCGGCAAAGTCGGCGACCTCTTCGCTCTCGAAGCCTTCGCGGGCCAGCAGCTGGATCACGCCGAAGGCGGCCAGCGTGGTCAGCACATAGGTCACCACGTAGAACATGGCCGAGCTGTAGGCGTTCTCGACGGTGGCCGGATCGACCTTGCCGTCGACCACACCCGACATCAGGCCCAGCAGCACGAAGCCCATCTGCGAGATGGTCGAGTAGGCCAGCATGCGCTTGAGGTTGGTCTGCTGCAGGCCGGCCAGGTTGCCGACCAGCAGAGAGGCAATGGCAAGCACGGCCAGCATCTGCTGCCAGTCGATGGCCAGCGGCAGCAGGCCGTCCACCAGCAGGCGGATGACGATGGCGAAGGCCGCCAGCTTGGGCGCGCCACCGATCATGGTGGTGATGGCCGTGGGAGCACCCTGGTACACGTCGGGGACCCACATGTGGAAGGGAACCACGCCCAGCTTGAAGGCCAGGCCGGAGACCACGAAGACCAGGCCGAACACCAGCACCTGGTGCTTGATTTCGCCCGAGTTGATGGCCTTGAACACCTGGCCGATGTCCAGCGAACCGGTCGCGCCGTAGAGCATGGACATGCCGTACAGCAGGAAGCCGCTGGCCATGGCGCCAAGCACGAAGTACTTCATCGCGGCCTCGACCGAAGCCGTGTGGTCGCGGCGCAGCGCCACCAGGGCGTAGCTGGACAGCGTCAGCAGCTCCAGGCCCAGGTAGATGACCAGGAAGTTGTTGCCCGAGATCATGATGAACATGCCCAGCAGCGCGAGCATGGCCAACGTGAAGAGCTCGCCGCCGCGCAGCATGTCGCGGTCGGCGGCATAGGGTCGGCCGTAGACCAGGGTGACCATCATGGCCACGGTGGCGAAACACTTGAGCCAGTTGCCCATGGCGTCGGAGACGACCATGTTGCCCCAGCCATAGAACGTGTTGCCACTGGAGGCATACATGCCTTGCAGCACGGCCACCACGCCCAGGGTCAGCAGTGTCAGAACATAGGTGCCCGTGCGGCGCGGGCTTTTGACGCCCAGGTCCACCAGGGCGATCACGCAGGCCATGACCAGGAGAAGGATCTCCGGATAGATGGCCAGCCAGCTGATGTTGTCAATCATCTCGATTCTCTCGTTTCAGTCTGGTCACTGCAGCTTGCTCATGGCCACATGCTTGAGCAGCTCGGCCACGGACACATCCATCACGTCAGTGAAGGGCTTGGGATACAGGCCCATGTACAGCACGGCGATGGCCAGCAGACCCAGCACCAGGAACTCGCGGTTGCCGATGTCGGTCAGGCCGCGCACATTGTCATTGGTGACAGGACCCAGGTAGACGCGCTTGTACATCCACAGCGTATAGGCCGCGCCGAAGATCAGCGCCGTGGCAGCGCCCAGGCCGATCCAGAAGTTGTATTGCACGGCGCCCAGGATCACCATCCACTCGCCGACGAAGCCGGCCGTCGCGGGCAGGCCGCAGTTGGCCATGGCGAACAGCAGCGCGAAGGCCGCGAACTTGGGCATGGTGTTGACCACGCCGCCGTAGGAAGCGATTTCACGCGAGTGCACGCGGTCGTAGAGCACGCCGATGCACAGGAACATGGCGCCCGACACGAAGCCGTGGGCAATCATCTGCACGATGCCGCCGGCAATGCCCAGCGGATTGAAGATGAAGAAGCCCAGGGTCACGAAGCCCATGTGGGCCACGGACGAGTAGGCCACCAGCTTCTTCATGTCCTTTTGCACCAGGGCGACCACGCCCACGTAGATCACGGCGATCAGCGACAGGGCGATGACCAGCCAGGCCCACTTGTGCGAGGCATCGGGTGCGATGGGCATGGAAAAGCGCAGGAAACCGTAGGCGCCCAGCTTCAGCATGATGGCGGCCAGCACGGCGGAGCCGCCGGTGGGCGCTTCCACGTGCACGTCGGGCAGCCAGGTGTGGACCGGCCACATCGGCACCTTCACGGCAAAGGCCGCGAAGAAGGCGAAGAAGATCAGCGTCTGGGCCGTCATGGACAGCGGCAGCTTGTGCCAGTCGAGGATCTCGAAGCTGCCACCCGACTGGGTGTACAGGTAGATCACGGCGACCAGGGTCAGCAGCGAACCCATCAGCGTGTACAGGAAGAACTTGAAGGCCGCATAGATGCGGTTGGGACCGCCCCAGATGCCGATGATCAGGTACATCGGGATCAGCGTGGCCTCGAAGAACACGTAGAACAGCAGGCCGTCCAGCGCGCTGAACACGCCGACCATCAGGCCGGACAGGATCAGGAAGGCGCCCATGTACTGGTTCACGCGCTCGGTGATGTTCTCCCACGACGCGATCACGACGATCACGGTGATGAAGGCGGTCAGCGGCACGAACCAGAACGAGATGCCATCCACGCCCAGGTGGTAGTGGATGTTGAAGCGCTCGATCCACAGCGCCTTCTCCACGAACTGCATGGCAGCCGTGCTGTTGTCGAACTGCTGTATCAGCGGCAGCGTGACGGCCAGGCCTGCCAGCGCGCCGACCAGGGCCAGCCAGCGCACTGCCTTGACCTGATCCTCGCGGCCCAGGGCCAGCAGGAGGGCGCCGAAGGCGATCGGCACCCAGATTGAAAGACTCAACCAATGCATTTTTGTTCTTCCCCTACTACTTGTTGAGCCACACGAAATACGTCATGAGAGCGAACACGCCCAGCAGCATGACCAACGCGTAGTGATAGAGATAGCCCGACTGCAGCTTGCGCACCCACTGGCCGATGCGGCCGATGAGCTTCCACGAGCCGTTGACGATGCCGCCATCGATGATGGCCTGGTCGCCGACCTTCCAGAAGAAGCTGCCGAAGGCGCGTGCGCCGCGGGCGAAGATGTTCTCGTAGACCCAGTCCACGCCGTACTTGCCTTCCAGTGCCTGGTAGACACCGATCTTCTGCATGGACGACTTGATGGCGGCAGGCACTTCGGGCTTGACCATGTAGAACAGGTAGGAGACGACGACGCCTGCCAGTGCCAGCCAGAACGGCGCGGCCGTGAAGCCGTGCAGCGCCATGGGCACCCAGCCGTGGATCTTCTCGGCCAGCTCGGCCATGGCGCCGTGCTTGCTGCCATCGACGTGGATCACGCCCTTGAAGAAATCACCGAACAGCATGGGCATCAGTGCCAGGGCACCGATCACCACCGAGGGGATGGCCAGCAGCATCAGCGGGCCGGTCACGACCAGCGGCGACTCATGCGGCTTGGCATCGTGGCCATGGCCGTGGTGGTCGTCATGGGCGTGGTGGTCATCGTGGCCATGGTGGTGCGCATCGGGATTCTGGTCGTAGCGCTCCTTGCCGTGGAAGACGATGAAGTACAGGCGGAAGGAGTAGAAGGCCGTGATGAACACGCCGGCCAGCACCGCGAAGTTGGCGAAGCCAGCACCCGGCAGGTTGGTGGCGTGCACGGCCTCGATGATGGCGTCCTTCGAGTAGAAGCCCGAGAAGAACGGCGTGCCGATCAGCGCCAGGTTGCCCAGCAGGAACGTGATCCAGGTGATGGGCATGTACTTGCGCACGCCACCCATCCAGCGGATGTCCTGGTTGTGGTGCATGCCCATGATCACCGAGCCGGCGCCAAGGAACAGCAGGGCCTTGAAGAAGGCGTGGGTCATCAGGTGGAACACGGCCACCGAGTAGGCCGAGGCGCCCAGGGCCACGGTCATGTAGCCCAGCTGCGACAGCGTGGAGTACGCGATCACGCGCTTGATGTCGTTCTGGATGATGCCCAGCACGCCCATGAACAGCGCCGTGATGGAGCCGATCACCAGGATGAAGCTCAGCGCGGTGTCCGACAGCTCGTACAGCGGCGACATGCGCGAGACCATGAAGATGCCGGCCGTCACCATGGTGGCGGCGTGGATCAGTGCCGAGATGGGGGTCGGGCCTTCCATCGAATCGGGCAGCCAGGCATGCAGCGGGAACTGGGCCGACTTGCCCATGGCGCCGATGAACAGGCAGATGGCCGTCACCGTCACCAGCAGCCAGCCGGTGCCCGGCAGCAGGGTGTTCTGGATCTCGGGCAGCTTGGCGAAGATCTCGCCGTAGTTCATGGTGCCCGTGTATGCAGCGATCAGGCCGATGCCCAGGATGAAGCCGAAGTCGCCCACGCGGTTGACCAGGAAGGCCTTCATGTTGGCGAAGATGGCCGAGGGCTTGTTGTAGTAGAAGCCGATCAGCAGGTACGACACCAGGCCCACGGCTTCCCAGCCGAAGAACAGCTGCAGCAGGTTGTTGCTCATGACGAGCATCAACATGGAGAAGGTGAACAGCGAGATGTAGGAGAAGAAACGGTTGTAGCCGTCATCTTCCTGCATGTAGCCGATGGTGTAGATGTGCACCATCAGCGACACGAAGGTCACCACGCACATCATCATGGCCGTGATGCTGTCGATCAGGAAACCGACTTCCATCTTCAGCCCGCCGATTTCCATCCAGGTGTAGATGGACTGGTCGAAGCGCGCCCCGTCGAAGATCACGCTGTTGAAGGTGATGGCCGACAGGATGAAGGCGATCAGCACGCCCAAAATCGTGAGGGAATGGCTGCCGCCGCGACCGATCTTGTTGCCGCCGAAGGCCGTGCCCCAGATACCCGCGAGCGCGGAACCCGCCAGCGGTGCCAGCGGCACCGCCAGGAGCATGGATGCAGAGAGTGTTTGACTCATTCTTAAGAACCTTGCAAGTTACGGCGGACTCAACCCTTGAGGGAGTTGAGATCTTCCGCATTGATGCTGGTCTTGTTGCGGAACAGAAGCACCAGGATCGCCAGACCGATGGCCGACTCGGCCGCTGCCACTGTCAGGATGAAGAACACGAACACCTGTCCGTGCATGTCACCCAGATAGCTGGAGAAGGCCACGAAGTTCATGTTGACGGCCAGGAGCATCAGCTCGATGGCCATCAGCAGCACGATCAGGTTCTTGCGGTTCAGAAAAATGCCAACGACGGAGAGCGCGAACAGCATGGCGCCCAGCGTCAAGTAATGGCCCAAAGTCAGCGTCATGCTTTTGTCTCCACGGCGGGGGTTGCCTCGGCGGCCGGTGCCTGCGGCGCCTGGGTGACCGGCACCTTGACCAGCTCGAGGCGATCCTTTGCGCGCACGCGGATCTGCTGGGCCGGGTTCACTGCCTTGCTGTCCTTGCGCTTGCGCAGGGTCAGGGCGATGGCGGCGATCATGGCCACCAGCAGGATCACGGCAGCGATCTCGACGGGGTACAGGTATTCGGTGTACAGCAGCTTGCCCAGGGCCTGGGTGTTGGAGTACTGCACGGTCTGGCCGGCAGCGTTGACCGTGGCCGCAATGGCCTTGGGCTCCTCGACACCGCTGAAGCCGCCCATCAGCACCATGCCCATTTCAAAGGCGATCAGTGCGCCGATCAGGGCAGCGAAGGGGAAATGCTTCCAGAAGCCCTGGCGCACGGCGTCGATGCGGATGTCCAGCATCATCACCACGAACAGGAACAGCACCATCACGGCGCCCAGGTAGACCAGCACCAGGGTCACGCCCAGGAACTCGGCCTTGAGCAAAAGCCAGATGCCGGCAGCCTGCGAGAAGGCCAGGATCAGGTTGAGCACGGCGTGCACGGGGTTGCGCGCCGTGACGACCCGGAAGGCTGCAAACAGCAGCACGACCGAGAACAGATAGAAGAAACCAGTTTTGGCGTCCATGGATCGAATCTTTTCAAGTGATCAAGGAGCCGCTTCAGCGGTACTTGGCGTCCGCAGCCTTGGCGGCGGCAATCTCGGGTTCGTAGCGATCGCCAACGGCCAGCAGCATGTCCTTGGTGAAGTACAGGTCGCCGCGCTTTTCTCCGTGGTATTCGAAGATATGCGTCTCGACGATGGAATCCACCGGGCAGCTTTCCTCGCAGAAGCCGCAGAAGATACACTTGGTCAGGTCGATGTCGTAGCGCGTGGTGCGGCGCGAGCCGTCGTCACGCACATCGGACTCGATGGTGATGGCCATGGCCGGGCAGACCGCTTCGCACAGCTTGCAGGCGATGCAGCGCTCTTCGCCGTTGTCATAACGGCGCAGGGCGTGCAGTCCGCGAAAACGCGGCGACAGAGGTGTCTTTTCTTCGGGGAACTGCACCGTGACCTTGCGGCGGAAGGTGTAGCGGCCAGTCAGGGCCATGCCCTTGGCCAGTTCCCAGAGCATGAAGCTCTTGAAGAAATCTTTGATCGAAAATGGGGTAGCAGCAACCGCAGACATTCTTGCTCCGCTCAGTTCCAGATGTTCCAAGGCGAGTGCATCCAGCCACCCACGATGACCAGCCACACCAGGGTGACGGGAATGAAGATCTTCCAGCCCAGACGCATGATCTGGTCATAGCGAAAGCGCGGGAAGGTGGCACGGATCCAGATGAACATGGACACGACCAGGAAAGTCTTCGCCGCCAGCCAGATCCATCCGGGGATGAACGACAGGAAGTCGAACGGAGGCAGCCAGCCGCCCAGGAACATGATCACGGCCAGGATGGACACCAGCCACATGCTGGCGTACTCGGCCAGGAAGAAGATGGCAAAGCCCATGCCCGAGTACTCGACCATGTGGCCGGCCACGATTTCGGCTTCGCCTTCGACCACGTCGAAGGGGTGGCGGTTGGTCTCGGCCACGGCCGAGATCAGGTACACCACGAAGATCGGCAGCAGCGGCAGCCAGTTCCACGACAGGACGCTGGCACCCATGCTGGCGAACTGGCCCTGGCCCTGGCTCAGCACGATCTGCGTCAGATTCATGCTGCCCGTGACCATGATCACCACCAGGAAGCAGAAGCCCAGCGCGATCTCGTAGCTGACCATCTGCGCCGAGGCGCGCAGCGCGCCCAGGAAGGCGTACTTGGAGTTGGAGGCCCAGCCGGCAATGATCACGCCATAGACTTCGATGGACGTGATGGCCATGATCAGCAGCAGGCCGGCGTTGACGTTGGCCAGCGCCACTTCGGGACCGAAGGGGATCGCCACCCATGCCGCCAGGGCGGGCATGATGGCCATCACGGGACCCACGTAGAACAGGCCCTTGGCGGCAGCCGTGGGCTGGATCAGTTCCTTGGTCAGCAGCTTCAGGCCATCGGCCAGGGGCTGCAGCAGGCCGAAGGGACCCACGCGGTTGGGACCCATGCGAACCTGCATGAAGCCCAGCAGCTTGCGCTCCCACAGCGTCAGGTAGGCCACGGCGCCCATCAGCGGGGCGACGATGGCGACGATGCCCAGCAGGATCCAGAGCACGGGCCAGGCCACGTCGGTCCACCAGGGGGCGGCGATCAGGCCGGCACCGGCCGTCTTGAGTGCGTCAATCATGCGGCGCCTCCCTCACGAGCCTGACGTGCATCTGCCGTCAGTTGCAGCGACGTCGCGCGGCGCACGATGCTGTCGAGCTGATAAATGCTGGCCACCACGGGCGCGGCATGGCCAGCGCCGTTGGCGATGGAATTCACGGCAGGCGCACCATTGCCCAGCAGGTTGGCCGGCACGCTGGTGGCGCCGGCGGTGGCGGCTGCGAGCACGTCCTGCGACGTCTCGTAGTCCACGCCCTGCACGCCCAGCAGGTTGGCCAGAACGCGCAGCACCTTCCAGCCCGGACGGGCTTCGGCCAGCGGCTTGACCACGGCATGGAAGCTCTGCAGGCGGCCTTCGGCGTTGACGAAGCTGCCCGAGGTTTCCGTGAACGGGGCGATGGGCAGCAGCACGTCGCTGAATTCCATGTTGGCCTTGAACGGGCTCAGGGTCACGACCATCTCGGCCTTGCCCAGTGCCTCTGCGGCGCGGGCGCCGGCAGCGGAGTCGAACACGGGTTCGTTGTTCAGCAGCAGCACGGCCTTGAGGCCGCCGGCCAGCATCTGGCCTGCGTTCAGGCCCGAAGCGGCAGGCTGTGCGCCCACCCACTGCGCGCCCACCGTGTTGGCGGCTTCGGTCAGGTAGCCGACCGAGGCGCCGGTCTGCTCGGCAATCCAGTTGGCCAGCGACAGCAGGGTCGATGCCTGTGCGTGGTGCGCAGCGGCATTGCCCAGCAAGATGGCCTTGCGCTCGCCGCGCAGCAGCGCGGTGGCAATGGCCTGGGCCTCGGCATGCACGTCGGCGGCGGCCACGGGAGCGGCAACACCTTTTTCCTGCGCCACGGCGGCGGCCACATCGGCCAGCGCCTGGGCCCAGTCCGGGGCTGCCACGATGGACGCCGTCACCGGCATGGCCCAGTCGTAGACACGCTCATTGATGGCGAGCACGGTGCAGCCCTGCTTGGCCGCCTGGCGGATGCGCTGCGCGAACAGCGGATGGTCCTTGCGCAGGTTGGAGCCGAGCACCAGGACGCCTTGCAGCTTGGAAAGCGAGGCGATGGGCGTGCCCAGCCACTGCACGCCCTGGGCGGCGGTGAACTCGGCGTTGCGCAGGCGATGGTCGATGTTCTCGCTGCCCAGGCCGCGCACCAGCTTGCCTGCCAGGAACAGCTCTTCCAGCGTGCTGTGCGGGCTGACCAGCGCACCGATGGCGGAGGCGCCATGGTCGTTCTTGATCTGGCGCAGGCCGTTGGCCACGTATTCGAGGGCCGTCTGCCAGTCGACTTCCTTCCACTCACCGCCCTGCTTGAGCATGGGGCGGGTCAGGCGTTCGTCACTGTTCAGGGCTTCGTAGGAGAAGCGGTCGCGGTCGGCGATCCAGCACTCGTTGACCTCTTCGTTCTCGAAGGGCACGACGCGCAGGACCTTGTGGTTCTTGACCTGGACGATGAGGTTGGCACCCGTGGAATCATGGGGCGAGACCGACTTGCGGCGCGACAGCTCCCAGGTGCGGGCGCTGTAGCGGAAGGGCTTGCTGGTCAGCGCGCCCACGGGGCAGATGTCGATCATGTTGCCCGACAGCTCGGAGTCCACCGTATCGCCCACCACCGTGGTGATCTCGGAGTGCTCGCCGCGGTTGATCATGCCCAGCTCCATCACGCCGGACACTTCCTGTCCGAAGCGCACGCAGCGGGTGCAGTGGATGCAGCGGCTCATCTCCTGCATGGAGATCAGCGGGCCCACGTCCTTGTGGAAGACCACGCGCTTTTCTTCCTCGTAGCGCGAGGCGGAGCTGCCGTAGCCCACGGCCAGATCCTGCAGCTGGCATTCGCCGCCCTGGTCGCAGATCGGGCAGTCCAGCGGGTGATTGATGAGCAGGAACTCCATCACCGATTGCTGTGCCTTGATCGCCTTCTCGCTCTTGGTGCGCACGATCATGCCCTGCGTCACGGGCGTGGCGCAGGCGGGCATGGGCTTGGGGGCCTTTTCCACGTCCACCAGGCACATGCGGCAGTTGGCGGCGATGGAAAGTTTCTTGTGGTAGCAGAAATGCGGGATGTAGGTGCCTGCCTTCTCGGCTGCATGCATGACCATGCAGCCCTCGGCGACCTCCACCTTCTTTCCGTCCAGTTCAATTTCAACCATATGCTTTTCTCGCGATCAGGCGGCGTGGACCGTCTGCTTGGAAGCGTTCTGGATCTTCGCTTCAAACTCGTGGCGGAAGTGCTTGATCATGGCGCGCACCGGCATCGCTGCCGCATCGCCCAGCGCACAGATCGTGCGCCCCATGATGTTCACGGACACCGAGTCCAACAGCTCGATGTCTTCAGGACGGCCTTCGCCGTGCTCGATTCGGTTGACCACGCGCCACAGCCAGCCCGTGCCTTCGCGGCAGGGAGTGCACTGGCCGCAGGACTCGTGCTGGTAGAAGTAGGACAGGCGCAGCAGGCTCTCGACCATGTCGCGCGAGTCGTCCATCACGATCACGGCGCCCGAGCCCAGCATGGAGCCGGCCTTGGCGATGGAGTCGTAGTCCATCGTGCATTCCATGATGATGTCGGCCGGCAGCACGGGCGAGGACGATCCGCCGGGGATCACGGCCTTGAGCTTGCGGCCCGTGCGCACGCCGCCCGCCAGCTCCAGCAGCTTGCTGAAGGGCGTGCCCAGCGGCACTTCGTAGTTGCCGGGCAGGTTGACGTCGCCGCTGACCGAGAAGATCTTGGTGCCGCCATTGTTGGGCTTGCCGCACTCCAGGTACGCAGCACCGCCGTTGCGGATGATCCAGGGAACGGCCGCAAAGGTTTCGGTGTTGTTGATGGTGGTGGGCTTGCCGTACAGGCCGAAGCTGGCCGGGAACGGCGGCTTGAAGCGCGGCTGGCCCTTCTTGCCTTCCAGCGACTCCAGCAGCGCAGTCTCTTCGCCGCAGATATAGGCGCCGAAGCCATGGTGCGCGTGCAGCTGGAAGCTGAAGCTGCTGCCCATGATGTTGTCGCCCAGGTAGCCGGCAGCGCGGGCTTCCTCCAGCGCGGCCTCGAAGCGCTCATAGGCCTCGAAGATTTCGCCGTGGATGTAGTTGTAGCCCAGGGAGATGCCCATCGCGTAGGCCGCGATGATCATGCCCTCGATCACGATGTGGGGGTTGTGCACCAGGATGTCCCGGTCCTTGCAGGTGCCCGGCTCGCCTTCGTCCGAGTTGCACACCAGGTGCTTCTGGCCCGGGAACTGGCGGGGCATGAAGCTCCACTTCAGGCCCGTGGGGAAACCTGCGCCGCCGCGGCCGCGCAGCCCCGACTCCTTGACGGTGGCGATCACCTGATCCTGCGTCAGGCCTTCGCTGCCGTCCTTGCCCAGGATCTTGCGCAGCGCCTGGTAGCCGCCGCGTGCCTCGTAGTCCTTGATGGACCAGTTGGCGCCGGTCAGATCGGCATAGATCTGGGGATTGATGTGGCGGTCGTGGAAGCAGGTCTCGCTGCCCGAAGCGGCAAACCTGGCCAGGACCGATTGTGCGGCGGCGTTCATGCCTTGCCCTCCGCGGCGCGCAGGCCGTCGATCAGTTCGTCGAGCTTTTCGTTGCTCATGAAGCTGCACATGCAGCGGTCGTTCACCAGCATCACCGGCGAATCCGCGCAGGCACCCAGGCACTCGGACTGCTGCAGCGTGAACATGCCGTCGGGCGTGGTCTCGCCCATCTTGATGCCCAGGCGGGATTCCAGATGGTGCAGCGCCTTGTAGCCGTCGCGCAGCTGGCAGGGCAGGTTGGTGCAGACGTTCAGCTTGAACTTGCCCACCGGCCGCTGGTTGTACATGTTGTAGAACGTGGTGACTTCGTGCACCGCGATCTCGGCCATGCCCAGGAACTCGGCGATCACGGCCTCGCTCTCGGGACTGACCCAGCCCTGTTCCTGCTGCACGATGGACAGGCAGGCCATCACGGCCGACTGCTTCTGGTCGGCCGGGTACTTGGCCACCTCGCGCGCAAAGCGCTCCTTGGTCGCTTCGGTAATCATCGGTCAACGTCTCCAAACACGATGTCCAGGGTACTCAGCACCATCACGGCGTCGGCCAGCATGTGGCCTCGGCACAGTTCGTCCATGGCGGACAGATTGGCGAATCCCGGCGGACGGATCTTCAGGCGGTAGGGCTTGTTGGCCCCGTCGCTCACGATGTAGATGCCGAACTCCCCCTTGGGGTGTTCGATGGCCGCGTAAGCCTCGCCTTCGGGCACGCGGAAACCTTCGGTGAAGAGCTTGAAGTGGTGGATCAGCTCTTCCATGTTGGACTTCATGCCTTCGCGCGGCGGCGGGGCGATCTTGTGGTTGTCCACGATCACCGGGCCCGGGTTGGCACGCAGCCAGTCCACGCACTGCTTGATGATGCGGTTGGACTGGCGCATTTCGGCCACGCGCACCAAGTAGCGGTCGTAGCAGTCACCGGTCTTGCCCACGGGCACGTCGAAGTCCATGCGGTCATAGACCTCGTAGGGCTGCGACTTGCGCATGTCCCAGGCCACGCCGGAGGCACGCAGCATGGGGCCGGTCAGGCCCAGGTTCATGGCACGCTCGGCCGTCACCACGCCGATGTCCACGTTGCGCTGCTTCCAGATGCGGTTGTCGGTCAGCAGGGTCTCGTACTCGTCGGCGCACTTGGGGAAGCGCTGCGTGAAGTCGTCGATGAAGTCCAGCAGCGAACCCTGGCGGTTGCGGTTCATGACCTCGACCGAGCGCGCATTGCGCACCTTGCTGGCCTTGTACTGCGGCATGGTGTCGGGCAGGTCGCGGTAGACGCCGCCCGGACGGAAATAGGCCGCGTGCATGCGCGCGCCGGAGACCGCCTCGTACATGTCCATGAGGTCTTCGCGCTCACGGAAGGTATAGATCAGCGTCGTGGAGCTGCCTGCATCGTTGCCGCTGGAGCCCAGCCACATCAGGTGATTCATGATGCGGGTGATCTCCGAATACATCACGCGGATGTACTGGGCGCGAATGGGCACTTCGATGCCCAGCAGCTTCTCGATGGCCAGGCAGTAGGCGTGCTCGTTGCACATCATGGACACGTAGTCCAGCCGGTCCATATAGGGCAGCGACTGGATGTAGGTCTTGCTCTCTGCCAGTTTTTCCGTCGCGCGGTGCAGCAGACCGATGTGCGGGTCTGCACGCTGCACCACTTCACCGTCGAGCTCCAGCACCAGGCGCAGCACGCCGTGCGCTGCCGGGTGCTGCGGACCAAAGTTCAGGGAATAGTTCTTGATTTCAGCCATGGTCGTCCATCAAAAAGGCGCCTGCAGCGCCTTCAGTGCAGGCCCCCGTAGTTGTCTTCGCGGATGATCCGCGGCGTGATCTCGCGGGGCTCGATGGTGACCGGCTGGTACACCACGCGCTGCTGTTCGGGGTCATAGCGCATCTCCACATGGCCCGACAGCGGGAAGTCCTTGCGGAAGGGATGGCCGATGAAGCCGTAGTCGGTCAGGATGCGGCGCAGGTCGTCATGGCCATCGAAGACGATGCCGAACAGGTCGAACGCCTCGCGCTCGAACCAGTTGGCGCCGGCCCAGATGGGAGTGACCGAAGCCACCACCGGAAAATCGTCGTCGGTACAGAAGACGCGAACGCGCAGGCGCTGGTTCAGGCTGATCGACAGCAGGTGGGACACCACGGCAAAGCGCGGCCCTTCGCGGCCGACTTCCGCATAGGTGGAATAGTCCACGCCACACAGGTCCACCAGAACCTCGAACCGGCAATCCGGGGCGCTGTGCAGAACCTGCATGGCCTCCAGATAGTTGGCAGCGGACACTTCGACCGTCACCTCGCCCAGGGCCACGGTCACGCTGCGCGCCTTGTCGCCCAAGGCAGCAGCCACCACATCCCGAAGCACTTCGGGGTGAATCGCAATAGCAGTCATCATCTAGCCCTTAGACGCGAGCGATGGTATGGGTGCGGCGGATCTTCTGCTGCAGCTGGATGATGCCGTAGATCAGGGCTTCCGCCGTGGGGGGGCAGCCAGGCACATAGACATCGACCGGCACGATGCGGTCGCAGCCACGCACCACGGAATAGCTGTAGTGGTAGTAGCCGCCGCCATTGGCGCACGAGCCCATGGAGATGACCCAGCGCGGCTCGGACATCTGGTCATAGACCTTGCGCATGGCGGGCGCCATCTTGTTGCACAGGGTGCCGGCCACAATCATCAGGTCCGACTGGCGGGGGCTGGCACGGAAGACCTCCGAGCCAAAGCGGCCAATGTCGTAACGCGCCGCCGCAGCGTGCATCATCTCGACCGCGCAGCAGGCCAGACCAAATGTCATGGGCCACAGCGAGCCCGTCTTGGCCCAATTCACCACCGAGTCGTAACTCGTGGTGATGAAGCCTTCCTTCATCACGCCTTCGATCATCGTGTTTCCTTAGTGAACCCGCATCAGTCCCAGTCCAACGCACCCTTCTTCCATTCGTAGACAAAGCCCACGACGAGAACGGTCAGGAAAATCAGGACAGCGGCGAAACCAGCCCCACCCACGTCCCGAAGCGCAACGGCCCAGGGCAGCAGAAAGGCGATTTCCAAATCAAATAGGATGAACAGGATGGCGACGAGGTAGTAGCGCACATCGAATTTCATGCGCGCGTCTTCGAAGGCCTCGAAGCCACATTCGTAGGGAGAGTTCTTGGCGGCATCGGGCCGGTTCGGACCCAGCACATACCCCAGTACCAGAGGAACTACGCCGACACCCATGCCGACGAGAATGAACAAGAGAACGGGAAGATACTGGTCGATGTTCATCGTGTGCGGCTACCTTGAAAGGCATGCCCGCACCGATCAGCCTGATCAGCAGGGCAGGCTCTTAGTTATATCTTGGTGCCGTCGGCGAGACTCGAACTCGCACAGCTTTCGCCACTACCCCCTCAAGATAGCGTGTCTACCAATTTCACCACGACGGCTACGTCTCGATTTCGGCTGGCTCTTTATCTTCGTTGCAAAGATTCCGCCTACCGAACAATCTCTAGATTCTACTCTGAAAAACCCTCGGACCAGAAGGACCGAGGGCTTTGTTCGAAATTATTTCGTGGGGATCTGGGCCGCACCTTCAGCACCGGCAGCAGGCGCCTGACCTGCCGCAGGAGCAGGCACTTCGCCAGCAGCGCCAGGGACGGCGGGAGCCGGTGCCGTGATGGGGGCCACGCCTTCCAGCACGCTGCCCGAGCTGACGGGACGCGCATTGCTCAGATAGGCCAGCGCCAGCGTGGTCACGAAGAACACCGTGGCCAGGCCTGCCGTGGAGCGCGACAGAAAGTTCGCGCTACCCGAGGCACCGAACAGGCTGCCGGAGCTGCCGCTGCCGAACGAGGCGCCCATGTCGGCGCCCTTTCCGTGCTGGATCAGGATCAGGCCGATCATGCCGAGTGCCGACAGCATCTGGACGGCGAGGATCACGCTTGCGAATGCATTCATTGGTTGTACCTGCTAGTAACGCGAGAGCTAAAAAAGCGAATGGAGAAACTGCTCCGGCTCACTGGGCCGCAGCGATGATGGTCAGGAAATCCGGCGCCTTGAGCGACGCCCCGCCCACAAGACCACCGTCAATGTCGGCCTGGGCCAGAAGCTGGGCTGCATTGGAGGCATTCATGCTGCCGCCGTAGAGCAAGGGGATGCGATCAGCCTGCCGGCTGGCAGCCGCCAGCTGGGCGCGCAGCACGGCATGCACCTGCTGCGCCTGCTCGGGTGTTGCGGTCCTGCCGGTGCCGATGGCCCAGACAGGCTCGTAGGCCACGACCAGCTCACTGATGCACTGACCCACCTGATGGATCACGGCTGCCAGCTGGCGCTTGACGACTTCCTCGGTCTGCCCCGCCTCGCGCTCTGCCAGCGTTTCGCCCACACAGACGATGGGCGTGACGCCCTTGGCCAGCGCAGCCTGCGCCTTCAAGGCCACCACGGCATCGGTTTCACCATGGTATTGGCGACGCTCCGAGTGCCCCACCAAGGTGTAGCGCACGTCAAAATCCTGGAGCATGGCAGCCGAAAGCTCGCCCGTGTAGGCGCCCGAGTCATGCTGCGACACATCCTGCGCAGCCACGCCAATGGACGAACCTGCAAGCTCGGCCTGGGCCTGGGCCAGATAGGCGGCCGGCACGGCCACCGCCACACCCGCATTTCCACCTTCGGGCAGCCCCTGCTTGAGGGCCTTGAGCAACACGGCATTGGCAGCCAGGCTGCCATTCATCTTCCAGTTGCCGACGATGAGTTTCTTCTTCATGGTTACCACGTCAAAACGATTTTGCCGGTGTGCTGACTCGACTCCATCAGCGCGTGCGCCTTGTCGGCATCAGCGGCAGCAAAGGTGCTGTGAATCACAGGGCGGATACCGCCTGCCTCGATGAGCGGCCAGACCTCGCGCCGCAGCGCCTGGGCGATGGCCGCCTTGAAGGCGACAGGACGCGGACGCAGCGTGGAGCCCGTCACCAGCAGGCGACGGCGCAGGACCAGGCCCGCATCGAACTCCGCCTTGATGCCGCCCTGCACCGCAATGATGACCAGACGGCCATCCTCGGCCAGGCTCTGCACTTCGCGCGCCACATAGCTGCCCGCCACCATGTCCAGGATCACGTCCACGCCCTTGCCGTCGGTGATGCGCTGCACCTCCGCGGCAAAGTCCTGGGTACGGTAGTTGATGGCATGGTCGGCGCCCAGCTTCAGGCAGTCGGCGCATTTGGCATCGGAGCCAGCCGTCACGATGACCGTGGCGCCACGCGCCTTGGCCAACTGGATGGCCGTCACGCCAATGCCGCTGCTGCCGCCCTGCACCAGCAGGGTTTCGCCCGCCTGCAAGGCGCCGCGATCGAACACATTGCTCCAGACGGTGAAGAAGGTTTCAGGCAATGCCGAAGCCTCCACCTCGCTGAGCCCCGCCGGGATGGGCAGGCACTGGGCCACTGGCGCAACGCAGTACTCCGCATAGCCACCACCGGCCAGCAGCGCGCACACGCGGTCGCCCACACGCAGGCCTGCCAGCCGCATGGCGTCGTCGTCACCCGACACGATCACCCCGGCCACTTCCAGCCCGGGCAGATCCGAGGCACCGGGCGGCGGGGCGTAGTGCCCCTTGCGCTGCAACACATCAGGACGATTGACACCGCTGGCCGAGACCTGGATCAGCAACTCCTGCGCGCCGGCCACGGGCAGCGGACGCTCGCCCAGGCGCAAGACCTCGGGACCACCAAAGTCCGTGAGTTCCACGGCACGCATGATTTGCTTTTCCATTTTTCGACCTCGCAATCCCTGTCAAAAATGCCACAAGCGCTGAACAGGTCAGCGCTTTTTCCAGACACCGCATGCACCTGCAAGGCCCCCCCTTTTTGGGGAACGGCCTTGCCAGGCATTACTGCTGCTGTTGCTGTTGCTGCTCGCCCTCGGCAGCCGGACGACCGCCTTCACGGGGCTCGCGAGGTTCACGCGGCTCGCGGTACTCGCGTTGCTGGCGGGGCTCACGCGGCTGGCGGAACTCACGCTCGGCAGGCGCGGGGCGCTCGCTGCGCTCCATGCCGGCAGGACGCTCGGTCAACGCCTTCAGCGACAGCTTGACACGACCCTTTTCGTCGGTCTCCATGACCTTGACCTTGATGATCTGGCCTTCCTGCAGGTAGTCGGCGACGCGCTCCACGCGCTCGTGGGCAATCTGGCTGATGTGCAGCAGACCGTCCTTGCCTGGCAGCAGGTTCACGAGAGCACCGAAGTCCAGGATCTTGGTGACCGGGCCTTCGTAGATCTTGCCGATTTCGACTTCGGCAGTGATCTCTTCGATGCGGCGCTTGGCTTCGTCGGCCTTGGCGGCATCGCTGGAAGCGATGGTGATGGTGCCGTCTTCGCCGATGTCGATCTGCGTGCCGGTCTCTTCGGTCAGTGCACGAATGGTGGAGCCGCCCTTGCCGATCACGTCACGGATCTTCTCGGGGTTGATCTTCATCGTGTACAGCTTGGGAGCGAAGGACGAGATCTCGGCCTTGGCTTCGCCCATGGCTTCCTGCATCTTGCCCAGGATGTGCATGCGCGCTTCCTTGGCCTGGGCCAGGGCGACCTGCATGATTTCCTTGGTGATGCCCTGGATCTTGATGTCCATCTGCAGCGCGGTGATGCCGCTGGTGGTGCCGGCCACCTTGAAGTCCATGTCGCCCAGGTGATCTTCGTCACCCAGGATGTCGGTCAGCACGGCGAAGCGGTTGTCTTCCTTGATCAGGCCCATGGCGATGCCGGCCACGTGGGCCTTCATCGGAACGCCCGCATCCATCATCGACAGGCAGCCGCCGCAGACCGAGGCCATGGACGAGGAGCCGTTGGACTCGGTGATTTCCGACACCACGCGAATGGTGTAGGGGAACTCTTCCTTGCTGGGCAGGCAGGCCGCCAGGGCGCGCTTGGCCAGACGGCCGTGGCCGATTTCGCGGCGCTTGGTCGAGCCCATGCGGCCCACTTCGCCGGTGGCAAAGGGAGGCATGTTGTAGTGGAACAGGAAGCGGTCCTCGAACTCGCCAGCCAGCGCGTCGATGCGTTGTGCATCGCGCTCGGTGCCCAGCGTGGACACGACCAGGGCCTGCGTCTCGCCGCGCGTGAACAGGGCCGAGCCGTGCGTGCGGGGCAGCACGGAGTTGCGGATTTCGATGGGACGCACGGTGCGCGTGTCGCGGCCGTCGATGCGCGGCTCGCCGGCCAGGATCTGGCTGCGAACGATGCGTGCCTCGATGTCGAACAGCATGCCTTCGACCTTGACGCCGTCGAACTCCACGCCCTGGGCCGTCAGGCCGGCCTTCACGGCGGCGTAGGCTTCGCGGCAGGCCTGCGTGCGGCTTTGCTTGTTGCGGATCTGGTAGGCCTCGCGCAGGGCTTCGTCACCCAGTGCGGCCACCTTGGCGATCAGCTCTTCATCCTTGGCGGGAGCGACCCAGTCCCAGACGGGCTTGCCGGCTTCGCGCACCAGTTCATGGATGGCGTCAATGGCGATGCGACCTTGCTCGTGGCCGAAGACCACGGCGCCCAGCATCACGTCTTCAGGCAGTTGCTGCGCCTCGGACTCCACCATCAGCACGGCAGCTTCAGTACCGGCCACGACCAGATCCATCTGCGAATCCTTGCGCTGGGTCTGGCCGGGGTTGAGCACGTACTCGCCATTGATGTAGCCCACGCGGGCTGCACCGATGGGCCCGTTGAACGGAATGCCCGACACGGACAGGGCGGCCGACGTGGCGATCAGGGCGGCGATGTCGGCATCGACTTCGGGGTTCAGCGACACGGTGTGGATGACCACATGCACGTCGTTGTAGAAGCCTTCGGGGAACAGCGGGCGGATCGGGCGGTCGATCAGGCGGCTGGTCAGGGTTTCGAGTTCGCTGGGCTTGGCTTCGCGCTTGAAGAAGCTGCCGGGGATCTTGCCTGCGGCGTAGGTCTTCTCGATGTAATCGACGGTCAGCGGGAAGAAGTCCTGGCCGGACTTGGCCTGCTTGGACGCCACCACGGTGGCCAGCACCACGGTGTCATCGATGTTGACCAGCACGGCGCCGGAAGCCTGGCGGGCGATCTCGCCGGTTTCCATGGTGACCGTGTGCTGGCCCCACTGGAAGGTCTTGGTGACTTTGTTGAAGATGGACATTGTTGCTCCTAGGGAATGTTGGCCAGATGCACTCATCCGGCCATGATGGAGAGCAATTCAGAACACGATGCCATTCCATTGCTGGATTTCTTGCTATCAAATCCGCAGCAATGGAATGACACAGCTTCGCTCTGTCTTGCTTTCTCCGAAGTAAAAAACGCCTGAGCTAGACAGGCTAACTCAGGCGTTTCGATCTCCCACCGTGCTTACTTGCGCAGGCCCAGCTTGGCGATCAGTGCGGTGTAGCGATCAGCGTCCTTGGACTTGAGGTAGTCCAGCAGCTTGCGACGGCGGCTCACCATGCGCAGCAGGCCACGGCGACCGTGGTGGTCCTTGGCGTGTTGCTTGAAGTGAGGGGTCAGCTCGTTGATGCGTGCGGTCAGCAGGGCCACTTGCACTTCTGGGCTACCAGTGTCGTTGGCAGAGCGTGCGTTGGACTTGACGACTTCAGCCTTCACGGAAGATGCGATCATTTTTTTTCCTTGGAAATTGGCGCCTCAAAGACAAAAGCAAGGAGGCAGCCTTGGTTACTTGCGCCGGGACTGGAAAGGCCCCGACGTGCGTCTTGCACCATGCAAAACCCTGGGATTATAACAAGCACGCCCGGACCGGCATCCACACCTGATTTGCGCCCTTTGCCACTTCGGCCTGCTGGCCGCCCAGAATCCCGCAAAGCCCGCGCCAAAGGCATGCCGTCACGAAGCACGGATATGTGGTGCGCAGGCATTCCATACACCAAGGGAGGGCCACGCCATGGCAGTGCGTTTTTCATTCATTCCATCGACCCGACAAGCGCAGCTGCGGCAATGCGCCCTGCTCTGCCTGGTCGCGGCCCTGGGCCTGCCTGCCCAGGCTGCGTCCCATCGCGCCGACGCATCGGCTGCGCAAGGCTCCAAGCGCAAAAAGGGCGGGCAGCGGGTCCGGGTGCCGACGCAGCGCAGCAGCTCAGACGAGTCGCCCGAGCAACGCGACAAGCGGCTTTACCGCGAATGCCAGGGCAGGCACAACGCCGGAGCATGCGCCGGATACACCGGGCAGCCGCCGGGCAGGCGCCAGCGCTGACACGCTCCCAGAAACAGTCCTAGGCCGGCCTCGAATACCCAAAAATCCGGCAAAGCCTTGCCATCATTGGATTTTTTCGCACCTCTGCACGCCTGAATTCAGCCCCATTCACGGCACAACTCCTATTTTTTGACCAGAGAAACAGATTGGTCTGAAAGACATGCACGAACAACCCCAATAGATTGAGCGGCGCACGAAACAAGCAGCAACAACCAGCGTTGCGCAAGCCAATCGACGGGGAGGGATTCAAGACATGTCATCGACCAGGCCTCAGGCTCGCCCGGGCGCCGAAGGCTTCACTGCCATCGAGTTGATGGTGGTCGTCGCCATCCTCGCCGTGCTCACCACGCTGGCAGCTCCCAGCTTCAACCTCATCATCGAGCGCTGGCGTGTTCGCCAGACCGTCGAGGCCCTGCAATCGACGCTGCAGTACGCGCGCTCCGAAGCCGTGCGGCGCGGTGGCGGCGTTTTCATCCAGAAACTGCCCCAAGGCACCAAGGGCTGCACCCTGGCGGCGCAGCACGCCGACTGGGGCTGCGGCTGGGTGGTGTTCGTCGACCGCAATGGCAACAGGCACTGGGATCCCAAGGAGGAGCTGCAGCGCTTCGACACGCCCGCCCGCACCCTCGTCACCCGCTCCCGGTCTGCCTCCATCATCAGTGTGGACCGCTGGGGTCAGTTGGGCGGACTCACCGCCATGGGCTTCGCCATTGCGCCATCTCCGGCCGGAATCACTTCCGCCGCAACCCAAGGCATTTGCGTCTCGTCCGGCGGACGCATCCGGGTGGTCGGCCAGGAGGGTATTCCATGCGCCTGACACGTACCCGCAATCGGCATCCCAATGGCTTTACCCTGATCGAAACCCTGGTCGCCACCGTCATCACGGCCCTGGGTGTTCTGGGAATCCTGGGACTGCAGATGCGCACCCTGGCCGACAACCAAAGCGGCGTGCGCCGCGCCCAGGCCATCCGGCTGATCGAGGACCTCAGCGAGCGCACGCACGCCAACCCCAACTCCCTCGGACAGATCGGCCGCTACGTTTCCGACTGGAATCACGCCCCCGAATCCGTCGCCGACTGCAGTGCCGCCGCATGCGGCCCGGACGCAATGGCCAGCTACCACCTCGCACGATGGAAGGCATCCGTTCGCCAACTGCTGCCAGGCGGGGCCGCCAAGGTCTTCCTCGCAGGAGACGAGGCAGCCGCCAGCGCCGGCAATGGGCGCCAGCTGGGGATCATGATCAGTTGGCGCGAGAACGAAAAGTCCGGCAAGGCCGACTACAAGGACCCCATCGGGCTTGATGGCAATGGCGATCGCATGCACGGCGATCAGGCCATGGCCTGTCCTGCAGGCAGAACCTGCCACCTGCAATACATCGCACTCAGCGCTCGCTGCGCTCCCTACCTTGCAAACAACGCAGTCCAGCTCTTCTGCGCAGGCCCATGAATCCCCATCGCATCGCCACCGCCATTGCGGCCAGACCGCGCCAACGCGGCCTGAGCCTCGTCGAACTGCTGGTCGGACTTTTCCTGGGACTGCTGATCATCGGCGTGGCCATGGGCGCACTCATGGCGTCACGCGCCGTGTCCGCCACCATCAGCGATGCCAGTCAGTTGCAACAGCAGGCTTCCCATCTCTTCCGTGTCATGGGCCGGCAGATCCGGCAGGCGGGGTCCCTGCGGCTGCTTCTTGCATCACACAAGAGGGCAACAGAAGCCATTGACGTGGCAGACCCCGTTGCATTCGAGGCGGGCGCACTGGACTTCAACCCCGCGCACGACACCATCCAGGGCCTCGATGCACCCGGGCGCTCCCAATACAAGCTCGCCGTGGGCTACAGCAACTACACGCAGCCGCTGCACACATCGGCCATCGAGACCTCACTGCAGCGCAATTGCCTGGGGCAGACCAACAGCGACAGCCTCATCCTGAGCCGCTTTGTCCTGGACGCCAGTAAAAACACCCTGCGCTGCGCCGGAGCGCCCTCCGCGGGTGCCCAGCCCCTTGCCAGGAACGTCGCCAACTTCCAGGTGCGCTACCTGATCCAGGCGGCGGGGGGCGCCGCCCGCATCCAGTATGTCAACGCAGCCGCCGTAGGCCAGGACTGGCCTCGCGTCGTCGGCGTCGAGGTCTGCCTGGTGCTCTTCGGCAACGAGGCCATCGACATGCCCGCCAACAGCAGCTATACCGACTGCGCCGACAGCGACGGTACGGCCGAATCCATCCACATGGCCACGCTGCCTGCGCCCAGGACGCGGCGCCTGCACATGGTCTTTCGCAGCGTGTACCAGTTGCGCAGCCAGGGGTTGGCCGGATGACGCACAAGGCTGCAGGCATGCGACATGCCCATACCTGCGCAGCTCAGCGCCAAAAAGGCATCGCCCTGTTCATCGTGGTGGTCCTGGTCATGCTGTCCATGCTGCTCGCCCTGTGGGCATCGCGCAGCGCACTGTTCAACGAAATGTTCGTGGGCAACGATGCCGACTACCAGCGTGCCCTGGAGGCTGCACAGGCCTTGCTGCAGGATGCCGAACTGGATATTCGGGGCGAACAGGCCAGCGGCGCCGCCTGCGCCGCCAGCAGCAGCCAGCCATCCGTCTGCCGCAGCGGTGCAGGCATCGCACAGTTCCCCCGGGAAACCGGGGAAGTCGGCCTGCTGCTGGCCAGCCTCGCTGAGGCCACACCCACTGGATGCCGCGATGGCCTGTGCACCAAGCGCACGGGACCTCAGGACTTCTGGAACAACGCGGACGAAGGCCAAGGGATCACGCTGGGCCAGATGACTGCCGCTGACGTCGGCGCACGCTACGGCCAGTTCACGGGCGCCATCGCTGGCGGAAAGAGCGACTCCATCCTGGCAAATCGTGAGGCAGGAAAGGGAGGCTGGTACTGGATAGAGATCCTGCCCTATGACGTCAACGCAGGGAACTCGGGCGTCATCGCCAACGGCTCACCCCGACTGGCCCTTTACATGCAGCCCCAGGTGATCTATCGCATCACGGCCATTGCCCATGGCCGCAAGAGCAACACCCAGGTGGTGATGCAGCAGACCTATGCCCGGCAGAAACGCCGCGACTGACTCAGGACACCTGACATGCCCCACCTCTGCCCTCCCTGGCTCCGGCGCATCCTGCTGCCAGCGCCGACAGCCGCAGCCATGGCCGCTGCAGTCCTGGCCGCGCAAAACAGCCAGGCAATGGATATGACCCAGTCGTCGCTTGGGCCCCGAGTCAAGGTCACGATAAAGCCTGGCCTGCCGGCGCCCATCCAGGTCCAGCAGGTCTCGGAGGCAGACACTCCAGTTGCCAGGGTTCAGGCAGATGGCACCGAATTCGCCGCGCCCATTGAAGACTGCCCGGCCGGACAACAGGCAGATGCCAAGGGCCGCAGCAGCTCCATGGCCTCCAGCGGCAGCGTGATTACGCGGGCCGGCGTGGACATATTCAGCGCCCGCTACAGCGCAAAAGCGGCCTGGAGCGGCTGGATCAGCGCAGAAACCGTCCAGGCCGATGGCAGCCTCTCCGCAACAGCCGGCTGGCAAGGCAAAACCACGGCCGGCCACCTGGATGCACTCAGCGACGAACAGGCAATCAATGACCGTCTGATCCTGACCTGGAGCGACAGACTGCAAAGAGGCGTGTCCTTCAAGTGGAATGAACTCGACCACCTGCAGAAAGCCTCCCTGGGCATCGATGCCGAAGGAAGAGCAGACAACCTGGGCAAGCACAGGCTCAACTTCATACGCGGCGACCGCCGCATGGAAGCGCCGGGACAACCGCCGCGCGTTGGCCCCACCCGTCCTTTTCGCCAGCGCAGCTCGCGCCAGGGCGACATCGTCAACTCCCAGATCTGGCATACCGGCCATCCCGTGGACAACTGGCCCCTGCCGGGCTATGCCGCCTATACCCTCGCCCAGCAGAACCGCCAGCCCATGATCTATGCAGGCGGCAATGACGGCATGCTGCATGGCTTTTCGGCCACCGACGGCAGGGAAAAGATCGCCTACATCCCACGAGGCGTGATCTCCGGACTGGCAAGACTTTCCGACCCCGACTACGACGCCCGGCATCGCTACTTTGTGGACGGCTCCGCCATGAGCGGCGACATCCCCTCGGGCAGCGTTGCGTCCTCGCAGTGGCGCACTGTGCTGGCTGGCATGGCGGGCGCCGGAGCCAAGGGCTACTTCGTGCTAGACATCACCCATCCGGAGGCTTTCAGCGAGTCCGGTGCCAGCTCGCTGGTCCTGCTCGACCGAACCCAGACACGCAACAGCGATCCCGGCGACTGCGCCAGCCTGGATGAGATGCGCCAGCGCGCCACTTGCCAGGAAAACAAGGACCTGGGCCATATTTTGGCGGCGCCCGTGCTGGACGATGCCAACCCGCAACGCAGCACTCAGATCACGCAGTTGAACAACAACCGCTGGGCACTGGTGACGGGCAACGGCTACCACAGCACCAACCAGCGGCCCGTGTTGCTGATCCAGTACCTCGATGGCAACCAGGAGCTGTTGCGCCTCGTTGCCACGGGCAATACCCCAACCGGCACCACCCCCGAGACTACCCGCAACGGACTCTCCGCCCCGCGCCTTGTGGACATCAATGGAGACGGCCGGCCCGATGTGGTCTACGCAGGTGACATCCAGGGCAATCTGTGGAAATTTCTCATCGCCAGCGGTGCCTCCTCCCGCTGGGGCGTGGCCTTCGACGGCCGGCCGCTGTACACAGCCTGGGGTGGCAGTTCTCCATCGGCCACTCGCAACCTGCGTCAAGCCATCACCGCCCCTCCTTCCGTACGCGCCAATGACCGGCGCAGGGCCAGCAAAAATGCCAAAGAAGGGCGCGAGCGCTTGACGGCAGGCGGCATGCTGGTGGCATTCGGTACCGGACGCCACATCACGCGGCAGGATTCTGGCAACACAGCGGTCCAGAGCATCTATTCCATCCTCGACAGCACCCGCTACAGGCTGCTCGCGGACGGCAGAGTGCAAGCTTGCCTCGATGGCAAGGATTCGGACTGCAGGCAGCCTGACGGACAGCGAGCGGCACCCGTTTCAGGCATCGGAGAACTGGCCAGGCGCTCGGTGAACCATCAGCCGGCAGCGGCGGCCGGCCAAGGCTTCTGGCGCGTTGACTCCACGACCGACCTCGACTGGACGCGGCACAAAGGCTGGTACATGGACCTGCCCCTGCCGGGCGAACGCCTGCTCAAGCCAATGGGCTTTCACGACGGCAGCAACATCCTCGCGATCTACAGCCAGATACCTGCAGGATCCCTCAGACGCCCCGGCGAAAGCGCAAGCCCGCCCGACGCCTGCAATGCGAGCGAGGAGCGCCAATTCCTGACATTCATGAACATCATGGATGGCAAGCGACCCGGCGTTCCGTTGATGGACAGCAACGGCGATGGGGTCTACGGCACGGCAGATGAGGAGGTCTCGCGCGCAAGCGTCGCCAGGGGATCCCAGGCCTTGCTCCACAAGGGCCATCACGCCATCGGCTACGACGCCGAAGGCCGTCGCAATGTACTCGCCCGCATGCCGGAGCAATCCCTGCGCCCCAGCTGGCGCCAAATGAAATGAGGCACCACATGCGCCGCCCTCGATCCCCAGGATTCACGCTCATCGAACTCATGATCGTCGTGGCCGTCATCGTCATCCTCGGCACGGTCGCCGTCCCCAGCTACAACGAGTACATCCGCGCAGTCCACCGCGCCGACGCCCGCGCCGGCCTGCTCCAGGCCCAGCAATGGCTGGAGCGCGCCGCCACCGCCAACGGCACCTACCCCACCGAGCTGCCTGCAGACCTGACCTGGGCCCACGACTCCAGCAAGCGCTACACCATCGACTTCCTGTCAACCAGCGGCCACGACGACGACACCTACACCCTGATCGCCACACGCCGCGGCTCCCAGTTCGGTGACCGATGTGGCGATTTCACGCTGACCCATACGGGCGAGCGTGATGCGCTCGGCCTGGGTGTGAATACCACTGCGGTGGAGTGCTGGGGGCGGTAGTCTTACAAGTTCAGAGTGCCAGCTTCTTGACCTGTTGCTGCGCATCCGCGACACAAGGATCCAAGGAGATCCGAGCAAGTGCGTCTAACTGGGAGATTTACGCCCCTTCACTCCCTCTCGCTCAGCAATCGGCAAGTGACTGCCAGACGAACTGAGCGGAGGTTTACAAAGCGCACCACTCATCCCGCTGCCTGAGCCATCCATCCGGAATGAACTCCCAACGCGCATCCAGAAATCTAGGATGCGCCAATGTACGCTGCCCCTCCCACATCCAGCCTGTCCAGCCAACAACTAAGGCTGGCCACACGTGGCTTCACCACAATCGAACTGATGGTTGTGATCGCCATCATCACCATACTGGCTGCGTTGGCAGCACCCAGCTTTCGGCCACTCATCGAACGATGGCGTGTACGCGCAGCGACCGAAGACCTTCAATCCACCCTCTATTACGCGCGCTCAGAAGCCATCAAGCGCGGTGGAAAGATCGTCCTCAAAAAGATCGCCAGTGGCAATGGCTGCACCGCGGCCGACGCCAATACACAGTGGGGTTGCGGCTGGACTGTCTTTATCGATGCCAACAACAACGCCACCCAGGACTCCGGTGAACTGACGCTTCAGACATCTTCTGCCCCTACCAAGCTGGAAATCAATCTCGCAAGCAGCAACGGATATATCACGGTGGACCGTTGGGGCCAGCTTGCCAGCGCCGGAAGCAGCAGTTTCAATTTCCGCCTCTTCCCCCAAGGCTCAAATGCCACCAACTCGGCCGCTGCAACGCTTTGCGTGGCAGCAGGAGGAATGATCCGCCGATTGAATACGGGGGATGGCACATGCTGAATCCCAAAAAATCCTTCTTTCAATCCCGCGTTGCCAAAATCGGGCTACCTCCTTTGCTTTCCATGAATATCCATCATGGCTTGCAGATCTGCGATGCAGCAACAGTACCAAGAACCACCATGAAAACAATACGTGCGGCCAATATTCAATCTGGCATCAGCCTGATCGAATCTCTTGTTGCCATTGTCGTGATGTCGTTGGGCATTCTTGGGATTCTCGGCTTGCAACTGCGAAATCTCGCAGATACCCAAACCAGCCTCAACCGCGCCCAAGCCATTCGACTGATAGAGGATTTGAGCGAGAAAATTCAAGCCAACCCCAATGGACTGGGCAGTCTGA
The DNA here is from genome assembly GCF_043104845.1 of Delftia sp. WSY_7. Taxonomy (NCBI): domain Bacteria; kingdom Pseudomonadati; phylum Pseudomonadota; class Betaproteobacteria; order Burkholderiales; family Comamonadaceae; genus Delftia; species Delftia sp. WSY_7. The sequence continues at coordinate 109,446 of NZ_JBICLB010000035.1, read as the reverse complement.
GTGCATATGAAAGCACCTGGAATGACACACCTACAGGCACGTGCGCAACAGACGGATGCGCCTTGTCGGAGATGGGTGCCTACGACGTCAAACAATGGAAAGAGGCTGTCAAAGCAACTCTCCCCAAGGGAGACGCGGCCATTTTTATCAGCGCGGTAGACAGCGCCGCTGAAAACCGCCGACAACTGGGTGTGATGGTTGCCTGGAAGGCCAATGAAAAGGAACACAAGGCAGCCGATGGAAGCAACGATGAAAAATATACCGAGCCATTTGCACCAGCCAATACAGGGAGTGCCCGCATAAGCTGCCCAGATGGGTTGATATGCCACCTCCAATATATTCAACCTAACCAGCGCTGCACCCCTTTCCCCATGGGATCGTTAAATGGCAACGTACCCGTTTATTGCCCAGGCTGAATCCAGAAACTAAAGAGATAGTTCATGAGAACAAATACACACCACTCAACCAGAAAATTAGCTCCTCCGTTGCTTCAGGCGGGAGCTACACTTCTTGAGCTGTTGGTAGGCATCACCATAGGACTCTTGACGGTGGCAGTAGGCATCGGTGCCTTGATGATTTCTCGGGGTGTCTCAGGAACAGTCAGCGATGCCAGTAACATGCAACAGCAAGCCGCTTATGCCTTTCGGGTAATTGGCTCACAGGTTCGCCAAGCGGGCACCATTCAACTGAGCCTTGATGCCACTGCATTCACACCTTCAGAGACGTCCTATGCCATGCTGCCCGTAGCATTCGACCCCCCAGATCCTGCTGGACAACGCCCGATGTTTAGCAGAGGAGAGAAAATGCTTAGAGGCATTGACACCCCCAGCAGCAGCGAGTATGCCTTGAGCATTGGATATCAAAATTATCAAGAACAAATAACACCTCCTCCCCCTGCAACGGCTCTGGTTTCCGGGAATCAGTTGCGAGACTGCCTTGGTGAAAACAAGGGCGTGTCATCAAACTATGTTATAGAGAGCAAATTTCGAATATCTAGCGATAACGAGCTTGTCTGCGAAGGTGTCGGCGGCACTGCAAAACCAATAATCCGCAATGTCAAAGACATGAAGATTCGCTATCTCATACAGGAACCTACCAGTGCAAAAACTGGGTTTCCCAAAACCATATATGCCAATGCCTCCACAGCCTCTTCATCGCCTAACGGTTGGCGCGATGTATATGCAATCGAAGTCTGCCTGGAGTTGGAAGGCACAGAAACCCTAGATACAGCGGGAGCCAACTACACGAAATGCGATGGCAGCTCTGTTTCTCGAGGGAATCGCCTGCGTATGGTCTTCAAAAACACTTTTCAAATTCGTAGCCAAGGCCAGGTGCAATCATGAATGGCACGCCCCATCCTCACCATTCACCCTCCGGTCTTCTTCGAAGGTCCAGGCAGCAGGGCATCTCGCTATACGTCATCATCGTGCTGGTTCTTCTATCCATGCTTTTGGCTTTGTGGGCATCGCGAACCACATTACTTAACGAAATGATTGTCGGCAATGATGCAGATTACCGTCGAGCATTCGAGGCAGCACAAGCCATGCTGCAAGATGCAGAAATGGATATACGCGGCGTCAACACTGACGGCTCCTTCTGTGTCCCAGACTCTTCCAAAGGAGATATTTGTCGCAGAACAACTTCCGCGTATTTCGACATAGAGACAAAGGATCTCCCTAAGCTCATTAATTTCCTGGATACCCAGGATTCAAAATGCTACAAAGGCATCTGCCAGAAGTTCAAAGATCCACAGGATTTTTGGCATGACCCTGACCGCCTTGCTCAGATGACTGCAGCAGATGTTGGCGCACGCTATGGACAGTTTACGGGAGCAAAAACTGGCGACGCAGGAAACCCGATACTCAACATCACAGCCACTCCAAGCGATATGAGGCAAAGGCGTGGAGCCTGGTATTGGGTTGAAGTCCTTCCCTATGTAGACCCCAACATTTCCCTGCTAGGTGGAGTTCCACCTGGCTCCAACGTGGAAACATTTTCACCCTCCCGGAAGAAAAGATGGGTATATCGCATTACGGCATTGGCCAGAGGACTAAAACCCGGAACAGAGGTTGTACTCCAATCTGCCCTTTCCCTCAGCTTGGCCGAATAAATAGACGGAGAAAATCATGAAACGTCCTTCATTTCCACAGCAAGCCCTCGTCTGCGCCTTGATCTCCGCATTCACGAATCCATCAGCATTTTCCGCAGAGATCCCGCTTGCACAGTACCCTGCAGGTTCGGCACACAAAATGCCCATACCGAACGTGGTGTTGTCGGTTGATGATTCGGGAAGTATGGCCTGGAATGATGCGGGAGGCAGTGCAACGAGCAGTCAGCCGTCACGCATCTCTTCACTGAAGAACGGTCTGAAAAATGTCCTGATCAATACCAGCAAGTATGACAACCAGTTTCGTCTGGCATGGCAGTCAATGTGGCGATGCAATGATATCCCCAGCAGCCAGTCAGGATGCGATGGCAAGAATGCCATGGCAGTTTTCTCCGGCACGCACAAAACAAATTTTTCCACATGGGTGGACTCCATATCCGCCAGTGGTGGCACACCATCTCATACGATGATGTGGAATGCAGGTCAATATATGAAGACCACTGGCAAGGATAGCCCGTGGAATGCGACTCCTGGCGTGGCCGATAGCAGGCCCATTTCATGCCGCAGGGCATACCACGTCTTCATGACCGATGGTGGCTGGAACAGTTATCTGCCAAGCACCAGCTTTGATGCATTCGACTTTCAAACCAAGATGATCAGCACCCATGCGGAGGCCATTGGAAATTCAGATGGAACAAGCAAGGCACTTCCACAGCCGGATGCATCGAAATATGGTCCCACACTGACCTATAGCACGACAAGCGACCAGACCAAGATATATCGAGACAACTATGGTGGGGGCACGAAAAAACAAACCATCAGCAGAAAAGACTATTATTACGCATACCCTACTCTTGCCGACATGGCTTTTCATTATTGGTCGACTGATTTACAACCCAACATCGGGAACCAAATACCCTTTGAGCCCAAAAAATCGACGGATGAGACATTCAAGATGGGCAACAAATCTGTGACCATCAAACCAGAATGGAATCCCAAGAATGATCCGGCAACATGGCAGCACCTTGTCACCCATACGATTGGGTATGGTGCACGCGCCAGCAATTGGGACAACAGTGGAAGCAATCCTATTTTCACGAATGGCATGTACGGAGACGGCTTCACAGAAGCCATCTTAGGCACCAAGACGTGGACGGATGCTACCGACACTGATTACGACGGCAGTTACACCAGCGGAAGTCGCCGCGGCCAAGCCATTACCGATTATGTCCGCCCTGAAGAGCTATGGCACATGGCAATTAACAGTCGTGGGAAATTCTTCCCCGTACAGACCGGTGCCGACCTGGAAAAGGCATTTGACGAAATTTTCACATCGATTGTCGCGGACAATACAAGTCCGCTGACAGGCTTCACCAGTGCTTCAAGCTCCATCAGCCGCAACAATACGGAATCCTTCCAATCAGGCTACGTTGCTGCCGAGGATCTCAACTCAAACAAGAACCGCTGGAGCGGCTTTGTCGCATCCGAGAAAATCTCTATCGTCGTAGATCCACAGAATCCTCAGAAAATTACTTGGACCACGGCCCCAAACCCATCATGGGGTACCAATCCAAACAAAACAGCTCCTAACAATCACATGACCACTGCTGACAAGCTTGATGCCTTGTCCCCGGCAGACATTACCTCTCGACTGATCCTGTCCCACGATGGAAGCGCCGGGATATCTTTTGAGTGGGGAACGACAACACCACTGAGCACCGCACAACAAGCACTTCTTAATCTCACGCCCAGCGATGGTCGCGGCAAAGACAGAGTCAACTATATTCGCGGAGATCGCAGTAAGGAAGAGAATCAGACTAATGGCGTTTTTCGCCAGAGAAAGTCCCGCCAAGCAGACATTGTTAACTCCAACATCTGGTACGCAGGCCCTCCATCGCTAAGCTACAGTGCGAATAGCTATATCAGCTATGTCGGCGTGCAGAGCAAGCGCATCCCAATGCTTTATGTAGGTGGCAATGATGGCATGTTGCATGGTTTCTCCGCAATTGATGGCTCTGAAAAAATAGCCTACGTTCCACGCGGAGTCATCAAGAACCTTCCAGAGTTCTCCAATACTGGATACACTCACAGATATTATGTGGATGGATCGCCTTTTACAGGTGATGTCAATCTTGGGACGCAGAATTCTGCCAATTGGGCCACCTACCTAACCGGCACACTGGGTGCCGGAGGAAAGGGTTATTTTGTTCTTGATGTCACAAAACCAGGAACCACCGACGGGCTGATTTCCTCGAACTTTACAAAGACCAATGCCAGCACCCTGGTTGTCATGGACAAAACAGATGCCGTTGACGACGATATTGGTCATATTTTCGGAACCCCGGTGGTTGATGAGGCGAACCCTCAAAGAGCATTGCAAATCACGCAAACTAACAATGGGCGCTGGGCAGTCATCATGGGCAACGGCTACAACAGCATCAATGAAAGGCCTGTTCTGCTGATTCAATATCTGGACGGCAACAAGGAACTCCAGAAAATCTCTGCCGTCCCCGTCACCAATCCCAAGAATGTGGAAGCAGATCAGAATGGTCTATCCACTCCACAGTTCCTTGACGTCAATGGAGATAGCATTCCGGATATCGTCTATGCAGGAGATCTGCGTGGAAATCTCTGGAAATTCGACATCTCCAGCAATAATGCATCCAATTGGGGCGTCGCCTTCGATGGTCAGCCATTATTCACTGCCACCTATTCCACGGGGGTGACCGGCAGTGCCACAAGCCGGCAACCGATCACCACGCCACCAGTGCTACGCCCGAATAGACAGGTAGGCGGACTGATGGTTGCCTTTGGGACGGGCCGCAGCCTTACTGAAGGTGATCGCACGGACACCGACTCCAAGCAGACCGTCTATTCCGTTCTTGACAACACGCGCTATAAAATAAGCTTGACGGGAGAAAATAAAGGCAAGGTAGTCTCACAAACCTCAGACCCCACCCCTGCAACCGTATCCCGCTCCCAGCTAATGAGTCAAATGATCGAAGGCGCCAAGAAAAGTGGAGAAGGATCAAGCGCCAGCCGTGATTTCTGGGCGGTCACTGAAAATCGCGCCATTTTTGACTGCCAAGGAAAATCAAATTGCACTGCGGTCAAAGGATGGTATTTCGACCTACCAGAAGCTGGAGAGCGTGTCCTCAGGGCCATTGAGTTCTTTGACGGAAGCAGTGTTCTCGAAATCATGAGTGAAGTACCGGCATCTGGAGGCGCTACAGCTGGTTCTGAAGAAAGTTGTGAACCGACACCAAAGGCCGCGAAGCCTTTTCGCACCCTGCTCACAATTGATCAAGGAGCACGCCCACGGACACAGATTCTCGACCAAAATGGAGATGGTCTCTACAACTCCGGTGACAAATATGCCAACCGCATGACGGCAGATACCAAAGAACTTCGCTTCAGTACAAAGACACTGCAGATCCGTAAGGGCAGCAGCAGCAGTGGTGGTGGTGGTGGTGGTGGTGGCGGCTGCGGCACCAATTGCGATTCTTTAGCAAAAATCCCAGAGTTGCTGCTGCGCCCCAACTGGCGACAACTCAATTAATGAAGATTGATGAAAATAAAATCATGAAAACAAGATACGGTGGATTTACACTGATCGAATTGATGATTGTGGTCGCCGTGGTAGGCATACTTTCAGCCATCGCCATGCCGAGCTACAACGAATACATCCGACGCGGGCATCGAGCAGAAGCCAGGGCGGGCCTATTGCAGGCGGCACAATGGTTGGAGCGTGCAGCCACCTCCAATGGAACCTACCCACTTACTGCCGCGTTCCCCGCTTCCTTGAAGACGGTTCCTTCCAGCCGCTACGACATTTCATTGAATTCAACAGATGGAAGTACTTTTACGCTGACAGCCACACCCAAGGGAGCCCAAGCCAACGACAAGTGCGGCAACTACACCTTGACGCAAAGCGGCCTGCGTGGAGCCAACGGAGCCACGACAGGCACCATCGTTACCGACTGCTGGGGCAAGTGAGCACTGGGTAGATGCCAATCCGCCAGGCGCTGATCGAGCCCAGGCTTGTTACCATCCCAGGCACCATGACAAACACCGTGCCACACATGCACCAAGCGCTTGGGCTCGCCGCCCAGGCGCTTTTTCTTTCCTCCCCCAATCCGCGCGTGGGCTGCGTACTGGTGGCACCTGATGGCCGGGTTGTTGGCCAGGGGTTCACCCAGCAGGCTGGTGGCCCACATGCCGAAGTGATGGCGCTGCGCGATGCCGCAGCACAGGGTAAGGATGCGCGCGGAGCCACCGCCTATGTGACGTTGGAGCCTTGCTCGCACCAGGGCCGTACAGGTCCCTGCTGCGATGCCCTGATCGCTGCAGGCGTTGCCAAGGTGGTAGGCGCACTCACCGATCCCAATCCCCAGGTAGCTGGCCAAGGTTTTGCGCGGCTGCGTGCTGCAGGTGTACAGGTGGAGGTGGGACCAGGTGCAGCCGAATCGCGCGAACTGAACATCGGCTTCTTCAGCCGCATGCTGCGCGGCATACCGTGGGTGCGCATGAAGGCCGCCAGTTCCCTTGACGGCGCAACCGCATTGCACAACGGTGTCAGCCAATGGATCACCTCGCCCGAGGCACGTGCCGACGGCCATGCCTGGCGCGCGAGGGCCTGCACCCTGCTGACGGGCATAGGCACGGTGCTGGAAGACGATCCGCGTCTGAACGTGCGTGAAGTGCCTACCCAGCGCCAACCGCGCATCGCGGTGGTGGATAGCCGGCTGGACACGCCGCTCACCGCCCAGGTACTGAAGACGCCCGGCGGCTGCCTTATCTACACCAGCAGTCAGGATACTTTGCGGTCCGAAGATTTGCAGGCGGCTGGCGCGACGATCATCCACATGCCCAACGCGCACGGCAAGGTGGACTTGGCCGCCATGCTGCGTGACCTGGCCGCGCGCGGTACGAACGAGCTGCATGTGGAAGCAGGCTTCAAGCTCAATGGCTCGCTGATACGCGAAGGGCTGGTCGATGAACTGCTGCTGTACCTGGCCCCCAAGCTGCTGGGCACGGGTGGCATGGGCATTGCCAGTTTCGGGCCGCTGGACGCGCTGTCCGAGGCCCTTGCGCTGGAGTTGCACGATGTGCAGCGTATAGGGCCGGATCTGCGCGTTGTCGCTCGTGTTGAAGGGCGCGCCAGCTTCTGACGCGGACAGCAGCTTCCTGGACCAGCGGCTGGCGCAGCCGTCCGACACCCGATTGACCGATCCTTGGGCCAAATCTTTGAATCATGTCCGGCGCTCGCAACCTACAGCCTCTTCCATCCGTCAGCCTCTTCCGAGGCCTGCGGACCACGCTTGTCCTGCTGGTGTCCGCCGTGGTCTGCGGCTGCGCCAGCAGCTTGCCCTCTCAGGTCGATCGCCCCGTCACTGCCGCCTTGGAAGCCCCGCAAAGCACGCCATTGGGCTCTTTGGTGCAGCAATTGCGGCCAGCCAGCGTCAGGCCTCAAACCTCCGCCTTCACCCTCCTGTCCGGCGCCCAGGCCGCCTACGGCGCACGGCTGGCCCTGGTCGAGGGAGCGCAGCAGACGCTGGACCTGCAGTACTACGCCATCCATGCCGACGAGAGCACGCAGCGCCTGCTGCGCGGCGTGGTGGAGGCGGCGCGGCGTGGCGTGCGGGTGCGGGTGTTGCTGGACGACTTCCACAGCACGGGGGCGAATGCGCAGGTCATGCGGCTGGCCTTTGTGCCGGGCATAGAGATGCGCATGTTCAACCCGCTGGCGGGCGCACGCAGTTCCGTGCTGGGGCGGGCCTATACGCTGTTGACGGATTTCCAGCGGGCGCAGCAGCGCATGCACAACAAGCTCTTCATTGCCGACAACGCCATGGGCGTGATCGGGGGGCGCAATCTGGGCGATGCGTATTTCGACGCGGACAGCGCCAGCAATTTCGTGGACCTCGACGTGCTGGCTGCGGGGCCGGTGGTCGGCGATCTGTCACGCAGCTTCGACAGCTATTGGAACAACCCGCGCGCCTATCCCGTTCAGTCGCTCATCAGTCTCAAGGAGCTCAAGCAGCTGCGCGAGCGCTTTGCCGATGATGGCGATCAGGCGCAGGACGAGGACCCTACGCCTGCCGTTGCCGCCGAAGAGGCAAAGACGGCTGAGCAGGCCGCCGCACACAGCCGCATCATCTGGGACCAGCAGCCTATGGATTTGCGCAAGGCGCCATGGACCTGGGCCTCGGCCGCCGTGCTGGTGGACCAGCCGGCCAAGATCCCGCTGGACAGGGATGACAGCCCGAGCACCAGCGCGGACGCGTCTGCGCCAGCCACACCCGCCCCGAACAGCCCGCAGGCCAAGCCTGCTGGCACGCTGCCCATGGGCCAGCCAACTCCGGCCTTGCGCCAGGCGGCGCGCCCGGTGCTGGAGGCCGATTCGGTAGTGGACGGCTTGCTGGCCCTGGTCCGCAAGACGCGGCGCGATCTGCTGGTGGTCTCGCCCTATTTCGTGCCCGGTCCGGACATGATGGAGGCGTTTCGCGGCGCGCGGCAACGCGGGGTGCGCGTGCGCATCCTGACCAATTCGCTGGCCTCCAATGACGCGCCCCTGGCCCATGCCGGCTATGCGCGCCACCGCAAGGCGCTGCTGGAGATGGGCGTTGAACTCTATGAGATGCGCAGCACGGCGGCCAGTGTCCGCTCTGCGTTTGGCTCGGGCAGCAGTGGCGGTGGAGGTCCTTCAGGCGCCACGGGTGCCTCGCGCGCCATGCTGCACTCCAAGCTGCTGGTGGTGGATGGTCACCTGGTGGCAGTCGGCTCGATGAATCTGGACCTGCGCTCGCAACTGCAGAACACCGAGATCGCCCTGCTCATCGCCAGCCGCGAGTTCGGCAGGCTGGCCACGCAAAGTATTGACGAGGGCCTGCAGGACGGCAGCTGGCGCGTGGAGATCGACAAGGATGGAGGACTGGTCTGGCGGGCCTCGGAAGACAGCGACCGCGCCGACGAGCACAGCGAGCCCGATGCCAGCTGGGGCCTGCGCCTGATGCTCAAGCTCCTGGGCCCGCTGGCTCCGGACCACCTGCTGTAGGCGGACGACAGCGCTACAACCCCGCCCACTCCTGGCGCCGAGCCAGCGCCTGGACCCAGAGGGTGATCTCGCGCTGATCGGTCTGGGTGCGCACCTCCTGATAGGCCTGCTCGGCCTCGGGAAAGCGGCGGCGCAGCAGGTTCAGCCATTGCTTGAGACGGCCTGCGCGCTGGCGCGGCTCCAGGTCCTCGCAGACCATGTCCCAGAAGCGCTGAACCTGGGGCACGAGGTCGCTCCAGCACACCTCGGCGGCCGGGGTCTGCTCACCTTCAACGGCGGCGCGAATGGCCAGCGCCAAGCCCGGGTCGGCAACGATTCCCCGCCCCAGCATCAGGTCGCTGCAACCCGATTGCTCGCGGCAGCGCAGCGCCTCCTGCACCGTCCATATCTCGCCGTTGGCCACCACGGGCACGGTCACGGATTCGCGGATGCGCGGGATCATCTCCCAGTAGGCGGGCGGGCGGTAGCCATCGAGCTTGGTGCGGGCATGAACGACGATTTCGCAGGCACCGCCAGCCTGCATGGCCTGGGCGCATTCGGTCATCAGGGCGGTATCGTTGAAACCCAGCCGCATCTTGGCCGACACGGGCATGGCCGCTGGCACGGCGGCACGCACGGCGCCCACCACGCGCGCAATCTGTTCCGGGTCCTGCAGCAGCGCAGCGCCGCCGCCGTGGCGGTTGACGACCTTGGCCGGGCAGCCGAAGTTCAGGTCGATGCCCTCCGGCCCCAGGCGCGCCAGATTGGCCGCGTTGGCCGCCATGCTGTCCGGGTCCGATCCCAGCAACTGGGCCCGCACGGGCACCCCCGCCAGCGTCCGGCTGCCATTGTTCAATTCCGGCATGGTGCGCAGGAATACCTTGTCGGGCAGCAGCGTCCCCGTGACGCGGATGAACTCAGAGACGCAGCGGTCCGCACCGCCCACGCGCGTGAGCACATCGCGCAGCACGAAATCAAGCAAGCCCTCCATGGGCGCCAGCAACAGTCTCATCAGCTGTGTTCCGGGACCTGCAGCCCCGTCTTCCTGTTACAGATCAAACAATATTCCTGCGGCCCGTATTGGCCGCCTGCCCCTTCGAATCGCCCCTCATCAAGGCGGCGGCAGGCGATTGTGCCCTTGCCGCAGCAAGTTGCACCGGACCAGTTGTCATGGCTTTTTCACGCCACGGTCATTCATGTAACGTGCAATCAGGGCTTGTCGACTCCCCCGCCCCAACCATGCTGCTGCAAAAAACCGCCAAGGCCCTTGAAGAGCTGCAGCCCGGCCGGCGCAGCCTGCCGCTGCGCGAGCGCTCGGTGCTGCTGATGGCCGATGGCCGCACCGAGGAGCAGCTGCAGCAGGTGCTGGGTGCCCAGGCCAGGGAGCTGGTACAGCAGCTGATAGACAGCGGCCATCTGCAGCGCCTGGCCGGCAATGCCATCGAAACATCGCCCCAGCCGCAGGGCCCCGCGATGGCGCCAGCCGCTGCCAGGGAACCCTCTTCACCAGGCCCTGCCGCCACGCTGAATCTGGCCGGCACACGCATGTATCTGTTCGACCTGTGCGAGCGCATGTTCGCCAACCGCCATGAGGACAAGGCCCAGGTGCTGCGCCATCTGCTGCGCGAAGCGCGCGACCTGGCGGCTCTGCAGGCCGCCGCCTTGCAGCTGCTGCAGACCGTGCAGGAGCATGCCGGCAACGAGCGCGCGGATGCGCTGCGCGAGCGGCTGCAGCATCTGCTGCCCCAGCAGGCAAACGAGTCAATGGCAGCGCAAGGCGCCTGACCGGGATGAAAGCGTGGGTGCCGGCGATCAGCGAGGCGCCAGGCGCCACAGCGAGGTGACTTCGGCAGCGCGTGCGGCGTGCAGCGGATCGGCAGCGTCCGCAGCCTTCCCATGGCGCGGGCGGATGTCCTCTCGGCCCAGGACCTGCAGGCCAGCGGCCTCGATCCACTCCAGCAATTGCTCGCGCGAGCGCAGTTGCAGATGCTCGGCCAGATCCGACAGGATCAGCCAGCCTTCGCCGCCCGGCAGCAGATGCGCTGCAAGGCCTTGCACAAAGCCGCGCAGCATGCGGCTGCCTTCGTCGTAGACGGCCTGCTCCAGCAGGGAGCTGGCCTTGCCCGGCAACCACGGTGGATTGCAGACCACCAGGGCGGCCCGGCCTTCGGGGAACAGGTCTGCCTTGCGCAGGCTCACGCGCTGCGCCAATCCCAGTCGCTGCAGGTTGTCCTGCGCACAGGCCAGGGCCCGGTCGCTCAGATCGGTGGCCACCACCTGCCGCACGCCACGGTGCAGCAAGAGAGCGGAAAGCACACCCGTGCCCGTGCCGATATCCCAGACTGCGGCATCGGCCTGCTGGGCTGCGGCCGGCAGGGGCGCCTGCGCCACCAGATCCAGGTACTCGCCGCGCACCGGGGAGAACACGCCGTAGTGCGGATGAATGCTGAACTCCGGCATGCCCGGCACAGCCAGGGCCACGCCCTTCTTGCGCCACTCATGCGCACCCAGCGCGCCCAGCAGTTCACGCAAGGGAACGATGACGCTGCGCGCACCCTGATCGGCGGGAATGTCGCCCCAGGCCTCGCGGCAGGCCTCGCTCCAGTCCGGTGCGCGGCGCAGGGCGCAATGCCAGCTGGCATCGAGCTCGATCATCACGCTGGACAGAATGCGTGCCCGCTGCGCCAGCGCCTGGCGGTGCAGGTGGAAGGCATGGGGAAAGACAGGCTTGGCGTCTTCCTTGCCGGCCCGCCGATGGCGAGCCTTGGCGGACGTCTCACGTGCAGGCTTGTCCAGGCGGCGGCCCAGCGCCGACAGCAATTGCCTGGCATTCTGGAAATCGCCGCGCCACAGCATCGCCTGGCCTTCGCAGGCCAGGCGGTAGGCGCTGTCGGCAGACAGGCTGTCGTCGGCGATGACGATGCGGCGCGGTGCGGTCATGGTGCTGTCCGCGCGCCACAGCGCTGCCTGCGTGGCCTCGTTCTCCTGCCATTGCAGCAGGGACCAGTTCTGGGAAGAGGACAAGGCCTGCTGCTCCGTGAGTGATTTAGGGGGAAAGCGGGTCGGAGACCCGATCAGTTCAGTGCGCGCTTGAGCCGCACTTCCTCGATCTTGAGACCGCCCACCTGGGCCGTCTTGGCGGTGGACATTTCGCGCTTGAAGCCGGCGAGCTCGTGAAAGCGCAGCGCGCGTTCATTGCGCAGCGGCACCCACGACGTGACATTGGTGCAGCCTTCTTCAAGCAGGCCGTCGCGTGCGGCGTCCCACAGGGCCACGCCCACACCCTGATTCCAGTGGGTAGGTGCAGCATAGATGGCCCAGATTTCACCGGTGGTCTGGCGCGACTTCTCATCGCGCGAGCGGTCGAAGCCGACGAAGCCGACGATCTTGTCGCCATCGATGGCGACCTGAACCTGGGGCTCGCAAAATTCAATGGCTTCGCGCCAATAGGCCTGGCGTTTTTCTACCGACGACATGCTCTTGAGCTGGTCATCGGGAACCAGACCTCGGTAAGCCTCCATGGCGGAAGCAGTATGGATCTGGGCAATCGCTTTTGCATCGCGGAGAGTGGCTGGACGAACCTGGATACTAGACATGGAAAAACCGAAACGAAAACAGGTGAAAATAGAAGGGCGTGATTTTCACCGGAATCGCGCTTTTTGCGTGCATCGAGCCCCTTAGCCATGCACGCAAGTACGGCTGTGCTCGTTTTCTTGCCCTCGGCTATCGGATGTGCTATGTGCTCTTCAAAAAAGAGCAGCTAGTGCATGCAACACAAGGCTCGCCAAGGAATCAGTTGACAATTCCTCACGATGCAGGCATGCCCGGCAGCACGCCCGATCGAGCCATTGCTCACAGCCAGCGGCGCATCAGTTCCATGATGCGATCGAACTTCGCACCATAGGGCGGATACAGCATGGCGGCCCCTGACCAGCGCGACTGCACGAACACCGCCTTCTGATGGCTCAGCCGCGCAAAGCCCTGCTCCGAATGATAGGCACCCCAACCGCTGTCGCCCACGCCACCGAAGGGCAGGTTCTCGTGCGCGAAGTGCAGCAGGGTGTCATTGACCGTCACCCCGCCGCTGATGGTGCGTGACAGCACCGCATCACGCACCTTCTCGTCGCGGCCGAACCAGTACAGCGCCAGCGGCCTGGGCCCGGCATTGATGGCCGAGACCACGTCGTCCAGCCTGTCGTAGCTGATCACGGGCAGGATGGGGCCGAAGATCTCCTCCTGCATGAGCTGCATCTGGCTGGTGGCATTGAAGACCAGGGCCGGTGCCATCTGGCGCTCCACGGCATCACCCCAGGCCATGTCCGCCCCCTCCTGGCTGGCGCCGCCGTCCTCCATCCATTCGACATGGGCGCCCATGCCCTGGGCCTGGCGCAGCATCTGCCGCAGGCGGGCCAGGTGGCGCTTGGTGAGGATGGCGGCATAGTCCGGGTTGCCGGCAAAGCGCGGGAACAGCCGCTGCGCGGCGGCGCGAAAGGCCTCGGCGAATTCGGCCTCCTGTCCACGCGGCAGCAGCACGTAGTCGGGGGCAATGCAGGTCTGGCCTGCGTTGACGAGCTTGCCATGTGCGATCTTGAGCGCTGCCTCCTTCAGGTCGCAGTCGGTGGAGACGATGCAGGGCGACTTGCCGCCCAGCTCCAGCGTGGTCGGCGTCAGGTGCGCTGCGGCCGCCTGGGCCACGCGCCGGCCCACGGCCGTCGATCCGGTGAACAGCAGATGGTCGAAGTGCAGGCCCGAGAACTGCGTGGCCACGCTCACATCGCCCTCGATCACGGCGAACTCCTCGGGCGCAAAGAACTGCCCCACCAGCGCGGCCAGTTGCGCCGACGTGTGCGGCGTGAGTTCGCTGGGCTTGAGCATGACGCGGTTGCCCGCTGCCAGGGCCGTGATGGCAGGCCCCAGCGCCAGCTGCACCGGATAGTTCCACGGAGAGATCACCCCCACCACGCCCAGCGGCTGGCGCTCTATCCACCCACGGCCCGGCATGAGCATCAGCGGCGTGCGCACCCGCTGGCGCCCCGACCAGCGCGCCAGATGGCGCAGCGTGTGCTTGAGCAGGTTGCGCAGCACGAACAGCTCCACCATCTCGGTCAACCGTGGCGAGCGCATGCCGAAGTCGGCCTGCACTGCGGCAGCCAGCACGGGGCCGTGCTCGTCCAGCAGCTTTTGCATGCGCAGCAGCCTCTCGCGGCGCACCAGCAGCGGCACGTCCACCTGCGCCCGGCTGGCCTGGTACTGAAGTTCGAAGACGCGATGAAGATCCATCTGGGTCATAGGGCTCAATGGTAAGAAGACGCGGCAGACGCTCTCATGCTGCACAGGCCGCCTGCGGATTGGCTGGATACGGCGGCAAGCAGCCAGAACGGCTCGGAGAAAAAAAAGGGAGCCTTGCACGGGCTCCCGAGGGTTACAGACTATACGGGCCGATATGCGCGGCCTGGGCGCGAAGATGCGCAGGCCGCGTAAAGGCTGCAGCAAGACGCTTCAGGGCTCGCGCACTTCACGGGGCTGAACGTCGGTCACCTCGCCCGCTCCCGGCAGCACGCCTGCGCCTGCACCTGCGCGACGGCCACCGCCTTCAGCCGCGCCGTAGGCGCGCTGCGGGCGCTGGGCCATCCACTCGGAGCCGGAGCGGTAGACGGTCTGCCAGCCAGCCCGCGGGCTCATGCGCATGGCCCAGGGCATGACCGGCTGGCCGGTGAGCCTGGCCCACAGCGCCCGCACGGCCCAGACCAGGGCCAGCAGCGCAGCTGCGGTGAGCAGGCTGACAAAGAAGACCAGGCCCACAAGCATCAGCAGGATGCGAACGGCCCAGCGGGTCAGGGTGGCGACGAAATCGTTCAAAGCAAAGCCTTTCTTGGCTGGCCCGGTGCGTCAGGCGGAGTCTGCCGCATCGAACCGGAATACGCCCGGTTCCTGTACCGGGTCCACATGCACCGCAATCGTGCTCTTGGGCGGGAAGCGCCCTTCGAGCAGCAGTTTCGACAACGGATTCTCGATCCGCTGCTGTATCGCGCGCTTGAGCGGCCGGGCCCCGAAAACGGGATCGAAGCCCACCTTGGCCAGTTCGGCCAGTGCCTGGTCGGACACCTGCAGCGCAAGGTCCATTTTCTCCAAACGCCGCTCCAGCAGCTTGAGCTGAATCCTTGCGATCGACTCGATATTCTTCGCGTCGAGCGCGTGGAACACCACGGTCTCGTCGATGCGGTTGAGGAATTCGGGTCGGAAATGGTTCTTGAGTTCCCCCCAGACCGCGTCTTTCACATCATCGTAATCCTCGCCGACCATGGCCTGGATCAGCAAAGAGCCTATGTTGCTCGTCATCACGATGACCGTATTCTTGAAGTCCACGGTGCGGCCCTGGCCGTCGGTCAGCCGGCCGTCGTCCAGTACCTGCAGCAGCACGTTGAAGACGTCGGGATGGGCCTTCTCCACCTCGTCGAGCAGCAGCACGCTGTAGGGCTTGCGGCGAACGGCCTCGGTCAGGTAGCCGCCTTCCTCGTAGCCCACGTAGCCGGGCGGCGCGCCGATCAGGCGGGCCACGGAATGCTTTTCCATGAACTCGCTCATGTCGATGCGCACCAGATGGTCTTCGCTGTCGAACAGGAAGCCGGCCAGCGCCTTGCACAGTTCCGTCTTGCCCACGCCCGTGGGGCCCAGGAACAGGAAGGAACCGGTGGGCCGGTTGGGATCGGACAGGCCCGAGCGCGAACGGCGGATGGCGTTGGCCACGGCCGAGATGGCCTCGTCCTGGCCGACGACGCGGTCATGCAGCCGGTCTTCCATGCGCAGCAGCTTGTCCTTCTCGCCCTGCATCATCTTGGCCACGGGAATGCCCGTGGCACGGCTGACCACCTCGGCAATCTCCTCGGCGCCCACATGGGTGCGCAGCAATCTGTGGGCGGGCGCACCGCCCTGCCCTTGCTCGCTGGCCTGGGCTTCATTGAGCTGCTTTTCCAGCGAGGGCAGCTTGCCGTACTGCAGCTCGGCCACCTTGTTGAAGTCGCCCTTGCGCTTGAGCTCGTCGATCTGGATGCGGATCTGGTCGATCTCCTTGCGGATCTGCTCGGAGCCCTGGGCGCTGGCCTTCTCGCTCTTCCACACGTCTTCGAGGTCGGCGTACTCGCGCTCCAGGCTGCCGAGTTCCTCCTCGATCAGTTGCAGGCGCTTTTGCGAGGCCTCGTCCTTTTCCTTCTTCATGGCCTCGCGCTCGATCTTGAGCTGGATCATGCGGCGCTCGAGCTTGTCCATGACCTCGGGCTTGGAGTCGATCTCGATCTTGATCTTGGCCGCAGCCTCGTCGATCAGGTCGATGGCCTTGTCGGGCAGGAAGCGGTCGGTGATGTAGCGGTGGCTCAGCTCGGCCGCGGCCACAATGGCCGGGTCGGTGATGTCCACGCCGTGGTGGGCCTCGTAGCGCACCTGCAGGCCGCGCAGGATGGCGATGGTGTCCTCGACCGAGGGCTCCTCGACCAGCACCTTCTGGAAGCGCCGCTCCAGCGCCGCATCCTTTTCGATGTACTTGCGGTATTCATCGAGCGTGGTCGCGCCGATGCAGTGCAGCTCGCCGCGCGCCAGGGCCGGCTTGAGCATGTTGCCCGCGTCCATGGCGCCGTCGGCCTTGCCGGCACCGACCATGGTGTGGATCTCGTCGATGAACAGGATGATGCGCCCCTCTTCCTGGGCCACTTCCTTGAGCACGGACTTCAGGCGTTCCTCGAAGTCGCCGCGGTACTTGGCGCCGGCCAGCAGGCCCGCCATGTCCAGCGACAGCACGCGCTTGTTCTTGAGGCTTTCGGGCACCTCGCCGGCCACGATGCGCTGGGCCAGGCCCTCGACAATGGCGGTCTTGCCCACGCCGGGCTCGCCGATGAGCACGGGGTTGTTCTTGCTGCGGCGCTGCAGCACCTGGATGGAGCGGCGGATTTCGTCGTCGCGGCCGATCACCGGATCGAGCTTGCCGATGCGCGCGCGCTCGGTCAGGTCCATGGTGTATTTCTTGAGGGCCTCGCGCTGGCCTTCGCCTTCGGCACTGTCCATGGTCTGGCCGCCGCGCACGGCGTTGATGGCCGACTCCAGGCTGGAGCGCGTCACGCCGCTTTCCTTGAGCAGTTGGCCCGCACGCGTGGAGGCGCCGCTGCTGTCGGTCAGCGCCAGCAGGAACAGCTCGCTGGCAATGAACTGGTCGCCGCGCTTGAGGGCTTCCTTCTCGGTCGCCTGCAGCAGGCGGCCCAGCTCGGAGCCGACCTGCACCTGGTCCTGATGCTGCACGCGCGGCAGGTCTGCCAGGGCCTTCTCGGCCGCGGCCTGCAGCTGGCCCACGTTGGCGCCGGCACGCTGCAAGAGCGAGCGCGGACCGTCGTCCTGGCGCAGCAGCGCCACGAGCAGGTGCAGGGGTTCGATATTGGATTGGTCACCGCCCAGGGCCAGCGTTTGCGCGTCGGCCAGGGCTTCCTGGAACTTGGTTGTCAGTTTGTCGATTCGCATGGTGTTTCTTTTCGCTCCTGAAACAGGGTCATTGCGATTTATCTGATACCGGCAGGGCAAATTTCAAGCCATGCCCGGCCCGCAAGGACAGACGCTTGCGCCAGATCAAGGCCGGCGAGGCCGGCCATCCTTCTCAAGCATTGCGCTGAAAGATCGAGAACTGCGTAGGCGTAACGCCCAAATGCGCCCGGAAGCTGCGCACCAGGTGGCTGGCGCTGGAAAAGCCGCAATCCAGCGCCAGCTCGGCCAGCGGCGGCACGTTGCGCGCAGACAGGGCACGCCGTGCCCGGGCCAGGCGCTGCTGCAGCACCCATTCGTGCACCGTGCAGCCCATGCTCTGGCGGAACATGCGTGCGAAATGGAATTCCGAAAGGCAGGCCTGTCTCGCCAGTGCCGGCAGCGACACGGCCTTGGAGTCATGCAGATGCGCCTCGATATGGGCAAGCACCCTGCGCCGCACGGCCGCAGAGAGCCCGCCCAGCGGCCGCTGCAGCGCCTGCACCTGGCGCGGCGTGGCGGACTGCAGCACCAGCCGGTCCACCAGCTGCTGGCCAATGGCATCGGCCGCCAGTTGCTGCTGCGGGTCCTGCCAGTCCAGCTGCATCAGCGCACGGGCACCGGCGTGGAAGGCCTGATCGTCCCCGTAGATCTGCGCACGCAAGGTGCGCGAGCGGGGCTCGGCATCCAGCATGCGGACCACGCGCCCCGCCCAGGCCAGGTCGGACACATACAGGTGCAGGAACTGCACGGGCGATCGCACCAGCCAGTGCGATTCGTCCTCTGGCGTGAAGATGCAGATGCGCCCCGGCGCCCCCATGGCCTCGGGCCGCGCCTTGAGCTGCGAGCCCTCGCCGCCGGCCAGGTAGACCGACAGCGTGTGGTGACCGGGCTGGCAGTAGCGCACCTCGTCGTCCACATTGGCCCAGACGGCCAGCTCCACCCCCTCGCTCAGGCGCACGCGCCGCTGCAGCCGGGCCTTGGAGCGTGACAGCACCTGGCACAGGTGGCTGGAGGGCAGCTCGGGCAGCGGCGTGGGCGTCATGGCAGCGATTGTGGTCCCGCAGCCATACCGACGCATGGCGCCAGGCCATCAAACCGCAGGAATCTGCCATGCCCGCCCAGCCTGCGGCGCCATCATCACCGGCCATGACTGCCACCCTCTATGCCCTGGTCGTGCTGATCTGGGGTTCGACCTGGATCGCCCTGAAGCTGCAGCTGGGCACCGTGCCCGTGGAGCTGTCCATTGCCTACCGCTTTGCGCTGGCCGCCGTGCTGATGTTCGCCTGGCTGGCCTGGTCGCGCCAGCTGCGCGTCCCACGCGGCCCGGCGCTGCCGCGCGTGCTGGCCCAGGGCCTGTGCCTGTTCAGCTTCAACTTCGTGTGCTTCATGCATGCCAGCGAGACGCTGGCCAGCGGCCTGGCCGCCGTGGTGTTCTCCAGCGCCAATCTCTGGAACGCGCTGCTGGCGCGCATCATCCACGGCCGCAGGCTGGCGCCCCATGTGCTGGCCGGCAGCCTCTTCGGCCTTGCAGGCCTGGTGGCGCTGTTCTGGCTCGAGCTGCGCGCAGGCCGGCATGCCAGCCTGCCCGGCCTGGCCTGGGCCGTGCTGGGCACGCTGTGCTTTTCCTGCGGGAACATGCTGTCGGCCTCGCTGCAGTCCATGGGCTGGCGGCCGGCCCAGACCAATGCCTGGGGCATGCTGGCCGGCACGCTGCTGCTGACAGGCTATGCGCTGGTGGCAGGCCTGCCCTGGCGCTTCGATGCCAGCTGGACCTATGTGGGCTCCTGGCTGTACCTGGCCATTCCGGGCTCGGTGATCGCGTTCACGGCCTATCTGACCCTGGTCGGGCGCCTGGGCCCCGAGAAGGCGGCGTATGCGACGGTGCTGTTCCCCATCGTTGCGCTCAGTATCTCGGCCCTTTTCGAAGGCTATGTGTGGACGCCGCTGGCCGTGGGTGGCCTGCTGCTGGTGATGTTCGGCAACCTGCTGGTGTTCCGGCCGCCGCAATGGTTGCGGGGTGCCGCACTGCGCAGGGCCTGAAGCGTCAGCTCACTGGCGCCAGCGCGCCAGCGCCTCTTCGTCGCTGACGCGCGCATCCACCCAGCGCGCGCCCTCGGGCGTCTGTTCCTTTTTCCAGAAAGGCGCCAGCGACTTGAGGTAGTCCATGATGTATTCGCAGGCCTGGAAAGCCATGCCCCGGTGCGATGCAGTGACGGCCACGAGCACGATCTGGTCCATGGGCTGCAACGGGCCGATGCGGTGGATGACGCGCGCGCCATGGATGCCGAAGCGCTGGACCGCCTCGTCGATGATGGCCTCGATGGATTTCTCGGTCATGCCCGGGTAGTGCTCCAGCTCCATGCTTGCCACGGCGGCGCCCTCGTTGCGGTCGCGCACGGTGCCTATGAAGCTGCATACCGCGCCCACGCGGGCGTCGCCGGAGCGCAGGGCGGCGAGTTCGGCCGATACGTCGAAATCCTCGGTCTGGATGGATACACGGGCTGCTTGCATGCCCGCATTGTCGCAGGGCGGCGGCGCGCCAGAAGGCGATGAACGCGGTAGCATTGCCCTCCCCCGCCCCCAGCGCTTTTTTGCTGCGGCGGGCCACGCATGGCCACACTCACGATCACCACCCCCGAATACACGCTCTATCCCTCGCCGCGCAACGAGCAGCGCGTGGTCTACGAGCACCAGCTGTTCGTGCCCCATCCCTACACCATCATCCACCTGCCCGACTACGGCTTTCGCGGCAAGGCCACGCTGTTTGCAGCCCACCGGCTGGGCGACGGCAAGATGGGCCAGCTGGTGAGCTGCGAGCTGGCCGAAGACATCGCACGCTTCGAACGCCTGTTCGAACCCGATTGAGGCGCGCCATGGACGAGACCAGCCAGATACAGCCGCCGCCGAGCTTTGCCGCCCTGTATGCCGACCGGCACGGCCGGCTCAAGGCATCGATTGCAGACGTGGTCGGGCGCTATGAACTGTGCGAGGACCTGGCCAGCCACCTGGTCGAGCAGGCACAGACGCTTTACCACTCGGGCAATTCCTCGGAGCAAGGCGTGCTGCTGGGCATGCACGCCGGCCTGGCTGCCGAAGGCTCCATCGTCAGCCCCGGCGAGGCACGCTGGATCGTGCAGCGCCTGGCCGAGCTGCTGGAGTGGCAGGCACCGCTGCTGCCCGATGCATCAACCCCTCCCGGCGCCGAAGGCGCAGCCTGAAGGTCACCACCGAGGCGCTCAGGCGCGCTACACTGCGCGCCATGCCTGCCATCTTTGCCTTCCCCACATGCCACGGCGATGCCGTGCGCCTGTGCCTGGGCAAAGCCTGCAAACCCCAGCTCGTCTGACCGGAGCTGAGGTTCCGTCCAGATGAGCGACGGAACCGGCCCGGCAGCCTCCATCTCCCCTTCCCGCATCCCTTCAGGCGCCTGCCTTTCCGCCCTCGGTCTGGCCGGTGGCTGCGTCCGGTCGTTCATTGTTTGAATCACCCGAAGGGATCTTCCATGTCTTTGCCTTCCACCACCTCGCCACAGGCCCGATTCCAGGGGCTGTGGCTTCCGCTGGTCACGCCCTTTCTTCCTGGAGATGAGGCGGCGGTGGACCACGGGGCGCTGCGCGCCCTGGTGCAGCACTACAACGCCAGCGGCATCGCCGGCTACGTGGCCTGCGGCTCGACCGCCGAGGCCGCCGCGCTGAGCGAAGCGGAGCACGATGCCGCCCTGTCCACCATCCTCTCAGCGGCCCAGGGCATGCCCGTGGTCATGGGCGTTTCGGACTGCCACCTGGGGCATGCGCTGGCCCGCGTTCAGGCACTGAACGCCCTGCCGCTGGCCGGCATTCTGGTGCCCGCGCCGCACTACATACGCCCATCGCAGGCAGGCCTGCTGCAGTGGTTCACGGCGATTGCCGAGCGCAGCGCCCATCCGGTCATCGTCTACGACATTCCCTACCGCACCGGCGTGGTGCTGGAGCTGGCCACGCTGCGTGCGCTGGCCGCACATGAGCGCATCGTGGCCATCAAGGATTGCGGGGGCGATGCCGCCAAGACCCAGGCGCTGATTGCCGATGGACAGCTGCAGGTGCTGGCCGGCGAAGACGCGCAGATCTTTTCCACGCTGGCCCTGGGCGGCGCGGGAGCGATTGCTGCCAGCGCGCACGCGCATACAGGGCACTTCGTCGAGCTGATGCAATGCCTGGAGCGCGGCGACCTGCCCGCTGCCCGTGCGATGTGGGAGCCGCTGCAGCCGCACATCGCCGCCTGCTTTGCCGAGCCCAACCCCGCCCCCATCAAGGCCTTGCTGGCGCAGCAGGGCCGAATGCGGGCAACGCTGCGGGCACCCATGCAGCCGGCATCGGCCGCGCTGGCGCAGCGGCTGGCCGGGATTCAGCTGCCGCTGCTGCCGTCCGCAGACAGTGTTGCCGAACGCAGGTCGGCGTAGCGGTTCAGGATGCGCTGCACCTGACCGTGCGTCCACTCGCCACCCCGGGCCGCGGCAATGCCGCGCGCATTGAGTTCGGCGGCCATGGCGCGGTGCGTCAGGCCGCGCGCCTGCAGTTCGGCGAACAGCGCCTCATGCTGCTGGGCAAAGGCATCGGCCGTGGATTTGCGCTTTTCCACGGTGGCGCGCAGGTTGTCTGCGCCTGCACGGCCCAGTTGCACGCCGCGCGCCTTGGCTTCGGACAGGGCCTTGCGCGTGCGTGCGCTGATGGCCTGGTCCACGGGCTTGTCGGTGGTCATTTGGGTCAACCTCCGGTCACGGGGGGGAAGAAAGCCACCTCGTCCCCCTGGCGAATGGCGGCACCGGCATCGCACAGGACCTGGTTCAGCGCCATGCGCACGGCCTTGCCAGGGGCCAGCGCTTCGGCGGCTGCACCGCCACGCGCAATCAGTTCCTCACGCAGCGCGCCCACGGTGGCGGCCTCGGTGGACAGGGTTTCGCTGCCCGTGCCCAGGGCTTCGCGGATGGAGGCGAAATAGCGCACGGTGATGGTGATGGCGATGGGGACGGCCTGGCTCATGACAGCAGCTCCGAAAAGGCGATGAAGCGCACCCGGTCGCCCGGCGCAATGGCCTGGCCTGGCGGGTTGTCCACCACGCCATCTCCCCAGGCTGCCGAGGTCAGCACGCCCGAACTCTGGTTGCGGAACAGCTCCAGGCCACCGCCCTCGTTGTAGCGCACGCGCAGGAATTCGCGGCGCTTGTCCCCGCGCGGCCAATGGAAGTCGGCGCGCACCTCGACCGAGCGCGGCAGCGCCTGCTGCACGCCCTGCAGGCGCAGCACGAAGGGGCGCACCAGCAAAAGGAAGGTGACGAAGCTGGAGACCGGGTTGCCGGGCAGGCCGATGAAGTGGGCAAAGCCTTCGCCCTCGCGGTTCACGCGGCCATAGGCGAAGGGCTTGCCGGGCTTGACGGCGATCTGCCAGAGGTCGAGCTGGCCCAGCGCCTGCACGGCGGGCTTGACATGGTCTTCCTCGCCGACCGACACCCCGCCGCTGGTCAGGATCAGGTCATGCGCGCGGGCCGCCTCGCGCAAAGCATCCACAGTGGCCTCGCGCCGGTCGGGGACGATGCCGAAGTCGGTGACCTCGCAGCCCATGCGCTGCAGCAGGGCGCGAAGGAAGAATCGGTTGCTGTTGTAGATGCTGCCGGGCGGCATCTGCTCGGGCGCGACCGTGCCCGGCATGACCAGCTCGTCGCCCGTGGAGAACAGGGCCACGCGCGGCTTGCGTGCCACGCGCAAAGAGGCCAGGCCGATGCTGGCGGCCAGGCCCAGCTCGGCCGGCGACAGGCGCGTGCCGGCCGCGATGACGGTGGCGCCGCGCCGGATGTCCTCGCCCGAGCGGCGTATCCATTGCCCGGCCTCGGGCCGCGCCTTGATGCGCACGCGACCGTCTTCCAGAACTTCGCAGTCTTCCTGCATGACGATGGCATCGGCACCTTCGGGCACCGGAGCCCCCGTGAAGATGCGCGCCACCGTGCCCACGGCCAGCGGCTGGCCCACGGCGCCTGCGGGGATGCGCTGCGAGACGGGCAGCTCGGCATTGCCCTGCGTGCATTCGGCGCTGCGCACGGCGTAGCCGTCCATGGCGCTGTTGTCCTGGGGCGGCACCTGCAGCGGCGAGACGGCGTCGGCCCGCAGCACGCGGCCATCGGCGTCAAAGCAGTCCACGGTGTCATCGCCAGCCAGCGGCAGTGCCTGGGCCAGCAGTTCGGCCAGCGCTTCGTCAAGGGGCTTGAGCGGGGCTCGCATGGTTTTTCTCCTAGTCTTGGCCGCTATCAGGTGCACGGTAGCGCAGGCGCTCCCCCTGATCCAGCAGCCATTGCAGTATCTGCGCTGGCGCGTTGAGGTCCAGCACGGGCTGGCGCGGCGGCTCGGGCAGGCGGGCCGGCGCATCGGTTGCCAAGGCCAGCACATGGGGATCGTGCGGGAACAAAGGCGCCTGGGTCTTGCCGGCGCTGGTGCGCTCGGGCTGCTCGCGCCAGATTTCTATCTTGGGCAGGTCGGCGTGCTTGAAACCTTCTACCAGCACCCAGTCCACGAGGGGGTCCAGCTCGGCCAGCATGTCGTGCACCGACAGCTCCGTGGGCCGGGGGAATTCGCGCATCAGCGCCAGACGGCGATCGGAAGCCAGCACCACCTCATAGGCACCCGCCTTGCGGTGGCGCCAGCTGTCCTTGCCCTCGTGATCGACATCGAAATGGTGGTGGGCATGCTTGACCACCGAAACGCTGAGCCCCTGCGCACGCATCAGCGTGATCAGGGGCTCCACCAGGCTGGTCTTGCCCGAGCCGGAGTAGCCGGCGAAGCCGATGACCTTCATCGCCATGCACTCCAGCTGCGGACCTGCGGACAGCCCGGCCGTGGCATCAGTCGCAATGCCGGGCGATGTAGGCCTTGACCTGCTCGGCGTCGGCCGGCAAGTCGGTCACGCGCTTGGGCAGGTCCTCGATGCCTTCGAACTTGGCCGGGCGATCGGGCAGGCGGCCCAGGACCTCCTCGATGGTGGCGGCGAACTTGATGGGCAGTGCCGTCTCCAGCACGATCATGGGCACGCCGGCCTGCAGCTGCTCGCGCGCCACCTTGACGCCGTCGGCCGTGTGCGTGTCGATCATGGTGCCGAAGCGCTCGAAGGTATCGCGGATGGTGGCCAGGCGGTCGGCATGCGTGCTCTTGCCGCTGACGAAGCCGTAGCGGGCAGCAGCTTCCTGGAACAGCGGGTTGCCGCCCAGGTCGAAGCGGCCCTGGCGTGCCACGCCCTCGGCGAACAATTCGCGCGTGGCCTGTCCATCGCGACCCAGCAGGTCGAACACGAAGCGCTCGAAGTTGCTGGCCTTGGAGATGTCCATCGAGGGGCTCGATGTCTCGTAGGTGTGCTCGCTGCCGCGCACCACGTAGGCGCCCGTGCGGAAGAACTCGTCGAGCACATCGTTCTCGTTGGTTGCCACCACCAGGCGCGCTATCGGCAGGCCCATCTGGCGCGCCACGTGGCCGGCGCAGATGTTGCCGAAGTTGCCACTGGGCACCGTGAAGCTGACCTTCTGGTCATTGCCCTGCGTGGCCTGCAGGTAGCCGGCGAAGTAGTAGACGACCTGGGCCAGCAGGCGGGCCCAGTTGATCGAGTTGACCGTGCCGATCTTGTACTTCGCCTTGAAGGCGTGGTCGTTGGAGACGGCCTTGACGATGTCCTGGCAGTCGTCGAACACGCCTTCGATGGCGATGTTGTGGATGTTGGCATCCTGCAGGCTGAACATCTGGGCCTGCTGGAAGGGGCTCATGCGGCCGCGCGGGCTGGTCATGAACACGCGCACGCCCTTTTTGCCGCGCATGGCGTACTCGGCGGCGCTGCCGGTGTCGCCGCTGGTGGCGCCCAGGATGTTCAGCTCCTCGCTACGGCGGCCCAGTTCGTACTCGAACAGGTTGCCCAGCAGCTGCATGGCCATGTCCTTGAAGGCCAGCGTGGGGCCGTTGGACAGGGCTTCGAGCCACAGGCCGTCTTCCAGCGGGCGCAGCGGCGTGATCTCGGCCGTGCCGAACACCTGCTGCGTATAGGTCTTGGCGCACAGGGCGCGCAGATCCTCGGCCGGGATGTCGTCGATGTACAGGCTCAGGATCTCGAAGGCCAGGGCCGCGTAGCCCTGCTCCTTGTAGATGCTGCGCAGCTCGCCCAGGCGGGCGGCATCGATCTGCGGATAGCGCTCGGGCAGGTACAGCCCGCCATCGGGCGCCAGGCCCTCGAGCAGGATGTCGCAAAAGCGCTTGCGGTCCGCGTGGCCGCGCGTGGAAAGATAAAGCATGTCGCTTCCTCGTCAGTATTCTGTGAGACGGGGCGCGGCCGATGCCAGGGATGCCGAGCAAGGGCCGCCCCGCAGCGAGGGCGTCGTCCCCCTCCCGCGTGCGAGAGAGGGGGAAGCGGCGCAGCCGCTCAGGGGGTGTCTTAGTTCAACTCTTCCTTGCGGATGCGGTTGATAGGGGCCAGCACCGTGGGCAACTGCTGGATCTGCGCCAGGGCAGCATCCATGTCGCCTTCGCGCGTGGCGTGGGTCAGGATGATCAGGTCGGTCTGCGGCACGCCCTGGCTGCCTTCGCTGTCGCCGCTCACCTCGCCAGCCTCGCGCTGCAGCAGGGCATCGATGCTGATGCCGGCACCGGCGAGGATGCTGGTGATCTTGGCCAGCACGCCGGCTTCGT
Organism: Delftia sp. WSY_7; assembly: GCF_043104845.1. Taxonomy (NCBI): domain Bacteria; kingdom Pseudomonadati; phylum Pseudomonadota; class Betaproteobacteria; order Burkholderiales; family Comamonadaceae; genus Delftia; species Delftia sp. WSY_7. Next base: position 83,112 of record NZ_JBICLB010000035.1, on the reverse strand, counting down.
CGGCCACGCGGATGCGCAGGTAGTAGCTGGTGACCACCTCGCTCATGGGCAGCACGGGCAGCTCGCCACCTGCGGCGACCAGCGTGTTCGACTGGAAGGCCAGCGGGGGCACGCGGTGCTCGGGGTCGGCCGTGTGCAGGCGGGCAATGTCCACCAGGTCGGCAATCACGGCGCTGGCCGTGGGCTCGGAGCCCGCGCCCTTGCCGTAGTACAGCGTCGTGCCCACGGCGTCGCCATGGACGACGACGGCGTTCATCGCGCCTTCCACGTTGGCGATCAGGCGCTTGGTCGGCACCAGGCTGGGGTGCACGCGCAGCTCGATGCCCTTGTCCGTGCGCTTGGTGATGCCCAGCAGCTTGATGCGGTAGCCCAGTTGCTCGGCGTACTTGATGTCGGCCGCAGACAGCTTGGTAATGCCTTCCACATGCGCCTTGTCGAACTGCACGGGAATGCCGAAGGCGATGGCGCTCATCAGCGTGACCTTGTGGGCGGCGTCCACGCCTTCGATGTCGAAGGTCGGATCGGCTTCGGCATAGCCCAGGCGCTGGGCCTCCTTGAGCACCACGTCGAAGTCCAGGCCCTTGTCGCGCATCTCGGACAGGATGAAGTTGGTCGTGCCGTTGATGATGCCGGCCACCCACTGGATCTGGTTGGCCGTCAGGCCTTCGCGCAGCGCCTTGATGATGGGGATGCCACCGGCCACGGCCGCTTCGTAGGCCACCATCACGCCCTTCTCGGCGGCGGCCTTGAAGATTTCGCTGCCATGCACGGCCAGCAGGGCCTTGTTGGCCGTGACCACATGCTTGCCGGCGGCAATGGCCTCCAGCACCAGGGCCTTGGCAATGCCGTAGCCGCCGATCAGCTCGATCACCACGTCGATCTCGGGGTTGGCGATGATCTCGCGCGCATCGCCGACCACCTTGGCCGTGTCGCCCACGACGGAGCGTGCGCGTTCCGTATCCAGGTCGGCCACCATGGCAATCTCAATACCGCGGCCCGCGCGGCGGCGGATCTCTTCCTGGTTGCGCTGCAGCACGTTGAAGGTGCCGCTGCCCACGGTGCCAATGCCCAGAAGGCCTACTTGGATCGGTTTCATAAACTACTTGCCAGTCAAAAAATGCTGCGGCGCCCAGAGGGTGCGCGCCGGCAGCCGGTAAAAAGCGATGGTCGGCGCAAGGCCCTCTCCCCCGCCGGCCCCCGCACAGTTCAGCCGCGGTCCGTGCCGTGGCGCTTGCGGTATTTCTCGAGGAACACGGCCAGGCGGCGGATGGCCTCGCGCAGGTCGGTGTCGTGCGGCAGGAAGACGATGCGGAAATGGTCGGGGTGCGGCCAGTTGAAGCCTGTTCCCTGCACCAGCATGACCTTGGTCTCCTGCAGCACTTCCAGGAAGAACGCCTGGTCATCCTTGATCGGGTAGATCTCGGGGTCCAGGCGCGGGAACATGTACAGCGCGGCCTGCGGCTTGACGCAGCTCACGCCGGGGATTTCGGTGATCAGTTGGTAGGCCAGGTCGCGCTGCACGCGCAGCCGGCCGCCTTCCTGCACCAGCTCGTCGATGCTCTGATGCCCGCCCAGCGCCGTCTGCACGGCCCATTGGCCAGGCACATTGGCGCACAGGCGCATGTTGGAGAGCATGTTCAGGCCCTCGATATAGTCCTTGGCCGCCTTCTTGTCGCCCGAGACCACCATCCAGCCGGCGCGGTAGCCGCAGCTGCGATAGGCCTTGGACAGCGAGTTGAAGGTCAGCGTCAGCACATCGGTGGACAGGCTGGCCAGCGGCGTATGCACGACGTCGTCGTAGAGCACCTTGTCATAGACCTCGTCGGCGAAGATCACCAGGCCATGCTCGCGGGCCAGCGCCACGATGCTTTGCAGCAGCTGCTTGCTGTACAGGGCACCTGTCGGATTGTTGGGGTTGATGACGACGATGCCCTTGGTGCGCGGCGTGATCTTGGCGCGGATGTCGTCCAGGTCGGGCATCCAGCCGTTGGACTCGTCGCACATATAGTGCACGGGCGTGCCGCCGGACAGGCTGGTCACGGCGGTCCACAGCGGATAGTCGGGCGCCGGCAGCAGCATCTCGTCGCCGTCGTCCAGCAGCGCGTTCGTGGCCAGGCTGATCAGCTCGGATGCGCCATTGCCCAGGTAGATATCGTCCAGCGTCACGCCCAGGATGCCCTGGCGCTGGGTTTCGTGCATCACGGCCTTGCGCGCCGCGAAGATGCCCTTGCTGTCCGAGTAGCCTGCCGAATTGGGCAGGTTGCGGATCATGTCCTGCTGCACTTCCTCAGGAGCGTCGAAGCCGAACACGGCCAGATTGCCGATATTGAGCTTGATGATCTTCTGGCCGTCCTCTTCCATCTTCTTGGCCGCGTCCATGATGGGCCCGCGGATGTCATAACAGACGTTGGCTAGTTTTGCGGATTTGAGAACGGTTTTCATGCTGAGAATATGAAAGTGGCCGGCGCGGGCTTGCGGCCTTCATGCACGCCAAAGTGCCCCATGCACCCTGGTGAAACCTATAATTTGACCACAGTTCCGCAATGCAGCATCGCCCTGGCCCCGACCCATGTGGCGGCCACCCCCATCGCGCAGACCGCGCCACCCTCATCCATGAAATTCCACGCCGACAAATCCGAAGCACAGAGCATCACGGGCTATGGCACCGGCTGGGTCGCTGTGGACCGGGAAAAGTTCGAACACAGCCTGCTTGTCGGCGCCAAAGGCCTGCGCCAGGCCTGGGACTGCGCCCGCTTCGAAGACCTGACGCCTGAGCATTTCGAGGCCCTGTCCCAGCTGGATGCAGAGGTCATCATCCTGGGCAGCGGCCAGCGCAACCGCTTCCCGCCAGCGGCCTGGCTGCGCCCGCTCATGGCCCGACGCATCGGCCTGGAAAGCATGGATACGCAGGCCGCGTGTCGCACCTACAACATCCTTGCCAGCGAAGGCCGTAACGTCGTCGCGGCCCTACTCTTGGAGTAGACTCCTGCCCCCCTGATTGGGAGAAATTCCGTTTTCAGGGTAAAATTGCAGGTTGCGGTTGGGGGCATTTCCGATAAAAGCAAAAACACAAACACGGCCCTCGGCATTTCAACGACTACACCCGAGAGATATAAGCGCATGGCGATCGTTGTCAACAAACCCCTTCCCGAATTTGAAGCCAACGCTACCGGCGGGATCAAGGTGACCAACACCTCCCACACGGGCCAGATTCTGATCCTGTATTTCTACCCCAAGGACAATACGCCTGGCTGCACCACCGAAGCCATGCAGTTCCGCGACAAGTACAAGGACTTCGTGAAAGCTGGCGCCACCGTGTTTGGCGTCTCGCGCGACAACATGAAGTCGCACGACGACTTCAAGGAAAAGCTGGAACTGCCGTTCGAGCTGATCGCCGATACGGAAGAGAAGATGTGCCACATGTTCGGCGTGGTCAAGAACAAGATCATGTACGGCAAGAAGGTGAAGGGCATCGAGCGCTCCACCTTCCTGGTCGGAGCCGATGGCCTGCTGGTGCAGGAATGGCGCGGCCTGAAGGTTCCCGGTCACGTTGACGAGGTCCTCAAGGCTGTCAAGACCCTGAAGGCATTGAAGCAGGCTGCCTGATAGCAACAATCCGACAGGTGACAGAGTGCCGGCCGACATATTCAGGCCGTCCGCCTATGCATAATGGGGCAATGCCTCTTAGCAAAGACGCTTTTCCCTGTCACCCCTCCAAAGCCGCCTCGGTTTCCAGGCGGCTTTGTGCTTTTTGATCCTTGTTGAGGAACGGTTCGTCCACCATGCCCCTGCCCCCCGCACCCGGCCGCCGTGCCGCCAAGCTCCCCCCCGAAGCCTTTCTTCCCGTGCGCGGTGCCCAGCACGCAGACCCCCTGCCCGCTGACGATCTTCCCGATGCAGTCGAGGCCGTAGCTGCCGCCGCGCCACGCAAGCGCAAACCGGCCCCGGCCTCCGCCTCCAACACCACCGCCACAGCCGCAAAGCCCGCACCGGCGCGCGGCCGCAACGCCAAGCCCGCATCACCGGCACCGGCTCCTGCAGCCGCGACTGCAGCCCCGGCCCATCGGCAGCGCCGTGCAACCGACAATTCCAACGCAACGGCAGCGCCGTCCAGCGCCCGGTCGACCAACAGGTCGGCCACGGAAGCCAAGCCGGCAGCACTGCTGGCAGCGCCGGTTCGCCCACGCCGCACGCGCACAGGCCCGAAGACGCTGTTCGTGCTCGACACCAACGTGCTGCTGCACGACCCGACCAGCCTGTTCCGCTTCGAGGAGCACGACATCTTCCTGCCCATGGTGGTGCTGGAAGAGCTCGACGGCCACAAGAAGGGAATGACCGAAGTGGCGCGCAACGGCCGCCAGGTCAGCCGCACGCTGGATTCACTGGTCGCCTCCCAGCCCTCCGAGACGCTGGACAAGGGCCTGCCGCTGAATGCCACGGGCCAGCGCAGCGCCACCGGCATGCTGTATTTCCAGACCGAACCACTGGAGACCTCGTTGCCCGACAGCCTGCCCCAGGGCAAGGCGGACAACCAGATCCTGGGTGTTGTCGCCGCGCTGCGCAAGAAGTTCAGCGAGCGTGAAGTCGTGCTGGTGTCCAAGGACATCAACATGCGCGTCAAGGCACGCGCCCTGGGCCTTGCGGCCGAGGACTACCAGAACGACAAGGTACTGGACGACGGCGACCTGCTGTACGCAGGCGCCCTGGCCCTGCCCCAGGACTTCTGGGCCAAGGCCGGCAAGAACGTCGAAAGCTGGCAGGAAGGCGCCATCACCTACTACCGCATCAGCGGCGCCATCGTCGACCAGCTGATGATCAACCAGTTCGTCTACCACGAGGCACCGGGCGAGCCCAGCCTGTTCATGCGCGTGACCGAGATCCGCGACAAGACGGCCGTGCTCAAGACGCTCAAGGACTTCGGCAATCCCAAGTACGCCGTCTGGGGCGTCACGGCGCGCAACCGCGAACAGAACTTCGCGATGAATCTGCTGATGAACCCGGACATCGACCTGGTCACGCTGACCGGCACGGCCGGCACGGGCAAGACCCTGCTGGCCCTGGCCGCCGGCCTGTCCCAGGTGCTGGACGACCGCCGCTACACCGAGATCATCATGACGCGCGCCACGGTCAGCGTGGGCGAGGACATCGGCTTCCTGCCCGGCACCGAGGAAGAGAAGATGGGCCCCTGGATGGGCGCCCTCGACGACAACCTCGAATTCCTGGCCAAGGGCGATGGCGGCAATGCCGGCGAATGGGGCCGCGCCGCCACCAACGAGCTGATCCGCAGCCGCATCAAGATCAAGAGCATGAACTTCATGCGCGGCCGCACCTTCCTGAACAAGTACGTCATCATCGACGAGGCCCAGAACCTGACGCCCAAGCAGATGAAGACCCTGATCACGCGCGCCGGCCCCGGCACCAAGATCATCTGCATGGGCAATCTGGCGCAGATCGACACGCCCTACCTGACCGAGGGATCGTCGGGACTGACCTACGCCGTGGACCGCTTCAAGGGCTGGCCCCACAGCGGCCACATCACGCTGGCGCGCGGCGAGCGCTCGCGCCTGGCCGACTTCGCCAGCGAGGTGCTGTAAGCCATGGCGATCAGCTGGATCACGGCGCTGAAGCTGGTGCCCTGGGGCGATGTCATCGAGGCCACCCCCCAGGTCGTCAAGGCAGCCAAGAGCCTGCTGCGCAAAAAGGATGCGGAGCAGGCGGTCGTCGCGCAGCCGGCTGCAGCCGGCGAGCCGCTGGCAGCTCCGCGCTCGGCTGGCGAACAGGCTCTGCTGCTGATCCAGGCCCAGGAAGCCCGCATCACGCAGCTGGAGCAGTCACAGCGCCAGTCGCTGGAACTGATCGAGAAGCTGGCCGAGCAGAATGCCCAGATCGTGGCCACCGTGGGTGCGCTGCGCACGGGCGCCCAGCGGCTGGCCTGGGCCTGTGCCATCCTCGGCGCCTGCGTGGCAGGTCTGCTGATCCATGCCTGGCGTACATAGACCGCCCACTGCAAAAAACCAAACGGCCCCTCGGGGCCGTTTTTCATGGAAAGCCTGAAAGCCAAGCGCTGCAATCAGTACTCGTCGCCACCACCGTAGCCCACGGCCAGGTTCTCGAAGCGCGTCTGGTTTTTCTGGAAGAACAGCTTGACCGTGCCGGTCGGGCCGTTACGCTGCTTGCCGATGATGACTTCGGCGATGTTGGGCTCCTTGCTGTCCTTGTTGTAGTAGTCATCGCGGTAGATGAACATGATGATGTCGGCATCCTGCTCGATGGCGCCCGATTCGCGCAGGTCGGACATCATGGGGCGCTTGTCGGTGCGCTGCTCCACCGAACGGTTGAGCTGGGACAGGGCAATCACCGGGCACTGCAACTCCTTGGCCAGCATCTTCAAGCCCCGCGAAATCTCGCCCAGCTCGGTCGCACGGTTGTCGGAACTGGCGGCCGAACCCGAGCCGCTCATCAGCTGCAGATAGTCGACCACGATCAGGCCCAGCTTGCCGCAGGTACGCGCCAGGCGCCGCGCATTGGCGCGCAGCTCCGTAGGCGACAGGCCGGGCGTCTCGTCGATGTGCAGGGACACCGTGCGCAGCCGCTCGATGGCTTCCGTCAGGCGCGGCCACTCGTCATCGTTGAGCTTGCCCGTGCGCAGATTGCCCTGGTTGACGCGGCCGATGGAGCCGACGATACGCACCGCCAGCTGGGCCGCGCCCATTTCCATGGAGAAAATGGCGACCGGCAGGCCTTCGTTGAGCGCCACGTGCTCGGCGATATTCACCGCAAACGAGGTCTTGCCCATCGAGGGGCGTGCGGCCAGCACCACCAGGTCGCCAGCCTGCAGGCCACTGGTCATGCGGTCCAGATCGACGAAGCCCGTGGGCACGCCGGTCACGTCCATGGGGTTGTCGGCCATCTCCTGGACACGGTCCAGCAGGTCCACCACCAGCGTGTCGAGCGACTGGAAGCCCTGCTTGTTGCGCGCCCCCTCCTCGCCGATGGCCAGGATCTTCTGCTCGGCCTCGTCAAGGATGCGGTCCACCGTCTTGCCCTGCGGATTGAAGGCATTGGTGGCGATGTCATCACTGGCCGTCACCAGCTTGCGCAGGATGGAGCGCTCGCGCACGATCTCCGCGTAGCGCCGGATGTTGGTGGCACTGGGCACGTACTGCGCCAGCTGGTTCAGGTACAGCAGGCCGCCAATTTCCTCGGCCTTGCCCATGCCCTGCAAATGCTCGTACACCGTGATCACGTCGGCCGGCTTGCTGGCATTGATCAGCTTGCCGATGGCCTCGTAAATCAGCTTGTGCTCATGGCGGTAGAAATCACCATCCACCAGCAGATCGCCCACGCGGTCCCAGGCACTGTTGTCCAGAAGCAGGCCACCCAGCACGCTGGACTCGGACTCCATCGAATGCGGCGGCACGCGCAACTGCGCGACCTGCTGGTCGCCAGCGGGCAGCAGCGGTGCGAACGCATCATCGAGATCGAGCGGGGGCATTACGGACGACATGGAATTCCTGGAGATGAGCCCGCCATCGTAGCGGCTGGCAAAAGGCCGCGCCACCCGGCGTCATCACCCGGGCGCGGCAAAGCAAAAAGCCGCCCGAAGGCGGCTTTTTGGTGATACGGGACAAGCCCCGGATCAGGAGTGGTCGCCGTAGACCGACACCGACACTTCGACGCTGACGTCGGTGTGCAGTGCCACGACCACGGTGGCGTCGCCCACGGTCTTGATGGGACCGTTGACCAGGCGAACTTGCGACTTGGCAACGGCGAAACCGGCCTTGGTCAGTTCTTCGGCGATGTCGGCATTGGTCACCGAACCGAACAGGCGGCCGTCAACGCCAGCCTTCTGGGTCAGCTTGACGTTCACGCCGTTGAGCTTTTCGCCCAGTTGCTGGGCAGCAGCCAGCTTTTCAGCCGCTTGCTTTTCCAGTTCGGCGCGCTTGGCTTCGAACTCGGCCTTGGCGGAAGCCGTGGCGCGACGGGCAGCGCCCGTGGGGATCAGGAAGTTGCGGGCGTAGCCGTCCTTGACCTTGACGATATCGCCGAGGCCACCGAGGTTCACAACCTTGTCGAGCAGAATGACTTGCATGGGTTGTATTCCTTAGATCTTGTGCTGGTCAGAGTAAGGAACCAGAGCCAGGAAGCGGGCGCGCTTGATGGCAGTGTTCAACTGACGCTGGTAGATGGCGCGCGTGCCGGTCAGGCGAGCGGGGACGATCTTGCCGTTTTCACCGATGAAGTCACGCAGGGTGTCCACATCCTTGTAGTCGATTTCTTCGACGCCGGCGACGGTGAAGCGGCAGAAGCGCTTGCGCTTGAACAGCAGCGACTGCGTGTTGCGCTTGGGGCGCTTGTCCTTGTTGAATTTCTTGAACGTGGCCATTTCTGGACCTCTTGAAAATTAGTTTTGTTGAATGTCCTGGATGTGAAGAACCAGCAATTTGCCGTTGCGGGGCGTTGCCAGGAAGCCTTGGAACTTCCACTGGCTGCCGAGCGCCTGGCGGGCCAGCTTTTCAGCCAGCGCGCCAAAGGCCACCGCCTTGACAGATGCCGTCACGCTGCGCTCGCTTCCCGCCTCTTTCTGCCGCGACGCATGCTCGAGTCGCAGTTCAAGGGCTGGCAGCCCTGCCGGCGTGTAGCGCAGTGCTTGAAGCTCTGCGATGGCGGCCGTCAGTACAACGTGGTTCTCCACTCCTTCAGGTTCTGACAGGGCTGGGCTCAGGCCTGTTCGGTCTGGCTGGCCTTGCGGGCCTCTTCACGCTCGACGGTCTTCATCATCGAGGAAGGCGCAGTGTCGGCCTTCTTCTTCTGAACCGTCAGGTGACGCAGCACGGCATCGTTGAACTTGAAGGCATGCTCCAGCTCAGCCATCACAGCCTGGTCGGCTTCGATGTTCAGGCACAGGTAGTGGGCCTTGGCGAGCTTGTTGATCATGTAAGCCAGTTGGCGACGGCCCCAGTCTTCTTCGCGATGGACCTTGCCACCGCCAGCGGTGATCATGCCCTTGTAGCGTTCCAGCATGGCAGGAACCTGCTCGCTCTGATCCGGGTGGATCAACAAAACGATTTCGTAATGACGCATATCGACTCCTTTTGGGAAAACGCCGCCCACTGCGTCTTGTAGCGGTGCGGCAAGGCAAAGCATTGGATTCTAGCGCAGCCCTCTTCCATCTGTACACTTCGCACTGCCCGAGACCCCGGATCTGTGTGGGGCTTTTGCCCCGTCGCCCGGCTTTTGCCCTCACCGTGTACCTCTGCCGCGCGGATGCACATGCACAAAGCCCTTGAAAATACACCGATCCGCTCGCATCTCGATTCAAGATCGTGCAATCGCCTGGCCTCCAGTCTGGCGACCGCTTTGTTTTGTAGCTGAAGTCTCTATCCATGTCTGAACAAAACTCCAACCCCTTGCAAGACGCAGCCCCGGAAGAAATCGAAGCCGCCATGGCGGCCAATGCAGCCGACGAGCTGCAGCGCCTGCAGGCCGAGCTGGCCGAACTCAAGGCCAAGAGTGCCGAGCTGGCAGACCAGTTCCTGCGCGCCAAGGCCGAGGCCGAGAATGTGCGCCGCCGCGCAGAAGACGAAGTCTCCAAGGCGCGCAAATTCGGCATCGAGAGCTTTGCCGAAAGCCTTCTGCCTGTCTGCGACAGCCTGGATGCCGCCCTGGCCATTCAACAGGCCACGCCGGAACAGCTGCGCGAAGGCGCCGACGCCACGCTGCGCCAGCTGACCTCGGCCCTTGAGCGCAACAAGGTCGTGACCATCAATCCGGCTGCCGGCGAGAAATTCGACCCCAACCTGCACCAGGCGATCAGCATGGTGCCTGCACAGCAGGAAGCCAACACCGTGGTGTCGGTGCTGCAAAAGGGCTACCTGATCGCCGACCGCATCCTGCGCCCGGCCCTCGTGACCGTGGCCCAGCCCCAGTAAGCGGGCACTCACGGCAGCACTGACAAAAAAGGGGACAAGCCCCTTGAAGCTGCGCGAGCCGGCCACAAGTTAGCAGTCATTCAAACATTTCACAGAACGCGGAGAGAACTCAAAATGGGAAAAATCATCGGTATTGACCTGGGCACCACCAATAGCTGCGTGGCCATCATGGACGGCAACACCACGCGCGTGATCGAGAACAGCGAAGGTGCGCGCACCACGCCGTCGATCATTGCGTACCAGGAAGACGGCGAGATCCTCGTCGGCGCCTCGGCCAAGCGCCAGGCGGTCACCAACCCCCGCAACACCATCTATGCCGCCAAGCGCCTGATCGGCCGCAAGTTCGACGAGAAGGAAGTGCAAAAGGACATCGACCTGATGCCCTACACCATCTCGCGCGCCGACAACGGCGACGCCTGGGTGGAAGTGCGCGGCCAGAAGCTGGCCCCGCCGCAGATTTCCGCCGAAGTGCTGCGCAAGATGAAGAAGACCGCCGAGGACTACCTGGGCGAGCCCGTGACCGAGGCCGTGATCACCGTGCCCGCTTACTTCAACGACGCCCAGCGCCAGGCCACCAAGGACGCCGGCCGCATCGCCGGCCTGGAAGTCAAGCGCATCATCAACGAACCCACGGCGGCGGCCCTGGCCTTCGGCCTGGACAAGACCGACAAGGGCGACCGCAAGATCGCCGTGTATGACCTGGGCGGCGGCACCTTCGACGTGTCCATCATCGAAATCGCCGATGTGGACGGCGAAAAGCAGTTCGAAGTGCTGTCGACCAACGGCGACACGTTCCTGGGCGGCGAAGACTTCGACCAGCGCATCATCGACTACATCATCACCGAGTTCAAGAAGGAACAGGGCGTCGATCTGTCCAAGGACGTGCTGGCCCTCCAGCGCCTGAAGGAAGCCGCCGAGAAGGCCAAGATCGAGCTGTCGAACTCGGCCCAGACCGACATCAACCTGCCCTACATCACGGCCGATGCCTCGGGTCCCAAGCACCTGAACATCAAGCTGACCCGCGCCAAGCTGGAAAGCCTGGTCGAGGACCTGATCGAGCGCACCATTGCGCCCTGCCGCACGGCCATCAAGGACGCAGGCGTGTCCGTGTCCGACATCGATGACGTCATCCTGGTCGGCGGCATGACCCGTATGCCCAAGGTGCAGGAAAAGGTCAAGGAATTCTTCGGCAAGGATCCCCGCAAGGACGTGAACCCCGACGAAGCCGTGGCCGTGGGCGCCGCCGTGCAGGGCCAGGTTCTGTCGGGTGACCGCAAGGACGTGCTGCTGCTGGACGTGACACCGCTGTCGCTGGGCATCGAGACGCTGGGTGGCGTGATGACCAAGATGATCACCAAGAACACCACCATCCCGACGAAGTTCGCACAGACCTTCTCGACGGCCGACGACAACCAGCCTGCCGTGACGATCAAGGTGTTCCAGGGCGAGCGCGAAATGGCTTCGGGCAACAAGATGCTGGGCGAGTTCAATCTCGAAGGCATCCCGCCGGCCGCGCGTGGCGTGCCCCAGATCGAAGTGGCCTTTGACATCGACGCCAACGGCATCCTGAACGTGTCCGCCAAGGACAAGGCATCGGGCAAGGAAAACAAGATCACCATCAAGGCGAACTCCGGCCTGTCCGAGGAAGAGATCCAGAAGATGGTCAAGGACGCCGAGCTGAACGCCGCCGACGACAAGAAGAAGCTGGAACTGGTCCAGGCCCGCAACCAGGGCGAAGCTGCCGTGCACAGCGTCAAGAAGAGCCTGGGCGAGCATGGCGACAAGCTCGACGCTGGCGAGAAGACCGCCATCGAGAGCGCCGTCAAGGACCTGGAAGAAGCGCTCAAGGGCGAGGACAAGGACGCCATCGACGCCAAGACCACGGCGCTGATGACGGTCAGCCAGAAGCTCGGCGAGAAGATGTACGCCGATGCACAGGCAGCGGGCGCCCCCGAGGCAGCCGCCGCCGCAGCAGCCGCCGGTGCTGCAGGCGCCTCGGCCGGTGCTGCAGCCGCTGACGACAACGTCGTCGACGCCGAAGTCAAGGAAGTCAAGAAGGACTGAACCCAGCGCGTGGTCCCTTGACGACCGCTTGCCGCCGCGCTCGGCCCTGCCAAGGGGCTGACGCGGCGTTCCTGTTCTCACTGACTGGCTAGCAAACACCATGTCCAAACGCGATTTTTACGAGGTCCTCGGCGTTGCCAAGAACGCCTCGGACGACGACATCAAGAAGGCTTATCGCAAGCTGGCGATGAAGTACCACCCTGACCGCAACCAGGGGGATGCCGCACGCGAGGCGGAAGAGAAATTCAAGGAGGCCAAGGAGGCCTACGAGATGCTCTCCGACAGCAACAAACGCGCGGCCTACGATCAGTACGGCCACGCAGGCGTGGACCCCAACCGCGGCATGGGCGGCGGCGCAGAAGGCTTTGGCGGCTTTGCCGAGGCCTTTGGCGACATCTTCGGCGACATGTTCAACCAGGGCGGGCGGCGCGGCGGCGCAGGTGGCGGCCGCCAGGTCTACCGTGGCAACGACCTCAGCTATGCCATGGAGATCACGCTGGAGGAAGCCGCCCACGGCAAGGATGCGCAGATACGCATCCCCAGCTGGGACAGCTGCGACACCTGCCACGGCAGCGGCGCCAAGCCCGGCACCAGCGCCAAGACCTGCACCACCTGCAACGGCATGGGCAGCGTGCAGATGCGCCAGGGCTTCTTCAGCGTGCAGCAGACCTGCCCGCACTGCCGAGGCACGGGCAAGATCATTCCCGAGCCCTGCACCAGCTGCGGCGGCCAGGGCAAGGTCAAGCGCCAGAAGACGCTGGAAGTGAAGATTCCCGCAGGCATCGACGACGGCATGCGCATCCGCTCCTCGGGCAACGGCGAACCCGGCACCAATGGCGGGCCTGCAGGCGATCTCTACATCGAGATCCGCATCAAGGACCACGACATCTTCGAGCGCGATGGCGACGATCTGCACTGCAACGTGCCCGTGAGCTTCATCACGGCGGCGCTGGGTGGCGAGATCGAGGTACCCACCCTCTCGGGCAAGGCGGCCATCGACATCCCCGAAGGCACCCAGGCCGGCAAGCAGTTCCGCCTGCGCGGCAAGGGCATCAAGGGCGTGCGCTCCAGCTACCCCGGTGACCTGTACTGCCACATCGTGGTCGAGACGCCCGTCAAGCTGACCGAGTACCAGCGCAAGCTGCTGCGCGAGCTGGAGGAATCGCTCAAGAAGGGCGGCGCCAAGCATTCGCCCAGCGGCGAGAGCTGGACCGACAGGCTCAAGAGCTTCTTCAGTTGATGCAGCACTGAGCCCCCAACAAAAACGCCTCTTCCGAGGCGTTTTTCATTGGTGCATCCTCAACAGGGCTCAGGGAGCGGGTTTGGCCTTCCAGGCCGCCGCCTGCCGCTCCGCACGTGCGCGCTCTGCCGCGCTCAGCGGCTGGGCCATGCTGTCGCGCTTGGCCGTCAGAGAGCTGTCCTTGCCCGCTGCCAGCAGCATCCAGAAATAGGCCTGCGACGGGCTGCGCTCCACGCCCTTGCCCGAGGAATAGAGGCTGGCCAGATTGGACTGCGCCAGCGCGTCGCCCTGCTGGGCGGCACGCTCCAGCCAGCGCGCGGCCTGCTTGTCGCTGGCAGGCACGCCCTGGCCATTGGCATACAGAACGCCCAGGTTGGACTGGGCTGCGGCACTGCCCTGCTCGGCCGCCTTCTCCAGCCAGTGTGCGGCCTGCGCCATGTCGCGATCGACCACGCCACCCTCTGCATAGAGCATGCCGGCGTTGAATTGCGCATCGACATGGCCCTGGCCTGCCGCCGCCACGAACCAGCGCAGCGCCTGCACCACATCCTCGGCCACGCCCCGGCCCGTGGCATACATCACGCCCAGGCTGTACTGGCCGGCCGCCTCCCCCTGTTCGGCCGAGCGCTGGAACCATTGCACGGCCTGGACGGGATCCTTGGCGGCTCCGCGCCCCTCGGCCAGCATCAGGCCCAGGTTGTTCTGTGCCACGGCGTCACCCTGCTCGGCCGCCTTGCGATACCACTGCACGGCCTGCGCGTCGTCGCGCACCACGCCACGGCCATTGGCGTACATCAAACCCAGGTCGGACTGAGCCGGCGCATAGCCTTGCTGGGCCGATTTCTCATACCACCGGGCGGCAGTCTCCGCATCCAGGGCAACGCCCTGGCCGCGCTTGTACAGCGAGCCCAGCGCGTACTGGGCGCTGGCCTCGCCCTGCTCGGCATGCTGCTGCAGCGCTGCAAGCTCGGCAGCGCTCAGGCCGGACTCACCCTTGGACGCGCCGCCACCTGCGGCTGCAGCTGCAGCCCCCGCTGCGGCAGCGCCGGCCACCACGCCTGCAGCGGCGGCCGCCTTGGCAGGTGCGCTGCGGGTGGTGGCAGGTGCCGGCTTGCCCTTGGATTTGACGGCGGTCTTGCCTGTCGGCCTCGCAGCTGCCTTGGCCGCAGGCTTGGCGGGGGCCTTCGCGCCGCTCTTGGCCGTGTTCTTCGCCGGTGGCTGCGGCTTGGCAGACGCCGGGACGGCCATGCAGGACAGGGCTGCGGCCAGCAGCAATGACAGGCCTGCAGGCAGGGCTCGCAGGCCCGTCGGGTATCGATCGTTCATATGCTCTTATTTTTGCAGCAATCCATGCAGGCGACTGGCGCAAAGATTGACAAATTCTTTCAGTATGCAACCGGCGTTCCGGCGGGCATGGCTGCCCGCAGCCATCGCCACGAGGCATGACCCCCATCTCCATGAAATCGCACGACATCACCAAAGACATCGCGCTTGAAGATGACAGATCGATGACTTGTGCGAGAAAATCCATTCAACTTCTCCTAATGAGAAGCCTGAACCCCACCACATGAAGAATTCAGAGCGCAGTTTTGCACGGCGCATAGACCTTACCTCCTTGCAGCTGTTCGTGGCTGTCTGCGAACTTGGCAGCATCGGACGAGCGGCAGAGCGCGAGTTCATCGCCGCTTCGGCGGTGAGCAAGCGCCTGTCCGACCTCGAGGCCACCGTGGACACGGCCCTGCTGTATCGCCACAGCCGTGGCGTGACACTCACTCCTGCCGGCGAAAGCCTGCTGCACCACGCGCGCAACGTGCTGTATGGCCTGGAGCGCATGCAGGGCGAGCTGTCCGAGTACGCCGATGGCGTGCGCGGCCATGTACGCATCCACGCCAATATGTCGGCCATCGTGCAGTTCCTGCCGGAAGACCTGGGCGTCTTCGCGCGCAAGCATGGCCAGGTCAAGATCGACCTGCAGGAGCAGCTCAGCCCCGCCGTGCTGGCGGCGGTGCAGGAAGGCACGGCCGACATCGGCATCTGCTCCATGGCATACATGCCGCTGGGCAATGGCCAGGCCACTCCCGCGCTGCAGCACCGCCCCTACCGCGAGGACCGGCTGGTCGTCGTGGTGCCCGAGCAGCACGCGCTGGCGCACAGCGACAGCGTGGCCTTTGCCGATGTGCTCGAATGGGACATCGTCAGCCTGCAGGCCGGCTCCTCCATCAGCCTGGCCATGCGTGCGGCTGCGGCCCAGGCCGGGCATGCGCTGCACCAGCGCATCCAGGTCACCAGCCTGGATGCCATGTGCCGCATGATCGACAACGGCCTGGGCGTGGGACTGATCCCCGACCGCGCCTTCGAGCTCATGCACGGCGTGGGCCATCTGCGCGCCCTGGAGCTCAGCGACGACTGGGCACGGCGCGAGCTGAGCATCGTGGCGCGCGACTTCGACGCGCTACCCGTTACGGCCCGCCTGCTGGTGGAGCACCTGAGCCCGCCGGCCAGCGCATCCTGAAGGCCCCTTGGCCCCCGGATGCACATCCAAGAATTTCCCCACGACACCAACCATTCGAGAACGCCATGGGACGCACCCTCTACGACAAGATCTTCGACGAGCATGTCATCCACACCGAGGATGACGGCACCGCCGTCCTCTACATCGACCGCCACCTGGTGCACGAAGTCACCAGCCCCCAGGCCTTCGAAGGCCTGCGCATGGCCGGCCGCAAGCTGTGGCGCATCAGCTCCGTGGTGGCCACGGCCGACCACAACACACCCACCGACGGCTGGGAGCGCGGCTATGACGGCATTGCCGACCCCATCAGCAAGGAACAGATCACCACGCTGAACACCAACATCGGCGAGTTCGGCTCTGCGGCCTTCTTTCCCTTCATGGACAAGGGCCAGGGCATCGTCCACGTCATGGGTCCCGAGCAAGGCGCCACCCTGCCCGGCATGACCGTGGTCTGCGGCGACAGCCACACGTCCACGCATGGCGCCTTCGGCGCACTGGCCCACGGCATCGGCACCTCCGAAGTCGAGCACGTGATGGCCACCCAGACCCTGCTGGCCAAGAAGGCCAAGAACATGCTGATCAACGTCAGCGGCAAGGCGGCGCCCGGCATCACGGCCAAGGACATCGTGCTGGCCATCATCGGCAAGATCGGCACGGCCGGCGGCACGGGCTACACCATCGAGTTCGCAGGCGAGGCCATCCGCGACCTGAGCATGGAAGGCCGCATGACGGTCTGCAACATGGCAATCGAAGGCGGCGCGCGCGCCGGCCTGGTGGCCGTGGACGATAAGACCATCCAGTACGTCAAGGGCCGCCCGCTGGCCCCCACCGGCGCCGAATGGGACGCCGCCGTCGCCTACTGGAAGACGCTGCACTCGGACCCCGACGCAAAGTTCGACCGCGTGGTCGAGCTGCAGGCCAGCGACATCGTGCCGCAGGTCACCTGGGGCACCTCGCCCGAAATGGTGCTGGGCGTGGATGCCCGCGTGCCCGATCCCGACAAGGAAAAGGATGCCAGCAAGCGCGGCGCCATCGAGCGCGCGCTGACCTACATGGCGCTGGAACCCGGCAAGGCCATCGACGACATCTTCGTGGACAAGGTCTTCATCGGCTCGTGCACCAACAGCCGCATCGAAGACATGCGCGAAGCCGCCGCCGTGGTCAAGAAGCTGGGCCAGAAGGTGGCACGCAACATCAAGCTGGCCATGGTGGTGCCCGGATCGGGCCTGGTCAAGGAGCAGGCCGAGCGCGAAGGCCTGGACCAGATCTTCAAGGCGGCAGGCTTTGAATGGCGCGAACCCGGCTGCTCCATGTGCCTGGCCATGAACGCCGACCGCCTGGAGCCCGGCGAGCGCTGCGCCTCCACCAGCAACCGCAACTTCGAAGGCCGCCAGGGCGCGGGCGGACGCACCCACCTGGTGAGCCCCGCCATGGCCGCTGCCGCGGCCATCCACGGCCACTTCGTGGACATCCGCAGATTCTCCTGAACCCGCAACTGCCCCCGCCAGCACACCATGAAGCCTTCCTTCTCGATCCTCCTGATCGGCCTGGCCTTCACCCTGGCCGCCTGCAATACCGTCAAGGGCATTGGCCAGGACGTGCAAAGCGCGGGCAGCGCCATCGAACGCGCCGCCCGCTGAACCCTGAATTCGATACTGCCATGCAACAATTCACCGTGCACAAGGGCCTTGTCGCCCCCATGGACCGCGAAAACGTCGACACCGACGCCATCATTCCCAAGCAGTTCCTCAAGTCGATCAAGAAGACCGGCTTCGGCGTGAACCTGTTCGACGAGTGGCGCTACCTGGACCATGGCGAACCCGGCCAGGACCCGGCCTCGCGCAAGCCCAACCCCGACTTCGTGCTCAATCAGCCGCGCTATGCGGGCGCCTCCATCCTGGTCGCACGCAAGAACTTCGGCTGCGGCTCCAGCCGCGAGCACGCGCCCTGGGCCCTGGACCAGTACGGCTTTCGCGCCATCCTGGCACCCAGCTTCGCCGACATCTTCTTCAACAACTGCTTCAAGAACGGCCTGCTGCCCATCGTGCTGCCCGAAGCCACGATCGACATGCTGTTCAACGAGATCGCCGCCTTCCCCGGCTACGAGCTGACCATCGACCTGGACCGCCAGGTGATCGTGCGCCCGCAGGGCGAGGAGATCCCCTTCGACGTCATTGCCTTCCGCAAGTACTGCCTGCTCAACGGTTTTGACGACATCGGCCTGACCCTGCGCCATGCCGACAAGATCCGCGCCTACGAGGCCGAGCGCCTGGCCACCAAGCCCTGGCTGGCCCACACGCTGGTGCAGCGCTGATCGATCTCCACTTGCGCGCATCAATGGGCCGCAGGCGTTGCTGAACCAGCCGCCGGCGGCCTTCCACCATCCGAACAGTCTCTCAAAAGGAACACCATGAAAATCGCAGTCTTGCCCGGTGATGGCATCGGCCCCGAAATCGTTGCGGAAGCCGTGAAGGTGCTGGGCGCCCTGGGCCTGGACTTCGACATGCAGACCGCCCCCGTGGGCGGCGCTGCCTACGAAGCTGCCGGCCACCCGCTGCCCGAATCCACGCTGAAGCTGGCCATGGAGTCCGACGCCGTGCTGTTCGGCGCCGTGGGCGACTGGAAGTACGACACGCTGGACCGCCCGCTGCGCCCCGAGCAGGCCATCCTGGGCCTGCGCAAGCACATGGGTCTGTTTGCCAACTTCCGCCCGGCCATCTGCTATGCGGAGCTGACCCATGCCTCCAGCCTCAAGCCCGAACTGGTCGCAGGCCTGGACATCCTCATCATCCGCGAGCTGACCGGCGACATCTACTTCGGCCAGCCGCGCGGCCGCCGCGTGGCCACCGACGGCCACTTCCCCGGCGCCGAGGAAGCCTTCGACACCATGCGCTACTCCAAGCCCGAGATCGAGCGCATCGCCCACGTGGCCTTCCAGGCCGCGCAAAAGCGCAGCAAGCGCGTGACCAGCGTGGACAAGGCCAACGTGCTGGAAACCTTCCAGTTCTGGAAGGACGTGGTCACCGAGGTGGGCCAGCAGTACCCCGACGTGCAACTGGACCACATGTACGTGGACAACGCCGCCATGCAACTGGTCAAGGAGCCCAAGCGCTTCGACGTGGTGGTCACGGGCAATATGTTTGGCGACATCCTGTCCGATGAAGCCTCCATGCTCACCGGCTCCATCGGCATGCTGCCCTCCGCCTCGCTCAACGCCAAGGGCCAGGGTCTGTACGAGCCCAGCCATGGCTCGGCCCCCGACATTGCGGGCAAGGGCATTGCCAATCCGCTGGCCACCATCCTGTCGGCTGCGATGATGCTGCGCTTCTCGCTGAACCAGGAGGCTGCTGCACAGCGTATCGAAGCCGCCGTGCAAAAGGTCCTGGCCCAGGGCCTGCGCACGGCCGACATCCACAGCGAAGGCACGACCAAGGTCTCCACCCGCGAGATGGGCGATGCCGTGGTGGCCGCGCTGGCCTGACGTCCACGACAGCCGCGAGCCTCCGGGCTTGCGGCTGCCCTGCCTGACCAGGATTTTCCAGAACTTGGCAAAGCGTCAAAACAGACGTCTGCTTTTCGCCATTTCGACGAAGATATTCATCAAACAGACATTCTCTTTCCTGGCGTATTCGCTAGAATGACTGCTCTTATGTTTGCCGCCCGCCCGTTCCTCCTGCTGAACATTGCACCCGCCGCCCAGGCTGGTGTGGCCGTGCGCGCAATCACATCCACAACCATTACGACAATCAAAGGCTGACCCAGCCCGGTTCGTCGTGCGCCCTCACCTGGCCCAGACGAGCCGGGCGACAACAGTCTTGATCCAGCACTGTTTTCACACTGAAAGGGCGTTTCAAAAATGAGCAAGCAATTGGTAGGCCTGGTGGGCTGGCGCGGCATGGTCGGCTCCGTGCTGATGGACCGCATGCAGGCAGAGGGCGATTTCGACCTGATCGAGCCCGTTTTCTTCTCCACCTCCAACGCCGGCGGCAAGGCCCCGGCCATGGCGAAGACCCACACCGAGCTGCGCAATGCCAACGACATTGCCGAGCTGTCCAAGTGCGACATCATCATCACCTGCCAGGGCGGTGACTACACCAAGGAAGTCTTCCCCCAGCTGCGCGCCTCGGGCTGGAACGGCCACTGGATCGATGCCGCATCGTCGCTGCGCATGGAAGGCGATGCCGTCATCGTGCTCGACCCCGTCAATGAAGGCCTGATCCAGTCCAAGCTCGCCGCGGGCGGCAAGAACTGGATTGGCGGCAACTGCACCAACTCCATCCTGCTGATGGGGCTGGGCGGCCTGTTCAAGGCCGGTCTCGTGGAATGGGTCAGCTCCATGACCTACCAGGCAGCCTCCGGTGGCGGCGCCAACCACATGCGCGAACTGCTCAAGGGCATGGGCGTGGTGCATGCGGCCGTGGCCGACGAGCTGGCCACGCCCGCCTCCGCCATCCTGGATATCGACCGCAAGGTGGCTCAGACCATCCGCACCGATGTGCCCACCGAATTCTTCGGCGCGCCTCTGGCTGGCGGCCTGATCCCCTGGATCGACGCACAGCTGGACAACGGCCAGTCCAAGGAAGAGTGGAAGGGCCAGGCCGAGGTCAACAAGATCCTGGGCACGGAGCAGACCATTCCCGTCGACGGCCTGTGCGTGCGCATCGGCGCCATGCGCTGCCACAGCCTGGCGCTGACCCTCAAGCTCAAGAAGGACCTGCCCCTGCAGGAGCTGGAAGCCATCATCAAGTCCGGCAACCCCTGGGTGAAGTGGGTGCCCAATGAACGCGCCATCACCGTCAAGGAACTGACGCCCGCCGCCATCACCGGCGGCCTGGAAGTCGGCGTGGGCCGCGTGCGCAAGCTGAACATGGGCCCCGAATACCTGTCGGCCTTCGTGATCGGCGACCAACTGCTGTGGGGCGCCGCCGAGCCGCTGCGCCGCATGCTGCGCATCCTGCTGGCCGCCTGAGCACCGCCGGCTTGAGCCAACACAAAAAGCGCCATGTCCTGGCCCGGGACATGGCGCTTTTTTCGGCTTTAAACCCTGTGCGATTGGGCACAATGCCCAAGTCTCTTGTCCCCTGACTGTAGGCGGTTGCCTACAATCACCGAAGATACATTGTGTTTCTTCTCGTTGCCGTTCGACAACAACTGGCAGCGTTCACCGGCAACCAGACGCTTGCGATCCTATAGCGTGGCCGACAATGCGACCCAAGCACCTTGGTATATGGCGTGCCATCTATCCCCGGGTAAATTTCAATTACATGTGCAAACGCGGGCATCCTCACAATAACAATAGTGCCCGCCCAATTGCATCCACACAGGTTTGACGCTTTATGCATCGTTGGAAACTCTCTGTGCTGGCCGCTGCGGCCGTCGTCTCGGTCGCACTGCCCGCCTCCGAGGCCTGGGCACTGGCTCTGGGCCGGGTGAACGTGCAATCGGCCCTGGGCGAGCCCCTGCGTGCCGAAGTCGAAATCCCCCAGATCACGGCGGCTGAAGCAGAAGGCCTGCGCGTGGGCGTGGCCTCTCCCGGCGTCTTCCGCACCCAGGGCATGGAGTACAACGCCACGGCCAGCCAGGTGCGCGTCAGCGTGCAGCGTCGCGCGGACGGATCGGCCGTGCTGCGACTCACAAGCACCCAGCCCGTCAACGAGCCCTTTGTCGATCTGGTGATCGACGCCAGCTGGGCCTCGGGCAACCTGCAGCGCAACTACACCCTGCTGCTGGATCCGCCCACCCTGCAAAAGCTGCCGCCTGCCGTGACGGCTGCGGCCCAGGCCTCCGCCCCCGAACCGGGCGCCGCACCGCGCCGCGCCGCGCCGGCCCCCTCGCCAGCTGCCGCAGGCAACACCGAGGAAAGCCGTCCAGCCCCTGCTCCGGCAGCCCCGCGCCGGAGCACCGCATCAGCCCGCGACCGCGCTGCTGCAGCGCCGGCGCCGACCGAAGCATCCGAGGTCCGCATCAAGACCGGAGACACGGCTGGCCGCATTGCCGCCGCCCACCTGCCCGCAGGCGTTTCGCTGGACCAGATGCTGGTGGCCATGCTGCGCTCCAATCCCAAGGCCTTCATCAACGGCAATGTGAACCGCATGCGCTCCGGCGCCGTGCTCACCGTGCCTGACGAGGCCACGGCACAGGCCACCTCGCCGCGCGAGGCGCGCCAGATCGTTGCAGCCCAGTCCCGGGATTTCAACCAGTTCCGCCGCCAGCTGGCCAGCGCCGCACCAGCCGCGCCCGTGGCATCGGCCAATCGTGAAGCATCGGGCAGCGTCCAGGCCCAGGTCGAAGACCGCAAGCCCTCCACCGCCGCACCCGACAAGCTCACCCTGTCCAAAGGTGCTGTCAAGGGCGTGGAGGCAGACGAGCGCCTGGCCAAGCAAAAGCAGTCCGACGACCAGGCATCGCGCACGGCCGAACTGCAGCGCAACATGTCCGAGCTGAGCCAGATCGCCGCCGCCACCAAGCCCGCCGAAGGTGCTGCTGCAGCACCTGCCTCGGCAGCCAGCGGCACGGCAAACGGCGTTGCTGTGCCGGGCGCGCCGACCGTGCCTGCAGCGCCTGAAGCTGCAGCACCCCAGACAACGCCCCCGGCCCCGGCGGCGACTGCCGACGCAGCCGCTGCGGCCGCTGCCGCCACCGCTGCGCCAGATGCCGCAGCCAATGCTGCCGGCCCGGCAGCGCCCGCGGCAGAAGCCGTGCCCGCCACGCCCGCTCCTGCCGAGCCGCCGAAGCCCAAGCCGGCCCCCGCCCCCGTCGCACCGATCGCCGAGCCCAGCTTCATCGATACGCTGATGGAAGATCCCACCATCCCGCTGGCCGGCGCCGCCTTGCTGGCCCTGCTGCTGGGCTATGGTGGCTACCGCGTCATGCAGCGCCGCCGCGCTGCCGCAGCCTCCAGCGAAAGCGCCTTTGGCGACAGCCAGCTCGCGGCCGATTCCTTCTTTGGAGCCAGTGGCGGCCAACGCGTGGATACCGGCACATCGAGCCAGCTGTCGGGCACCTCCATGCACTACTCGCCCAGTCAGCTCGATGCCGGCGATGTGGACCCCGTGGCCGAGGCCGATGTCTACCTGGCCTATGGCCGCGACCTGCAGGCAGAGGAAATCCTCAAGGAAGCCCTGCGCACCGATCCCAGCCGCACCGCACTGCACCAGAAGCTGGCCGACATCTACGCCAAGCGCCATGACCGCAAGGCCTTCGAGGCCGTCGCGCAGACCCTGCACGGCCTGACCCAGGGCAAGGGCGTGGACTGGCAGCGCCTGGCCGACCAGGGCCGCATCCTGGACCCGGAAAACGCCCTCTACCAGCCTGCCGGCGCCGCGCCCCTGTCTGCTGCCGCCGTTGCCGGCGGCGCCGCAGCGGCAGCTGCCGGACTGGCGGCCGCCTCGCTGGCCAGCCGCCCCCTGGACATGGAGGCGCACCGCGAAGGCCCTGCCACCCTGCCCATGGACCTGGACATGGACCTCAACATGGACCTGCCCGGCGGCCTGGCCGATGCCAGCCTGCCCGCGCAGCACGCCAGCCCGCTGCCCGCACCGGCCCCCATGCCCAGCGAACAGGACTTTGCCGCGCTGGAGCCCACGCTGCGCGCGCCGCTGGAGCCCATGCAGCCCGCAGCAAGCGAGGCGCCTCGCATGGATCCCCGCGTGGAGCCGCCTGCTGCATCGCTGGACATGCCCGGCTTCCAGCCCACGGCCCATGCCTCGCTGACGGATGCCCTGAACCACAGCAGCGCCATGAGCGACATGCAGCCGACCGAGATGCTGCCGCTGGACATGCCCGTCACACGGCAGGTCACGGACAGCTTCCCGGCCACCGAACCCTCGCCCCTGACCAGTTCCACCACGGACGACAGCCACGCCAGTACCGATCTGCTGTCGCTGGACGCCATGGAGTTCAACCTGGAAGACCTGGGCACCGAGGCGCCAGCCCAAGCGCCGGCAGCAGCGCATTCGGGCGGCGTGCTGGAAACGGCGGCCAAGGCCAAGCCTGAACCGGCCGAATCGCTGGAATTCGACCTGGGCAGCCTGTCCCTGGACCTGGGCAATGACGCCCCCACGGCCGCAACGCCGCCTTCGGCGCCCGAAGACCCGCTGGCCACCAAGCTCGCCCTGGCCCAGGAATTCAATGCCATCGGCGACAGCGACGGAGCCCGTACACTCATCGAGGAAGTGATCTCCGAGGCCCACGGCGATCTCAAGGCCAAAGCCCAGCGCCTCCTTGCCGAGATAGACTGAAGCCCGACGGCGCCTGCCCAGGCGCCGCACCGGTTTCGCGTGACAGGGTGGCGCAAGCCGCCATGGAAAACTGACAACTTGATGCACACCCAACCCATGCCGGAGGCCTCGCCATGCGCGTAGCCCTCGGCGTCGCCTACAACGGCCAGCGCTACAGCGGCTGGCAAAGCCAGCTGTCTGGCAACACCATTCAAGATCATCTCGAAGCGGCCCTGGGCCGCTTTGCCGCTCAGGAGGTGCACACCCTCTGCGCGGGCCGCACCGATGCCGGCGTGCACGGCCTCATGCAGGTCGTCCACTTCGACACGCCGCTGGACAGGGCCCCGTTCTCCTGGGTCCGTGGCACCAACACCTTCCTGCCGCCGGACATCGCCGTGCAATGGGCCCAGCCCGTGCCCGACTCCTTCCATTCACGGGCCTGCGCCACAGCCAGGCGCTATGCCTATGTGCTGCTGCAGTCGCCCGTGCGGCCCAGCGTGGAGGCCGGGCGTGTGGGCTGGGTGTTCCATGCACTCAACGGTGACGCCATGCAGGCCGCCGCCCAGCACCTGCTGGGAGAGCACGATTTCAGCTCGTTCCGCGCGTCGGGTTGCCAGGCCAAATCCCCCGTCAAGACACTGCACCGCCTGTCCATCACCCGCCGCATGGCAGGCGACGGCGCCCAGATGGCCGCGGCCAGCTCCATGCGTCCCGGGGATGCAGCCATGGAATGCTGCTACTGGCGATTCGAGTTCGAGGGCAGCGCCTTCCTCCACCACATGGTGCGCAACATCATGGGCTGCCTGCTCGCCGTAGGCCAGGGCACACACGCGCCGCAGTGGATGCAACAGGTGCTGGAGGCGCGCTCCCGCGATGCCGCCGCGCCCACCTTCTCGCCGGACGGCCTGTACTTTCTGGGTCCCGTATACGATCCTTCATGGGGCCTTCCTTCGCGCAGCCCGGCCTATGATTGGCTCCCGTGAACGAGCAGGCCTTCCCCCATTCTTCAGCCCCCATGCAGCGCACCCGAATCAAGATCTGCGGACTCACCCGCGAACAGGATGTGGACGCAGCCGTGGCCGCCGGCGCCGACGCCGTGGGCTTTGTTCTCTACGCCCCCAGCCCGCGCGCCGTGACGGTGCAGCGTGCCGCCGAGCTGGCGCGGCGCCTGCCGCCCTTCGTGACACCGGTGCTGCTGTTCGTCAATGAAAGCGCCGCCAACGTGATGGCCGCCTGCGCCGCCATCCCGGGCGCCTGCGTGCAGTTCCACGGCGACGAGTCGCCCGAGGACTGCCTTGCCGCCACATCGGGCGGCACCCGCGCCTTCCTGCGCGCCGCGCGCATTCCCCTTGGTCCCGATGCCGCGCGCTTCGACCTCGTAGAATATGCCCAGCGTTACTCGAAAGCCCAGGCCATACTGCTCGACGCCCATGTCGACGGCTATGGTGGTGGCGGAAAAGCATTCAATTGGTCACTCCTTCCACCAAACGTCGCCTCTCACCTCGTTTTGTCTGGTGGACTCACGCCTGCAAACGTGACCGATGGCATCTTGCAAGTGCGCCCGCGAGGACTCTCGCTGGCCGTTGATGTCAGTTCCGGCGTCGAGGCCGATGGTCCCGACGGCAAGCCCCTCAGGGGCATCAAGGACGCCGGCAAGATACACCGATTCATCGCCGCCGTGCGCGCGGCCGATGACCAACTTTTGCAGACAAGCCATGTTCGAATACCAGTACCCTGACGCATCTGGCCACTTTGGCCGCTTCGGCGGCAGCTTTGCCAGCGAAACCCTGACCCACGCTCTGACCGAGCTGCGCGACGCCTACGCCAAGTACCAGAACGACTCGGAATTCGTTGCCGAATTCCAGTCCGAGCTGGCCCATTTCGTCGGCCGCCCCTCGCCCGTCTACCACGCGGCACGCATGTCGCGCGAGATGGGAGGCGCGCAGATCTACCTCAAGCGCGAAGACCTCAACCACACGGGCGCGCACAAGATCAACAACGTGATCGGGCAGGCCATGCTCGCGCGGCGCATGGGCAAGCCCCGCATCATTGCCGAGACGGGCGCCGGCCAGCACGGCGTGGCCACGGCCACCATCTGCGCGCGCTACGGCCTCGAGTGCATCGTCTACATGGGCTCCGAGGACGTGAAGCGCCAAAGCCCCAACGTCTACCGCATGCGCCTGCTGGGCGCCACCGTGGTGCCAGTGGAATCGGGCAGCCGCACGCTCAAGGATGCGCTCAACGAGGCCATGCGCGACTGGGTGGCCAACGTGGACAACACCTTCTACATCATCGGCACCGTGGCCGGCCCCCACCCCTATCCCGCGATGGTGCGCGACTTCCAGAAGGTCATCGGCGAGGAATGCCTCACGCAGATGCCCGAGTTCCTGGGCGCCGACCGCCAGCCCGACGCCGTGGTCGCCTGCGTGGGCGGCGGCAGCAATGCCATGGGCATCTTCCACCCCTATATCCCGTTCGAGAACACGCGCCTGATCGGCGTGGAGGCTGCGGGCGAGGGCCTGGACAGCGGCAAGCACTCGGCCTCGCTGCAGCGCGGCAGCAGCGGCGTGCTGCACGGCAACCGCACCTTCATCCTGCAGGACGAGAACGGCCAGATCACCGAGACGCACAGCATCAGCGCCGGCCTTGACTATCCCGGCGTCGGCCCCGAGCACGCCTGGCTGCAGGAACTGGGCCGCGCCCAATACGTGGGCATCACGGACCAGGAGGCCTTGGACGCCTTCCACTACCTGTGCCGCACCGAAGGCATCATTCCCGCCCTGGAGTCCAGCCATGCCGTGGCCTATGCCATGCAACTGGCCAAGACCATGCGCGCCGACCAGTCCATCCTCGTGAACCTGTCCGGTCGCGGCGACAAGGACATCGGCACCGTGGCCGATCTCTCGGGCGCCGACTATTACGACCGTCCCTCCATGCGCGGGCTCACGGTCAAGGGAGGAGCAGCTCAATGAGCCGCATCACCACGACTTTCACCAAACTTCAGGAAGATGGCCGCAAGGCCCTGATCCCCTACATCACCGCGGGCTTCCCGTTCGCGGCCATCACGCCGTCGCTGATGCACGGCATGGTGGAGGCTGGCGCCGATGTGATCGAGCTGGGCGTGCCCTTCTCCGACCCCATGGCCGACGGCCCCACCATCCAGAAGGCTGGCGACCGTGCCATCGCCAACGGCGTGGGCCTGGTGCAGGTGCTGGCCTATGTGCGCGAGTTCCGCCAGAAAAACCAGACCACGCCCGTGGTGCTGATGGGCTATGCCAACCCGGTGGAGCGCTACGACCAGATCCACGGCAAGGACCGCTTCGTGGACGATGCGGCCGAAGCCGGCGTCGACGGCCTGCTCATCGTGGACTACCCGCCCGAGGAGTGCGAGGCATTCGCCGCGCAACTGCGTGCGCGCGACATGGACCTCATCTTCCTGCTGGCACCCACGTCCACCACCGAGCGCATGCAGCAGGTGGCGCGCGTGGCCAGCGGCTATGTCTACTACGTCTCGCTCAAGGGCGTGACCGGCTCGGGCGCGCTCGACACGGCAGCCGTGGAAGCCATGCTGCCGCGCATCCGCGAGCACGTGAGCATTCCCGTGGGCGTGGGCTTCGGCATCCGCGACGCGGCCACGGCACAGGCCATCGGCCGCGTGGCCGATGCGGTGGTGATCGGCAGCCGCATCATCGAGATGCTGGACGGCCAACCCCACGAAAAGATCGTCCCCCTGACCATCGACTTCCTGCGCGGCGTGCGCAAGGCACTCGACGCGTAGGTCGCATAATGCAGCCCTTGCATGCGGCCCGGTGCCGCATGCCCTGCGCCTGAAAAGGAAACACCATGTCCTGGCTTGAAAAACTCCTGCCTGCCAAAATCCAGCAAACCAACCCTACGGATCGCCTCCAGCAGATCCCCGAAGGTCTGTGGATCAAGTGCCCGAGCTGCGAGACCGTGCTCTACAAGGCCGATCTGGAGAAAAACCAGAACGTCTGCCCCAGCTGCAGCCACCATCACCGCATCGGCGCGCGCGCCCGCCTGAACCATTTCCTGGATGCCGAAGGCCGCTATGAGATCGGCCAGGAAGTCATTCCTGTCGACGCCCTGAAGTTCAAGGACAGCCGCAAGTACCCCGAGCGCCTCAAGGAAGCGCTGGAGAACACCGGCGAGACCGATGCCCTGGTCGTCATGGGCGGCGCCATCAAGAGCGTCAATGTGGTCGCAGCCTGCTTCGAGTTCGAATTCATGGGCGGCTCCATGGGCTCCGTGGTCGGCGAGCGCTTCGTGCGTGGCGTCGAGACCGCCATCGAGCAGAAGGTCCCCTTCATCTGCTTCACCGCCACCGGCGGCGCGCGCATGCAGGAAGGCCTGCTGAGCCTGATGCAGATGGCCAAGGCCAACGCCGCGCTCACGCGCCTGGCCAAGAAGGGCCTGCCCTACGTCTCGGTGCTGACCGATCCCACCTTCGGCGGCGTCTCCGCCAGCTTCGCCTTCGTGGGAGACATCGTCATTGCCGAGCCCAAGACCTTGGTCGGCTTCGCCGGCCCGCGCGTGATCGAAACCACGGTGCGCGTGAAGCTGCCCGAAGGCTTCCAGCGCGCCGAGTTCCTGCAGGACAAGGGCGCCGTGGACATGATCGTGGACCGCCGCGAGCTGCGCGACCGCATCGCCGCATCGCTTGCCATGCTGCAGCGCCTGCCGGCCGACGCTGTTCAGTAAAGCCTCGCGCAGACACAGAAAAGCCGCCGCAGGTGGGTGCCTGCGGCGGCTTTTTCACGCCCGGGAAACTGGGGAAATCAGGCCAGCAGCATCAGGCCCGAGCCCTGGATATAGCCCAACACCATCAGCGCGATCTGCAGCAGCACCAGGGCCACCAGTGCCGACAGATCGATACCGCCGATCAGGGGCACGATGCGGCGAATGGGCCGCAGCATGGGCTCGGACAGGCGCTGCAGCACGCCGTACATCGGCGACTGCGGCTGCACCCACGACAAGATGACATAGATCAGCAGCACGCCCACCATGCCCGACAGCGCCACGCGCGCCAGGCCGCACAGGGCCAGCCACGGCAGGGCGAGCACATTGGACTGCCCGCCCATCAGCAGCCACAGCAGCACGAACTGCAGCATCTGCAGCAGGAAGGCCGCGATCAGGCTGGACATGTCCCAGCGCCCGGCCGGCTTGATGACGCGGCGCAGCGGCATCACGATCCAGTCGGACAGCGCAAACACCAGTTGGCCGACCGGGTTGCCGAAGGGAATGCGCTGGGCCTGCATGTACATGCGCAACAGGCAGACGCCGGTCAGCAGGCCAACGACCACATCGAGCAAAAAGGAAACGATCTGAAAAAGCATGGCGTTGTAGGACTGCGAGAGGAAGATCGGACCACGGCCAGCCGGCCTTGGCACAGCATGGGATGATAGCTGCCGCATCCCGCCCATCACATGACCGCCCATACCGCACTGCACTCCCTGCCGCTTTTCCCTCTGGGCAGCGTCCTTTTTCCCCAAGGCCTGCTGAGCCTTCGCGTCTTCGAGGTCCGCTACCTCGACATGATCCGCAAGTGCGAGCGCACGGGAGCCCCCTTCGGCGTGGTGGCATTGCAGGCCGGCAGCGAAGTGCGCAAGGCCGGTGCGGCCGCCGAGCAGCTGCATGCCGTGGGCACGCTGGCACGCATCGTCCAGCTGCAGCAGCCCCAGCCCGGCCTGCTGCACCTGCAGTGCGAGGGCACGCAGCGCTTTCGCATGCAGGATCACCGGCAGCTGCCCCACGGCCTGTGGGTGGCCGATGTGCAGTTGCTGCCTGCCGACACCGCCGTCCCCGTCCCCGATCACCTGCTCGCCACGGCCCAGGCCCTGGCCCAGGTGCTGATGCAGCTGCACGCACGATCCACCGACGCCGACCATGCCCGGCTGCCCAGCGCCGAACAGATGGGCGACTGCGGCTGGGTGGCCAACCGCTGGACCGAGCTGCTGCCCCTGCCCGTGTCCATCAAGCAGCAACTGATGGCCTTAGACAGCCCGCTGGTGCGGCTGGAGCTGGTGGCGGATGTGCTGGAACACAGCGGCATAGGCAATTCGCAGGGGACGGCGCCCGGCTCCCCGCCCGCTGCGCACTGACGAATTGGCGGTCCTGCGGCGTCATACCGCAGCAAGGTCCGGCACATTGACGGCACCACGCACCGAAAGCGCGGCAAAAAACTTAAAATCGCGGATTCAGCCCGCCAGCTGCGGGGCCTGCCGGTGGCATTTGCTGCTGCCGCTGCATTTTCCAGCCCTTCCCGCCTGGCTTTTTTTCGGCTTTCCCCGATTTCCCCTCCGGCTTTTTTCCGGCCCCTCGGCGTTTTGCGCTGGCGCTCATTGTCATGACCGAACACAACACACCATCTGCAGCGGACCAGACCGCTCCCCAGGACGAAAACCAACTCATCGCCGAGCGCCGCGAAAAACTCAAGGCCCTGCGCGAACAGGTGCGTGAACAGGGCGGCGTGGCCTTCCCTAACGACTTCAAGCCGGCCGACCGCGCCGAGGCCCTGCAGCAGGCCCATGCCGACAAGAGCGCCGAGCAGCTCGACGCCGAATCCGTGCAGGTCAGCCTGGGCGGCCGCATGATGCTCAAGCGCGTCATGGGCAAGGCCAGCTTCGCCACCATCCAGGACGGATCGCTGGGCCCCACGCACGGCCGCATCCAGCTGTACATCACGCGCGACACCGTGGGCGAGGAGGTCTATGCGGCCTTCAAGCGCTGGGACCTGGGCGACATCCTGGGCGCCGAAGGCACGCTGATGAAGACCAAGACCGGCGAGCTGTCGGTCAAGGTGCAGACGCTGCGCCTGCTCACCAAGAGCCTGCGCCCCATGCCTGACAAGTTCCACGGCATGGCCGATCTGGAGCAGAAGGTGCGCCAGCGCTACGTGGACCTGATGATGGACGAGCAGGCCCGCCGCCGCTTCATCGCGCGCAGCAAGGCCGTCTCGGGCATCCGCGAATTCATGGTGGAGCATGGCTTCCTGGAAGTGGAGACGCCCATGCTGCATCCCATTCCCGGCGGCGCCAACGCCAAGCCCTTCGTCACCCACCACAACGCGCTGGACCAGGAGATGTACCTGCGCATCGCGCCCGAGCTGTACCTCAAGCGCCTGGTGGTCGGCGGCTTCGAGCGCGTGTTCGAAATCAACCGCAACTTCCGCAACGAAGGCATCTCGGTGCGCCACAACCCCGAGTTCACCATGATGGAGTTCTATGCGGCCTACTGGAACTACCGCGACCTGATGGACTACACCGAGGCACTGGTGCGCGACGCCGCGCAAAAGGCCGTGGGCACGCTGCAGCTGACCTACGGCGGCAAGCCCGTGGACCTGTCCCAGCCCTTCCAGCGCCTGACCATTCCCGAGGCCATCGTCAAGTTCACCGAAGCCGGTGACAAAGTGGCCGACCGCGAATGGCTGACCAATGCCCTGCGCAAGCTGGGCATGACGGAAGAAAAGGACCGCCTGTCCACCCGTACCCTGGCCAGCCTGCAGGTGCTGTACTTCGAGGAAGTGGTCGAGGAAAAGCTCTGGCAGCCCACCTTCATCATGGAGCACCCCACCGAGATCTCGCCGCTGGCACGCGCCAATGACGAGCGCCCCGAAGTCACCGAGCGCTTCGAGCTGTACATCACGGGCCGTGAATTCGGCAACGGCTTCTCCGAACTCAACGACGCCGAGGACCAGGCCGCGCGCTTCAACGCCCAGGTCCAGGCCAAGGACGGCGGCGACGACGAAGCCATGTACTTCGACCACGACTTCGTGCGTGCCCTCGAGTACGGCATGCCCCCCACGGGCGGCTGCGGCATCGGCATCGACCGCCTGATGATGCTGCTGACCGACAGCGCCAGCATCCGCGACGTGATCCTGTTCCCCGCCCTGCGCCGCGAACAGTAACCCCCCGGCATCCAGCGCCTGCGCGCATGGCCAACTGAAGCCGCCTGCGTTCCCTTGGGAGCCAGGCGGCTTTTCCCTATACTGGCTCGCCATGCACATCCCCACCTACTGGGCGCAGGCGCGCCTGCGGCATGAAAGCCGCCCCACCCACGGCATCACCGTCCAGCGCTGGGGATGGTCCGACACCAGCCAGGAGGCTGCCCAGGCCCACGCCCAGGAGCGTGCCGCCAAGGCCCTGCAAGACGCCCGCCATGCGGCGCTGCCCCCAGGCGAGCCGCGCATGGAATGGAAGAACGAGTACGCGCTCGACGGCTTCAGCACCCCCATACGCGAAGAAGTCCTGCAGCGCCGCGACGGCACGGTGATGACGCGCAACAGCTACGGCGCCCACTGCCTGAACACCGAGCGCGTGGCCATCGCCGATATCGACCTGCCCGAGCCGCCCAGCGCTGTGCGCTTTCCCGTCGTGACCCTGCTTTTGCTGGCTTCGGCCGCCACCTGGCTGGCCCGGCTGGCACCGCACAAGAACAATTCGAGGATGGTGGCCACGGCGCTGGTCGTGCTGCTGCTGTTCCTGGCCATGCGGCGCGTGCAGCGCTGGTGGGAGGCGCGGCAGGCGCGCCGGCGCGCGGCCACGGACTCGCCGTCCGCACGCGCCATGGAGCGCGTACAGGCCTTCCACCAAAGCCATGCCGACTGGGGGCTGCGCGTCTATGAAACGCCCAAGGGCCTGCGTGTCATCGTCACGCATACCGATTTCGCACCCGACGACCCTGCCGTCGCGCAGTTGTTCGACGCCTTGCAGGTGGACCCGCTCTATGCCCTGCTGTGCGAGCGCCAGCAGTGCTTTCGCGCCCGCGTATCGGGCAAGCCCTGGCGCATGGGCCTGACCGGACTGTCCACCTCGCTGCGCCGCTGGCCCCAGCCCGAGCAGACGCGGCAAGAGCGCCGCCAGTGGGCGCTTGCCTATGACGAAAAAGCCCAGGGCTTTGCAGCTTGCAGGCTGCTGCAGCAACTGGGCAACCCACGCCTGTGTGCGGCCGCCGACGCCTTCGTGCAATGGCACGACGAAGCCAGCCGGGCCCGCACGGCCCTGCCCCTGGCCTGAAGAAAGCCGGGCATCCACAATCGCACACGAATACAACGACCGACTTACACTGGCGCCACCCCCATGCCGCGTACTGCGCAGCCCCCTGACCCATTTCTGGTCTCACAACCCTGAAGGCCATGCCCGCTGCCCCACCACCTTCGCCCACCGACAGCACCGACTCTCCCGCCATCGAGCCCACCGGAGCGCGCTTCGCCAAGCCGACGGACGAGGCATCGCCGTTTTGCGTGCTGGTCGTGGAAGACCAGGCCTCGGTACGCACCAGTCTGGTCAGCGAGCTGCTGCATGCCGGCGTGACCCGCGTGCTGGAGGCTGCCGATGGCCCCAGCGCCCTGGCACTGTTCCGCGAGCAGCGCCCCGACCTCGTGCTGCTCGACATCCGTTTGCCGGGCGAGGACGGCTACTGGGTGGCCCGCCAGCTGCGCGAGGCCGAGCCCGGCGAGTGGACGCCCGTCATCTTCCTGTCCGGACTGGACAATGACCTGGACGTGTGGCGCGGCATCGAGGCCGGAGGCGACGACTACCTGGTCAAGCCCGTCAAGCCCATCGTGCTCGTGGCCAAGCTGCGCGCCATGCGCCGCCTGCTGGACATGCGCCGGCGCCTGGTATCGCTGTCGGCCGAGCTGCATGAGGCCAACCAGAAGCTCAACGAAATGGTCGAGCTCGACCAGCTCACGGGCCTGGTCAACCGCCGAGGCTTCGACCGCATCCTGCATGCCGAGATCGCCTCGGCCCGCCGCGAGGGCCAGCCGCTGACGCTGATGCTCTGCGACCTGGACCATTTCAAGCGCTACAACGACACCTATGGCCATGTGCATGGCGATGAATGCCTGAAACAGATAGGCCGCCTGCTGCGCGAGGTCTGCGTGCGCCCGCGTGACGTGGCGGCGCGCTATGGCGGCGAGGAATTCGCGCTCATCCTGCCGCGCACGCCACGCTCGGGGGCCATGACGTTCGCGCGTGCCGTGGGCCAGATGCTGCGCGTGCTGCGCATACGCCACCCCGACTCACCCCATGAATCGGGCCTCACGCTGTCGGGCGGCATCACCACCTGCGTCCCCGACGAATACACCAGCGCCGAAGCCATGCTCATGCGCGCCGACCAGGCCCTGTACGCGGCCAAGGCGCAGGGGCGCGACCGCTTCTTCAGCTTCGAGATGCAGATGGACACGGTGGAGCAGCGCCGCACCTGACTGCCGGGCCTTGCGCCTGCGCTTACGATCGCAGCTCAATGCCGGGCGCGCGCAAGCCGCGCATCCGGGTCCTGAATGCGGATTGCTGTTTCCTGAATGTTTGAAGTTATGCGTGGTTTTCAAGCGCACCTGCCCGCCTGGATGCAGGATTGGCTGGAGTTCATCATCCCCGGCGCCCAGATCCTGCTGATCATCGGTGCGGCCTGGCTGCTCAATCGCCTGGTTCGCCGGCTGATCGCACGCGCGGGCAGGCACTACGGCCTGCCGCCGGAGCTGCTGGTGCCGCTGCGCGGCGTGTTCCGCTGGATTCTCATCGCCGCCACCGTGCCGCTGGTACTGGAGCGCCTGGGCGTCTCGGCCACCGTGCTGTGGACAGCCTTCACCGGCTTTGCCACCGTGGGCGCCGTGGCCTTCTTTGCGGCCTGGAGCGTGCTGTCCAACCTGTTCTGCGCCCTGCTCATCGTCATCGTCGGGCCCTTTCGCCTGGGCGACTACATCGAGGTGCTGGACACGGCCGAAAAGCCCGGTGCCAAGGGCCGCGTGATCGACATCAACATGCTCTACACCACCTTGCAGGATGCCCATGCGCCCGATGGCTCACCCAATCTGCTGCAGATCCCCAACTCGCTGATCTTCCAGCGCGTGGTCCGGCGCTGGAAGGGTGGCCTGGGCGCGGATGGCGAGCATGCCAGCCATGGCGAGGAGGAGCGCGCCATCCGGCTGACCACGCCGCATGATGCCCAGCCCTCGCAGCCTCCCATGCACACGACCAACTAAGGCCGGTACCCCATGAAAAAAGCCGCCGCCCGGCAAAGGGACGGCGGCTTTGTCATTGGGCAGCGCCTCAGGGCTTGCGCGGCCGGACCTTGCTGGCGGCCAGCTTGGCGTTGGTTCGCGCCTGCTCCACATCCTGGGCGCGCGCCAGGGCCACGCCCATGCGGCGCTTGACGAAGCTCTCTGGCTTGCCGAACAGGCGCAAGTCCGTGCCCGGCACGGCCAGGGCCTCGTCCACGCCGTCGAACACCAGGCCTTCGGCATCCTGCCCGCCATAGATCACGGCGCTGGCGCCGGGATTGCGCAGCGAGGCATCCACGGGCAGGCCCAGGATGGCGCGCGCATGCAGCTCGAACTCGCTTTGCCACTGCGTGGCCAGCGTGACCAGCCCCGTGTCGTGCGGGCGTGGCGAGACTTCGCTGAACCAGACCTGCTCGCCCTTGACGAACAGCTCCACGCCAAACAGGCCCAGGCCGCCCAGGTCGTCGGTCACCGCCTTGGCGATGTCGCGCGACTTCTGCAGCGCCGCCGGGTGCATGGGATGGGGCTGCCAGCTTTCCACATAGTCGCCGGACTGCTGGATGTGGCCGATGGGATCGCAGAAATGCGTCTGCACCTGGCCGTCCGCACCCTTGGCGCGCACCGTGAGCTGGGTGATTTCGTAGTCGAAGTCGATGAAGCCTTCGACGATCACACGGCCATGGCTCACGCGGCCGCCGGCCATGGCGTAGTCCCAGGCCTTGGCCACGTCGTCCGGGCCGTCCAGCTTGCTCTGGCCCTTGCCCGAGCTGCTCATCACGGGCTTGACCACGCAGGGAAAGCTGATGGCGGGCTGGCCATCCGTGCCGTCGATGGCAGCCTGCAGTTCCTGCTGCGAATCACAGAAGCGGTAAGGGCTGGTGGCCAGGCCCAGCGTCTCGGCGGCCAGGCGGCGAATGCCTTCGCGGTCCATGGTCAGGCGCGCGGCGCGGGCCGTGGGGATCACGGTGACCACGCCTGCCGCTTCCAGCTCTTCGAGCATGGGCGTGGCAATGGCCTCGATCTCGGGCACGACCAGGTGGGGTTTCTCGGCCTCGATCAAGGCCTTGAGCTGGGCCGGATCGCTCATGGTGATGGTGCGTGCGTGGTGGGCCACCTGCTGACCGGGCGCGTTCTCGTAGCGGTCCACGGCAATGGTTTCCACGCCCAGGCGCTGCAGCGCGATCAGCACTTCCTTGCCGAGTTCGCCGCTGCCCAGCAGCATGACTTTGGTGGCATGGGGGGAGTAAGGGGTTCCAAGGGTGGTCATCTGCGCGTCCGGTGAGCCAGGCAGAGCCTGGGCAAGATAAGAAAGAGAGGGAGGCAGGCCTGCACGGCCCGCAGCAGCCCCCGATCATAGGGTGCCGACACAGGCGCCGCCTACAAACCCAGCGCCTGCGCGAGGTTGCATCGCGCCCGTGCCTCCAGCCGTTGCCGGAACCAGTCAGTGCAGTAGATGGCCTCGCGCTGCATGAAGCCCAGCAACACCTCGCGGCGCCTGGCGCGGTACAGCGGCAAGGGCACCCATTCGTACTCGGCCCGCACCTGTACCTCGTACTCGGCAAACCGCAGAGGGTCGGCCGCGAGAATGCCCAGGTCGGCATCCACCAGCAGTTGGGCGTCAATCCCGTACGGCTGTGCCGCGTGGCAGGTCGCCATGATCAGGCCGTGCACGCGCCCGGCCACCTCCGCCGGCAGGCCCTGCCCGCGCACCACGGCCACGGCCCAGTCGGCGCTGCGCGCCTCGTTGTCCTTGGCCTGGGTTTCGTAGACGGCATCATGGAACCACAGCGCCAGCGCCACCTCGCCGGGACGCTCGGCCAGGCCCAGCGCCGGCTGCAGCAGGGCCATGGCCTCGCCCAGATGCTGCAGCGTGTGGTAGTGGCGCTGGGGCTCGCTGTAGCTTTGCAGCAGCTCGGCCAGCACAGGCTGCGGCGCGCTGGCGCCCAGTGCGGACCAGGCATGCTGCCAAGATGCCTGCCAGGTCTGCAGCGATGCATCGTTTGCGCTGGGCATTTCGGCCCCTGGTCCAACCTGGGTCATCGCCTGCTCCTTGGGTCTTCAGAAGATGCCGGGTGCCAGAGCCCGCAACGGCGCACCCGCCGGTGACAGCAGCCAGGCCAGCAGGCAGCAGTTGATCCCCACGGTGATCCAGAATACCAACTGGAACGAGGCCTTGCTGGACTTGTGCCGCAGCAGCCCTTGCGCGAGCAGCGCGCCAGGCCAGCCGCCCAGCAGCGCCAGCAGGTGCAGACGGCCTTCGCTGGTACGCCAGCGGTCGTGCACGGCGGCGGACTTGTCGAATCCGTAGACCATGAAGGTCACCAGGCTTGCCGCCGCATACAGGCCGAACAGTGCCCAGGGCATGCGGCCAATCCAGGCAACGGCCATCAGCACGCAGAAGAAGGCAGCGGCCAGCCCCACTGCCACCTGGCCTCGCACAGTTGACTGAGGCCGCGAGGACATGCCGGCACGGCGTCGCCGCGCAGGCTGCGGATGGCCGCTCCTGGACTCGCCAATGAAGGCGACATCCTGGGCGCGCCATTTCCCCTGGGCGTTGCGGCCGGGCACGTAGCTGACGCGCTCGCCGCCCTCGGGCCTGCGGCGGCGATCGGTGAAGGACTTGATGTGGACAAAGACCGGCGCCCCGCCGCCATCGGGCTCGATGAAGCCGAAGCCCTGCTCGTCCTTCCAGCCGGTGATGCGCCCCTGTTGCCGCATGGCGGGCTCAGTGGCGGCCAGCGGCGGCCGGCGACGCAGCAGGCTTGCGGGGCTCGCCCAGGCAAATGCCTATGTCGCGCGCCATGGTGAGCAGGCCGTGGTCCAGCGGCACGGTGCGCTGGGTGTTGGCCACGCGTGAGATTTCCACGCTGCCGATCTGCCCGCCCTGCAGCGTGACCATGCGCCCAAAGCCGCCGGACAGCACCAGCTGCGCCGCATGGTGGCCGTACTGCGTGGCCAGCACGCGGTCAAAGGGAGTGGGGTCGCCCCCGCGTTGCACATGGCCCAGCACCGTGGTGCGCACCTCGCTCCTGAGATGGGGCTGCAGGCGCTCGCGCAGCACATGGCCGACGCCACCCAGGCGTACGGGGTCCGGGCTTTGCTCTATGCGCTCACGCACCGTGAGGCTGGCACCGCTTTCCTTGGCGCCCTCGCCGATGCAGATGATGGTGTAGCGCTGGCGCTGCTCGCGCATGCGGCAGAAATCCACGATGGCCTGCAGGTCGTAGTCGATCTCGGGCAGCAGGATGACGTCGGCCGCACCGGCAATGCCGGCCTCCAGCGCCAGCCATCCGGCATGGCGCCCCATGGTCTCGACGATCATCACGCGGTGGTGGCTGTTGGCTGTGCTCTCGATGCGGCGCAGCGCCTCGGTGGCCGTGGCCACGGCGGTGTCGAAACCAAAGCTGCGCTCGCAGTTGGCAATGTCGTTGTCGATGGTCTTGGGCACGCCCACGCAGGTCAGGCCCACCTGTTCGGCCAGGCCATGCGCCAGGCTCATGGTGCCGTCGCCGCCGATGGCCACCACCACGTCCAGTCCCAGCGCCCGGACGTTGCGACCCACATGCTCCAGCGTGGCCTCATCGCGCAGGGGATTGGCGCTGTTGCTGGTGCCCAGGATGGTGCCGCCCACATGCAGGATGCCCGAGACCTCGTCCCAGCCCAGGGGCTTGACGCCGGGCGGGTCGAGCATCAGGCCCTCGAAGCCGTCGGCAATGCCCAGCACCTCGCACTGGCCGTGGTTGATCAGGGACTTGGTGACCGCACGGATCACCGCATTCAGGCCGGGGCAATCGCCACCTCCGGTCAGCACGCCAACGCGCATGGGAAAACTCTCCTGTGAAAACACTTGGCGTGCGCGTCCTCCATGGCCCGCACAGCCTTTGCAAAGCCCGCCAGGCCTCAGCCGGCCAGCCGCTGCGCTCGTCAATCCATCAAGGCAGCAGGTCCAGCGCCTGGAGGTAGGCCGGCTGGCGCATGAGGTCGTCCCAGGGCTGGGGCACGGTCTCCGGCAGCAGGGCCAGGCGGCGCGATTCGCTGTCGGCATCGGGCTGCCAGCGGCCACTGCGCTGCGCGGCCTCCATGCCGGCCAGCAGCTCGTCCACATGCTCGCCCAGGCCCAGGCTCTGGTTGCACAGCAGCACCATGTCGCAGCCGGCCTCCAGCGCGGCCAGGGCTGCGTCGGTGTAGCCGATGAGTTGCCCGTCGATGCGGCGCGCGCCCTCCATGCTCAGGTCATCGCTGAAGATGGCGCCGTCGTAGCGCAGGCGGCTGCGCAGGATGTCCTTGAGCCACTTGGCGGAAAAACCGGCCGGGCGCCTGTCGACCTTGGGGTAGATCACATGGGCCGGCATCACGGCCGTGAGCACGCTGGACAGCCAGGGATAGGGCGCGGCGTCCTCGCCCAGGATGGCGGTGAGGCTGCGGCCATCGACCGGAATGTCCACATGCGAGTCGGCCTTGACGAAGCCGTGGCCGGGAAAGTGCTTGCCGCAGTTGCCCATGCCGGCCTGCAGCAGGCCGTGCATGAGGCTGCGGGCCAGCGCCGCCACCACGCGCGGGTCGCGGTGGAAGCTGCGGTCGCCGATGACGCTGCTGGCACCGTAGTCAAGGTCCAGCACCGGGGTGAAGCTGAAATCCACGCCGCAGGCGCGCAGTTCGGTGCCCAGCACGTAGCCGGCCGCCGTGGCGGCGTTCATGGCAGCCAGGGCGCCGCTGCCTTCGCGCTGCCTGCTGCCCTTGCCGTCGTCCATCCACATCTGGCCGAAGGCGCGCATGGGCGGCAGATGCGTGAATCCGTCGGCACGAAAACGCTGCACGCGCCCGCCCTCGTGGTCCACGCAGATCAGCAGGTCGGCTTTGACGCCCTTGATATCGGCGCACAGCTGCACCAGTTGCTCGCGGCTTTCCCAGTTGCGGGCGAAGAGGATGATGCCGCCGACCAGCGGATGCGCCAGGCGCCGGCGGTCCGCGTCGGTGAGCGCCTTGCCGGCGATGTCGATGATCAGGGGTGCGTGCTCGGTCATGCTATGAATCCTGTGGAGTCAAAAAAGCCAGCGCTGCGCCGGCCGGGTGTCAGGCGCGGCGCTCGACCACGCAGAAGCTGGCCGCATAGTCGCTCTCGTCGGTCACGGACAGGTGAACCTGCAGGTTCCGTGCCTCGAACCATTCCTTGAGCGCGCCGTGCAGCACGATGGCTGGCTGGCCACTGGGCAGCTTGACGACCTCGCAGCTGCGCCAGGTCATGGGCATGACCATGCCCATGCCTATGGCCTTGGAAAAGGCCTCCTTGGCGGAAAAGCGCGTGGCGACGAAGCGGATGCCGCGC
The DNA here is from genome assembly GCF_043104845.1 of Delftia sp. WSY_7. Lineage (NCBI taxonomy): Bacteria > Pseudomonadati > Pseudomonadota > Betaproteobacteria > Burkholderiales > Comamonadaceae > Delftia > Delftia sp. WSY_7. Next base: position 42,799 of record NZ_JBICLB010000035.1, on the reverse strand, counting down.
TCGGGCCAGCGCGCGCGGCGGGCTCGCCAGGTGGACAGTTCGCCTTCGGCCAGCACCTTCTCGGCGAAACGGTCGCCATGGCGCTCCAGGCTGGCGCGGATGCGGCGCACGTCGCAGATGTCGGTACCGATGCCGTAGATCATGGATTCGCTCCGCGAAAGCTTCAGGCGCGCGCCGCCATGCCCTGGTCTATGCACTGCTGGTAGGCGCGCACGGTTTGGGCGTAGCCCAGCTCCAGCGCGTCGGCGATCAGCGCATGGCCGATGGAGACTTCGAGCAGGCCCGGCACGCGCGCCACGAAGGCGGCCAGGTTGTCGCGGCTGAGGTCATGGCCGGCATTGATGCCCAGCCCGGCGTCCAGCGCAGCCTGGGCCGCCGCCGCGTAGGCCTGCAGTTGAACTTCCTGGTCTGCCGTGCCCCAGGCGGCCGCATAGGGCTCGGTGTACAGCTCGACCCGGTCGGCGCCTGCGGCGCGCGCAGCGGCCATCTGTGCGGGAACCGGGTCCATGAACAGGCTGACGCGCACGCCGAGTTGGCGGCATTCGGCGATCAGCGGCTTCAGGCGCTCGGCATCCTGCGGGAAGTTCCAGCCATGGTCGCTGGTGAACTGGTCCTCGCTGTCGGGCACGAAGGTGGCCTGATGCGGGCGCGTGGCCCGGATGAAGTCCATCAGGTTCTGCGTCGGGTTGCCCTCGATGTTGAACTCCGCCTGCGGCCAATGCTTCATCAGCGCATGCAGTTCATAGACATCTTCGCTGCGGATATGGCGCTGGTCGGGACGCGGATGGATGGTGATGCCCTGGGCACCGGCCTCCAGGCAGATGCGCGCGGCGCGCGTCACGCTGGGAATGCCCAGATGGCGCGTGTTGCGCAGCAGCGCAACCTTGTTGACATTGACCGACAGCGCCGTGCGCTGCGAAGCGTGGGAAAGATTCATAGCGATTGCAGATCCATCATCAGCTGGCGGGTGCGCAGCATGGGACTGCCGCAATGGTATTGCAGCAAGGCCCTCAGTTGGGGCTTGAGGGCCAGCGCCGCCTCGGGCTGGGCCACCACATGCAGTGTGGCGTTGAAGGCCTGCCGTGCCTGCAGCGCGCTTTCAATGGCCTGCCACTGCGCAGCGCCCAGCACGGCGCGCTCGCCCTGCAGCGCCGGGCGCAGGCCGCCTTCGGCCACCAGCGCATAGCGACGCCCCTCGGCCAGCGGCGCCAGCGTGGCGCTTTCCTCATTCAAGGCAGGCAGATGGCCCAATTCGCGCAGCAGCAGCAGCTCGAAGGTGCGCAGCACGGGCTCGATGGCATCGCCATGCTGGCCTGCCAGCACGCGCACCACACCGGCATAGATGTCGAACAGCGCCGCGTAGGGATCGTCGCGCGCCAGCAGGCGCATCAGCAGCTCGTTGAGGTACAGGCCCGACAGCAGGGCGTCACCCTGGGGCATGACATGCCCGCCCACCCACTCTGCGCCCTTGAGGGTATGGATCTCGCCATTGCCCTCGCCGCCCAGGCTGTAGCTCAGGCTCAGCGGCTGCAGCGGCAGCAGCACGGGGCGAAAGTTCGAGGTCGGCCGCTTGACGCCCTTGGCCGCCAGCGCCACGCGGCCCCGGTGACGCGTGAAGACCTCAAGGATCAGGCTGGACTCGCTCCAGTCGTAGCTGTGCAGGACAAAGGCCGGCTCGTCCGAGACACGCTTGGCGCTAGCCATGGACGCAGGGCCTTGCGGTAAGGGTGCTCACTCGTAGCCGAACGAACGCACGCGGGCTTCGTCGTCGGCCCAGCCGGAGCGGACCTTGACCCAGACTTCGAGGAAGACCTTGGCATCCATGAGCTTTTCCAGCTCCTGGCGCGCCTCGGTGCTGATGCGCTTGAGGCGCTCGCCCTTCTCTCCGATGATCATGGCCTTGTGGCCGTCGCGCTCGACCACGATGGTGGCCGCCACGCGGATGAAACGCTTGTGCTGCTTGCTGGCCTCTTCCTCGAACTTGTCGATGACCACCGTGGAGGTGTAGGGCAGCTCGTCGCCCGTGAATCGGAACAGCTTCTCGCGCACGGTCTCCGAGGCGAGGAACTTCTCGCTGCGGTCGGTCAGCTCGTCGGCGGCGTACATCCAGTCCTGCTCGGGCAGGTACTTCTCGCAGATGCCGAACAGGCGCTCGATGTCTCCCTTGTTCTTGGCCGACATGGGCACGAACTCGGCGAACGGATGGCGCTCCTGCATGCCCTTGAGCCAGGGGGCAATCTCGGCACGGCGGCCCACGGTGTCCAGCTTGTTGGCAATCAGCAGCGTGGGGATGCCAGGCTTGAACAGCGACAGCACCTTGGCATCGGCCAGCGTGAACTGGCCGGCTTCCACGACGAACAGGATCAGGTCCACGTCGCCGATGGCGCCCATCACGGTCTTGTTGAGCGACTTGTTCAGTGCCGTGCTGTGCTTGGTCTGGAAACCCGGCGTATCGACAAAGATGAACTGCGTCGCGGCGCGCGTGCGAATGCCCGTGATGCGGTGGCGCGTGGTCTGCGCCTTGCGCGAGGTGATGCTGATCTTCTGGCCCACCAGCGCATTCATCAGCGTGGACTTGCCCACATTGGGCTTGCCGACGATGGCGATCAGGCCGCAGCGCTGCGGGCCGGTCGGCACCTCGGGTGCCGGGGTGTCATCAGCAGCGGATGCCGTGCGAGCTGCGCCAGCGCCGGGCTTGGCCGCAGCCAGCAGGGCGTCAAGTTCGGCGGCGGTCTGTGCCGGCGCCGGGGGTTTGTCTTGGTTCATGCGTGTCTTGCTTTCAATAGTTCCAGCATGGCTGTGGCAGCCGTCTGCTCGGCGGCCCTGCGCGAGGCACCCGTTCCCCGGGCCTGCAGTTGCAACTCGGCAATCGCGCAGGCCACCTCGAAGGTCTGGCGATGGGCGGCGCCCGTGGTGGCAACCACTTCGTACTGCGGCAGCTTCATGCGCCGCCCCTGCAGCCATTCCTGCAGGGCCGTCTTCGCATCCTTTTCGGCTGCGCGCATGTGGGGGTTGATGTCCACGCCCTCGAAGAGATGGTGTACCACCTTCTCGCCCGCAGCGTAGCCGGCGTCCAGATACACTGCGCCGATCAGGGCCTCGACCGCATCGGCCAGGATGGAGGGGCGTTGCTTGCCGCCCGACTTGGATTCGCCTTCGCCCAGGCGCAACAGATCGGGCAACTGCAGCCTCAGCGCGATCTGGTGCAGCGTGCCTTCCTTGACCAGGTTGGCGCGCACGCGGGACAGATCGCCCTCGGGCATGGAACTGAGCCGCTGGTAGAGCAGGCTGGAAATGGCAAGATTCAGCACCGAGTCACCGAGGAATTCCAGGCGCTCGTTGTTGTCTGCCGAGAAACTGCGGTGCGTGACGGCACGCTGCAGCAATGCAGGCTCGGCAAATTGATGCTGCAGCCTCAGCTGCAGCGCATTCAGTAAGGGAGGCACCTATTGGGTCTGCTTCTTAAAACGGTAAGTCAGGTAGGCGGGGCCCACGAGATGGATCTCGCGCGAATATTCGAACCCCACCACCACACGGTCATTGATTTTGGTCACCTCGAGGTCTGCGCCCTTCACGGATGTGAAGTCATCAATGGCGGCGGAACGCTCGAAGCTGGCCTTGACCTCGGCCACGGAATTGCCTTCGCGGGCCGCCTTGTTGGCGGCCTTGACGATGGCCTGGTACTCCAGGAAGACCGGCACTGATTGTGCGCCCACGGCCACCACACCCACGCCCAGGGCAATCACAAACACCAGTCCCAGAAAGGACAGACCGCGCTGGCGCGAACGCCGGTTGTTCGATGTCAACATGCTTTTTCCTCCTCCGATGTGAATCCCTCGCGCATGCCTGGGGGCATCCGGCCCTCAGGCATGCATGTGATCAATGGAAGCCGCCGATGCGCTTGAAATCCCCGAAGTTCATCCAGACGAAAAAGGCCCGGCCAACGATGTTCTTGTCGGGCACAAAGCCCCAGTATCGGGAATCCAGCGAATTGTCGCGGTTGTCGCCCATCATGAAGTACTGGCCCTCGGGCACCTTGCAGGTGATGCCTTCGACGCTGTAGCGGCAGTTCTCGCGGAACTCGAAGCCGCTGGCACCCTGGATGAATGCGGGCACGTCCTGGTTCACGATCATGCGGTGCGGCTTGTCGCCCAGCGACTCCTCGTACTGCTTGAAGTAGCGCATCGCGTCCTTGTCGAAGAAGTCCGGCAGTTCGCTGACCGGGACTTCCTTGCCATTGACCGTCAGCCGCTTGTTCAGATAGGAGATCTCGTCACCCGGCAGGCCCACCACGCGCTTGATGTAGTCCAGGCTGGGTTGCGGAGGATAGCGGAACACCACCACATCGCCGCGCTGCAGCGGCTGGCCCTGGGTGATCTTGGTGTTGATCACCGGCAGGCGCACGCCGTAGGTGAACTTGTTCACCAGGATCAGGTCGCCCACGAGCAGCGTGGGGATCATGGAGCCCGAGGGAATCTTGAACGGCTCGAACAGGAACGAGCGCAGGACAAAGACGATGGCGATCACGGGGAACAGGCCCGCGGTCCAGTCCAGCCACCAGGGCTGCATGAGGATGCGGCCCTTGGCCTCTTCCGACACCTCGATGTCGGTCTTGGCGATGCCCATGCGGTCGAGTTCTGCGCGGCGCGCCACGGCAGCCTCCTCGATGGCCACGGCGGCGCGGCGGCGGCGGGGCAGGAAATACAGCCGTTCGGCCACCCAGTACAGGCCAGTGACCACGGTGGCCAGGAACAGCAGCAACGCGAAGTTGCCCTCGATGAAGCCCGTGTACCAGGCGCCGATATAGCCCACGAAAGCCGCCAGCACGACGGCCGTAATCCATTGCATGGCTTGCATCAATCCTCCACTTGCAAGATGGCCAGGAAGGCCTCCTGAGGCACTTCCACCGAACCGATCTGCTTCATGCGCTTCTTGCCGGCCTTTTGCTTCTCCAGCAGCTTGCGCTTGCGGGTGATGTCGCCGCCATAGCACTTGGCCAGCACGTTCTTGCGCATGGCCTTGACGGTTTCCCGAGCAATGATGTTGGCGCCGATGGCGGCCTGGATGGCCACGTCGAACATCTGGCGGCTGATGATCTCGCGCATCTTCGCCACCACGGCCCGGCCGCGGTACGTGGCCTGGGAGCGGTGCACGATGATGGACAGCGCATCGACCTTCTCGCCGTTGAGCAGGATGTCCACCTTGACCACGTCGGAGGCGCGGTACTCCTTGAACTCGTAGTCCATGGAGGCATAGCCGCGCGAGACCGACTTGAGCTTGTCGAAGAAGTCCAGCACGATCTCGCCCAGCGGCATCTCATAGGTGAGCATCACCTGGCGACCGTGGTACTGCATGTTGATCTGTACGCCACGCTTCTGGTTGGCCAGCGTCATCACCGGACCCACATAGTCCTGCGGCATGTACAGGTGCACGGTCACGATGGGCTCGCGCACCTCCTCGATACGGCCGGCATCGGGCATCTTGGACGGGTTCTCGACCTGGATGACCTCGCCATCGCCCTTGACCACTTCGTAGACCACGCTGGGCGCGGTGGTGATCAGATCCTGGTCGAATTCGCGCTCCAGGCGCTCCTGCACGATTTCCATGTGCAGCAGGCCCAGGAAGCCGCAGCGAAAGCCGAAGCCCAGCGCCTGCGAGACTTCAGGCTCGAACTGCAGGGAAGAATCGTTGAGCTGGAGCTTTTCCAGCGCATCGCGCAGCTGGTCATATTCGCTGGCTTCGGTGGGGTACAGACCCGCGAACACCTGGGGCTTGATTTCCTTGAAGCCGGGCAGGGCCTCGGTGGCAGGGCCCAGATTGTTGGGAAGCTTCTTTTCCAGCGTGATGGTGTCGCCCACCTTGGCTGCCTTGAGTTCCTTGATGCCGGCGATGATGTAACCCACCTCGCCGGCGCGCAGCGCGTCGCGCGGCACGTCGGCCGGAGTGAACACGCCAAGGTTGTTGGCTTCGTAGGCAGCGCCCGAAGCCATCATCTTGAAGCGCTCGCCACGCTTGAGTTCACCATCGACCACGCGCACCAGCATCACGACGCCCACGTAAGTGTCGAACCAGCTGTCGATGATCATGGCGCGCAGTTGGCCATTGGGATTGCCCTTGGGCGGCGGCACCTTGGCAACCACGGCCTCCAGGATCTCGTCGATGCCCATGCCGGTCTTGGCCGAGCAGGGAATGGCATCGCTGGCATCGATGCCGATGACGTCCTCGATCTCTGCCTTGGCGTTGTCGGGGTCGGCCTGCGGCAGATCCATCTTGTTGAGAACGGCCGTCACTTCCACGCCGAGATCCAGCGCGGTATAGCAGTTGGCCACGGTCTGTGCCTCTACGCCCTGAGAGGCGTCCACCACCAGCAGCGCTCCCTCGCAGGCCGACAGGGAACGCGAGACTTCGTACGAGAAGTCCACGTGGCCGGGCGTGTCGATGAGGTTGAGGTTGTAGACCTGACCATCCTTGGCCTTGTACTGCAGGGCAGCCGTCTGCGCCTTGATGGTGATGCCGCGCTCTTTTTCGATATCCATCGAGTCCAGCACCTGGGCTTCCATGTCACGGTCAGCCAGGCCTCCGCAACGCTGGATCAGGCGGTCGGCCAGCGTCGACTTGCCATGGTCGATGTGCGCAATGATGGAAAAATTTCTGATGTGGTTCATCAACGAGAAGGACTGCTAGTGAAAGTGGAAAACGACAGGGTCGGCGCGCAAGAAAAAAGGGCGCGTCCATGAACGACGCGCCCCGAACCAACAATCTCTGGCAACTGCGATAGTTGGGACTTTATTGTAGGCAAAAAGGGCTGGAAACCAAGCCCTGACAAGGCCTGCAAAGCTCCGGGCTTGATCTGTCACAATTATTTATCAACAGTTTATCAACAGACCCGACAAGCCATTTCTAGCCCGTCGATCACCGGATAGTGCGGTGCTTTTGCACCGCAACAATTCTCTTTGAAAACAGGTTTCTGACGCCTTGAGCCGTCACGCTTTGGTGGGGCATTTTACCCAATGCCCCAAGGGGCATGGGCAGGCCTTGATCCGGATTCCGAGGGTATTCCCCAGTACCCCGAAAAACCGGCCTGCCCCAGCCCCTCAACGGGCAGGACGGATGAGCACGTACTGTGCCCATTCGCCGCGGCGCACCAGAAGGTTCACCGGCTTGCTCTTGTCCACCTTGGCCAGCGTGGCCTCGAAGCTCTTGAGCCCCGTGATCTCGACATTGGCCAGTTGCAGGATCACATCACCTTCGCGCAGGCCTGCGCGTGCTGCCGCCTCGACAGCGGCCGTCACGCGGACACCGCCCTTGATGCCCAATTCCCTTTTCTGGGCATCCGTGAGTTCGGCCAGCGTCAGGCCCAGCGACTGGGAGACCAGGGTGCTGCCCTTGCCTGCAGCCTTTGCCTGGGGAGCGCCATCGGGCTCGACTTCGGCGATCACCATGGTCAGATCCTTGGCGGCTCCGCGGCGGAATACGGTGATGGTGCTGCGCGTTCCGGGCTTGGTGTTGCCCACCAGACGCGGCAGGTCGGCGACCTTCTCAATGGCCCTCCCATCGAACTTGATGATCACATCACCCGCCTCGACGCCAGCCTTGGCGGCTGGGGAATCGGGTTCCACGGCAGAGACCAGCGCACCCTGAGCCTTGCCCAGGCCGATGGATTCGGCAATGTCCTTGGTGACCTGCCCGATTTGCACGCCGATGCGCCCTCGCGTGACCTTGCCGGTGGCGCGCAGTTGGTCGCTGACGCGCACGGCCTCGTCGATCGGAATCGCGAAGCTGATCCCCATGAAACCGCCGGAACGCGAATAGATCTGGCTGTTGATGCCCACGACCTCGCCGCGCATGTTCAGCAACGGGCCGCCCGAGTTGCCGGGATTGATGGCCACATCGGTCTGGATGAAGGGCAGATAGTCTCCCGTGTCGCGCTGCTTGGCGCTGACGATGCCTGCGGTGACCGAGTTGTCGAGGCCGAAGGGCGATCCGATGGCCATCACCCACTCACCGACCTTGAGACGGTTCACGTCGCCGATCTTCACGGCGGGCAGTCCGGTGGCATCGATCTTGACCACAGCCACGTCGGTGCGCTTGTCGCTGCCCACGATCTTGGCCTTGAACTCACGCTTGTCGGTCAGCGTGACGATGACCTCGTCAGCGCCTTCGACCACGTGGGCATTGGTCATCACAAAGCCGTCCGCCGTCAGGATGAAGCCCGACCCCACGCCACGCGGCTGTTCCTCGTCAGGCTGTGAACGCGGCTGGGGGCGTTGGCGCGGCACATTGGGCACGGGCAGGCCGAAGCGGCGGAAGAACTCGAGCATGTCCTCATCCATGCCCAGCGCCTCGGCAGAGTTGGCCGACGCCTTCTCCAACGTGCGGATGTTGACCACGGAAGGCCCTACCTGCTCGACCAGGTCGGTGAAGTCCGGCAGACCCCGCACCACGGCACCGCTTTGCGCATGAGCGGCACTCACCGGCACCAGCATTGAGGCGCTGCCAGCAGCCAGCGCCAGAACGCCTGCCAGTGTGCAGGACTGCAGCGTCTTCCATCGAACTGTGGTCATGGTGATCCTTTCCTTCTCAATCATTGTGTTGCCCCCGTGCCCATTGCGCCCGGGCGGCCTGTTCAGATACGCGGTGCCGACTTGCATCTCGGACGAACGCCACATTCTGGCGCAGTCCCGGTATGCACCGGCCAGACGATGGCTCAGAAGCCTGAAAGACGCTGTTAGTTCCCGAATCGGCAGCATGCATGCGGCGCGAACCGCCGTGCATGGGCCACAAATGACTGCACCCGCGTCCATTTCAATGCCGAACGGCTGGACGCGGGTGCAAAAGAAGGCAGGAGAGTCATGCTCTCCTGCGGGATTCAGCGCTGGTTCGCGCGCGGTGCCGAGGCGAAGTTGGCATTGCGCAGGAAGCTGGCCGGCATCTGCAACGTGGCCGGACCACTGTATTGCGGATGGGAGGCCAGCAGCGCATCCAGGCGCGGATCACGCAGCATGACGCTTTGGCCGTAAGGGCCTGCCACAGCCACCACCGAAGAGGATTGGGCCGTATCTCCGAGAGGGAAGTCCTGGGCATTTCCAGCGACAGCAGCCGCTGCAGGCGCCCCCGTTTCAAGGGCGGCCAATGCCCGGCCCGGCGCCGCGCCGGGGCCTGCAGGCGCGCCGAGCATCACGCTCCAGCCAATGGCAGCCACGGCCGCCACGGAAGCAAAACCCGCAGCCATCTTCCAGCGGAATACCGACGCATTGGCTGCATCGTGCAGCGGCGCGCCATTGACGACGGCCCTGCCGTGCGCCGGGCGCGCGACCTGCTCCAGCTCGTCTGCGGCGACGGGAACCAGGGGGCGGCGCGGCTCGTTGGCCAACTGGGAGCGGATTCCGGAAAGCAGATCGTGCCGGCTGTGGTGCGCCAGCTCAGGAGAGCGCAGCACATCGCCCACCAGGTGGTACATGCGCCATTCCTGCTGGCCTGCATCGCTTTGCGCATAGGCCAGCGCGGCCTGCAGCTCCGCGGCAGAGAGTTCGCCATCAGCCAATGCCGACAATTGTTCGCGCTTCGTCAGATCGTCATTCATGATCAATCACCTGCCTGTCTGCTCTGAGACCCTGTACCCAAAAAATGCGCCACCCGATGGCCATCACCCGTTGCTACCACCGCTTGCCAGACTGGCGCTCCAGCAAAGGTTTGACTCTCGCTGAAATCGCTTCGCGTGCACGGAAGATGCGTGAACGCACGGTGCCTATGGGACAACCCATGGCGTTCGAGATTTCCTCGTAGCTCAGGCCTTCGATTTCCCGCAACGTGACGGCTTGACGGAGATCTTCGGGCAAGGCCTCCATGGCGGCGTTGACTGCCTGGGCAATCTCCTGGGCCGCCAGGATCGTTTCGGGTGTTTCTTCGGTGGTTAGTTCCTGGCTGAGCCGGGAAGTTTCATCATCGTCATCCCCGTTGTGTAACGCGCTTTCGGTGATCAGCGGCGAGCGCTTCATGTCCAGCAGCGCCTTCTTGGCAGTATTCACGGCGATGCGATACAGCCAGGTGTAGAACTGGGCATCACCCCGGAACTGGTGCAGCGCCCGATAGGCCCGGATGAAGGTTTCCTGCGCAATGTCAGGCACCAGGTCCACGTCGCGCACCATGCGGCCAATGAGGCGCTCGATGCGGCGCTGGTACTTGATGACCAGCAGCTCGAAGGCCCGCATGTCTCCTGCGTTGGTGCGCTCGACCAGAGCCAGGTCGCTGTCGGCAGAAGAAGGCGGGAATTCGGGAGGCGTCATGAAATCGGTGAAGACGGGCCGTGGCGGCCCTGGCGCAGTCACTGCGCGCGTTCTGTAGGTCTGGGCGGGAAATATACAGCACGCCGCAAATCACCCCAGGTTTCAGGACTCTGCCTGTAAGACAGCAGCAGCCAGCGGGAGCTTCGCCAGCGCAAAGACCCCGTCGAAACGGGTCTGGCCTGCGCCCATAGCCATTGACCACCGTCAGCGCGCACCTGCAGCAGCACCGGCTGCGCATCGTCGGCAGCGGCTGCCTCACCAAGCCACCACTGCGCGCCATCCCATGCAACAAAGCCTCTGCCCAGGGCGCGCCATCCATGCCACATGCCTGCAGCTGCAACCAGAGAGCCCGTGACAGCCACGACGGCAGGCCCCCATCCGGACTGAAGATCAAGCGCCCACGCCAGCAAAAGCATGGCCGCCAGCAGCCAAAGCGCGCACAGGCATGCGACCGACCCACGCGGTGGATTCAGCGGATGGCGGACTGCGGGCGGGGCATGGCGTGACGTCATGCCTGCAGTGTCGCAAAACCGCAGCATGTCTGACATGCGTTCCACCCCTGCCGGACGCGCCCTGACCCATGGGAGAAATAAAAAAGCCCGCTCCCTTGCGGGGCGGGCCTTTCATGGTGAGGTGTGCAGGCCTCAGATTCGCTTGAACACCAGCGTTCCGTTGGTGCCGCCGAACCCGAAGTTGTTTTTCACTGCCACTTCGATCTTCGCATCCCGTGCCGTGTTGGCGCAGTAGTCGAGATCGCACTCGGGATCCTGGTTGTCCAGATTGATGGTCGGGGGAATCTTCTGCTCGTGCAATGCCAGCACGGTGAAGACGCTCTCGATGCCGCCAGCGCCACCCAGCAGGTGACCGGTCATGGACTTGGTCGAGCTGACAACGATTTTCTTGGCGTGATCGCCCAGAGCCGCCTTGATGGCATTGGTCTCGTTGAGGTCGCCCAGCGGCGTGGATGTGCCGTGCGCATTCAGATAATCGATCTGGTCGGCGTTGATGCCGGCGTTGCGCAGAGCTGACAGCATGGCGCGGCGCGGGCCGTCCATGTTGGGCGCCGTCATGTGGCCGGCATCGGCACTCATGCCGTAGCCGCACAGTTCAGCATAGATCTTGGCACCGCGGGCCTTGGCATGCTCGTACTCTTCCAGCACCAGCACGCCTGCACCTTCGCCCAGCACAAAGCCGTCGCGGTCCTTGTCCCAGGGACGCGAGGCGGCCTTGGGATCATCATTGCGCGTGGACAGTGCGCGCATGGCGGCAAAGCCGCCGACGCCCAGCGGGGAGACCGTGGCTTCCGTGCCACCAGCCACCACCACATCGGCATCGCCGTATTCAATCATGCGTCCTGCTTCGCCTATGCAGTGCAGCCCGGTCGTGCAGGCAGTCACCACGGCGAGATTCGGCCCCTTGAAGCCAAACCGCATGGACACATGGCCAGCCACCATGTTGATGATGGAGGCAGGCACGAAGAACGGCGTGATGCGGCGCGGTCCGCGCGCAGCCAGTTCTGCGTGGGTGTTCTCGATCAGCGGCAAGCCGCCGATGCCCGAACCGATCACACAGCCGATGCGCGTAGCCAGATCATCCGACAAGGCCTCGCCCGTGGGCAGACCTGAGTCCTGCACGGCTTGCGCCGCAGCAGCGATGCCGTAATGGATGAAGGTGTCCATGGAGCGCGCATCCTTGGCGCTCATGTACGACTCCACATCGAATCCCTTGACCTCGCCCGCAATCTTGCAGGCAAAGTTCGAGGCATCGAACTTGGTGATGAGGTCAATGCCGGACTGGCCGGCCAAAAGATTGGCCCAGGCGTCGCCCACCGTGTTACCCACGGGGGAGATGCAACCCAGGCCGGTCACGACAACGCGACGACGGCTCATGCGTAAAACCTTCTGCTGATCGCTCGGGTCAGGGCCCTGTCAGGCCTTCTGGTGGGTGTTGGCGTAGTCGATGGCGTTTTGCACCGTCGTGATCTTTTCCGCGTCTTCGTCGGGGATCTCGATGCCGAATTCATCTTCCAGGGCCATCACCAGCTCCACCGTGTCCAGGGAGTCAGCACCCAGATCAGCCACGAAGGCCTTTTCGTTGGTGACTTGAGACTCTTCAACGCCGAGTTGTTCGGCAATGATTTTTTTGACACGTGCTTCGATATCGCTCATGGTTTCCCTCTGGGGGTTGTGAATGAACCCGCGATTCTAGCCGTTTCGGACCTTACGCCCTCTTCAGCCGGCCGTCGCGAGGAAACGGCCTCTTCGGTTGCAAGCAACGGCGGCTTCTGGCAGGGATCTGCCCGCAGCCGCCGCAGCGCTTACATGTACATGCCGCCGTTGACGTGCAATTCCTGGCCGGTGACGTAGCCTGCGCCCGCCGATGCGAGATAGACCACGGCATGGGCGATGTCGCTGGGCTGGCCCAGATCACCCATGGCGATCTGCGATTTCAGGGCATTTTTCTGCTCTTCAGGCAGCTCCGCCGTCATGTCGGTGGCGATGAAGCCCGGAGCCACGCAATTGACCGTGATGCCGCGGCTGCCCAGTTCACGGGCCAGCGCACGCGTCATGCCGGCAACGCCGGCCTTGGCAGCTGCATAGTTGGCTTGACCAGGGTTTCCGGAGGCACCAACGACGCTGGTGATGTTGATGATGCGTCCGAAGCGCTGCTTCATCATGGGCCGAATGGCCGTACGGCTGACTCGGAAAACCGCCTTGAGATTGGTGTCGATCACCGCATCCCAGTCATCGTCCTTCATGCGCATGGCCAGGGTGTCGCGCGTGATGCCGGCATTGTTGACCAGCACATGCAGGCCACCGTCATTCTTGACGATGCTGTCGATCAGGGCATCGACGGCGGTCACGTCCGTGACATTGAGGTTCACGCCACGGCAGCCTTCATGGGCCGACAGGGCCTGGCTGATCTTCTCGGCACCACCATCGGTGGTGGCCGTGCCGATCACGCGGTAGCCGCGTGCTGCCAGCTCCTGGGCAATGGCGGCACCGATGCCGCGCGAGGCACCCGTCACCAGGGCAACCTGGGGCTTGTTCTGGTTGTCAGTCATGCGAGGGATTCTTTCACGTCGGCCAGCGTGGCCGGGTCATAGAGGGCAGCGGCCGTCAGGTCCGCGTCAATCCGCTTGGTCAGGCCCATCAGCACCTTGCCGGGACCGCACTCGACGAGGTGGACGACGCCGCGGGCCTTCATGGCCTGAACGCATTCCACCCAGCGCACCGGGCCGAAGGCCTGGCGATACAGCGCATCGCGAATGGCGTCGGCATCCTGCTGCACAGTCACATCGATGTTGTTGAGCACTGGGATGCGCGGTGCAGCCAGCACGGTGGCAGCCAGCGCCGCCTTGAGCTTTTCGGCCGCAGGCTTCATCAGGCTGGAATGGAAAGGCGCCGACACCGGCAGCGGCAGCGCACGTTTGGCGCCTGCGGCCTTGAGGGCCTCGCAGGCCTTCTCGACAGCCGCCTTGCTGCCGGCAATCACGGTCTGCGAGGGGTCGTTGAAATTCACGGCCTCGACGACTTCCGCACCACCCAATGCCGCCGTGACTTCTGCGCAGCCTGCGCGCACCTTGTCGGCATCCAGCCCCAGGATGGCAGCCATGGCACCGGTTCCCACGGGAACGGCCTCCTGCATGGCAGCCGCGCGCAGCCGCACCAGCGGCGCAGCCTGGGCCAGGGTCAGCACACCTGACGCTACCAGGGCCGAGTACTCACCCAGCGAGTGACCCGCCACAACGTCGGGCAGCGCGCCGCCTTCGGCCTGCCAGACGCGCCAGGCAGCCACACCGGCCACCAGCATCACAGGCTGGGTATTGGTGGTGAGCGCCAGAGCTTCCTTCGGCCCCTGCTGGATCAGCTGGCCGATGTTTTCGCCGAGGGCATCGGAGGCTTCGACCAAGGTCTGGGCCACGACGGGATGGTCACCCCATCCGTCGAGCATGCCTACCGATTGCGAACCCTGACCAGGAAAGACGAATGCAAACTTCTTCATGATTTTCAAAAATAAAGGCCGCGCCATGGGCGCCTGCCCTCAGGCAGGCATCCCGCATCACATCTTGAGAAGTACCGCGCCCCAGGTGAAGCCGCCGCCAACACCTTCCAGCAGCACGGTCTGACCGGGCTTGACTTGGCCACTGCGCACGCCGTGGTCCAGCGCCAGGGGGATCGAGGCAGCCGACGTGTTGCCATGCTGGTCCACCGTCACCACCACCTTGTCCATGGACAGCTTGAGCTTGCGCGCCGTGCTTTGCATGATGCGGATGTTGGCCTGATGGGGGATCAGCCAGTCGATGTCGGCATCGGTGAGCCCTGCCTTGTCCAGCGTGGCGCGAGCAGCCTTCTCCAGCACGCCGACCGCCAGCTTGAACACGGCTTGCCCATCCATCTTCAGCAGCGGATCACCGAGGATCTGGCCACCGGAGACATTGCCTGGCACGCACAGGATGCCGACATGCTTGCCGTCGGCATGCAGGTCGGAAGCCAGGATGCCTGGCTGCTCGGACGCCTCCAGCACCACGGCTCCGGCACCGTCACCGAACAGCACGCAGGTCGTCCGGTCGTTGAAGTCCAGGATGCGGCTGAATACTTCGGAGCCCACCACCAGCGCGCGGCTCGCAGCGCCGGACTGGATCATGGCGTCGGCCACGGTGAGGGCGTAGACAAAGCCGCTGCATACGGCTTGCACATCAAAGGCCGCACAGCCATTGGCGCCGAGCTTGTTTTGCAGGATGCATGCCGTGGACGGGAAGACCATGTCCGGCGTCGATGTGGCGACGATGATCAGATCGATATCCTGCGGCTGGCAGCCGGCGGCTTCCAGCGCCTTCTTCGATGCCTCCAAGGCCAGATCGCTGCTGGCCACTTCTGGCGCGGCAAAGTGTCGGGCATGGATGCCGGTGCGCTCGACGATCCACTCGTCCGAGGTCTCGATGCCGCGCTGGGCCAGTTCGGCTGCCAGATCGTGATTGGTGAGTCGGCGGGGTGGCAGGTAACTGCCCGTGCCGGTGATGCGTGCGTAGCGTCTCATCTGTATTAGGGCGCCGACGGTCCCGATTCCGACTGCGCAGCCAGCAACAGAGGCAGGGCTGCGGAGATACGGGTACGGACACGGTCGAGCAGGTTGTTGCGGGCCGCATCATACGCGCGCTTCAGCGCGTGCTCGAAAGCCAAGGCATCGGCCGATCCATGGCTTTTGAAGACCAGCCCGCGAAGGCCCAGCAGCGCCGCGCCGTTGTAGCGGCGATGATCTACGCGCCTCATCAAAGCAGTTAGCACCGGATAGGCAACGATAGCCGCCATTTTGGTGAAGATGTTGCGCTTGAACTCCTGCTTGAGGGCATTGGAGATCATGGACGCCACGCCCTCGGAAGACTTGAGAGCCACGTTGCCCACAAAGCCATCACAGACCACGACCTGGGTCGTGCCCTTGAAGATGTCGTTGCCTTCGACGTTGCCGTAGAAATTCAGATGACCGGCCTTGCCGGCCGCGCGCAGCAGTTCGCCAGCGCGCTTGATGACCTCGCTGCCCTTGATCTGCTCCTCGCCAATGTTGAGCAGACCCACCGAGGGCGCCTCTTCGTTGTTCAGGGCAGACACCAGGGCCGAGCCCATGACGGCGAACTGCAGCAGATGCTCGGCCGAGCAGTCCACATTGGCACCCAGGTCCAGCACCGTGGTGGCCTCGCCCTTGGCATTGGGCAACTGGGGCGCGATGGCAGGGCGATCAATGCCATCGAGCGTCTTGAGCAGGTAGCGCGAGATGGCCATCAGCGCACCCGTGTTTCCAGCCGACACAGCAGCGGCAGCCGCGCCATCCTTGACTTGCTGGATGGCGATGCGCATGGAGGAATCCTTCTTCCTGCGCAGCGCCATCTCGATCGGATCATCCATGCCGACCACTTCCGAGGCCGGCACCACACTGGCGCGCTCATGCGCAAAGCCAGCCAGCGCATCGGGCTGGCCAACCAGCAGCAGCCGGGCATCGGGGTGGGAATCGAGGAACTGGCGGCACGCCGCAAGCGTGACGCGGGGGCCGTGATCACCCCCCATGCAGTCAACGGCCAAAGTGATCATGTGCGACTGGCAAGCCTGTTGCAAGGCCTGGAAAGATAGGAGCAACCATCAGAAAAAACAAAAGCCCGCGCTACGAAAACTGTAGCCGCGGGCCCTGCGGGAACGGTCGAAGATCAGGCTTCGGACTTGTTCTTCAGCACTTGACGGCCGCGGTACACGCCGTTGGGGCTGATGTGGTGACGCAGATGGGTTTCACCGGTGGTGGGTTCCACGGCAATGCCAGGCACATTCAGTGCGTTGTGCGAACGGTGCATACCGCGCTTGGAGGGGGACTTCTTGTTCTGCTGAACAGCCATGATGGCTCCTGTGTATCTGAAAAGGGTTGGTAAAAAACGCGATCAGCCCATTAAAGACACGAGGGGGTTTCGCGCGAAGCCCTTGATTATAGCGCAATCGCTTTTCCCGGCCTCGGCCTTTTTTCTGGACATCGCAATCAATCGGCTGACTTGCCCACATCCAGCCCGCGCAGCACGGCAAATGGATTGGGCTTGTCCTCGCTGGCCTGCTCGAAGTCTGCGTCACTGGACTGCATGCTCACCGGCTCGGGGCAGCTGTCGTGGCGTGGCACCACGGGCAACTCCATGAGCAGCTCATCCTCTATGAGTTCAAGCAGGTTGAATTCGCGGCTGAGCACCAGCAGGTCCTCGTCGCTCTCGTCATCCTCGGACTCGGCCGTGGTCTCGTCCGCAACAAAGCGGAAAGACCTATCGACCTGGAGGGAGATGGGTGCCACAGTGAGGCAGCGTTGGCACACCATCGGAACGACAGCATCGGCCTGCAGATGCAGCCAGACCTGACCCGAGCCGCCGGTTTGCTCGACCAGTTCGCCGTCAGCCTGCCAGTGCACCTCGCCGTGCCCATCAGCGGCATCCGGCTGCGCATCCTCGGCCAGACGAGGAAAGGCCGAAAGCGCCGACTGACCCTGGAGATGGCCCGCCGATTGCGCAAAAGCGCGAACATCGAGACGGACCGCAGAAAATTCCTTGCTCATGCGGGCAGTGTAAGAGAATCCGGGCATGCAAGCTTCCCACCTCGCCTTAGCCCAGGCTCCCGGCCTGGCACGCCCCCTGATCCTTGGCTCCACCTCACGCTACCGCCGCGAACTTCTGGAGCGGCTGCAACTACCATTCCAGACCGTGTCCCCGGAAGTCGATGAGACGCCGCTGACCGGCGAAACACCGCATGCACTTTCGTTGCGACTGGCCCTGGCCAAGGCACAGGCCGTGGCGGCGCTGCACCCGGGCGCCGTCGTCATCGGCTCCGACCAGGTACCCGAACTGGATGGCATGCCGCTGTCCAAGCCCGGCACCCACGAGCGCGCCACCGAACAACTGCGCCAGATGAGCGGGCGCCAGATGAATTTCCACACCGCCGTGAGCGTGGTCTGCCGGGAAAGCGGCTTTGCCGAGACCGATGCGGTCACCGTCCAGGTCCGGTTTCGTGATCTCAACGACGCGGAGATCGAACGCTACCTGCGCGCCGAACAGCCCTATGACTGCGCAGGCAGCGCCAAGAGCGAAGGACTGGGCATCGCGCTGCTGGATGCCATCGTCAGCGACGACCCCACGGCGCTGATCGGCCTTCCGCTGATCCGCACCTGCCAGCTGCTGCGCGCCGCAGGGGCCGTGCTGCCATGAACGATGCTGCAACCCAACCCACCAGAGGAACGCTCTATCTGGTGCCCGCGCCGCTGGACTTCGGCTGCGACGAGCAAACGCCGCTGACGCAGGTCCTGCCCGATGGAACACTGCGCACCGCTGCACGCCTGACCCACTGGATCTGCGAAAACGCCAAAAGCACGCGCGCCTACCTGAAGCGCATTGACGCACTGCACGCCCTGGCCCAGCCCTTGCAAGCCCAGCAGATCACAGAACTGCCGCGCGAGGCCCACAAGAAGGGCGACCACGGCGACAAGGGCGCGGCGGTCTTCGATGCCAAGCCACTGCTCGCCCCCTTGCTGCTGGGCCACGACATGGGACTGGTCAGCGAGGCCGGAATGCCCGCCGTGGCCGACCCCGGCAGCTCCATCGTGCGCGCCGCGCATGATCTGGGCATACGGGTCGTGCCCCTGATCGGTCCGGTGTCGTTGCTGCTGGCCCTGGCCGCCAGCGGACTCAACGGACAGAACTATGCCTTTGTGGGGTACCTGCCGCAGGACGCTGGCGGGCGGGTTCAGCGCATCAAGGAGCTTGAAGCCCTGGCATTGCGCCAAGGCCAGACCCAGCAGTTCATAGAGACGCCCTACCGCAACGCCGCGCTGTGGCAGGCCCTGCTGCAGACGCTGCAACCCCATACGCGCCTGGCGCTGGCCTGCGGCCTGACACTGGAGAGCGCCCGCATCGAAAGCCGTCTGGTGCGCGAATGGCGCCAGCACAAGGAAGTGCCGGACAACCGCACGCCGGTGGTGTTTTCCATCGGTCGCTGAGACTGTCTTCCTCGATGAGCAAAAAAAAGCCCGCCTTCCACAAGAAGGCGGGCTTTTTGCATCTTGGCAGACGCCAGGGAAATCAGCGCAGAGACGGAAGGCTGGAGCGCAGCGCCTGAACGGCACCTCCACCGAAGGCCGCGCCAAAACGCTTGGCCAGGCGCTCGGCCACGTTGTCGCGGCGCGTGTAATCCACCACCTCTTCCGCCTTGACCACTTCACGGGCCACGTAGTCAAGACTGCCCAGCTTGTCGGCCAGGCCCATCTCCACGGCCTGCTGACCCGTCCAGAACAGGCCGCTGAACGTCTCGGGCGTCTCGTGCAGGCGATCGCCACGGCCGGCCTTGACCACATTGATGAACTGCGAGTGGATCTGGCCCAGCATCTGATGGGCATGGGCGCGCTGTGCTTCGGACATGGGACTGAACGGGTCCAGGAAGCCCTTGTTCTCGCCAGCCGTCAGCAGGCGGCGCTCCACGCCCAGCTTTTCCATGGCGCCCGTGAAGCCGAAGCCATCCATGAGTACGCCGATGCTGCCCACGATGCTGGCCTTGTCGACAAAGATCTCGTCGGCTGCGGCAGCAATGTAATAAGCAGCCGAAGCGCAGGTTTCCTCCACCACGGCATACAGGGGCTTGTCGTACTTGCCCTTGAGCCGCACGATTTCGTCATTGATGATGCCGGCCTGCACCGGGCTGCCGCCTGGCGAGTTGATCAGCAGCACGACGGCACGCGAGCCCGAGTCCTCGAAGGCGCTGCGCATGGCGGCCACCACGAATTCCGCGCTGGCGTCGGCGCCTGCAGCGATCTCGCCCTTGACCTCGACCACTGCGGTATGCGGAGAGGAGCTGGTCGTGGTCGCCGTGTCCTTGGCAAACAGCACCCACAGGACCACCAGGATGAGTGCCGTCCACAGCAGGCGGCCGAAGAGGCGCCAGCGGCGCGAGGCGCGCTGCTCGTTGATGGTGGCGAAGACCAGCTTTTCCAGCACGTCCCGCTCCCAGCCGCTCGATGCCGCCGTTCGCGCATCGGCAGCCGCCGCGGCGGGCGTGGCCCGGGCCCACAGGTCCGCACCCGGGGAAGGGTGCGATGCGGAGCCAGGATTTTCCGGGGGTATGGGGGAAGTCATGTCAGAACTCGACGGGTTTCAGGTTATCGGCAGTATGCCAGTGCACCACCCCCGCGCTTTCGCTCAGGGAGATTTTCACCAGGCCGCCACGGCAGGGGCCGCCAGCGCAGGCGCCGCTGTCCGGCGCATAGACCGCACCATGGGTTGCGCACAGCAACCAACGCCCGGAATCATCGAAAAAGCGGTCTGGCTGGTAGTCCATCTCCATGGCCACGTGCGTGCAGCGGTTCAGATAGGCATGCGCCTGTCCCTCGAAGCGGATGGCGAATGCGCGGCAGGCATGCCCCGCGTAGACCACGTCGAAAGGCACGGCATTCGCACCTTCCTGCAAGGCCTCGCTGGCACACAAAACGATGCGATCAACGGTCACCAGCGCACCTCACAAGCATGGATTCCCGCGCTGACGCGGCCATGACGACTCAACCATGGGCCAGCAGCCACTGATGCAAATCCGCAACACTCTGCGCCACATGCAGCGGCTGCAGCACGCCAAAGCCGTCGGTGGGATGCGCGCCATAGCCCACGCCCACACTGGCACAGCCAGCATTGCGGGCCAGTTCCAGGTCGTGCGTGGTGTCGCCGATCATCAGCACGCGGCCAGGCTCCACGCCGAATTCGGCCATCAGCTCCTGCAGCATCAGCGGGTTGGGCTTGCCGGCGGTTTCGTCCGCCGTGCGCGAGCTGTCGAACATGCCGCGCAGTTGCGGGTCCTGCAGCGCATCGTTCAGACCGCGCCGGCTCTTGCCCGTGGCCACGGCCAGCAGGTGGCCGCGCTCGCGCAGCGCCGCCAGCATGGGCAGCACGCCGGCGAACAGGCTGATGTCGTCCTGATGCTTGATGAAATGGTGGCGATAGCGGTTGCCCAGCTCCGGGTATTTCTCGGGCGACACATCGGGCGCCGCACGCGCCAATGCCGGCATCAGCGCCATGCCGATCACATAGGAGGCCGCCTCATTGCTGGGGGGCGTGCCTCCCACATCGGCCACGGCCGCCTGAATGCACTTGACGATCACCGCGGTGGAATCCGACAGCGTCCCATCCCAGTCGAAGGCGATGAGGTCGAAGCGGCGCGCACGGTATATCTCGGAAGAACCAGGAGTTGTCATGTCTGCAAGGAGTCAAATCCGGCGTCAGCCGGCGAAACGGGCCAGCTCCTCGGGAAGCTCGGCGCGCAATTCCACCCGCTCACCACTGGACGGGTGTGTGAACTGTAGCCGCCACGCGTGCAGGAACATGCGTTTGAGCCCCTGTTTCTGCAACCGGCGGTTCAGGTCGAAGTCCCCGTACTTGTCATCCCCCGCAATCGGGTGCCCCTGGCTGGACAGGTGCACGCGGATCTGGTGCGTGCGCCCGGTCTTGATGGTCACCTCCAGCAGGCTCATGGCCGGCAGACCCAGCAGGGGCTGGGGCGCCAGCGTGCTGCGAACGCGCACCAGCGTGACGGAGCGCATGCCGTCAGGATCATCGGCCGTGGTCACCCGCACGCGGCGCTCGCCGTCGGCCTGCAGGTATTTGTGCAGCGGCAGATCAATCACCTTGCGGTTGGCAGGCCAGGTGCCCTGGACCAGCGCCAGATAGGTCTTGCCGGTTTCGCGCTCGCGGAACTGGTCCTGCAGATGCGTCAGCGCCGAGCGCTTCTTGGCCACCAGCAAGATGCCGGATGTCTCGCGGTCGAGCCGATGCACCAGCTCCAGAAAGCGGCTTTGCGGCCGCGCCTGGCGCAATTGCTCGATGACGCCAAAACTCACGCCCGAGCCCCCGTGCACGGCCACACCGGCAGGCTTGTCGATGGCAATCAGATGCTCGTCTTCCAGCAGACTGGGGAAATCCCTGGCGGGTGCAGGCCGCTCGGCCTTTTCGGCGACTTTTTCGGAAATGCGCACGGGCGGCACGCGAACGACATCGCCGGTCGAGACGCGGGTTTCCGCACTGACGCGCCCCTTGTTGATGCGCACTTCTCCACTGCGGATGATGCGATAGACATGGGTTTTGGGAACGCCCTTGAGATGGCGTATGAGAAAGTTGTCCAACCGCTGTCCGGCCGAATCGTCATCGACTTCGATCAGCCGCACTGCGGCAGTGGCTGCGTTCAGGGAACGGTCGTCTGCCGGTTTGCCCTCTATAATGTGTTTCACCTGTGCCGAACTATTTATAAGTGGTTGATTCTCATGGAGTTTAGTCCAAACAACCATTTCCCCGCACAGGCAGGTCGATGCCATCCGGTGTCATGCACGCGAAACAGCAGGAAAAGATGGCCTGCGAAGTTCGTCGTTGCATCGGTTGTGGCTGACGAATTGAAACACTGATACGGAATCTCAAGCTGGCAGAAGGGGTCGGACCCGGCGTCCGCCGCTGCCAGCGGATCAAAAGCGAGCATGTGGATCTTTTGGGCATGGATGGTCACGCTGTGGAGCAGGAAAACGCCTGCGCCCAGGATCATTGCCGCCCCCAAGCCTCCCGCCTGCCCCGCACGTGCAGCAGCTTCGCTTGAAGCTGGACGGCGTGCCTCTCTCATCGCTCTCGTCCCCCTGCCCTTGCCCCCATTGCTGACTTGAGCCAGGTCTCAAGAAGCAAGGCATTCGGCGATTCCTTTCGTTTCAATGCGTCAGTCCGGCATCTCGGCTCCCTCGCGAGCCTGTCTTTGATTACAAGTCAAAGGCGTGACGGTCTGGCAGCAGAGGCTGCACCCCGGCGCGCCCCAGAGAAAACGAATAAAGGAAACGCATCATGAAACGGATGCTCATCAACGCCACGCAGTCGGAAGAGCGGCGCCTTGCCATCGTCGATGGACAAAAGCTCCTCGACTACGAGATCGAGATCGAAGGACGCGAGCAGCGCAAGGGCAACATCTACAAGGCCGTGGTCACGCGCGTGGAGCCCAGCCTTGAGGCCTGCTTCGTCGACTACGGCGAGGACCGCCACGGCTTCCTGCCCTTCAAGGAAATCTCCAAGCAGTATTTCGCCGAAGGCGTCTCGCCCAGCCAGGCCCGCATCAACGAAGTCATCCGTGAAGGCCAGGAACTGATCGTCCAGGTCGAGAAGGAAGAGCGCGGCAACAAGGGCGCGGCCCTGACCACCTTCATCTCGCTGGCCGGCCGCTATGTGGTGCTGATGCCCAACAACCCGCGCGGCGGTGGCGTCTCGCGCCGCATCGAGGGCGAGGACCGCGCCGAACTCAAGGAGGCGATGGACCAGCTCGAGTACCCCAAGGGCATGTCCATCATTGCGCGCACCGCCGGCATCGGCCGCACCGCGCCCGAGCTGCAGTGGGACCTGAACTACCTGCTCAAGCTGTGGAACGCCATCGACGGCGCAGCCAAGTCGGCCAAGGGCGCCTTCCTGATCTACCAGGAATCGAGCCTGGTGATCCGCGCCATCCGCGACTACTTCAACGGCGACATCGGCGACATCCTCATCGACACCGACGACATCTACGAGCAGGCGCAGCAGTTCATGCAGCACGTCATGCCCGAGCATGCCGCCCGCGTCAAACGCTACCGTGACGATGCCCCCCTGTTCAGCCGTTTCCAGATCGAGCACCAGATCGAATCGGCCTACGCTCGCACCGTGACCCTGCCCTCGGGCGGCGCCATCGTCATCGATCACACCGAGGCCCTGGTCTCCATCGACGTGAACTCGGCCCGCGCCATCAAGGGCGGCGACATCGAGGAAACCGCCACCCGCACCAATCTGGAAGCCGCCGACGAAGTCGCGCGCCAGATGCGCCTGCGCGACCTGGGAGGCCTGATCGTCATCGACTTCATCGACATGGAGGAGAGCAAGAACCGCCGCGAAGTCGAGAATCGCCTGCGCGACGCGCTGCGCCAGGACCGTGCGCGCGTGCAGTTCGGCACCATCAGCAAGTTCGGTCTCATGGAAATGAGCCGCCAGCGCCTCAAGCCCGCCCTGTCCGAAGGCGCGCACATCAACTGCCCGCGCTGCGGCGGCTCCGGCCATATCCGCGATACGGAAAGCTCTGCGCTGCAGATCCTGCGCATCATCCAGGAAGAGTCCATGAAGGACAACACGGCCGCCGTGCACTGCCAGGTGCCCGTGGAAGTGGCCAGCTTCCTGCTCAACGAAAAGCGCGGCGAGATCACCAAGATCGAACTCAAGCAGCGCGTCAACGTGATCATGGTCCCCAACAAGTCCATGGACACGCCGCACTACAAGCTCGAGCGCCTCAAGCACGACGATGCGCGCCTGGAAAGCATGGAAGCCAGCTACAAGCTGGCCGAAGAGCTGGACACCGAAACCACGGTGACACGCCGCTCGCAGGAGCCTACCAACAAGCAGACACCCATGATCAAGGGTGTGCTGCCGGACATGCCGGCTCCCATTGCCGAGCCCCGTCCCGAAGGCAGCCGCAACCGCCCGGCCAACGGCCAGCAGCGCGACGCCAAGCCTGCAGCCACGGCGGCAGCGCCCGCACCGGCCGCCGCCCCCGTCGTGGTCCGCGAACAAGGCTTCTTTGCCTGGCTCAAGAGCCTGTTCGGCTTTGGCGCGGCACCTGCGCCGGTCGCAGCGCCCGTGCCGGCTGCCGAAGCCCCCGCACGCGAAGGTCGCCGTGACGGCCGCAACGACAGCCGTGGCCGCCGCAACGAACGCAATGGCGAGCGTGGTGGTGAGCGCACCGAGCGCAGCGGTGAGCGCGCCGGCGCCCCCAACGCCGAGCGCCAGGCTGGCGGTGGCGATCGCAACCGCCGCAATGCCGAGCGTGGCGAGCGCACGGAACGCGGTGAACGTGGTGAGCGCCCGGATCGTGGCGAGCGCGGTGAACGCACCGACCGCGGCGAACGCCGCGGCCGTGGCGAGCGCAGCCGCGACGGCGAAAACCGCCAGCCGCTGGAGGCCGTGAACGCCTCCGCAGCCCTGGCGGCAGATGGCAGCACCCTCGAGCAGCGTCCCGAGCGCGCGCCGCGTGGCGACCGCCAGGAACGCGGCGAAGGCCGCCGCGAGCGCGGTGAACGAGGCGAGCGTGGAGATCGCGCCGAACGCGGTGAACGCAGCGAGCGCCAGCCCCGTCAGTTCGAAGTCGCGCCCGAGTCCGAAGAAAAGCTGGACAACCAGGCCCAGCAGCAGGACCAGTCCCTGGACAACGCTGCTCCCGCCTCCGGCGAAGAGCAGCCGCGCCAGCGTCGTTCGCGCGACCGCTACGGCCGTGACCGCCGCGAGCGTGGCGATCGCGGTGACCGTGCAGAGCGCGCGCCGCGTGAAGCCGAAGGCGAAGCCGTGCAGTCCTTCGAGGCCTCCGTGCCCGAGCAAGACCAGCAGCCAGCCCGTCGCAGCTACTTCAACGCCGCCAACTCTGCTGCCGAAGTCCAGGCCCCCGAAGCCGTGGCCGAAGCCCCAGTGGCCGCACAGCCTGCGGCAGTTGTGGAAGTGCAGCAACCCGTCGCGGTGCCCGAGCAGCAGAGCGCGGCCTTCGCGCCGGTCGCACCGGCCCCTGTGGCGGCCCCTGCCGTGACGGCAGACGTGCCAGCACCTGCTGCACCTGCCGCTTCTGCTGCTTCTGCCGCAGCCGAGCCCGCTGCAGCCAAGGCCGCTGAGGCAACCGCAGAACGCGGCCTGCCCAAGGTCCAGGCCTACCAGTTGCCCGTGTCCGAGCTGCAGGCGCTGGCCGCCGCCTCGGGCCTGCAATGGGTGGGCTCCGATGCCGACAAGGTGGCCGCTGCGCAGGCAGCCATCGCGGCCGAACCGCAGCCCGAGCGCGTCGTGCGCGAGCGCCCGCCCATGGTCGTGCTGGATGACGGTCCTCTGATCCTCGTGGAAACACGCAAGGACCTGAGCGACCTGCAGCTGCCATTCGAGTAGCAACCGCAGGGCGTGGCCCATGTCTGACCACAGACAGTGACGACACAGGGGCCCTCGCGGCCCCTGTTTGTTTCTGCCGCCACCACCGTCCATCTGTCTTTCCTCCCTCTCTATCCTGGAGCTTGCGTCCCGCCATGCTGTTGCTGCTCTCCCCCGCCAAATCGCTGGACTACGACACACCGCTGCCGCCGAAGCTGCCACACACGCTTCCCGTCTTCTCCGAACAGCCGCTGGAGCTGATCGAAGTGCTGCGCCGCCAATCGCCGCAGCAACTGTCGGAACTCATGGGCATCAGCGACAAGCTGGCTGCGCTCAACGTGGCGCGCTACGAGGCCTTCAGCCCTCGCTTCACGGCCACCAATGCCCGCCAGGCGCTGCTGGCCTTCAACGGTGATGTCTATGAAGGCCTGCAGGCGCGCAGCCTGGACGCCGAAGACCTGGACTGGGCGCAGCAGCACATCGCCATCCTCAGCGGCCTGTACGGCGTGCTGCGTCCGCTGGACCGCATGCAGCCCTACCGCCTGGAAATGGGCACCCGGCTGGAGACCGCGCATGGCAGCAACCTCTACCAGTTCTGGGGCAGCCGCATTGCCGAGTACCTGAACCAGCGCGCGGCCCGGCAGCCGGCGGGCGAGCGCGTCGTCGTCAACCTGGCTTCGCAGGAATACTTCAAATCGGTAGACTTGAAGCACCTCAAGCCCCCGGTGGTGGAATGCGCGTTCGAGGATTACAAGAACGGCGCCTACAAGATCATCAGCTTCCATGCCAAACGCGCGCGCGGGCTGATGGCACGATTTGCCATACAGCAACGCGCTCGCAGCGCGGCTGAACTCGAAGCCTTCGATCTGGAAGGCTACGCACTGGCGCCAGCTTCCTCGACGCCTGCGCGCCTGGTGTTCCGCCGCAAGACCGCTGACTGAGCCTCGCCGGCCACCGGCCGGCCCCGGCCTCGATGCCTTTGGAGTCCATTCACTGCGGCAAGGGCCGCACTGCACGCCATGAGCCTCAAATCCTCACCAGATTCCCCGAGCACCGCGCAGGACCTGCCGGCGGGTCTCACGCCTGAACTCATGCAATGGGTACGCGACCAGCGCGCATCCGGCATAGGGCCTGCGGCCCTGCTGCGCTCCATGCGCGACGTGGGCTGGAGCGAAGAACTGGCCCGGCGGGCGTTGGACCTGCCCCACCAAGGCGAAGCGGCGCCACCGGCCGTCGTCGTCTCGGCCTCCTCGCTGCCGGAGCCGGACCTCTCCCAGGACCCCACCAGCATCGATGTCGGCGACCGCAAGGTCCAGGTACTGGTCAGCATGCGCAACCCGCGCATCGTGGTCTTCGGCAACCTGCTCTCGCATGAGGAGTGCGACGCCATCATCGCCGCCGCGCGTCCGCGCATGGCGCGCTCGCTCACCGTGGCCACGCAAAGCGGCGGTGAAGAGATCAATGACGACCGCACCAGCAACGGCATGTTCTTCCAGCGCGGGGAAACCGGCATCGTCCGCCAGTTGGAAGAACGCATCGCCCGCCTGCTGCGCTGGCCGCTGGACCACGGCGAAGGCCTGCAGGTGCTGCACTACGGCCCGGGCGCCGAGTACAAGCCCCACCACGACTACTTCGCGCCCGGCGAACCCGGCACGCCCACCATCCTCAAGCGCGGCGGCCAGCGCGTGGGCACGCTGGTCATCTACCTGAACGAGCCCGAGCGCGGCGGCGCCACCATCTTCCCCGAAGTGCCGCTTCAAGTGGTTCCGCGCCGGGGCAACGCCGTCTTCTTCAGCTATGAGCGCCCCGACCCCTCCACGCGCACCCTGCACGGCGGCGCGCCCGTGCTGGCCGGCGAAAAATGGATCGCCACCAAATGGCTGCGCGAGCGCGAATTCCACTGAAGAGCCAGCGAACCCGGGCGTACCCACCCTTATTGACCTTATATGGCCGCCCATGCCTGCGGGCATGGAAATTCAGTTAGCTTCAAAGCCTGGGTCCACGCGCTCCGCGCGGACCGTCCAGGCCTGACCAGCGCCGGCACGGCCGGCCCTTTTTCCATGAACACTCCCGAACAATCCCAGCTGGGCAAAAGCTCTGCCTACATCGACCAGTACGCCCCCTCGCTGCTGTTCCCCCTGCCCCGCGCGCCCAAGCGCGAGGAAATCGGCATTCAGGGAAGCCAGATGCCCTTCTTCGGCGCCGACCTGTGGACGGCGTTCGAACTGTCCTGGCTCAACCTGCGCGGCAAGCCGCAGGTGGCTCTCGTGCATTTCACGATCCCCTGCGAGACCCCCAATCTCATCGAAAGCAAGTCGTTCAAGCTCTACCTCAACAGCTTCAACAACACCCGCCTGTCCGACGCTGCCGAAGTCCAGGCACGCCTTCGCACCGACCTGGCCGAAGCGCTATGGCGAGGCAGCGAGCAAAAGGGCAGCATCGGCGTGAAGATCATCGGCCTGGACCGCTTCGACCAGGAAATGGTGCAGGAACTGGACGGCCTGCTGCTGGACCGCCTGGACGTGGAATGCACGCAGTACCAGCCCGCCCCAGAGCTGCTGCACGCCAACCACGAGGAAGCGCCCGTCACCGAGACCCTCGTCAGCCACCTGCTCAAGAGCAACTGCCTGGTCACAGGCCAGCCCGACTGGGGCAGCGTGCAGATCCGCTACAGCGGCGCGCAGATCGACCAGGAAGGCCTGCTGCAATACCTGGTGAGCTTCCGCAACCACAACGAATTCCATGAGCAATGCGTGGAACGCATCTTCATGGACATCTGGACCCGCTGCCGCCCCATCAAGCTCTCGGTGTACGCACGCTACACGCGCCGTGGCGGCCTGGACATCAACCCGTTCCGCACCAGCCATCCTGGCGCGCTGCCGGCCAACGTGCGCTCTGCACGGCAGTAAAAGGACGCGGCCGGCCATCCTCAGGCCGGCCGTCATTTCAAGCTTTTCACCGGCATGCCGACGCCGCAGCGGCATGCCCGCACTCCTGCCCATCGAGCCCCGCGCCCAGGCTCCTGTCGGCGGCCCGCACCTGAATTCTGAAAAACAGGAATCGTCCTGCATCGATTCAGATTGACTTTTCAGATCACCCAATTTGAGCCTATTTCGCCTCGATTTATCTGCCACGGATGGATCGTCGAAAACACGGAATTCATTAAATAGCTTGCTATTGAAATGGCAGCAAAAATCTCCGTCGATGCATTCAGAAACATCGTCAGGAGTTGTCTTAGAGACAAGCGAGAAAAAAGTTCATAGGCTTGGCGGCACAAGAAATGACTTCAGGCAGCAATGAATCGCCGCCTGAAAGTCAGGCATAGGCAGGTGCCTTTTTCCTGCCAATGCCCCACGCAGAACTGTCCTGGCGCACAGCGCCAAAGCGGCAGTCCACCGCCAACCTTGAGGGAGAGACCATCCATGCATCGCTTTCATTCAGCGCCTTGACGCAGTGCGCTGACGCCAAGGCCCTGTGCCTGGGCAAGGCTGATTCCCTGCACATGCGCAATTCGGAAGAACCGCCAGCCACCGCCCTGGTGCCCGCTTATTCATGAATTGCGTTTTCCCTTTTTCCCGTTTTCTGCGATGCACGGCTGCGGCCCTGCGTCTGCCTGCTCACGTCCCTACAGATTTCTTCCACCAGCACAGGAGCTTTTGCATGACCACCTTCAATACATCACTGCAATCTCGCAAGCAACGCGGCCAAGGCATGACCGAGTACATCATCATCGTGGCCCTGATTGGTGTGGCCGCCATTGCCGTCTACCAATACTTTGGCCAAACCATCCGCGCCCAGACATCGGGCATCGCCAACGAAGTCGCGGGCAAGTCCGCCAAGGAGGCCATCAAGGACGCAAAAGCCGCCGCCGGCAATGCCGATATAGAGCGCAAGGAAAAAGGCCTCGACGCCTACGAGAACAAGTAAGCGGGCCTGCCCATGTGCACCATCACCACCCTGCGCGGCGGTCGGATACGGAGGCGGGACGGGCAACGCGGGCAGGCACTGATCTACGGCATCTTTGTCCTGATCGGTGCACTGGCCTCGCTGTTCTTTCTGTTCAACACCGGCCAGCTCTCCCAGGAAAAAACCAAGCTCGTCAGCACGGCCGATGCCGTGGCCTACAGCGCCGGCGTGATGCACGCGCGGGCGATGAATTTCAAGGCCTACGGCAATCGCGCCCTGATCGCCAACGAGGTGCTGGTGGCGCAGATGGTGAGCCTGTCCTCGTGGGCGCAATACGCACAGACCCACGCGGAGAACCTGCCCACGCAGTTCCCCGAATGTGCTGACTACACCGGTTGGGGCGCATTGATCGGTGCTGCATTCCACTACAACGAGATGTACGCGATCATGTGCTACGCCACCGTGCAGTACGCGGGCCAGTACATCCAGCAGATGGCCAAGATGGTGCCGTCGCTGGCATTCGATACGGTCACAGCCGTGGAGGCCAACAAACAGGCAATACAGAAGGCGCACAACCTGCTGCACGCCCGCTCCTACCTGCAGAGCATTCGCCGCAGCGTTATGCAGGACGTGGCCCAGGCCAACTACGCGGGCGACGGCAGCGTGAAGGTGCTGCCCCTGGGCCCTGGCATCGCCGTGGCGCTGACTGACGACCTGGATGGATTTACCCAAAGCTATACCGGCAAGGACCGGGGCCGCATGGCAGAGCTGGCCGTGTATGCGGCCCACAGCGACAGATTCACCAAGGAACGCGTCTGGACGGCCGAGGCAGAAGTGCCCGGCCCAGACGAGATCTGCATTGCGAGAGAGCGCAAAAGCGAGGTGCGCCGACGCGGCGGCACCGAACTGGTCAACTACGACGAGTGGATCGCCGAAGACACTGAGTCCTTCTGGCGCGCCCAGCGAAGGGGTGGACTCATCCCACGCTGCCGGCTCAGGGAGGAGCCCATTGCCTGGGGCGAACAGCAGGCCCATCCCGAGGATCAGGATGATTCAGGCGCCTGGTTGGGAGGTGCGCGCACCAACGCAAAGGCGTCCAGCCAGGCCTCATCCAACAAGTGGCGCCAATACACCGGCCTGCCCAGCTACTACGACCTGAGCCAGCCGCAACTGGACAAGAACGACCCCACGCTGCGGTTCAGCGTGCGCCTGTCGCGGGCGCACAGCCAATTGCGCACCTCCGATAGCGCCAGCCAGATAACCAGCACTTCAGACAGCCGCATCAACGCCTATCAGAGCCAGGTCGCCCAAGGCGAAATGGTGGCCGTTGCCACGTCCGAAGTGTTCTTCGAACGCCCTTTGGCACAGCGTCATAACCGCTATGGCGCAAGCCAGGGGCTCCCGCTGGAGCTGCCCAGCCTGTTCAACCCCTACTGGCAGGTACGCCTTATCCACTCCCAAACCGATGTACTTGGCCAGCAGATACGCCAGGGAGGGCAGATCCCATGAACCTCCTGAACCGCGCCCGCTACCCAAGGCGGCAGGCAGGCCAGGCCCTGGTCGAATTCCTGGCCATGGCAGCGCCCCTGCTGGGCCTGTTCCTGCTGATGCCCATGATCGGCAAGTACCAGGACATTGCCCATGCCACCCAGATGGCCAGCCGCTATGCGGCCTTCGATGCCACGGTGCACAACGACGCGGCAGGCAGCTCCAAGCAGCCTGACCAACTGGCAGCCGAAGTGCGCAGGCGCTACTTCAGCCGCCCCGATGCCCCCATCAAGACGGGCGACACGGCAGGTGATTTCGACGCGCACCGCAATCCGCTGTGGACGGACCCTGCAGGCAATCCGCTGATCCCGCGTTTTTCAACCATCTCGGTCAGCTTTGGCGAAAGCCAGTCCACAGCGCACAGCAATGCCTTCAAGGCCAGCAGGGACGGCGTGCCATTTCGCATAGTCCCCCTGGCCAGCCACACACAGCTTGACCTGCGCGCCCAGGGCATATACCGCGCCAACATCTCCGTGCCACTGGCCAACCTGCCCGCAGGCATCCAAAGCTACACCCCCTTCGACCAACTGGACCTGCGCGTCACACGCCACACCAGCGTGCTCATCGAGCCTTGGGCCTCGCGCTCCGTGGAGCAGACCATGGACCGGTTCGGCCGGCTGGCGCCGCTCAACAGCCTGTTCTCCCCGGTGGAGACGCTGCTGGATGTGGCCATACCGGTCTTCGAGTTGATGGAGGTGCCGGCCCCCAAGTTCGGACGCCTGGACAAGTGGCAGGACATTGTTCCGGCAGACAGGCTCAGGGCCGAATGATGACAACGGCCCGCATGCTCCGTTCCATCTGCCTGAGCCTGCTGACGCCAGGGCTCACCCATGCCTTTGCGCAGGCCAACTGGCCCGAGATCCCGCTGCCCGAACATGCCAGGAGCTACCACATCGGCCAGCAGATGGACCTGGACGGCCTGCCCATGCGGCTGACCGGCTTCGCCACCCGCAGCACACCCAGGCAGACCGGCGACTGGTTTGTGCGCACCCTGGGCCAGCCCCTGATGGACGACCAGCGCGATGGCCAGCGCATTCTGGGCCGCGCCCAGGGCGAGCACTACCTCACCATCCGACTGGAACCCGCCCCCGACGGCGGCACGCGTGGCCTTGTCGCTGTCACCCACCTGCGCGCAGCCTTGAGCGGCAAGGCCCGCAGCCAGGGGGAAAGAGCCCGATGGCGGCGCCTGCTGCCAGCGGGAACCGAGATCGCCAGCCTGCTGAACACCCAGGCCGGTGGCCAGCTGTCCACCCATCTCGTTGCCACGAACAGGCACGGCGAGGCGCTCAATGCGCAACGCCTCACTGCGGCGCTGCAGGAGCAGGGCTATGCGCTGGAACGCCGCTTCGACGCCGCCACAGACACCAAGGCCCACGCGTTCGGCTCTGAGACCGGCGCCATCACGGTGCTGATGCGCGGCCCGGGCAAAGAGGCGACGGCCGTCATTTCCCGCAATGCGCGGGGCCTCACCAGCATCGTTCTCGTCACCAGCGTGGCGGTGGGGACCGCGCCATGAAGCTTGCCCATCGCCTGCGCGGCCAGTCCTCGGTGGAGTACGCCGTGGTCTGCGCGGCCCTGGCCTTCGCGCTGGGCGTCGGCATGGTGGACAGCAACAGCGTGCTGCACCAGTTGCTGCTCGCCCTGCAGGCTGCCTACCAGAAGTTCAGCTTCGCCCTCTCCCTGCCCATTTGACCCGTCAGCCATGAACTCCGCACTCGCCCGAATCACCGCCCTGCGTCCCAACAAAACCTGGGTCGCTCTTGCCATGGCCCTGGCCATCGGCCTGGGCGCAGCCGTCATTGCACGCAGTTACCTGCATCGCCAGATGGAGGCCATAGAAGCGCGCGGAAAAAGCAAAACCCGGCCGCTGATCGTTGCCAAGCGCAATCTCAGCAAAGGCGAGCCCATATCCAAGGAGACCATTGCCGTGCGCGACGTTCCCCACGACTACGCGCACTCGCTGGCCATCGGCCCCGAGGATTTTTCCCGCATTGCAGGCCGCGCGCTGGAGCATGGCATGCAGCACGGCGACATCCTGCTGTGGAACCTGCTCGAAGGCGACAAGGTGCCGACCTTCTCGGCCCGCATCGAGGTAGGGCGGCGCGCCATCACCGTGCATGTGGACGAGATCAACTCCATCTCGGGCCTGCTGGAGCCGGGGGATGCCATCGACCTGATGCTCACCCTGGATCAGAAAGGCCGCAAGACCACCTTTCCACTGCTGCAGAACGTCCAGGTCATGGCCACCGGCCAGCGGTCCGTGGATGACCCCAGAAGCGGTGAGCGGCGCCAGTATTCCACCGTCACGCTGGACACCACCCAGGCGCAGGCCCGCAGCGTGATCATCGCGCGCGAGGCGGGAAAGATCACCGCCTTGCTGCGCAACCCCAAGGACTCGGAGGTTGTCGAAGGAGACAGCGCGGCCATGGCCGCCCTGCTGGGCCTGGCAGGCGACGTGCAGTCCCTGATTCAGACAGCGGGCGCAGCGCAATCGCCGGGCCGAACCGTTCCCGTGCTCTATGGCGGGCGCCGCCTGGACTTCAAGCCCGAAGACCTGCTGCTGCGCCAGGACAAGGCCCCCGATGCCGGCGAAGGCCCGCCCGAGGCAGCCGCAGCCCCCACGCCTGTGCAGCCAGCCCCGCAAGCCGCATTGCAACCAGGCCAGGCTCCCCTTTTTCCCGCGTCCTTCCCGATCCAGCCAGGCGCGTTGCCTCGCTGACGGCGCCTCACCTGCTCCTGCCTTTTTCTTCGCTCCATGCGCCTGATCCCAATGTCCATCCGTTCAGCCCCCACTGCATCCCTGTCCGCCCGCTCCAGTCCAACGCCCTTTCTGCATGCCTTGCGCTGCGGCTTCGTGCTGGCACTGGGCTGGAGCCTGGCCGGCCCGGCAACAGCCCAGATACCAGAGGATGCAACAGGCTCTGCGCAATCCCTCGGCATGCCGGGTGGATTCGCGCCCACGCTGCAGGGCGTGCCCAGCCGCGAGGCTGCGGCGGGCCAGCCGTACCGCCCCATACAGAAACCGGACGACCAGGCTCAGGTGCCGGAAATCGAGATGTTCGTGGGCGAATCGCGCGTCTTCCCCAGCCCCGGCGTGGCGCGCATTGCCGTGGGCAATGGCCGGGTGCTGACGGCCGCCGCGCTGGACGAGCGCGAGGTCATCATCTTCGCCAACGAGGTCGGCACCTCCTCGCTGTTCGTGTGGAACGCCGACGGCCGATATCAGCGCGTCAAGATCCATGTGGTGCGCGGCGACACAAGCCGCCACGCGCGCGAGATCGCAGCCTTTCTCAGCACCATCCCCAACGCGCGGGCCTCCATCATTGGAGACAAGGTGGTGGTCGAAGGGGACCATCTCAGCGATGTCGATCTCAAGAAGATCGAAGACCTCAGAAAGCACTACCCGCAGATCATCAACTTCACCAACCAGATCGGCTGGGAGCAGATGGTGCTCATGGACGTGAAGGTGGTCGAATTCCCGGTCAATGAGCTGCGCGAATTCGGCTTGCGCTGGACCGCCCAGGGCGGGGCCAGCGTGGGAGGCATCTGGTCGCCGGCGCGGCGCGGCCATCAGCCCGGTCTGGTCATCGGCGTCCAGAACCCACCGATCACCCCGGAAAGCGGTGACAAAGGCCCGCTGCCCCGAGGCCTGAACGTCCTCACCGCCGTCAACATGGGCCTGACAGCCAGGCTGGACCTGCTGGCCCGTGACGGAAAGGCCAGCATTCTTGCCCAGCCCCAGCTGTCGGCGCGCAATGGCTCCAAGGCCGAGTTCCTGGCCGGTGGCGAATATCCGTACTCCGTGGCCACGATCTACGGCCCCGTGGTCATGTTCAAGCCCTACGGCGTCAAGCTGCGCATCACGCCGCGCGTGGACCGCAACGGCGTCATCAGGGCCGAGATCGACAGCGAGGTCAGCAACATCGACCCATCGTTCTCCACGCCCTCGGGGCCCGGGTTGAGCACTCGGCGCACCTTCACCGAATTCAACGTCCAGGACGGCGAGACCATGGTGCTGGCCGGCTTGCTGTCGCGCAAGGGTGGCGACAACGTCGACAAGGTTCCCTTCCTGGGCGACCTGCCCGTGCTGGGTGCCCTGTTCCGGTCCCAGCGATTCCAGAACGAAGAGACCGAATTGGTGGTGTTCGTCACGCCCACGGTGATCAACAGCCGCTCGCCGGGCCTGCTGCAGCGCGTGGAAGACGCCGGTGCGCGCCTGGGCCAGCGCTACGGTCCCCAGCCCTACCTGACCGAACCCGGCCCTGCGCCCGAGCATCCTCCCCGGCTGGCGCCCCTGCCTGTGGCCAGCGCAAGCGCCAGCATCGCGGCGCCTGTGCAGGAACTCCCCGCGCCAGTGCGGCCCCTGCCCGCACCGGCCACCGCGACCCTGCCCGAACACTGGCCCGCCCTGCCGCACACCGGCAACCCGCTGGCCTCCGCGGCAGCAGCGGACCAGCCGCTGGTCAACCACTGGCGCGTGGTGCATGACGGGCTGGCCTTGCATGCCGAACCTCGGGCGCAAAGCGACACCCTGCTGCAACTGGGCCAAGGCAGTTTCGTGCGTGCCGCACCCGGTTCATCTGCCGCCCACAACCCGCACTCCGGCTGGCGCGCGGTGGCGGTCGCAGCCCTGACGGGCTGGGTGCGCGATGAAAGCCTGCAGCCCGTCGCGCACGTTCCCGGCATGAAGCCCGCACCCGACGGACCCCATGCGCGCCAGGCGCGGCAAGGCCGGGCTCTCACGCCCCATGAATCCGGCACCACCACGGGCCACTCCGCACCAGGCATCTACCGCGTGGGCCTTGATGGGCTTGCCCTTCGCGTGTCCCCCGACATCAACGCCCCCGTCCTCCAGAACCTGCCCGTGGGCAGCCTTGTGCAAGTGCTGCCCCAGGCCCCGCAGGCCCAGTTCTCGGCCGTGCGCATCAATGACCGGCTGGGCTGGGCCGAGACCCAGTGGCTTTCTCCCCTGACCTCCGCAACCGGCAGCCCCCCATGATCGACCTTGAAATCATCCACCCCGACGGCCGGCACCAGCCGTTGAGCGTGCCCGATATGTGCTCCATCGGCAAAGGCTCCCAGTGCGAAGTCCGCCTGGACAACTGGCGCCTTGCCAAGGAGCATGCACGCCTTTTCACCAGCCCCTCGGGCGTGCTGATCGACGACGCAGGCAGCTTCGGCGGCGTGCTGGTCAACGGTCAGCGCATCACCGCCCAATACGGCCCGCTGCAAAACGGCGACCTCATCGGCATTGGCCCGTTCCAGTTGCGCATCCTGAACAGCGGTGAAGAGCCGCAAGCCGCGCCTTTTCCTGTACCGGCCGCAGCGCATGCCGCCGCCACAGCGCCCATGCAGAGCACACAGGACACGGCGCTGGCAGTGCCTGCCGACGCGCCCGAGCCTGCGGCAGCCGAGCCCGGGGAAGCCCACTTTCAGGCGCTGCAATTCGAATGGCGCAAGCGCCTGCACACCAAGCTCATCGACACCATGGACCTGCGCCGCCATGACGTCTCCAGCATGTCCGACGAACACCTGCGCGCCGAGGCGGACCGGCTCATCGCCAGAACGCTGCAGGACATGGACGACGAGATACCGGCCCAGCTGGACCGCAACGCGCTGCGCAGGCAGGTTCTGGACGAGGCCGTGGGGCTGGGGCCGCTGGAGGAATTGCTGGCCGACGAAACGGTCAGCGAAATCATGGTCAACCGCTTCGACGAAATCTATGTCGAGCGCGCGGGGCGCCTGCAAAAGCATGCCCTGAGCTTCACCAGCGATCGCGCCGTCATGGGCGTGATCGAGCGCATCGTGGCACCGCTGGGCCGGCGCATCGACGAATCCTCGCCCATGGTCGATGCACGGCTCAAGGACGGCTCGCGCGTCAACGCCATCATCGCGCCGCTGGCGCTCAAGGGCTCCACGCTGACCATCCGCAAGTTCGCCAGGCGCAAGCTCAATGCCGCCGACCTTGTGCAGTTCGGCGCGCTCAGCCCGGCCATGGCCGACTTTCTGCGCATCTGCGTGGAGGCCCGCAAGAACATCATCGTCTCGGGCGGCACGGGGTCTGGCAAGACCACGCTGCTCAACATCCTGTCCAACTTCATCCCGTCCGGCGAACGCGTGATCACCGTCGAGGACGCCGCCGAACTCAAGCTGGCCCACGAGCATTTGATCAGCCTGGAGTCGCGCCCCGCGAATGTCGAAGGCAAGGGCGGCGTGCCCATCCGAGAACTGGTGCGCAACACCCTGCGCATGCGCCCGGACCGCATCGTGGTCGGCGAATGCCGCGGCGCCGAGGCGCTGGACATGCTCCAGGCCATGAACACGGGCCATGAGGGATCTCTGACCACGCTGCACGCCAACACCCCGCGAGACGGGCTCGCCCGGCTGGAGACCATGGTGCTGATGGCCGGCATGGAACTGCCCTTGGCGGCCATACGCGAGCAGATCGCCAGCGCCGTGGACATCATCGTGCAGCAGACCCGCTTTGCCTGCGGCACACGCCTGGTCACCCACATCTGCGAAGTCAGCGGCATGGAAAGCGGAAAGATCCAGCTGCAGGAGCTGTTCCGCTTTGCCAACAAAGGCTACGCCGCCCAGGCCAACGGCCTGGCCAAGGTGCAGGGCCTGTTCACCGGCTGCGACGTCGTTCCCCACTTCTACGACGAACTGCGCGCCAGCGGCCATGCGCTGGACCTGGATATCTTCCGTCCGGGCTCCGAGAGCGCGGACCTGCATGCCGGAGAGCGGCCATGAGCGGGCTCTCGCCAGACACCGTCCTGGCCCTGATCACGGCCGTGGTCGCCCTCTGCGTCGGTCTGCTGACATGGCTGGCCTTGGACCTGGGAGGCTCCACGCTCAGGCGCTACCGGGCCGGCTTCACGGAGCGCGCCGGCTTTCAGGCCGCGGAATTCTTCCTCTTCATCGACCCGCGCAAACTCTTCCTGGCCAACCTGGCAGTCATGTCGCTGGGCGGCGTGCTGGTGTGGCTGGTCAGCGGCAGCCATCTGCTGGCTGTGCCCGCCTTCTTCGCGCTGGGGCTGCTGCCCCGGCTGCTGTACCGGCACATGCGCAAGCGCCGGCTGCGCAAGTTTGAAGAGCAGTTGCCCGATGCGCTGATGATGCTCAGCGGCGGCCTGCGCGCCGGCATTGGCCTGAGCAGCGCCATCGCCCAGCTTGTGGCCGAGTCCCGCCCGCCGCTGAGCCAGGAGTTCTCGCTGATGCTGCGCGAGCAGCGCCTGGGCGTATCCCTGGAACAGGCACTCAATCACCTGAGCCTGCGCGTGCCCACCCAAAGCACCGTGCTCATCACCTCGGCCATGCGCATCGCCAGCGAAACCGGAGGCGGCCTGGCCGAGACCATGGAACGCACGGCCTCCACCGTGCGCAGCCGGCTGCAAATGGAAGCCAAGATCGGCTCCCTCACCGCCCAGGGAAAACTGCAGGCCTGGGTCGTCGGCGCCCTGCCCCTCGTCCTCATGCTCATCCTCGACCGGATGGAGCCTGAAGCCATGTCCATGCTCTGGCACTCCCGCGTGGGCTGGGGGGCGCTGGCCGTGATCGCCTGCTTCGAGGCCATGGGCATCTATGTCATCCGAAAGATCGTCGCCATCGACGTCTGAAGGCCGCGCCATGGACTCCAACACCGTGATACTCGCCCTGATCGCTGTGGCAGCCGGACTCAGTGCTGCCCTGGTGGCCTGGCTCCTGGGCCACTCGATGAGCAGCGTTCCCGCCGAGGACCGCAGCTACAAGGATCCGCCGCCACTGGCCCTGCGCATGGTCTGGTGGCCCATCCAGTGGATCAGCCACCACCTGTCGCCCCGGCTCGGAACGGGCAGAACCGCGCAAGCCGTGCAACTGCGGTTGCGACAGGCGGGACTGGACTACGCGCTCAGTCCTGCGCAGTTCATCGCCAGCCGCATCGTCGGCGCCGGGGTGGCCGCGCTGGCGGCCTGGTGGCTGGTCTCCAGCTTCGACGGCCTGTCCCGGGGCGCCGATGGCGGTGCACGCCACATCGCCCTGCCCATCTATCTGCAGGCCATGGCCGCAGGCGCACTGCTGGGCTGGGCCTACCCCGCCATCTGGCTCAGGGATCGCATCGCCGTGCGCCGGCGCGAACTGCTGCGCATGCTGCCCTTCTTCCTGGACATCATCACGCTGTGCGTGGAAGCCGGCCTGAACATGCAGGGCGCCATGACCCAGGCCGTGGCCAAAGGCCCCCAGGGACTGGTGCGCGACGAATTCCAGCGCGTGCTGCGCGACATACGCGCCGGCAAGGCGCGTGCCGAAGCACTGCGCGGCATGGCCGAGCGCCTGAACGAACCGAGCGTCGCCAACTTCACCTCCGCCGTGATCCAGGCAGAGAGCATGGGCATGAACCTCGGCCCCGTGCTGCGGGCACAGGCTGATCAGCGCCGCTCCGAACGCTTCATGCGCGCGGAAAAACTCGCGATGGAAGCGCCCGTGAAGATGCTCTTTCCGCTGATCGCCTTCATCTTTCCCTGCACCTTCATCGTCTTGCTGTTCCCCATAGCGATGAAGCTGCTGAACTCGGGACTGTGATGCAGATGCCGCCCTCCCCCTTCCTGGTGCGCCAGGCCTGCGGCTTCTGGCAGCGCCTTGCCGGCCTCATGGGCCAGGCCCAACCCGCCGCCCGCTGCGCATTGCTCATCGCGCGCTGCACCAGCGTGCACACCTGCTTCATGCGGCAGGCCATCGACATCGTCTACCTCGACCGGCAGGGCCGCATCACCGGCCTGCGCCCTGGCGTTGACCCCTGGCGCTTCAGCCGGGGCGGACGCGGCAGCGCCCATGTGCTGGAGATGCGTGCAGGTGCCATCGCCTGCCAGGGCCTGGTGCCGGGCATGCAGTTGCAGCCCTGGCCCATCGAAGGTGCCGGGGCTGCGCTGAACGTCTGCGCCTTCACCCCTGACGGGTCCAACTCCTAATGCAACGCCGAGGAGGTGCCCACACAACGCATTGCCCAGAACACACCAAAGTGAATTGCCAGCCGGCCCTGCCGGCCTTCCTCCACTACGCATTGAAAAACCGACGGACATGCACCATCCATCCATCACCTCTCCCACAGACCACGGTGCCACGCACATGCGGCTGACACACCCTTCATCCTGGCTACTGGCCTGCGCCGCTGGCCTGGCCCTGACCGCCTGCGGTGGCGGCTCCGGCAACGAAGGCGGCGCGGGAGACCCAGGCCCCGGAGGCACCGCCAGTTCCGGCGTCTTCATCGCCCCCTCAGGCCCGCTGTGCACCAAACTCAGCAGCACGGGCAACTGTCTGCAACCCACCTCATCGGCCATTGAGGAGTCTGACCTGATCAAACTCATCACCGATCCCGATGCACAAACGTCGTTGATCGATTTCAGCGGCATGGGTGTGATCCACAACACCACACTCACCTATAGCCAGCAGCCGGGCCAGGCCATCGAAAGCAGTTTCATCTACAGCTCCTACGGCATGGCAAGGCGCGACTTCCAGGTAGGGCGCAACACCTTCATCGTGCAGGGCAGGCAGTACCCGCAAGTCACGCACTACCCGGAGGCGGGCCAGAGCCACTACAAGAACATCAGCGGCGATGCAGGCGTCATCTTCCTCGTAGGACCACCGGACCAGCACGAGGAAGGCATCTGGGGCACCACCTTCTCGGAAGGCCAGAACCTCAGCATGGTCGGCCGCATGCCCAACATGCGCAGCGAAAACACCAACTGGATTTCCGCCATCAGACTGCTCACCGACCAGAGCCAGGCGCCGAGCGAGCCGACCGTGACCTATATCGGCAGTGTCAGCACGCTGGCCGGCACGGCACAACGGCTGGACCCGTACACCACCGACATACTGAACACCGGCGTCAACTACGAGGCGGAATTCAATACGGCCACGGGCAAGCTCACTGGCGTAAAGATCGACTACACAGACCCCAAAAGCCAGAGGCGCACAGTGATGGAAGTGCCAGAGCTGACGTTTGTGAACTCGCAGTTGATCCCTGACTCGCGCAGCCAACGCATCAACGTCGTGCTGGAAGGCCCTGCGAGCGACGTCCGCGCAGATGCTCCACGGCCCGACACACCCCTCACCCGGCAGGACTACACCCTCGATGGCCTCGAAGGCGAAATCACCGGCAAGCAGGCCGAGATCATCCACATCCTCGGCGCCGGCCCCCAGGGCACCATGCAATTGATGCTGATGCGCAAGGACAAGGCCGGACCGGACGTGCCCATCCACATCCCCCTGCCACACCCAAACAGGCCCTGAAGCATGGCCAGCGGGTGGATACAAGCCCGTCCGCCGGCCGCAAACCTGCAGGCATCCTCATGCGCCAGAGCACCTCATTCCGCAGGCCGCGCCAGCGCGGCAGCGCCATGGTCGAGTTCACCGTGGTCGGCCCCATCATCTCCCTGCTGGGGCTGGCCCTGCTGCAGTACGGCCTGGTTTTCTTCAACAAGAACCAGATCAATCACGCCAGCTTCATGGCCGCCCGCGCGGGCACCATGGCCCATGCGCGCATGGACGATATCCGTGACGCCTATCTGCGCGCCATGGTTCCGCTGTATGGCGGTGGCAGCAACAGCACCGAACTGGCGGATGCCAAGACAAAGGCCAAGCTCGACCTTGAAGGCCACCTGCGCATAGACCTCATCAACCCCACGCGCGAGAGCTTCGACGACTGGAGCGCTCCCCACCTGAAGCAGAAATACGGCGTGCGAGCCATTCCAAACGCCGGCCTGGCGCACCGGGACAAAAAAGACATAGGCAGCAAGTCGGCCCAGAGCGTTCAGGACGCCAACCTGCTCAAGATCCGCGTCACCCACGGCTACGAACTCAAGATCCCGCTGGTGCGCGGCATCTACCAGCACTACCTGCGCTGGCTGGACGACGGCAGCGACCCCTTCCACACCGAACTCATCCAGCACGGTCGACTGCCCATCGTCGCGCAGGCCACCTTGCACATGCAAAGCGACGCTATGGAAAGCGATGCCACGGTATCCATCCCCGACACAGGCAACAAGGGCAATCCGCAGGACCCAGGCCAGCCCGATACATCGGAACCCGGTGAACCGCCCGATTGCGAAACCGTGGGCTGCACCACGGTCGGGCCGCCGGGGCCGGGCGATGAGGGTGAAGAAGACGGTGACGGTGACGG
Source organism: Delftia sp. WSY_7 (assembly GCF_043104845.1). Lineage (NCBI taxonomy): Bacteria > Pseudomonadati > Pseudomonadota > Betaproteobacteria > Burkholderiales > Comamonadaceae > Delftia > Delftia sp. WSY_7. The sequence continues at coordinate 468 of NZ_JBICLB010000035.1, read as the reverse complement.
TGGCGGTGGCGGAGATGGAGATGGAGGCAATGAAGGCGATGGCGATGGAAACGACAAGGACTGCAAAGGGGCTGAATGCCCTAGTTGCGAGGGGAAAGCATGATGCTCACTAGGACGTACCTCATTCAGTTGCTGCACAGCGCCCTGCTGTGCCTCGCCGCACTGCTGGCCCAGGCCACGCCCACCCTGGCGACTGCCGCCCCCAACCTGGGCGGCGGCTCCAGCAAATGCGACCCCACCGTACAAAGCTGCGCCCCCGGCACGGGCGGCGGCATCGACCTCGGCGGCGGCGGTGGCGGCTCGGGCGGCGGCACCTGCACCCCCACGCCCGGCGGCAGCCCCTGCGGCGGCGCCGGCCCCGCCACCCAGGGCAACTCCAGCAGCACCAACCAGGGCGCAGGCAACCCCATCCACCTCATCAACGGCAACAAACACCAGCGCGAAGTGGACATGCCCGCCTTGCCCGGC